>JBBRZH010000026.1:0-30670 GCA_038236935.1 Lysobacterales bacterium
TGGCGGAGACTGAGGGATTCGAACCCTCGATGGAGTTTTAAGCCCCATACTCCCTTAGCAGGGGAGCCCCTTCAGCCACTCGGGCAAGTCTCCGGTGCGGGATTGCTCCCGCGAACGGCGCAGGATACCGGCTCACCCGACCTGCGGCAAATCCCCTGGGTCGGATTGCGACTTGGCCACGTCTTCTTCTTCTCCGCGCTGGATGCGCTGGTAAATCTCCTCGCGATGGACGGCCACGTCCTTGGGCGCATTGATGCCGATGCGCACCTGGTTGCCCTTCACGCCGAGCACCGTCACGGTAACCGAATCGCCAATCATCAAGGTTTCACCGACTCGGCGGGTCAGGATCAGCATGCAATTTCTCCATTAGCCGGCGATACGCTGCCGGCGCGGCACATCCATGTGGATGCGCCAAGTATTTGATCGATACGCCAATCGGTAAACATAATATCGATCGACGTGGTCGACAAGCGCAATAAGTCACGATTTCGCTGCAAGCTGTCCTTTGACCCAGCCAGGAACGCCTGCCAGCGCCATCGCGAGCGCCGGGCCGTCATTACCCCCGCCCTGCGCCAGGTCGGGTCGACCGCCACCTTTCCCGCCGATCTGGGTGGCGATGTGCGACAACAACTCGCCCGCCTTGACCCGTCCAGTCGCCGCACCGCTGACGCCCGCGACCAGTGCGGCCTTGCCCTCGCTCGCGCCAGCGAGGACGACCACCGAGTCACCCAGTTGCTGTTTCAGGCGGTCGACAGCGTCGCGCAGGGCCTTGCTGTCGAAGTTTTCCAGACGCGTGGCGACAACGCGAATCCCGTCGACCTCGATTGCACTGGCAACAAGGTCCGCCGTTGCGCTGGACGCCACCTTGGCCTTCATGCCATCGAGTTCGCGTTCGAGCTTCTTCTGGCGATCCAGCAGCGCGCGCAGTTTTTCGCCAACGTCCGCAGCATTGCCGCCAAGCAGTTGCGCGGCATCACCCAGTTGCTGTTCTTCCGAAGCGACATGATCCAGCGCTCCCTGCCCGCTGACGGCTTCGATCCGCCGCACGCCAGCCGAGACACCGCCTTCGGATACGATCTTGAACAAACCGATATCGCCGGTTCGCGACACGTGCGTCCCACCACATAACTCGGTCGACGTCCCGCCCATTCGCAGCACACGGACGCGTTCGCCATATTTTTCGCCAAACAACGCCATCGCGCCAAAATCCAGTGCCTGCTGCATCTCCATGTGATGGGTTTCAGCCGGATGGTTCGCGCGGATCTCTGCGTTGACCTTGCACTCGATGGTGTCGAGTTCCTGCGTGGACACTGGCTGGAAATGTGAAAAATCGAACCGCAGGCGATCCGGAGCAACCAGCGATCCTTTCTGCGTGACATGCGTGCCCAACACGTCCCGCAAAGCGGCGTGTAGCAGATGGGTGGCACTGTGGTTGAGGACAGTCGCCGAACGACGCGCGCTGCTCACCGTGGCGGCCAAGTGATCACCACGCATGAGCGTTCCCGCATCCAGGCGGCCAACGTGGCCGTGGAATTGACCCGCAAGCTTCAGTGTGTTGTCCACCATGAATCGCACGCCATGCCCGGTGAGTTCGCCGGTATCGCCTACCTGTCCGCCACTTTCTGCATAAAAAGGCGTGCGATCCAGTAACACTATGGCGTCATCACCGGCCGCGATAGTTTCCACCGGCCCGCCATCCTTCAACAGGCCAACCACGACGAGTCCGCCCATTTCCAATGCGTCATAGCCGGCAAATTCAGTCGATTGCAGTTGTGCCACCAGTTCGGCAGGCAACGTCGCCGCACCTCCAAACTTGCCTGCCGCACGGGCAGTCTCGCGCTGTTGCGCCATGGCGGCGTCAAAGCCCGCCATGTCGACGCCAAGGCCGCGCTCGCGGGCGATATCGGCGGTCAAATCGACGGGAAACCCATAGGTGTCATAGAGGCGGAACGCATCGGCGCCTGGAATGCGGTCCGGATGTCTCGCCACCACTTCGTCGAAGATTCGCATGCCATGTTCGAGGGTTTCGCCAAAGCGCTCCTCTTCGGCGCGCAAGGCGCGTTCCACCAGGTCCTGCTTGGTAATGAGATCCGGATAAGCATCCCCCATGACCTCAACCAGCGGCGCGACCATTTTCCAGAAGAAGTCGCCTCGCACACCGAGCATCCAGCCATGGCGCAACGCGCGGCGGATGATCCGGCGCAGCACATAGCCACGCCCCTCGTTGGACGGCATTACTCCATCGACGATCAGGAATGAACAGGCGCGGATATGATCGGAAATCACACGTAGCGATTTGTTGTCCAGATCTGCCGTCCCCGTGAATTGGGAGGCTTTTGCGACTAGATGGCGGAACAGGTCGATCTCGTAATTGCCATGAACACCCTGCAGAACGGCGGCCACTCTTTCCAGGCCCATGCCGGTGTCCACGCATGGAGCGGGCAACGGCTGCAGGCTGCCGTCAGGTTGACGGTCGAACTGCATGAACACCAGGTTCCAGATTTCGATAAAGCGATCGCCGTCCTCGTCCGCAGAACCTGGCGGACCGCCTGCGATATGAGCGCCATGGTCATAAAAAATTTCGGTGCACGGACCGCACGGACCTGTGTCGGCCATCTGCCAGAAATTGTCGGAGGCATACGGCGCGCCCTTGTTGTCGCCGATCCGGATGATGCGTTCAGCGGGCAACCCGATGTCGGTGCGCCAGATGCCGTAAGCCTCTTCATCAGTGTGGTAGATCGTGACGACCAGGCGCTCTGGCGATAGCTTCCAGACTTGCGTCAGCAGTTCCCATGCCCAGGTGATGGCGTCTTTCTTGAAGTAATCGCCAAACGACCAGTTGCCCAGCATCTCGAAGAACGTGTGGTGGCGTGCTGTATAGCCGACCTGGTCAAGATCATTGTGCTTGCCGCCAGCACGAAGACAACGCTGGACGTCAGCGGCTCGAACGTAGGAGCGCTTCTCGGCCCCGAGGAAGACGTCCTTGAACTGCACCATCCCGGAATTCGTGAACAGCAGGGTCGGATCATTTCCCGGCACCAACGGCGCGGACGGCACGATCGTATGGCCACGCAGAGCGAAGAAGTCGAGGAAATCGCGACGGATTACGGAAGTCGTTTTCATGGGGTTCGATGGCAAGCGGGCACGCATTCCTCCCGCGATACCACTGATATGCGGATGCAGTCGGGACAGGCAACCCAGAGATGTTTAGGTTAACGCGCTGCCACAGGACACGCCAGCAACGTCATGAAACGCGCCGACGCGGGCTTCGGAGGCAGATTCGCGGTGCTACTGCACAAGTGGCGAAAGAAGCTATCCGCACTGGGTACGCGCTCAGAAGAACGACTGCCTTCCGGCACGCACCGCCTTCATTCGTCCGGCAGCAAACGGATAGCGGCACGAACACACTCGCTGTCGTAGCCCCGACGCAGGAGGAAGTCGGCAGCTTTGCGCTGAATTGCCAGTGTTGCGCGGTCGAGGTCGAATCGCCGCCGAGCCAGCGTTCGCGCGTGCCCGGCCCAGTCGTCGTCGCCTATTTCAGCCAGCGCCGTGAAAGCCTGGGTGATGGTCTCGCTGCCAAGCCCGTGGCTCGCCAGCTCGGCGCGAATTCGCAGGGGACCATAGCCTGCAGCAGCTCTGGTCCGGGCAATGCTGCAGGCGAAGCGGGCATCATCCTGCCAGCCAGCATCCGCCATCTTTGTCACCGCAGCGACGGCATCGCATTGGGCAATACCGCGGGCCAGCAACTTGCGAGTCAACTCGGACCTGGAATGCTCACGGCGTACCAGCAACGACAATGCGCGTTGCGCCGGCGTGGCTTCACGCCGGCGGCGCTTTGGGTGTCCGGGGCTGGATTGATCATCCATGTGCGGTATGGGTGCTCGCGAGCGAATAGTGGTTCAAGCCACGTGCCTGAGCCCTTGATCAGGCCAGGCTGGCCAGGAGCATGCTCAGGCCTCGATCTCCGGTGCGGTCGGAGCAGGTGCCAGATCCTTCGGCACGAACCTCTCCCGCAACGCCGCCTCCAGCCGTACTGCAACCGCTGGGTTCTCCTTGAGATATTGACGGGCATTTTCCTTGCCCTGGCCGATGCGCTCGTCACCGTAGCTGTACCAGGCGCCCGCTTTTTCGACCAGCTTTGCCTCCACTCCCATATCGATCAGCTCACCCTCGCGCGAGATGCCCTCGCCGTACAGGATTTCGGTCAGGACAACCTTGAAGGGCGGCGCCATCTTGTTTTTGACGACCTTGATCTTGGTCTGGTTGCCGATGATCTCATCGCCCTTTTTGATCGACCCGATACGGCGGATGTCGATGCGCACCGAGGCATAGAACTTCAGCGCGTTGCCACCAGTGGTCACTTCGGGGCTCTGGCCCGGCATCATCTGGCCGATCTTCATGCGCAGCTGGTTGATGAAGACCACAGTGCAGTTGCTGCGCTTGATATTGCCGGTGAGCTTGCGCAACGCCTGGCTCATCAGGCGCGCCTGCAGGCCGGGCAGCACGTCGCCCATTTCGCCTTCGATTTCCGCCTTGGGCGTCAGCGCTGCGACCGAGTCGACCACGACCATGTCGACAGCGTTGGAGCGCACCAGCATGTCGCAGATTTCCAGCGCCTGTTCTCCGGTGTCCGGCTGCGAAACCAGCAGGTCGTCGACGTTGACGCCGAGCTTGGCCGCATAACCCGGGTCGAGCGCGTGCTCGGCATCGACAAATGCGGCCGTGCCACCGGCCTTCTGGCATTGCGCGATCGCCTGCAGCGTCAAGGTGGTCTTGCCCGAGGATTCAGGGCCGTAAACTTCCACCACGCGACCTTTCGGAAACCCACCGATGCCCAACGCGATGTCGAGCATCAGCGAACCGGTGGGAATGACTTCCCAAGCCTCCGCCACTCGATCGCCCATCCGCATCACCGAGCCTTTGCCGAACTGCTTCTCGATCTGGCTCAGTGCCGCTGAAAGGGCGCGCTTCTTGTTCTCGTCCATTGTGGGTGTCCTTGGGGTGATCAACGTGAGTTGGCGGGTGCGAATTGAAGCTTGAAGGCAGGTGGTCGCGCAGGCTGAGACTGCATTGGATGAATCAACGATAGGCCAGCGATGTGATCAGAAACAGCCGGGAATACCGCGCATCTGTGTGGGGTAAATCCCTGCAAGGGATCCGCCATCGCATCCGTCGTCATCGATTTGGCCGCACCAGTCCGCAATACAGCCCTTCGATCGCGAAATCCTGGTCGGGCAGCACTTCGATCGGCGCGTAGTCCGGATTGCGCGGCAACAGGCGGATGCGATCCTTGCCGATACGCAGCAGCTTGACCGTGATCTCATCGTCGATCCGCGCGATGACGATCTGGCCCGACCGCGCCTCATTCGTTCGATGCACGCCAATCAGGTCGCCGTCGAAGATACCTTCGTCGCGCATCGAATCGCCCTTGACCTTGAGCAGGTAGTCCGGCGCCGGCGAAAACAGGACGCGATCTAGCACGACAAAGGCGTCCGAACCAATATCCGCGCCGATTGGCATGCCGGCGGCGACCTGCCCCAACACCGGCAGGCGGACGGCATCTTCCGCCTCGATCGTGCCAGGACGTTGTTCCTGCTCGGGATGGTCCTGCCCGGAATGCTCCGATACCGGCCGAACCAGCCGGATGCCGCGCGCCTGACCCGGAATCCGCCGGATCGCCCCGGCTACCTCCAGGGCTTCCAGGTGGTACTGGGCGCCGCGCACGCCACGGAATCCGAACGCCCGGGCGATCTCGGTCTGCGAAGGAGACACGCCATCGAGGGCAATACGCTCCCCGATCATGGCGAGCATCGCGTGCTGGGTTTCAGTCAGGTCATTCATGATGAGTAGTAATACTACTCACGAATTTGAGTGTCAACAGCCTCGTCAGAGGGTGGACAGCCCCTGTAGCGCTGCCGCGACAGTCCTGCGGCGTACGGCTTCGCGGTTGCCTTCAAAATTGAACGCTTCGGCGCGCGGATACCCGCCGCGCCGTTTCCAGGCGATCCACACGGTGCCGACCGGCTTGTCTGCGGTGCCGCCGCCGGGACCCGCGATGCCGGTCACTGCGACCGCCACGCTGGCGCCGGAGTGCGAGAGCGCACCGGACACCATCTCGATCACGGTTTCACGGCTGACGGCGCCGAAATGCTCCAGCGTTTCCGCGCGCACGCCCAACAGCGCCTGCTTGGCTTCGTAACTGTAGACGGCCAGGCCGCAATCGAACCACTCCGAACTACCGGCGATATCGGTGACTGTCTTGGCAATCCAGCCACCGGTGCAGCTTTCGGCAGTGACCAGCATCTGCTTCGCCGCGCGCAGGCGTGCTCCGACGGCTTCGGCCAGCGCCAGCAATTCCATGTCATCAGGCGTGGGATCGGTTGAAGCGTGCATTGCGTGGGTGGCTTTCCGGCAAACTAGACAATTGATTTGTAACCCATGTCGCCACTACGGGAAAGCATGTCCGCCAGCACGTCCTTCGATTCGCATACGCCGCTCATGCGCCAGTTCTTTGCCGCCAAGGCCGAGCATCCCGATGTGCTGATGTTTTTCCGCATGGGCGATTTTTACGAATTGTTCCATGACGATGCACGCAAGGCGGCGCGGCTGCTCGACATCACCCTCACACAACGCGGCGCATCGGCCGGGCAGCCGATCCCGATGGCCGGCGTGCCGGTGCATGCGTACGAGGGCTATCTTGCTCGGCTGGTGGCGCTGGGCGAGTCGGTGGCGATCTGTGAGCAGATCGGCGATCCGGCTCTTGCGAAGGGACTGGTCGAACGCAAAGTCGTGCGCGTGGTGACGCCGGGAACCGTCACCGACGAGGCGCTGCTGAGCGAGCGTCGCGACACTTTGCTGATGGCGGTCTCGCGCAGCAACAACTCATCCAGGAGCGGGAGCTACGGACTCGCATGGGCGGATCTCGCCGGCGGCCGGTTCCTGGTCAATGAAGTGGACACACTCGACGCGCTGGAAGCCGAACTCGCTCGACTGGAACCCGCCGAGTTGCTCCTACCCGATGACGACACCTGGCCGGCCTCGATGCGCGAACGCACCGGCGTGCGCCGTCGCGCACCGTGGCTTTTCGATGCCGACAGCGGACGGCGTCAGTTGCTGAAGTTCTTCGGGCTGCATGACCTGTCAAGTTTTGGGCTGGACGACAAGCCTTCATGCGTCGCGGCTGCTGGCGCGTTGCTCGGCTACGTGGAGGAAACCCAGAAGCAGCGACTACCGCATCTGCGGTCGATCGCGCTGGAAGCCAGCGACGGCGCGATCGCGATGAACGCGGCCACGCGTCGGCATCTTGAGCTGGACACGCGGGTGGATGGCGACACCAAGACGACGTTGCTTGGCGTGCTCGATTCGACGATCACGCCGATGGGCGGTCGTCTGTTGCGGCGCTGGTTGCATCGACCGTTGCGCGATCGTGGGACGTTGCGACTGCGCCATCATGCCGTCACGACGCTGATGGAATCGCGCGCAGGAGATGCATTGCGCGAATGCTTTCGCGCACTGGGTGACCTGGAACGCATCCTGACACGCATCGCCTTGCGCAGTGCGCGTCCGCGTGATTTGTCGACACTACGTGACGGCCTGGGCTTGCTGCCGGCTGTGGGCACGCTGCTGGCGCCACTGGATTCGCCGCGCCTGCAGACGCTTGCTGCCGAGTTGGGGGCACACGACGAGCATGCGAGTCTGCTCGCTACCGCCATTGTGTCCCAGCCGCCAGTACTCGCCCGCGATGGCGGGATATTTGCCGCTGGTTACGATGCGACACTCGACGAGTTACGCACGCTCTCAACCACCGCCGACCAGTTCCTGATCGACCTGGAAGCACGCGAACGCATCGCCAGCGGCATCAACACGCTGAAGGTCGGCTACAACCGCGTGCACGGCTACTTCATCGAGATCAGCAAGGGCCAGGCCGACAAGGCGCCGGTGCATTACACGCGGCGACAGACATTGACCGGCGCGGAGCGTTACATCACCGAGGAGTTGAAGGCCTTCGAGGACAAGGTGCTGTCGGCACGCGAGCGCGCGTTGACGCGCGAGAAACTACTGTACGAACACCTGCTCGACGCATTGAACGAGCGCCTGGAACCACTGAAACGCTGCGCCGAATCGTTGTCCGAGCTCGATGTGCTGGCCGCGTTCGGCGAACGCGCACTAGCGCTTGACTGGTCCATGCCCGAGTTGAGCGACGCGCCCACTCTGCGCATCGAGCGCGGTCGGCATCCCGTGGTCGAGGCAGTGCGCGCCGAACCCTTCCAGCCCAATGACCTGACGCTTGGTGAGCACGAAGACGATGATGGGCAAGCCGTCCGCATGCTCGTCATCACCGGCCCCAACATGGGCGGCAAGTCCACCTATATGCGCCAGAACGCGTTGATCGTGCTGCTGGCGCACATTGGCAGTTTCGTACCCGCGACACGCGCGCTGATCGGGCCGATCGATCGCATCCTCACGCGCATCGGTGCCGGCGATGACCTGGCACGCGGGCAATCGACCTTCATGGTCGAGATGAGCGAAACCAGTTACATCCTGCATCACGCCACGCCGGAATCGCTGGTGCTGATGGACGAAATCGGCCGTGGTACGTCGACCTATGACGGACTCGCACTGGCCGATGCCTGTGCGCGACACCTGGCAGGGATCAATCGCAGTTACACGTTGTTCGCGACGCATTATTTCGAACTCACCGCGCTGTCGCAGCCGGCCAGCGGAATCGCCAACGTGCACCTTGACGCGGTCGAGCACGACGATTCGCTGGTGTTCATGCATGCGGTCAAGAGCGGTCCGGCGAACCGCAGTTACGGCCTGCAGGTGGCCGCACTGGCCGGCCTGCCCAAAAGCGTCATCCACCAAGCGCGTGCACGCCTCGCCGAGCTTGAGCACCAAGGACGCGATGCGCCATCGACGCCGATGACCGCACTGGCACTGGAGATGCCACAGCAGATTGGCTTGTTCGCGCCGGCTTCCGCCGCTCTTGATGCATTGGCGGCGCTGGATCCGGACGACCTGACACCCAAGCAGGCGCTGGAAGCACTGTATCGCCTGAAGTCGCTGGGCTGAGCGAGCCGATGTTCGTGTCTGGCCGACATTACGATAGGGCGAACAGCTGGAGGTTTTAGCTGATCTGCTCCAGGCCTGATGTGGCGTGATTGCTGCCTGGCCTGCGAAGACACTCAAATCAATCGTCATTACAACGTATCGATGTCTCCGAGCGCACGAATCAGACGCCGCGCGCGTTTGTCCGGCTTGGTCTCTGGCGCACGATAACCGGCGCGTGCGGCGGCACGGGATGCGAATCCGGATTCGCGTCGGAGGCGCGATGCTTCCCCCTCGGTGTACAAGCCCTGCGCAACTGCTGCCGGCCCACGATGGTCACTGACACCGCGAATTTCGATCTCGAACGTGTCCTCGCCGCGCACGACACGCAACACATCCCCCACATGTACGAGGCGTGCGGGCTTGGCGCGCTGACCGGCGATGTCGACCTTGCCGTTATCGATCGCCTGCCGCGCCAGGCTACGCGTTCGGAAAAATCGTGCCGCCCACAACCAGACATCAATCCGCACTGCCGGTGCCTGGGTTCCGATCACGGTCACTTACACAAACCTGCCAGGTCAGTGTTTGATGTCGTCGCTGGTGATGATTGGCACAGTGCCGAGGTTTCCGCATGGATCGGTAGCGGTTTCCACCCCCGACGCCGGATTTCCGGCGCTGCGGCCTTCGCGCGTCTGGCATTCCGGCCTGTCGCCCGACCGAACTTGCGTGTCCATCAACCGCGGCGACTGGCTGCTGCACGCGGAAAGTCCGCTGAACACGATCCCGGCGACCAATGGGACCAGAAATATCCGGAAGTGCGCACGATCAAGCATGGTTGACTCCCAAGGTGTGCCCGGAAGCTATTCCTAGGCTCGCCATGACCGCGTGAATCAACGGCGATCAACCTTGGGCTTCATTCATCGCATCCTGCAGGGCCAATTCTTGACCATGCAATTCGTCGATCGCTGAAAAACAAAACGGCCGCCATTGGCAGCCGTTTTCACTACGAGAGGAAAGCGATCAGGCTTTCGCAGCTTCGGCCTTGGCCTTGGCGTGCGCGGCGAGATCTTCCTTGATGCGCGCCTTCTTGCCTTCCAGCCCGCGAAGGTAATACAGCTTGCCGGCGCGCACCGCGCCACGACGCTTGACCTGCACGGAGTCGATGATCGCGCTGTGGGTCTGGAACACGCGCTCGACGCCGAAGCCGTGCGAAATCTTGCGCACCGTGAATGCGGAGTTCAAACCGCCGTTCTTCTTGGCGATGACCACGCCTTCATACGCCTGCAAACGCTCACGATTGCCTTCCTTGACCTTGACGTTGACGATGACCGTATCGCCCGGGCCAAAGTCCGGCAGCTCGCGCTGCACCTGGTCGGCTTCGAAATTCTGCAACAGCGTGTGGATCGAGGGCTTGTTCATGGTCCAGCCTGGGTCTATGGATCGGGCCGAATGGTCGGGCGACCGATCTGGCGCACGCGGGCGCCCGGTGAATGGAGGTAAGCCGCGCATTATAGCGGGAATTTTCCGACTCGTGCTATGGGTTGCCTGCTTTGGGCAACTGGGCCAGGAAGGCCTCCAGAAGCCCGCGATCTGACTTCGACAACGTCGCTTCATCAACCAGGTCCGGACGCCGCAGCCATGTACGGCCCAACGCCTGCTGTCGCCGCCAACTGGCGATCTCAGCGTGGTTGCCGGACATCAGGACGGCAGGCACGTCACCATATTCGTGTTCGACCGGACGCGTGTAATGCGGACAGTCGAGGAACCCGTCGTCGTCGAAGCTGTCCTGTGCCGCCGATTCGCTGTGGTTCAGCGCGCCGTCCTGCAACCGGGCGATGGCATCGATGACCACCGCTGCGGCCAACTCTCCACCGGACAATATGTAATCACCAATCGACAATTCCTCGTCGACCTCGGCCGTTACCAGACGCTCATCGATGCCTTCGTAGCGGCCGCAAAGAAGGATCACGCGTTCGCGGGCCGCGAGTTGGCGCACCTTGGCCTGGGACAAGCGCTCTCCCTGCGGGGTGAGGTAGATCACCTTGGCAGGTGTCGCGGCATCGGCGCGGGCGGCGCGGAGGCAATCGCGCAACGGGTCGATCAGCATCACCATGCCTGGGCCTCCGCCGAACGGACGTTCATCGACGCGGCGGTAGTTGCCGCTTGCGTAATCGCGCGGATTCCAGCCGTGGATCTCCAGCAGCCCACGCTCCTGCGCGCGTCCGACGACACCGTGTCCGGACAACTGGGAGACGAATTCGGGAAACAAACTGATGACGTCGACGCGCATTGACATGTCCCCGACGTCAGAAATCCGCGTCCCAGTCGACAGTGACAGTGCCGGAATCGAAGTCGACCGACGTGATGAAGCCGGGCTCAAGGAAGGGAATCATGCGCTCGCGATCGCCACGTGCCACCAGGACGTCGTTCGCACCGGTCGAAAACAGATGCGACACCGTGCCGAAATCAGCGCCTTCCAGATTCACCACGCGCAGGCCTTCCAGATCCACCCAGTAGTACTCGCCGGGTTTCGGCGGGGGCAGTGCACTGCGAGGGACAAATATTTCCGTGCCGCGCAGCGCTTCAGCGGCGTCGCGGTCGCTGATGTCCGGGAACGTGGCGACCAGGCCCTTGGCAGTCTCACGCCCGCGTGCACCGGACAATTCGCGCTCGCGGCTTTGCGCGTCACGAAGGATCCATGGCTGGTATTGAAGGATCGCGGAGGTTGGCTGCGTAAAAGAATCGATCTTCAGTTCACCACGCACGCCAAACGCACCGAGCACCGTGCCCAGCAGCACAAGCCTCTGCGAAGCCGACTTCTGAGAAGCAGGGCGCGTGGTATCCATTTGACGGGGGTCGCGTGATGCGACCCGCGCAATCAGGCGGCGGTTGCAGCCGGCTGGTCGCCGGACTTGCCGAGCTGCTTGTACAGGTCGGCGACCTTGTCGGTCATCTGCGCGCCCTGGCCTAACCAATGCTTGACGCGATCGGTATCCAGCTCGACGCGTTTTTCAGCGCCAGCGGCGACTGGGTTGTAGTAACCCACCCGCTCGATGTTGCGGCCGTCGCGTGCGCTGCGGCTGTCGGTGACGATGATGTGGTAGAAGGGGCGCTTCTTTGCGCCACCGCGCGTCAGGCGGATCTTGACCATGTGCTGCAGTTCCTGTGTTGCCCAGTCGGCGGACATGCCGAGGTAAGCCGGACATTATAAGGCAAGGACTGGCTCGAAGGAACCATCGCCCAGGTCAGCGCATCGGCGGCATCCCCCGCCCGCCCATCATCCCCTGCATGCCCCGCATCAGGCCTTTCATGCCGCCGCGGCCCATCTTGCCCATCATCTTTTCCATTTGCTGGTACTGCTTCATCAGCTTGTTCACATCCGAAGCGCCCATCCCTGCTCCCTTGGCGATGCGGGCGCGGCGCGAGCCGTTCAGCAAGGCGGGGTTGCGGCGCTCTTTTTTTGTCATCGAATTGATGATCGCCACCATCCGCGGCACTTCCTTGCCAGTGACCTGCGCCTTGACGTGGTCCGGGATCTGGCCCATGCCCGGAAGCTTGTCCATCAACCCGGACAGGCCGCCCATGCTCTGCATCTGTTCCAGCTGGTCGCGCATGTCGTTGAGGTCGAACTTCTTGCCCTTGGCGACCTTCTCGGCCAGCTTCTGCGCCTTGTCCTGGTCGACCTGCTGCTCGACCTGCTCGACCAGCGACAGCACGTCGCCCATGTCGAGGATGCGACTGGCGATGCGGTCGGGATGGAAGACGTCCAGCCCATCGGGCTTCTCGCTGGTGCCGATGAACTTGATCGGGCGACCGGTGACATAGCGCACGGAAAGCGCCGCGCCGCCGCGCGCATCGCCGTCGGTCTTGGTCAGCACCACGCCGGTCAGCGGCAGCGCTTCACTGAAATGCTTGGCGGTGACAGCCGCGTCCTGGCCGGTCATCGCATCGACGACAAACAGGGTTTCGACGGGCGATACGGCGGCGTGCAGCGCCTTGATCTCGGCCATCATCGCCGCGTCGATGCTGGTGCGGCCGGCGGTGTCGACGATCAGGACATCGACGAACGACTTGCGCGCGTCGTCGATCGCGGCACGCACGATCGCCTCGGGTTTCTGTGACGCGTCGGAGGGAAAAAACAATACGTCGACCTGTTTGGCCAGCGTCTGCAACTGCTCGATCGCGGCGGGGCGATAGACGTCAGCCGACACCACCATCACTTTTTTCCTGCGACGTTCCTTGAGATGCTTTGCCAGTTTCGCGACCGTGGTGGTCTTGCCCGCACCCTGCAGGCCGGCCATCAGGATCACCGCTGGTGCCGGCACGTTGAGGTTGAGGTCGCTGGCCTGCGATCCCATCACCGCGGTCAACTCGTCGCGCACGACCTTGATCAATGCCTGCCCGGGCGTCAGCGACTTCAAGACGTCCTGCCCGACGGCACGCACCTTGATGCGTTCGATCAACGCCTGAACCACTGGCAGCGCGACATCGGCTTCAAGCAAAGCGATTCGCACTTCGCGCGTGGCTTCGCGGATGTTTTCCTCTGTCAAACGGCCGCGCCCGCGCAGGCGGGTGATGGTGCCGGACAAGCGCTGGGTAAGTGATTCAAACATGGTTGATGCATCTGTGTAGCGGAAACGGATTATAGCGGTGGCCTGCAGCTCACCTGGCTAAGCATCCGCCAAGCAGGCATCACTACTACGCAGGGGGAGGAGCTAATGCGACACTTGGACGAATGATGCTCGCGCTCACCGCCGCCACGCTGTACCTCCTCGCCTTGGCGCTGCTGGTGCGTGCCCTGGCCCGCGGCGCGGAGAATCCCCGCGCCTGGACCCTTCCCGCGGCGCTGGCATTGGCCTTCCACGCCGGATTCCATATCGATGCGTGGCATGTCGTCAACGGATTGGATCTGCATTTTTTCGCGGCCTTGTCCCTGGTCGGGCTCGGGATGGGAATCCTGACGACGGCGTTCGGCGCGACCGGACGCATGGCTGCGCTGGGGGTGGTGGTCTTCCCGCTCGCCTTGGTTTCCTTGCTCGGTTACGCCGGGTACGGCCACATCCGTACCGAAGGCCTGGACTGGCGACTGCAGTTGCACGTCTGGTGCGCATTGCTCGCATACGCCACGCTGGCCATCGCCGCGTTGCTGGCAATCATGCTCTGGGCGCAGGAGCGCGCGTTGCGCCGGCGCGAATTCCACGGATGGCTGCGTGCCCTGCCCCCGCTGACGGAGCTGGAATTGCTGCTGTTTCGCACGATTACCGTGGGTTTCATCCTGTTGACCGCGACCCTGCTGACGGGGGTGCTGTTCATCGAAAACCTGTTCGAGCAGCATCTTGTGCAGAAGACCGTGCTGAGTGTGTTGTCCTGGCTGCTGTTCGGCGGGCTGCTGCTCGGCCGCTGGCGGTATGGCTGGCGCGGAACGCGCGCGGTGCGCTGGACCTTGGTCGCCATGGCCTTGCTGGTCATGGCATTTTTCGGCAGCAAGGCCGTGCTTGAACTTGTCTTGCACACACCCGCCTGACACAAAACCCGTGAAAGTCATGTCTTTGCATCAACAATAATTGCCTTGACAATTATTGTACTGGCCGGCAACATGCCGCCCCATGACGTCTTCGCCTCTCAGTTTCTGCACCGGCTCTTCGCTCGGCATGCTCTTCCGCCATCTGCGGGACGGCATGCGGGCGCGGGTTGAACATGAACTGGCCGTCGCCGGCCATGACCTCACCTTCAGCCAGTTCGTCACCCTCAAGAAGCTTGCCGAAGGCATCGCCAGCGTCACCGACCTTGCGCGGGCGGCCGAGCTCAACCCTGGAGCGATGACACGCCTGCTGGACCGCCTCGAAACCAAGGGTCTGGTCAGCCGTGTTGCCGATCCGGCAGATCGCCGCGCGTTACACATCCACTTGACCGATGCCGGTATCGCAATCTGGCGCGATATCGCGCAGTGCGGCCAGCGTGTCCACGACTGCGCCCTGGCCGGAATGGACGACGGCGATCGCGACCAACTGCTGCGCCTGCTCGAACGGGTGCGCGCCAACCTGTCCATGGATAGCTGACATGACCCGCCCTTTCATCGCGACTGGTGTTGCATCGCTCGTCTTGATGCTTGCTGCCTGCGCCAGCACGCATGACCTGTCGCCGACAGGCCGGATGACGCAGGCAGATACTCTATCGGCGCAGGGGAGCCTCGGCCGGTTTTCCGCAGCGGCATTTCCCACCCGCGATTGGTGGACCGCCTTGGGCGATCCACAACTGGACGGCTTGATCGACGAAGCGCTCGCCGGCACGCCTTCGCTGGATGCAGCTGACGCACGCCTGCAGCAGGCCATCGCACAGGCAGGCCTGGCGGATTCGGCCCGCAAACCGACAGCCGGCGTTGGTGCGCAATATGCCGGACTGCGGATTCCATCGACGATTGCCCCGCCTCCGCTTGGCGGTGCGTACCAGGGCATCGTCCTGCTCAGCCTGAACCTGAAATACGACCCCGATTTCTGGGGTGCCAAGCGTGCGAAATACGAAGCGGCTGTCGGCCAGGTGCGAGCGACCGAAATCGATACACAGGCCGCGCGCCTGACGCTGGCCTCCAGCATCGCATCGACCTACGTGGTGCTGGCGCAAGCGTATGCCGCCTTCGATGTTGCGACTGCCGAAAAGTCGCGCGCCACGCACCTGCTGGAACTCGGTCGTCAACGCGTCAAGGCCGGGCTCGATAGCCAGTTGCCCCTGCGTCAGGCCGAAGCCAGTGTTGCCACGGCAGAGCAGCTTCGACAGGCCGCACAGCAACAAGTCGATGCCACCCGCAATGCGCTGGCTGCACTGCTGGGCAAGGGCCCCGATCGTGGGCTGGACATCAAAAAACCAACCTTGTTGACGACGTCGTCTCCCGGCGTGCCCGCGGTGCTGCCGAGCGAATTGCTCGGCCATCGTCCAGACGTCGTTGCCGCGCGCTGGCGTGTCGAGGCCGCGCAACGCGGCATCAAGGCCAGCAAGGCCGCGTTTTATCCGACCGTCAATCTGGCCGCGATGGTCGGCCTGGCGTCCAATGGGCTGTCGAACCTCTTCAGCAGCGATGCGCTGCTGGTGCAAGGTGGTCCGGCGATCAGCCTGCCAATCCTTGATGGCGGCGGTTTGCGCAATCAACTTGCCAAAAGCAATGCCGATTACGACCTGGCCGTCGCGAGTTACAACCAGACACTGGTTGCGGCGTTGCGCGAAGTCACCGACGCACTACAAGCCGCGCGATCGCTCGATGCGCAGATCGTCTCGGCGCGACAAGCCGGCGACGCGGCAAAAGCGGCATGGCAGCTTGCACAAACGCGATATCACGCTGGCCTGGGCACACAGATCGACGTCCTCATTGCACAGCGGCCACTCCTGCAACTCGACCAGCAACTCGCGGCATTACGCGCGCAACGCATCACCGCGGCGATCGACCTTGATCGCGCATTGGGCGGCGGCATTGAATTGATCGCCCTGCCTGCTGACAAGCCCTTGTCGACCACCACTGCGCCGACCGACAGCACGACAACTAAAACGAAGACTTCGACACCATGATGACGCAATCCGATCCCACGGCCACCGCTCCGAAAGTGGCGAAACCCAGCAAACGCAAGAAGGCACTGCTGCTCGTGCTGGCCGTCGTCGTGCTTGCCGGGATTGCCTGGCTGCTGTGGTACCTGCTCGTCGCGCGCTGGCACGAATCCACCGACGATGCTTATGTGCAAGGCAACGTTGTCAGCGTGACGCCGCAGACCACGGGTACGGTCGTCAGCATCAACGCGGACGATGGCATGAAGGTGTCCGTGGGCCAGGTCCTGGTGCAACTGGACCCCAACGATGTCAACGTCGCCTACCAACAGGCCGCCGCGAATCTCGCGGGGACCGTGCGCCAGGTACGCGGTTTGTACAGCACGGTCGCGGCAGGCCAGGCGGAACTCAACGCTGGACTACTCGCCGTGCAAAAAGCGCGTGAGGACGTGCGGCGTCGGGAGGGGCTGGTTGCCAGTGGCGCGGTGTCGGCTGAAGAGCTGTCACATGCGCGCGACACGCTGGCTGTCGCTGAAGCGACCGTCGCATCGTCGCGAGGACAACTTTCGCGCAGCAGTGCGCTGGTCGATGCGACCACGGTCAGCGAGCAGCCACAGGTGCAGGCCGCAGGCGCGCAATTGCGTTCCGCCTACCTCAACCTTCAGCGGGCCTCGATTGTTGCGCCGGTGTCTGGATACATCGCCAAGCGCAGCGTGCAGCTCGGCCAGCGCGTGCAACCCGGCATGCCGATGATGACGGTGATCCCGCTGGAGCAGGTGTGGGTGGATGCCAACTTCAAGGAAACCCAACTCACCACCATGCGCCTGGGGCAACCAGTCGAACTTACCTCGGACATTTACGGCAGCGACGTGACGTTCAACGGCAAGTTGTCCAGCCTTGGGCTGGGCACCGGCAGCGCGTTCTCGCTTCTGCCCGCGCAGAACGCCAGCGGCAACTGGATCAAGATCGTGCAGCGCGTTCCCGTGCGCATCGAATTGGATCCACGACAACTCGCCGCGCACCCGCTTCGCCTTGGCATGAGCATGTCCGTGGACGTGGCAATCCGCGACCAGAACGGGGCCGTGCTCCCCGCCGCGGTTCCTGCCGCGCCGGTCCTCTCGACACAGGCGTACACGAAGCAGTCCCAGGATGCAGATGCACTGATCGCGCGCATCATTCGCCAGAACATGCCCAACGGCTTGCACCACTGATCCCGCATGTCAGCCAACGCTGCAACCATGGACGACGCCGCACCCAAAGCGCAGAGTGGCTTTCGTCCGCCCAACCTGGCGCTGGCGACGATCGGCATTTCGCTGGCGACGTTCATGCAGGTGCTGGACATCACCATTGCCAACGTCTCGTTGCCAACGATCGCCGGCAATCTAGGCGCCAGCGCCAACCAGGCGACATGGGTGATCACGTCGTTCGCGGTGAGCAATGCGATCGCGTTGCCTTTGACCGGTTACCTGACCCGACGTTTCGGCGAACGTAAACTGTTCATCTGGGCGACATTCGCCTTCTCGATCGCTTCGTTGCTGTGTGGGCTGGCCAACAGCATGGGTTTGCTGGTGGTGGCGCGCGCGCTGCAGGGGTTCGTCGCCGGTCCGCTGTACCCGATCGCGCAGGCGCTGCTGATTTCGATTTATCCACCGCAAAAACGCGGGCAGGCAATCGCATTGCTGGCGATGGTGACGGTGGTCGCCCCAATCGCCGGGCCCATTTTGGGGGGCTGGATCACCGACAGCTATAGCTGGCAATGGATCTTCTACATCAACATTCCGATCGGTATCTTCGCCAGCATCGTCGTTGGCCGCCAATTGAAGGGACGCCCGGAGAAACTTGACAAGCCCAAGATGGATTACATGGGGCTGGCCACGCTGATCATCGGCGTTGGCGCGCTGCAGGTCCTGCTCGACCTGGGCAACGATTCCGATTGGTTCAATTCCACCAAGATCGTGATGTTGGCGATCGTCGCGGCACTGGCCTTGACGGTTTTCGTGATCTGGGAGTTGACCGAGAAAGACCCGATCGTCAACCTGCGCCTGTTCCGCCACCGCAACTTCGCCAGCGGCACGGTTGCATTGCTGCTGGCGTATTCGGCCTTCTTTTCCGTGGCCTTGCTGATCCCGCTATGGCTCCAGCGCAATCTCGGATATACACCGATCTGGGCCGGTTTCGCGACGGCGCCAATCGGGGTCCTGCCGGTGTTGCTGACGCCGCTGGTGGGAAAATTCGCACCGCGTTTTGATCTGCGCATCGTCGCCAGCGCGGCATTCGTGGTGATGGCGATCACCAGCTTCATGCGGGCAGGTTTCAACCTGAATGTCGATTTCCACCACGTGGCCATGGTCCAGCTGTGGATGGGCCTGGGCGTCGCGCTGTTCTTCATGCCCGTGTTGACCATCCTGTTGTCGGATCTTGAACCGCATGAAATCGCGTCGGGTTCGGGACTGGCGACATTCGTGCGCACCCTTGGCGGAAGTTTCGCCGCGTCATTGACCACATGGGCATGGGCACAGCGCACCACCATCCATCATGCGCAGTTGACCGAGCACATCGGCGCCTACGACCCCGCGATCCAGCAAACCGTCAGTGCCCTTGGCCGCAGCGACCCTCAACGCGGTGCACTTTTTTTGAATCAGATCATTTCGCAACAGGCTGCCCAGATCGGATTCAATGAGATCTTCCACTTGCTGGGAATCCTGTTCCTGGCGGTGATCGTGTTCGTATGGATCGCCAAGCCACCGTTCGTCGCAAAGGCTGCTGGCGGAGCGGCGGCAGGCGGGCACTAAGGGCAAGCTAGGCGGTTTACCCCTGTGCAGCTGCCAGCGCGTCCGAAAGTCGCTCAACCGAAATCACTTCAAGACCCTTGTAACTGCCCGACTTAGGCGCATTCGCCTTCGGCACGATCGCGCGCTTGAAGCCGTGGGTGGCTGCTTCCCGCAAGCGCTCCTCGCCGTTGGGTACGGGACGAATCTCGCCGGACAATCCGACTTCGCCAAAGGCAATCGTCTTGTCGGCGAGCGGCTTGTCGCGCAGGCTCGACAGTACAGCTAGCAACACCGGCAGGTCAGCCGCTGTTTCCTGCAAACGAATCCCACCGACGACATTGACGAAGACGTCCTGGTCACCCACGCCGATCCCGCCATGGCGGTGCAATACCGCCAGCAGCATCGCAAGACGATTCTGCTCGAGGCCGACGGCGACGCGGCGCGGATTCGAAAGTGGCGAGGAATCCACAAGAGCCTGCACTTCGACCAGTAACGGCCGCGTGCCCTCGCGGGTCACCATGACGCAGCTGCCGGGCTGCGGCGTACTGCCGCCAGACAGGAAAATCGCGGACGGATTGGGGACTTCCTTCAGCCCCTTGTCGCCCATCGCGAACACGCCCAGTTCGTTGACCGCGCCGAAACGATTCTTGAACGCGCGCAGCACCCGGAAACGCGAGCCGGATTCGCCTTCGAAATACAACACGGCATCGACCATGTGCTCCAACACGCGTGGGCCAGCGATGCCACCTTCCTTGGTCACGTGGCCGACAAGGAAGACGGCCGTGCCCGTTTCCTTCGCGTAGCGCACCAGGCGGGCGGCGGACTCACGTACCTGGCTCACCGAACCCGGCGCGGCGGTCAGCGACTCGGTCCACAGCGTCTGCACGGAGTCGGCAACGATCACCTTCGGACGCATCGACGCGGCATGTTCGAGGATTCGTTCGACGCCGGTTTCGGCCAAAGCGTGCACGCCGTCGATGGGCAAGCCCAGCCGCATCGCGCGTCCGGCAACCTGCGCCAGCGATTCCTCGCCGGTGACATACAAACCCGGCAACGTGTGTGCCATCAACGCGATCGCCTGCAGCAGCAACGTTGATTTGCCAATGCCGGGATCGCCCCCCACCAGCACGACAGCACCTTCGACCAGCCCGCCGCCCAGGACGCGGTCGAATTCGCCAATACCAGTCGATACACGCGCGTCTTCGCTGTGGCGCACATCCCGGAGTGCGGTGACCTTCTGCGCCTCGACTTTGCCGGCCCAACCGTCGCGCCGGGCAGCTGCAGGTTTGCCTGCCGGCTCGAGCACGATTTCGCTCAGCGAGTTCCACGCCCCGCAATCCCCGCACTGTCCCTGCCATTTGTTGTGGTCGGCGCCACACTCGCCGCAGACATATGCCGAGCGTGCTTTTACCGCAGCCTTTGCCATCGCAGGGACATCCGAGCCGAAGGGGTTGTCACTGTAGCCCGGTCAAGTCGCAATTCGCGCGACATGGGCTGGATTACGCGTCGACCGGCACGCCGTCGCTGGATTCCACGCTCTCACGCTGCTGCAGGATGCGGGCTGCCTGTGCATCAGCCGCCACGCGGTGCTGCAGGGATTTGCACAATTCGATCCCGGCAGCGGTGAGGGACAACCCATCTTCGCCGTCGGCGTTGATCAACCCACCGTCGATCATGCGAGTGCGGATGGCGCTGTCGCTGTCAGTCAATACAACATGCTCATCCACGCGTCGCAGGACTTCCAGCAGTGCGAGGTCTTCAAGGGAAATCGGATCCATGTCGCATCCCCGCCATGCCGATGGAAGGCTAAAGTCTAGATTTGCCGCAACCGCCGGTCAATGCCAATAAATGAACCATTCAATCCCGCCGATCCCACGGGCGGAAAGCTTGATCGCACCGCAGTCGGCTGGCAAAACCCCGGGGTTGTGTGGCGGCTTTCCCTGGGAGCGTCGCTACCCTGGGGGACCCGGGATGGTCATTTGGTGCGGAAATAGGAATCGAAAAGTCCTACTAACTGCTTGATTTAACTTGATTGTTTTTCAAATTAATCCGGATATGCCCCCAAATATGCCCCCCCGTTAAGCGGGCTAGGCTTGCAACGCAGTGTAATCGGACCTCGCCCAGAACGTGCCCACAGCCGTCCGCGTCATTCGAAGCCGGAGATGTTGTAACCGGCTCTCCGCGTGCGGATCGTGTCGGAGTTATGCGCTAGGCTTCGGGCACGCCAGATACACAAATCGGAGCTGCACCGCGACAGCTTTTTTGCGCGGATGCTGAGCGCCGCTCCGCGCATAGGAAAGGGTGCGATGGATAGGAAGCTGGGAGGCTTGATAGTTGCATTGATTTTACATTCGCCACGGAGACGCTATGAAAATTCTAGGGGCAACAATCGCAACACTATTGCTTGCGGCATTGAGCGCGTGCGCAACGTCGCATGTTTTGGTGGGTACGCAACGGCCTGCCATCTCGCCGGAGCAAGTGCGGGTTTACCTGCAGCCGCCAGCGCATTACGAAACAGTGGCCTTGCTGGATTCAAGCAGCCAAGGCTCAGGCGCGTTCACCAGCCAACAAAAGACGGACAAGGTGATGTCCCGGCTCAAGAGTGAAGCTGCTTCATTGGGAGCGAATGGAATCTTGCTGCAGGGCATCGGCAGCGCGAGCGCAGGCTCTGTGTCCACCATGAACGGATATTCTTACGGCAATGGGTTTACCGGAACCGCTATCGGTGTCCCCATCATGATCAAGCAAGGGTCAGCCGTCGCAATTTTCGCCACGGACAGCGGCCCGCAACCTTCAAACGTGCCCCAAACGTCCGTTCCGAGTCAGTCCGACTGCGTGAGTTGTCAGTCGCTAGGCAAGCATTGAATCCATCAACCAAGGGGTAAATAATGAAGTACGCAGCACTCAGCTTTGCTTTGCTCGCCGCAAGCGGCGTCACGATGGCACAGTCACACAACGTCGCCGGCTACTACCGCGCCAACGGTACTTATGTCGCGCCGCACCAGGCATCGAATCCGAACGCCTACCGCTACGACAACCGCAGCTCACAAACCAATGGCGGCTCACAGCGGGACGAATACAGCCGCGTCCCGGCGACCAACACCCGCAACTCAAGCTATAGGTCGGATGACAACGACAACGACGGTACGCCGAATGGTTCTGATTCGACTCCGAACGATAACGACAACAACTGACTCTAGGTGCTAGTCATCCGTTAATTTCAGTCGCTCGTTCCTCGCCACCTGCCCGCTTCGGCGGGCTTTGTACGTCGTCAGTCTTCCGCTACAGCTGCAACCGAGAATGCAGGATAGGGTGTCCATCGGCGTTCACCGCACCTGCTTACAGACGCCCCAACAGCTCCCCCAGCCGCGCATCCACCTGCTCGTCGCTCGCATGTAGAAGCGGATTCTCTACATCGCCGGCCAGCGTTGTGGGAAGTATCTTCCCCAGCAACGTCATGAACGCGGACGGATTCTCGCGCGCCTGTTGAACAAGATAAGTCTCCCCGCCGGCACTATCGAGCGCGGCCAGAATCATGGCGCGCACGTCGGCGCCGATCCTGTTCGGGACGCCCTTCGTGCGGCCCTTGCCAGCATTGCCACGATTGATCGGCCTAGCGAAGCCTATTTTGCGCTCAGTCGTCATCAAAACACCTCCGTTGTCAGGCAGTTTGCCCGAAGTCGGCGGCCCCGTGTCTTTGCCATTGCCGGCAATCATTCGCACTGCCCTATGGTAAGAATCTATAAAGGTGTACGGATTGCGTAGCAGGCGAAAGAGCAAAAACAAGCCTTGTCGCTACGGATTCCGTATCGGTCAGGCGGCTTTTCTCGGCCTACTGCTACGGATGGCGTAGCGGTCTGCTACCGGATGGTGTAGTGGCGTTTTGTTTTTTCGATGGGCGCTTGAACCGTTCTCGCGGCTCTTTCCATGTTCCCGGAGCAACCGTTGTTGGCGTGCAATCCAGCTTGCCGCTGCACTCGTCAATCGGCTGCCATGTCAACGCGTACAAACTTGGAAGCGGCAGTCCGCCTTGCCGGGTCAGCAGCAACAACCCGTAGTGGCGAAGCTCCCGCAATGCCAGCGTGACGGTCTGCGGGGAAGTCCAGCCGCATTTTGTAAGGACGGATAGCGCTGCGCACAGATCGCCGTTGTTGCGGCCGTTGTATTGCCGGGCCACATCGCAAAGCATCTTGATTGCCGTCCCGGTACATTGACGCCAGTTCGCGCAATCCTGGACTGCATGGGGAATCATGGTGAACGTTCCCCCCTCACGCCTGCCTTTGTGTCTTTCCCGGCTTCGCGGCTTCATTGCGCTGCCCCCGGTGCATAGGTAGCGGGTAGGGTCACGCGCGGGCCTTCTACCTCAGCCGGCGCACGTTGCGGGCGGCCTTGCATGCGGAACCCTCGCGCATTGCGGAGCCAGCCGCGCGCGTCCATCTCGGCCGGCGTCATGCATCGCCGCTTGTGCGCCCACACGCCGCGCCCCGCGAAGGTGCCGATGCGGTGCCGATCAAACTCGCGCGCGCTGCTAAACGGTTCGCCGCAGCCCGCGCATTGGCAACGGCCGCCCGTCAGTCGCGGGCCGGTCATGGCTTGACCTCGCCCGCCATTGCAGCGCGCGCCGCGCCTAGCAGGTCAGCCGCCTCCACGATGCCCGGCTCGGGGTCATCGGTTACCAGCGCGTAGCGGTCTAGCTGCGCCTGCGCTGCATCCATTGCAGACACGGCCAGGAATCGCGCCGCGCATGTTTGCGGGCTATGCTTCGCCTTGCACGGGCCTAGCGTCTCTGCATCCGCCCCCTGTATCCCGTCCGCCGCCAAGCTAGGGAACAGGGGGTTTTCATTGGGCCGGATCATGCCGCCGCCTTCGCATCGCGCGCAGCAATGCGGCCTTGAATCCAGGTATCCACCTCGGCAGCGTTCCATGCACTGGCACGCTCGCCGAGCTTTATCGGCGCAGGGAAGTCGCCAGCGGCGATGCGTCGGTAAATCTCGCTTCGAGACAATTGAACGCGAGATGTCACCCGTGGCAGGCGCTCAAGAATCAAGGCGCCCGTTGTAGGCGCGGTCATAGCGGTGGGGGTCATCGTGGCATCCCGTCTTGCGGGCCTATGCCGGACGGCTATAGGCGCTGCGGGAAAGCAGCGATACCCATTAAATAGCGTTCCTCAAACGCTTCAAAGGGAATTAATTGCCGCCAATTGGCTCCAATTTTTCCCGGCGCATGGTCATCTTCTTGAAATCGTCCAAGTCTGACGGCACCGGCACGGATAGCGTCAGCAATAACTCATGCAGCAACTCGCACGCTTGGGCTTTCTTCATTCCTTGTTTTTTGAGAAGTTTCAGTAAGTCATTGACCAATGTATCGCGTGCCCTATCGCGTTTGCGGCCGGCTCGACCTCCGTGTTTCGCTATCTTTTTTTCGACAAATGAAAAGACCGCACGCAGCTTCCACAAGTCACTACGCATCTCGCTGCAAAAAGCATCAAAACTTTGCCCCTGTGATTGCCGCCAAAGTTCGGTGGAATAGGCTTCTGCATTTAGCGGCAGGTGACACAGTCGTAACGCCAATTCGTCGGTTAACTCCACAATCTCGCCTAGCATTCGGCGATGCTCTGACACGCTGAAAGCGCCGGCCTTCATGTTTGCCGCAAAGCGATACCGGCCAAGCTCTAGACCGAGCGCTTCTCGAAAGTCGCTGTGATTTAAGCCGCTGTGACGCGATAGGAGACTATCCGCATCGGGGGTAAGACTTTGGTCATACACGCCACCGTTGCTTGTTAATCGCTTGCAATCCGCAGGGGTGAGCCGCCGAATTGCCTTGGCACGCTTGCGTTGTTTCGGTGCTAGGCCGTTTTCCCATCCTAGCCGCGCAAATTGATTAAGCATGCGACCCTCTCGCACCCTAAAAGAAACCGCGCCAGCGTCGCAGGGTCACGACGTTTTCGCCCCGTCGGGCCAGGCGCGGCTATTCGATCATTTCGCCTTGCGCTTGAACGCGATCACCTTAGCGCCAGTTCGCAGGCCGTCCAGATAGTCCGCCCATGCCTGCATCATCTTCCGGCGCTCGCCCATGTATTGAGCGCGGTTGTAGGCGGCGCGCACCTTGTTCCGTTCGGCATGCGCCAGCTGGCGTTCGATCACGTCCGGCGCCCAGCCCATTTCATTCAATCGGGTGGATGCCATAGCGCGGAAGCCGTGGCCGGTCATCGTGTCCGCGTCATACCCCAGCCTGCGTAGTGCGGCATTGACGGTGTTCTCGCTCATCGGTCGGTCAATGGTGCGCAGGCCAGGAAACAGGTAGCGCCCGCGTCCGGTCAACGGGTGCAACTCGCGCAGGATCGCCATGGCCTGCGTTGGCAGCGGGACAACGTGCGCCTCGCGCATCTTCATTTTGTGCGCCGGTATCCGCCACTCAGCCGCGTCCAGATCAAACTCCGCCCACTCGGCATGCCGCAATTCGCCGGGCCTTACGAACAGCAGCGGCGCCAGTCGCAGCGCGCAGCGGGTCGCCAGCTGTCCCGCGTAGTCATCCAAGGCGCGCAGCAATTCGCCTACCTTGGCCGGGTCAGTGATGGCCGCGTGCGACCTCGACACAACCGGCGCCAGCGCCCCGCGCAGATCGGCGGACGGGTCACGGGTAGCGGTGCCATGGGCTATTGCATAGCGGAAAACCTGCCCCACGCGCGCCTTTACGCGGTGCGCGGTTTCGTTCGCGCCGCGTGCCTCGATACGTTTCAGCACGGCCAGCAATTCCGGCGCATCAATCTCGGTCATCGGCCGCGCGCCTATCCATGGGAAAGCGTTGACCTCCAATGTCCGCAGCGCCTTGTCATACGTTGAGGCGGTCAGTGTCTTTTTCTGGGCAGTTAGCCATTCGCGGGCGATGCCCTCAAACGTGATGGCTGCGGACAACTTCGCGTTGCGCTTTGCAACCTTCCGCTCTGCGGACGGGTCGCGGCCGTCACGGATGGCAGCACGCGCCTTGTCGCGGCGCTGGCGGGCCTCGGCCAGTGTCACCTCGGGGTAAACCCCAAACGCTAGGCGAGTGTCTTTGTCTGCATAGCGGTAGCGCAATCGCCAATAACGCGCGCCGCTCGGCATCACCTCCAGATACAACCCGGCGCCGTCAGTGAGCTTGTATGACTTGTCCCGTGCCTTCGCCTTTCGGATCGCGGTATCGGTCAACATGGGGCCATCTCGCTTTCAGGCGGGGCCATTTCCCCGTTATGACCCCAATGATGGCCCCACAATTGCCGGGATGCAACGGGACGCCAAAAGACGTTAGCCAACAAAAAACCCGCGTTAGTGGCGGGTTTCTGTGGGGTTTCGGGTTGTTCTGGGATGGCCTGAAACGGTCATATGGTGCCGGAAATAGGAATCGAACCTACGACCTACGCATTACGAATGCGCCGCTCTACCAACTGAGCTATTCCGGCGTGGACGCGAAGTGTAGGTAGCCCGGCTACGCCGGTCAATCAAGGCGGTCAGTCGATGAGTTGCACGCGCAGTTCGCGAGGGAGCGCGAACACCATGTTTTCCGGTTCGCCTGCGAGTTCGCTCACGCTGGCGGCGCCCAACTCACCCAGGCGCTGGATGACGCCGCGCACCAGCACTTCGGGAGCTGAGGCACCGGCACTGACGCCAATCTGGCGGCGGCCCAGGACCCAGCGCGGATCGATCTCTTCCGCACCGTCGATCAGGTGCGCTTCCACCCCTTCGCGCTCGGCCAACTCGCGCAGCCGATTGGAGTTGGAACTGTTCGGCGAACCGACGACCAGCACGAGGTCGCATTGCTGCGACAACTCGCGCACCGCATCCTGCCGGTTCTGGGTGGCATAGCAGATGTCGTCGTTGCGTGGTCCCTGGATCGCAGGGAATTTATCGCGCAGCGCAGAAATGATTTCGCGGGTGTCGTCGACCGAGAGCGTGGTCTGCGTCGTGTAGGCAAGGTTGTCGGGCTGTCCCACGATCAATGCCGCGACATCGCCCAGTTCCTCGACCAGGTAGATGTTGTTGATGGAACGCTCTCCGGCATCCGACATGCGATGCCACTGCCCCATGGTGCCTTCCACTTCGGGATGTCCCGCATGGCCGACCAGCACCATGTCGCGGCCCGCACGGCATTGCCGCGTGACTTCCAGATGGACCTTGGTGACCAGGGGGCACGTCGCGTCGAACACTTTCAGGCCGCGAGTCGCGGCTTCGCTGCGCACTGCCTGAGAAACACCATGCGCGCTGAAGATCACGGTGGCGCCATCGGGAACTTCATCCAGCTCCTCGACGAAGATCGCACCGCGACGCTTCAGGTCGTCGACGACATAGCGGTTGTGCACGACTTCGTGACGGACGTAGATGGGTGCCCCAAGCGTTTCCAGTGCGCGATTGACGATCTCGATCGCGCGATCGACGCCGGCGCAGAATCCACGGGGATTGGCGAGGACAATGTCCATGCCACCATTATCCCGCGTTCTTCGCTGAACCGGCCTGCAGCAGACCGAATAATCCAATCCCGATTGCGCCACCGACGATCGCCGAATCCGCGATGTTGAAGGCTGGCCAGTAATGCGAATGCCAGTACCACTGGATGAAGTCGACCACATGGCCGTGCAGCAGCCGGTCGATCACATTGCCGATTGCCCCGCCAATGACCAGCGCGAAAGGCCCCGCGGTTTTCCATTCGCCGCGTGGTGTTTTCGCCAGTGTTCTCACCAACACGGCGCTGACCACGACAGCCAGCAGGACAAAGACATATTTCTGCCAACCACTGGCGTCGCTGAGGAAGCTGAACGCCGCGCCTGTGTTGTAGGTGCGGTACCAGTTCCAGACACCAGTGATGACAGGCACTGGCTGGAATTCCGGCAAGGTCGCCAGCACCCAGGCCTTGCTGAGCTGGTCAAGCGCGATGACCAGCGCGGACAGGCCGAGCCAAGGGAGTGCGTTGGACCTGCCCATCAAAACCATCTCCTTGTTTCACCCGGACCTTCGATATTCGACACGCAGCGTTCGCAGATCTCGGGATGCGCAGCGTCCGTACCGACATCGGCGCGGCGCTGCCAGCAGCGGATGCATTTCGGTTTTTCGGTCACGGTGGCGGAGATGGAAATATCCGTCGCGACATCATCAGCCTGCACACTTACGTCACCGCTGATCAGAAGGAAGCGCAACTCTTCGATCATCGGCGAAAGCCAGTTCTGGTCGGCAACACCGCATCGCAGGACGATCTCGGCATCGAGTGCAGCGCCGATGTCGCCATTGGCGCGCATGGGCTCCAGCGTCCGGGTCACGGCTTCGCGCAACTCAAGCAGGCGATCGAAATCAGCCACCGAAAGCGCGGCATCGCCAGCGAGTGGCACCAGCTCCTCGTACCATGTAGCCAGCAGCACATTGCCTGCATGTTCGCCGGGCAGATACCGCCACATTTCATCGGCGGTGAAGCTCAGGATCGGCGCGATCCAACGCGTAAACGCTTCGCTGATGTGGTACATCGCGCTCTGCGCCGAACGCCGCCCGTGGGAGTCCTCGGACATCGTGTAAAGCCGATCCTTGGTGACATCCAGGTACAACGCACCTAGGTCGACGCTGCAGAAATTCGACAATGCCTGCACGATTTCAGCGAAGTCGTAGCGTGCGTACGCATCAACGATTTTCTGCTGCAATTCGAACGCGCGATGCACGATCCAGCGATCCAGCGCCACCATGTCACCGGGTGCCACCAGATCCTTCGAAGGATCGAATCCATGCAGGTTTCCGAGCAGGAAACGCGCGGTGTTGCGGATGCGGCGATACGTGTCTGCCGTGCGTTTGAGGATTTCGTCGGACAGCGACATCTCGTTGCGATAGTCGGTCGACAGGATCCACAGTCGCAGGATGTCCGCACCAAGTTTGCCGATGATGTCCTGCGGCTCGATCCCATTGCCGAGCGACTTGGACATCTTGCGGCCCTGCGCGTCGACCGTGAAGCCGTGCGTGAGGCACTGCCGGAACGGTGCGACGCCATCCATCGCCACCCCGGTGACCAGCGAGGAGTTGAACCAGCCCCGATGCTGGTCGGATCCTTCGAGATAAAGATCCGCCGGCTTGTACAAGCCGTCCTGCGGACGCTTGGCGAGCACGCAGGCGTGGGTGACGCCGGAGTCGAACCAGACATCGAGGATGTCCGTGACTTTCTCGTAGCGCGCCACGTCCTCGCCGAGCAGCGTGGCCGGATCCAGTGAATACCATGCGTCGACACCGTCGCGCTCGACCATGTCCGCGACCGTGCGCATCAGCGCGGGCGTCTGCGGATGCGGCAGTCCGCTTTCACGGTCGAAGAACAATGCGATGGGTACCCCCCACGTGCGCTGGCGCGAGATGCACCAGTCCGGCCGCCCTTCGACCATGCCGTAAATGCGCGCTTCGCCCCACTCGGGGATCCAGTCGACCTTGGCGATCGCGGCCAGGGAATCCCGGCGCAGCCCTGCCTGCTCCATCGAGATGAACCACTGCGGTGTGGCCCGGAATGCCACCGGCGTGCGATGCCGCCAGCAATGCGGATAACTGTGGTTGATCGCCGCGAAAGCGAGGAGCGAACCGTTCCCACGCAATCCTTCAACGATCGCGTCGTTGGCCTTCCAGATGTGGGTGCCGGCGAGCACGTGGTCGCCAATTGGCGGTGTCAATGGCAGGTAGACGCCGCGACTGTCGACTGGATTGAGTTGCGCGGCGCTGTACTGCTCGACCAGGCCGTAGCGTTGGCCGACGATGAAGTCCTCTTGGCCGTGTCCGGGCGCGGTGTGCACCGCTCCGGTACCTTCTTCGGCGGACACGTGCTCGCCGAGCAGCAGCGGAATTTCGCGCTCCGCATAAAACGGATGCTGCAGGCGCTGACCTTCAAGCTCGATGCCCGTCGCACGCCCATGCACCACGACCTCGTCCACGCCATAGCGCTGCAGCGCACGCTGCGCGAGCGGCTCGGCAATGACCAGCCACTGAGCATGTCCATTTCTCGCCGGCCCTTCCACCAGCACGTACTCGAGTTCCGCGCCGAGCGTCACCGCAAGACTGGCGGGCAGCGTCCATGGCGTCGTGGTCCAGATCGGAACGGCGACCTCCACACTGTCCGGCAAGTCAATGCCGAAAGCCGAAGCGAACGCCTTCGGCTGTCGCGCCTGGTAGGCGACGTCGACCGCAAGCGAACGCTTGTCCTGGTACTCGATCTCCGCTTCTGCAAGCGCCGACCCGCAATCGAAACACCAGTGCACCGGCTTCACGCCGCGCGCGAGGTGGCCGCGGTCGATGATCTTTGCCAGCGCGCGCAGCATCTCGGCCTCATAGCCGAAA
>JBBRZH010000027.1:0-28380 GCA_038236935.1 Lysobacterales bacterium
AGTTCCTGCATGCCAATCGCGCCGAATGGAAGTTTGGCCAGCTGTATGTCGGCTATGCCTATGCGGAAGGTTGGGCGCACTACTGCGAGGAGATGATGTACGACGCCGGACTCGGCGATTCGACTCCGGAAACGCATATCGGCCAGCTCAGCGAAGCGCTGCTGCGCGACGTGCGCTTCGTCTCGGCGATTGGCCTGCACACCGGCGGCATGACGATGGCGCAGTCCGAGCAGATGTTCAAGGACAAGGCGTTCCAGGATCCGGGTAATGCGCGCCAACAGGCAGCGCGCGGCACCTACGATCCGGCGTACCTCAACTACACGCTCGGCAAGCTGATGATCATGCAGCTGCGCGAGGACTGGACCAAGACCCACGGTGGCCGCTCTGGCTGGAAGGCCTTCCATGACCAGTTCCTGAGCTACGGCGGCCCGCCCATTCCCCTGGTGCGTGCGCAGATGCTTGGCGGCAAGCCTGAAGCGAAGTTGTGGACGATGCCCAGCGCTGCGCCGGCGGCATCAACGACAGGAATGCCGGCTGCGCCTGCGACCACTCCGGACAAGGCACCCGTTCCCGCGCCCTGACGAAATCGCATGCCGCAACTCGACTTCAACTGCGATCTGGGCGAAGGATGCGGCAGCGACGCGGCGATCGTGCCGCTGATCAGTTCGGCAAGCATCGCCTGCGGTGGACACGCAGGCGATGCAACGACGATGCGCGACACGATTGCGCTTTGCATGCAGCACGGCGTCGCGATCGGCGCGCATCCGTCGTTCGAGGATCGTGCCAATTTTGGTCGTCGCGAGTTGACGCTGCCGCTTGACGAAATCCATGCGTTGGTGATGCGCCAGGTTGCACGCCTTGCATCGGTGTGTTCCGAAACTGGTGCACGGCTCCAGCATGTCAAACCGCACGGCGCGCTCTACAACCTCGCCGCACGCGATCGCGACATCGCCAATGCGATCGCGATGGCGATCCATGCAATCGATCCGGCATTGATCCTGTACGGGCTTTCGGGCTCGTGCCTGACCGATGCAGGCACTGCGATCGGATTGCAGGTCGCGCACGAAGTCTTCGCTGAGCGCGCCTATGACGCCGATGGCCGCCTCGCCCCGAGAGGCACGCCAGACGCCGTGATCGATGACCTGGATGCATCGCTATCGCAAGTCAGCCTGCTACTGCGCGAAGGCGTCGCCATTGCACGCGATGGCACCCGCGTCCGCTTGCATGCGGACACGCTATGCCTGCATGGCGATCGAGCGGATGCTGCCGAATTTGCGTTGGCCCTGCGGAGGACACTGGAAGCCGAGGGCATCGTCATCCGCTCATTGGGAGTCCCGCAATGAACTACTGGCCACTGCTGGGCATCGCCATCGTCGTCATCGGCTTCGTGCTGCGCTTCAATCCCGTGCTTGTCGTCGTCACGGCGGGACTGTCCAGCGGGCTCTTGGCGGGTAAACCGCTCGGTGAACTGCTGGCCTTGCTGGGGGAGAGCTTCGTCTCCAACCGTGCATTGCTGCTGTTCGCGCTGACGTTGCCGGCCATTGGCCTGCTTGAGCGTGCTGGTCTGCGTGAGCACGTGCACCGATGGATCCTGCGCATGCGTGGGATGACGCTGGCACGCCTGCTGATCGGATATCTGGGCCTGCGTCAGCTGCTGGGCATGATCGGCCTGACCAATGTGGCCGGCCATGCACAAACCGTGCGCCCGTTGCTGGCACCAATGAGCGAGGCCGCTGCGGAAAAGACTTTTGGGCCCATCGATGAAAAAACGCGTCAGCGAATCCTTGCCCTCGACGCGGCAACGGACAATGTGGGCCTCTTCTTCGGTGAGGACGTCTTCGTCGCACTCGGCGCCGTACTGCTGATCCAGGGCTTCTACGCGCAGAACGGCGTCGTGCTGGAACCCTTGCAGATCGCGTTGTGGGCGCTGCCGACCGCAATCGCCGCGTTCATCATCCACGCAGTGCGCATCGCGCTTTTCCAGCGCTCGCTGCAACGAGCGCGCAGTGATGCTTGATATCGGGATTTTCTATTGGCTGCTGGCCGCGTTCCTGCTGTATGCGGCATGGTGCAATGCGCGTGACCGCAGATGGATCCATGCGGGTTTCTGGCTGGTGCTGGCGATGCTGTTTGCCGGTGGTGATGCCATCCTCGCAGCGCGCAAGGCAGGAAATCCGTTGCCCGCACAATGGGCAGGGATCGGTGTCGTCGCGCTGGCATTCCTGGCAATACGCATGCGCCGCGAACCCGTCGCGGAAGTACCGGCAGAGCTTCGACAGGCATCAGCGCAACGATTGGGGCATTGGTTGTTCGTGCCGGCGCTGTTGATTCCACTGATCACCGTCGTGGTGGCGATTGCCGGGCCAAAGCTTTTACTTGGCGGAGCACCGGTTCTCGCCAAAGGCAGCGCAACCTTGATCGGCTTGGCATTGGCAAGCGTCATCGCAGCGATTGCGGCGATCGCCATCACCCGCCAACCCATGCTGGCCGCACCGGCTGAGGGCCGACGGCTGCTCGACGCCATGGGCTGGGCTGCCTTGCTGCCACTGGTACTGGCAACTTTGGGCGGCGTGTTTGCCGCCAGCGGTGTCGGCGAAGCCATCGCTGCGCTGGTGTCGTCCGTCATTCCAACCGACAGTCGCCTGGCGTGCGTACTTGCGTATGGGCTGGGCATGGTGCTGTTCACCATGATCATGGGCAACGCGTTTGCTGCATTCCCTGTAATGACTGCGGGCATCGGCCTGCCGCTGCTGGTACGCCAGCACGGGGCCGATCCGGCGATCCTCGGATCGCTCGGCATGCTGACCGGCTATTGCGGCACGTTGCTGACTCCGATGGCCGCCAACTTCAACCTTGTGCCTGCGGCGCTGCTGGAGCTCGACGATCCAAACGCCGTGATCCGCGCGCAGTTGCCAACGGCAATTCCACTATTGCTGGTCAACCTGATGCTGATGGAATGGCTGGTCTTCCGATGAACCCCAAGCCCACCCAGCCGTCCCCGAGCGTGTTGTTGACCGGGTTTTCCCCATTCGGCGGCGAGGCCATCAACCCCAGCTGGCAAGCCGTATCCGCACTCGATGGCGAGGAAATTGCTGGCCATCGCATCATTGCCCAACGATTGCCCGTCGAATTCGGCACGTCGCTGTCGACGTTGCGCCATGCGATCGACGAGAGCTCGCCTGCGCTGGTGCTGTGCGTGGGCCAGGCAGGTGGGCGCGCGCAGCTTTCCCTCGAACGCGTTGCGATCAATGTCGATGATGCACGGATCCCCGACAATGCCGGCGCCCGCCCAATCGACGAGCCTGTCGTCGATGGCGGTCCGGCCGCGTATTTCACGACGCTCCCGATCAAGGCGATGCTCAAGGCATTGCATTCAGCCGGGATTCCCGCGCAAATCTCCCAGACGGCTGGCACCTATGTGTGCAACCACGTCTTTTATGGATTGATGCATGCTTTGGCACGCACTCCACTGGCACGCGGCGGATTCCTGCACGTGCCGTTTTCACCCGAACAGGCGTCGCGACATGTCGATGCACCGAGCCTTCCGATCGACACACTGGTTGCAGCCCTGCGAATCCTGTTGCAGACGGCACTGACCACGGGTGCGGATATCCACCTGGCAGCCGGATCCGAACACTGAGGACTTGGCAACAGACAGGGGCCAATCAACACTCAATCGGCAATTGGTTCAACCGTGGCCAGGACGCACCGGATTGCGCTGCAAAGCATTGCAAACCCCAACATGCCGGCCTCATGTGCGCGGCAACGTCACTCCCGTCTGTCCCTGGTATTTGCCGCCGCGATCCTTGTATGAGGTTTCGCACACTTCGTCGGACTGGAAGAACAACATCTGCGCCACGCCTTCGTTGGCGTAAATGCGCGCAGGCAATGGCGTGGTGTTGCTGAATTCAAGCGTGACGTGCCCTTCCCACTCCGGCTCCAACGGAGTCACGTTGACGATGATCCCGCAACGCGCATACGTGCTCTTGCCCAGGCAGATGACCAGCGTGTCGCGGGGAATGCGGAAAAACTCGATGGTGCGCGCCAGGGCGAAGGAGTTCGGCGGAATGATGCAGACATCGGCATGGATGTCGACGAAGCTGCCCGGGTCGAACGCCTTGGGGTCGACGATCGTCGAATTGATGTTGGTGAACACCTTGAACTCGCGCGAGCAGCGCACGTCGTAGCCGTAACTGGAGGTGCCGTAGCTGACGATGCGATGACCGTCGGCCGCATGCTTGACCTGCCCTGGTTCGAACGGCTCGATCATCGCCTGTGATTGCGCCATTTGGCGGATCCAGCGGTCGCTCTTGATGCTCATGCTCTAATTCCTGGCGCCGTCTTGGCCGTGAAGCGACCATTCTACGCGGCCGACCAACTTCGACGTCCAATAAAAAACCCTTCCGGCGCGCGCCGGAAGGGTCGGTTTTGAAGCGCGATTTGCGGCTGGCCTAGATGCACCCCGGAAACTTGAATGTCGCGATTTCCGTGCTCCAGTTGAATGCACCATTGGTGCGCTCACGAAAGCAACGAAGATGCGATCGCCATCGGTGCCCGGGCGCGGGACGCAAGCCGTGCAGCGAGCCTCACGGCGGTGGCGCGATAGGCCCGGGCGGCCGGTGATGCGGGAGCGGACACCATGATCGGGGTGCCGGCATCTCCCTGTTCGCGGATGCCGATCTCCAGCGGCAGGCTCCCAAGCAACGGGATTCCATACTGCGCCGCCATGCGTTCACCACCGCCATGGCCGAACAGGTGCTCGACATGTCCGCAATACGTGCAGACATGCACGGCCATGTTTTCGACCAGGCCCAGCACCGGCACCTGCACCTTCTCGAACATCTTCAGCGCCTTGCGTGCGTCCAGCGTGGCGACATCCTGCGGGGTGGTGACGATCACGGCGCCCGCGACCGGGATCTTCTGCGCCAGCGTCAGCTGGATGTCCCCAGTGCCCGGCGGCAGGTCGACGATCAGGTAATCCAGCCCTTGCGACGCGTCACCGCCCCACAATGTGTCGTTGAGGAGCTGCGTCAAAGCCGACGTGGCCATGGGCCCGCGCCAGATCATCGGTGTGTCGGGTTCGACCATCAAGCCGATCGACATCGCTTCCACGCCATGCGCACGCATGGGTTCAATCGACTTGCCGTCGGGGCTGTCCGGCTTTCCCGACAAACCCAGCATCATCGGAATGCTGGGGCCGTAGACATCGGCATCCAGCACCCCGACCCGCGCGCCTTCCGCCGCCAACGCCAGGGCGAGGTTGACGGCCGTGGTCGATTTGCCGACACCGCCCTTGCCCGACCCGATCGCGATGATGTTGCGCACCCGCGGCAACGGCGACACATTCGGCTGCACCGCATGCGAGGCGATGCGGTGGCCCGATTCGAAGCTGCTCAGCTGCAACCCACTGGACTCGACGACCGCAGCGACCACGTCGCGCAAGTCAGCGACGCCTTCACCAGCCAGCGGGTAACCCAACGTCAATGCGACCGCGACGTGGGCGCCCTCGACTACAGCCCGGATACGCGTGCCGGTTGCCGAAAGGCTCAGGCCGCAGGCGGGGTCGATCGCGTCCGCGATGCGGGTTTCCAGCTCGTTCATGGCGTGATCCAAAACCATGGATTGTAGCGGCCGGGGTCAAATTGCCAGCGCAGGCTGGAGTCCGAGCTGAACCGGCAGCAGCGGCTCCTCTTCCATACGCGTGCGAATGCGGTATAAAACGACAATCCGGCGACACATCGTCGCTCGGGTCATTCGAACTCCTGGAGAGGAACCATGCGAATCAAATTCATCGCCCTGCTGCTGCTCATGCTGCCGCTGGCGGCTTTCGCGCAGAACACGCCTGTCGGAAAGTGGCGCACCATCGACGACAAGACCCACAAGGTCAAATCCATCGTCGAGATCTACGATGCGGGCAACGGTTCGCTGTCCGCCAAGGTCATGCAGGTTCTGCAGTCCGACCAGGGTCCAAACCCACTCTGCGTTCTTTGCGATGGTGCCCGTCACAACCAGCCGGTCAACGGCATGGTCATCGCCTGGGGATTGAAGAAAGAGGACAACAGCTGGGAAGACGGCAAGATCCTTGACCCCCACACTGGCAAGATCTATTCGGCGAAGATGACACCACAGGATGGCGGCGCAAAACTTGAAGTGCGCGGCTACATGGGTTTCTCACTGTTCGGCCGCAGCCAGACGTGGATCCGCGAGCAGTAAGCGCCGATCTAGGGCCGTCGGCATGACGCACCATCAGAGCGACCCGGCCTTGGCCGGGTCGCTTCGTAATGGGCGCGCGAATTGGGCCTGCGGGGTTTGATGCGACAATCACCGGTCGCTCTCCAACGTCAACGTCATCGCCATGCCTCGCACTGCCGTCGTCACCTGCGCCCTGCCCTACGCCAACGGCGCACTCCACCTGGGACATCTGGTGGGTTACATACAAGGGGACATCTGGACGCGCGCACGCCGCATGTCTGGCGACACCGTGCATTTCGTGTGTGCCGACGACACCCATGGCACACCGATCATGCTTGCAGCAGAAAAGGCAGGCCTGCGGCCGGAAGCCTACATCGGCCAAATCCAGGCCGGCCATGAGCGCGACTTCGCCGCGTTCAATGTCGACTTCGATCATTACGACTCGACCCACTCATCGCACAACCGTGTGCTGACCGAGGCGATCTACGCAAAACTCGACAACAACGGCCATATCGACCGCCGCAGCGTGGCGCAGTTCTACGATCCGGCCAAGGGCATGTTCCTGCCCGACCGCTACATCAAGGGCATCTGCCCCAATTGCGGCACGCCCGATCAATATGGCGACAACTGCGAGCATTGCGGCGCGACGTACGCACCCACCGACCTCAAGGAACCGCGCTCCGTACTCAGCGGCATCGCGCCGGAACTTCGCGAGTCAGAGCATTTTTTCTTCGAGGTCGGCCAGTTCGATGCGTTCCTGCGCGACTGGCTGGCCGGTGATGTCGCAGTACCTGGGGTCAAGGCCAAGCTGCTGGAATGGATGGATGGCGAAGGCGGCCTGCGCGCATGGGACATTTCGCGCGATGCGCCATATTTCGGCTTCGAGATTCCCGGCCACCCGGGTAAATATTTTTACGTCTGGCTGGACGCACCGATCGGTTACCTCAGCAGCCTTCAGGTGCTCTGCGAACGCGAAGGCCTTGACGTCTTCGAGTTTCTCGCACGCGGAAGTGATGCCGAACTACATCATTTCATCGGCAAGGACATCGTTACCTTCCACGGCCTGTTCTGGCCGGCGGTGCTTCATGGCGCAGGCTTCCGCGCACCCACGCGGCTGCACGTCAACGGATATCTCACTGTCGGTGGCGCGAAGATGTCCAAGTCGCGCGGTACCTTCATCATGGCGCGCACCTATCTGGACGCTGGCCTCGATCCGGAAGCGCTACGGTATTACTTCGCTGCGAAGTCTTCCGGTGGCGTTGATGACGTCGACCTGAACCTGGCGGATTTTGTTGCACGGGTGAATTCGGACCTGGTGGGCAAGTTCGTCAACCTCGCAAGTCGCTGCGCCGGGTTCATCGAAAAACGATTCGACGGCAAGCTTTCCGATGCATTGCCGGAACCGGCGATGTATGCACGCTTCATTGCGCAGTTGCCGACCGTTGCAGCGGCCTATGCAGCCAATGATCCGGCGAGCGTCCTGCGCATGACAATGGCGCTGGCCGACGAAGCGAACCGCTACATCGATGAGCGAAAACCCTGGGTGATCGCAAAGCAGGAAGGCCGCGAAGGCGAATTGCAGGCCGTGTGCACGCAGGGGCTGAACCTGTTCCGCGTGCTGGCGATGATGCTCAGGCCGGTATTGCCACGCCTGTCCTCGCAGGTGGACGCTTTTTTTGGCGCAGGCACACCGCATTGGCAGGATCTTGACGCTGCACTGGTCTCGAGACGCATCAATCCTTACACGCCGTTGTTTACCCGTCTCGACCAAAAAAACATCGAAGCCATGATCGAAGCGAGCAGGGACACAATGCAACCGACAATTTCCGCACAGGCGCCCTGCGTAGAAGAAAAGCCATCAAAAATCGCTGCGCCGATGCCCGGATCCCCAGCCCCGGGTTCCGCCCTCATCGGCATCGACGATTTCGCCAAACTCGATCTTCGCATTGCTACCGTACTGTCCTGCGAACCGGTCGAAGGCTCCGACAAGCTGCTGCGTTTCCAGCTGGACGCCGGCGAACTCGGCAAGCGCCAGGTCTTTTCCGGCATCCGTGCCAGCTATGGTGAGCCGGGAAAACTGGTCGGCCGCAGCGTCGTCTTCATCGCCAACCTCGCACCACGAAAGATGCGATTCGGCATCAGCGAAGGGATGATCCTGTCAGCCGGCATGGAGGGCGATGGGTTGCACCTGCTGGATGTGGACAGTGGGGCGAAGCCTGGCATGCCGGTGAGATAGTCCAGCGGAATGCCCGACCTGACAGAACGCCTCGACCGCATCCTTCCGCAAACCCAGTGCGGGCAATGCGGCTATGCCGGCTGCCGTCCCTATGCGGCCGCAATGGCGGCTGGCACGGCCGACATCGATCGCTGTCCTCCGGGGGGCGATATCGGAGCACGCTCATTGGCGCATGTCCTGGGTGTCGCCTTCAAACCATTTGACCGTGCGCGCGGGAAACACAAGCCGCCGCAGGTGGCCGTCGTCATCGAAGCCGACTGCATCGGATGCACCAAGTGCATCCAGGCCTGTCCTGTCGACGCCATCATCGGCGGAAGCAAACACATGCACACCGTCATCGAGCCCCTATGCACCGGCTGCGAGTTGTGCGTGCCGGCCTGTCCGGTGGATTGCATCGATTTGCTTGCGTTGGCGTAGGCGGGCTCAAGCCCGCCATCACAACTACGGAATTTGGCGGCGAGCCGAGGCCCGTCCTACTTGCACGCCGAACAAATCCTCTCGACCCTATACCCCTTGGCACGCAGCTTTTCGACCACGCCATCTTTACCCAGCAGGTGCAACGCGCCAACAACGACCAGCGTGTCGTCGTGCCCCGGGGTCTTCAATCTCTGTTCGATCTTTGGCAGCCACGCATCATTACGCTCGACGTCCAGATGCTGGTACAACTTCGGATAGTGGCGTTTCATGTCGACGGCCATGCCGCTCCACAACGTGCCCGCGTCACCCGCGCGCCACGCGACGTGCAGCTTGTCGAGCTCCTGCTTTGCTTTGGTCGAATCGCTCAACTCCTCGTCGAGGAACTGCAACTGCTCGTCATGGTCCATGCCGTCGAGGAATGCAATTTGCTGGGTGCCCGTCTCCAGTCCGGCGGTCGACTTCCCCTGTGTCTTGGCCTCATTGGCGAGATGCAGATCCAATCCCAGCTTGGGATCCAGTCCGCGGTCGGTCATCTCGACAAGACTGATGGCCAGGCCGACAAACCATGGCTCGAACAGTTGCAGCATCTGCGGCGGAATGCCTGCTTTCTGCAGGCCGGCACCGTTGGCGGCCAGCCAGGTTTCAAGCTTGCGCGACAACGCCGCGCCCAACTCGCTGTTCAATTGCGTCCCATCCTTGCGCAATGCCGCCTGCCCCATCTGCATGGCCAGAGCCGGCGATCCGATCTCTTCGGGCGGGATTTCGAACATCACCATCCGGGCATCCGCCAAGGCATTGTCGACGTCCTTGGACAATGGGTAATCGTCAGGCTTCAACAGATGGAACGATCCCAGCAGGTAGACCGCGTTGTCGGCGTCGGACACCTTCCACAGCAGGGGCGTTGGTGGCGATTTCGGCGGCGCGGCGTCGGCCGCCGTCGCGAACAAAAATGCCAGGCATGTCAGTAGCGTGGTTGTGAGCGGACGCATGGAATCCTCAAGGATGTGGCGACTTTCGATATTCCTTCTCGCCAGCGGTGATGGCCAGGTCGAGACGATTTTCAGGTGGCGGCAACGGACACGTCGCGAATGCGGTGAACGCGCACGGCGGATTGCGCGACTGGTTGAAATCCAGGATCACATTGCCCTTGGCATCGGGCATCGGTGCATCCAGGAACCGCCCGGCGCCATAACTGCCGTGCCCGTTGGTGCGGTCGGCGAACACCAGGAACAGCACTCCCTCGCCTTCATCAAGCGCCTCGAGGCGGTAGGCTTTGCCACCGCGCTGGAACTCGACGACGCCCGGGTTGGCCATCGCATCCACGCCGCCGATGATGTTGGCGACGTCAATCGTCTTGGCCGTGGTGTGTGCAATGAATTTTGCCGTGATCTTCCACGTCGGGTCCGCCGGCCAATAGTCCAGCCCGGCAAACTGCGTGCGGCTGGGCGCATCGGCGTGCTTCACCCGTAATGCATGGCGATCGTTGCGCTCGATGACGGTTGCCTGCCCCTTCCCGTCATCAAATCCGATCACGCTCGCACCGGCCATGTCCGCTTCGGTACGCAACGTGACCCGCGCATTGAGCGGTTGTCCATCAAGCGTCAAGGAGGCTGCCTTGTCGGGAACAAATTGCGCGCGCTGGTCAATGGCGTGCTTGTCGGGAATGACAACCATGCCCAGGTGTGCCGGCCCCAGCGCCAGATGGATGCCATTGCCGGCATCGCTGCCGATGTAATGCGCCCCGGGGTCCAGCCAGTGCAGGCCGATCAGGCTCGTCCATCCTTCAGGCTTGAGCAGTTCGTCGCGACGCTTGTCACGCCACGCCTGTTCGCTTTGCGCGAATGCCGTCGCTGCTGCTGAATCCATTGCCGACGTCCCCTTGTTGTTGCTGCCGCGATGGCATCCCGCCAATGACGCGACCGCCATGCAGATTGCCAGGCCAGATATTCGATGAATCGCACGCATGTCAGCGCCCTCGCAGGAACCATTTGTCGATTTCGGCCAGGCTGAAACGCGCCCAGGTCGGACGGCCATGATTGCATTGTCCAGAGCGCAACGTGGCTTCCATTTCGCGCAACAATGCGTTCATTTCCGGAATGCTCAATCGTCGGTGCGCGCGCACGGCGGCGTGACAGGCCATGGTGGATAACAACTCGTCGCGCGCTTCCGCGATGCGGCGGCTCTCGCCATGTTCCCGCAGGTCCGCGAGGACGTCGCGCAACAATGCTTCGACGTCGCCATCCGCCAACAGCGCCGGGACGCCGCGCAAAAAAAGAGTCTGTGGACCAGTGCGCGACACCTCGAAACCCAGTTCAGCCAAGGTTGCGGCTTCACTTCCAGCGACGTCCGCTTCGCGCTCGGACACCGCCACCGCATGCGGAACCAGCAGAGGCTGCACGCGCACGCCGACACCATCGTGGGCAGCTTTCAGCCGCTCGTAACCGATGCGCTCGTGCGCGGCATGCATGTCGACCACGATCAAGCCATCGACGGTCTCGGCCAGGATGTAGATCCCGTGTAGCTGGGCGACGGCATGGCCAAGTGGTGGCAGTGTTGCGTCGGTGGATCCTGGAAGCCGGTTCGAGTCAACCGCCACGTTGACTTCAGGCCGTGAATACAGCGCCGCATAACCCGCACGCACTTCGTCCACCTGCAACCCCAGGTGCGGCTGCGGCGTGTTCCATTGCGATGCACTGACCAGTGTTGTCGACGCTGCAGCGATGACGGGCGTGCTTCCCGCGCGCGTATTGGCCAGCGCTTCCTGCAGGGTGCGATAGACGAAGTCGTGGATCAGGCGCGATTCGCGGAACCGCACCTCGTGCTTGGCGGGATGCACGTTGACGTCCACCGCACGCGGATCGAGCTCCAGGAACAACACGTACGCCGGTTGCCGGCCGTGGAACAGCACATCGGCGTAAGCCTGCTTGACAGCATGCGCAATGCTGCGGTCGCGGATGCTGCGGCCGTTGACGTACAGATACTGCTGGTCAGCACTGGCGCGATTGTAGGAAGGTTGCGCGATCCAGCCGTGCAGGCGAAGTCCCGCGCCACCGTGGTCGATGCGCAGCGCGTTGCGTGCGAATTGCTCGCCAAGCGTTTCCAGCAACCGCTCCGATGATGCAAGGACGCTGTCGCCCCGGTAGCGCCGGGAAGGCTTGCCGTTGTGCGACACCCGCAATTCGACATCCGGACGCGCCAGCGCAAGCGAGCGCAGCCATTCCTCGATATGGTTGAGCTCGGTGCGCTCGGCGCGCAGGAACTTGCGTCGCGCAGGCACGTTGAAGAACAGGTCGCGCACCTCGACCGTCGTGCCTTGCGGATGCGCTTTCGGCGTGACATCACCGACGCGGCCACCATCGACCTGCAACGTGGCGCCATGCTCGCTGCCGTTATGGCGGGAGATCATCGCAAAGCGGCTGACGGAGGCGATCGATGGCAATGCCTCGCCGCGAAATCCCAGCGTCGCGACGGCTTCCAGGTCGTCCAGCGAGGTGATCTTGCTGGTGGCATGGCGGGCGATCGCAAGCGACAGGTCGTCGGGGGCTATGCCATCGCCATCATCGCGTATCCGGATCAGGCGGACGCCGCCCTCTTCCAGGTCGATGTCGATCCGGCGCGCGCCGGCGTCGAGCGCATTCTCGACCAGTTCCTTGACCACGGACGCAGGCCGTTCGACGACTTCGCCGGCCGCGATCTGGTTGATGAGGGTGTCAGGCAGTTGGCGGATCGTCACTGCCGGCAATCATAGCCGCGCCGTGCGCTTATGGGCTGCCGCCGCCTGGCATTCCATTGGAATCGGCATCGGCGCGGGCGGCGTACAGCGTGCCCGGCGGCGGCTGGCGCGTGAAGTAGGCGTTGACACCATCGAGCACGGCTCGGGCAAGCTGCGCCTGCTGTGCCGGGTCGTTGAGCCGACGCTCTTCATCGGGATTGGAGATGAAAGCAGTCTCGACCAGCATCGATGGCACGTCCGGGGAACGCAGCACGACGAAATTGGCGCGCTCGATCTCCTGCTTGTGGGTCTTGCCCAGGTGCTTGAGTCCAGCGAGCACCTGGTTGGCCATGTCCTCGGACGCCTTCATGCTGGCGCTCTGCGACAGGTCGAGCAGCACCGACGCGAGGGTGTCGTCCTTGTCCTGCAGCCGGACGCCACCGACCAGGTCCGCGGCGTTCTCCTGGCTGGCCAGCCAACGCGCCGCCTGCGAGGACGCGCCGCGTTGGGACAAGACAAACACCGAAGAGCCACTGGCATCCGGGCTGGGGCAGGAATCGGCGTGGATCGAGACGAACAGATCCGACTTGGCCGCACGCGCTTTCTGGTAGCGCTGGGTCAGCGGGATGAAGACATCGGTGTCGCGGGTGAGGTAAGCGCGCAGCCCAGGCGTGGCGTTCACCTGCCGGGCGAGTTCCTTGGCAATCGCCAGGGTCACCATTTTCTCGCGACTTCCGCCCGGGCCACGTGCGCCCGGGTCCTGGCCACCGTGGCCTGGATCGATGGCGATGACCAACGGGCGCATGCGGCCACGACGCATCACGTCCTGCATGGTCTTGACTGCAGAGCGCGGATTGGCCGGTGCGACTTCGGCAGGACCAACCGTCGTCGGCTCTCCTGTTGCAATCCGGGTCGGCACGCCTGTCGCGATCCTCCCCGAGGTCGCATCCGTCGGGGTGGTAACGCTCGCCAGTGGGCGCGTCACCGGTGACGAAGCCGCCACGGGCAGGTGGCTGGTGGATCCGTCCGGCAGGCTTGTCACCAGAAGCGATGTGGCGGCAGTGGAATCCGCAACCGTTTCAGAGCCGGGTGAATCAAGCTGCGATGCATCCGGATTGGGCCGTCCAACGTCAGGCTGGCCCACATCAGGCGGCGATGTCGCAGTCCGGGGCTGGCGGAAAGACTCACGGGAAGCCGAGCCGCCCACGCCGTCGTCGGGCCACTCAAGCACCAGCCGCGGGCCATCGATGCCTGCCTCGAAATGGGGCTTCAGCGCCATCACCGACGTGGCGAGGTCGAATACGATCCTGGTGGTGCCGGGCAATGGATGCCCGCTGCGGATGCCTTTCACTACGCCCACCGCCGACGGTAGACGCAAGCCTTGCCGGAGTCGCGAGTCGGGCAGATCCACGACCAGCCGGGCAGGATTCGCCAAGGAAATCAGCCGGTAGTCCGCCTCGCTGTCCATGCGCAGCTCGGCGCGGGTACCGGTGGGACCACTGGCCAGTTGCAGGCTGCGCAACTCGCCGGCGTGCGCCAGGTTCCAGCAGACGGCGGCGAGCAGCGCCATGCCGAGCAGGACTTGCTGGATGTGGTTGCCCTTGGTGCGCATGCCCGGATTCAAGCACCAACCATCATCGTTTGCAATCAATATTTCCTTACATATCCGTAGGCTGGCCGCACTTCCTGCGATCTGGATTCAGCAACGGCTCGCAAGCTATGGTTTTGGAGACCCGCAAGAGCCAGTCGCTGGATGCCTCTGAGCCAGGGTCGATGGAGACCTCCCGCCCCTCGCCCGCCACTGCCAGTGTGATTCTCAGGTCAGCCGCCGGCAGGCTCCGCGCGCCCCGTTCGGGCCACTCCACCAGCCATAATCCGGCCCCGGTATCGTCCAATGCCAGGAATTCCAACTCTCCGGCATCTGCGATCCGATACAGATCCAGGTGCAAGGCCTTGGAGCCATCCAGCAAGGTGTAGTTCTCGACCAGCGTGTACGTGGGGCTTCGGATCGCGCCGTCCACTCCCAACGCCCGCAGCCACGCCCTCGCGAGGGTCGACTTGCCCGCACCAAGATCGCCCTGCAGGTAGACGACGGCCTGAGGCGGCTGGGTTTGCGCCAGGGCGCGGGCCAGCGCGTCAGTGGCCGCAGCATCGTGAAGGATCAGGTGGATCAAAACGTTGCCCCAATCGGCAACGGGTTGGACAACCGGCGCAAGTGGGTCAGCAGATCCGATGGCAGCAATCCACGCTCGCCGTCATCGAGCGCCGCGGCGTCTCCAGCAGCCGCATGCAGCAGCGCACCGCAGCATGCCGCGTTGAACGGGTCCAGTCCCTGCGCACGCAAGGCAGCGATCACTCCGGTCAACACGTCACCCATGCCGCCGACGGCCATCCCCGGATTGCCTGCGGCAATGACGCAGGGCGGATGATCCGGCGCGGCGACAATCGTCCCGGCGCCCTTCAATACGACGACGCATTTGTAGCGCTCAGCCAGTGTGCATGCCGCGGAAAAACGATCCGCCTGCACGGCACTGGTGGCGATGCCGAGCAGGCGTCCTGCTTCGCCAGGATGCGGAGTGAGGATGGTGCTTTCAGGCAATGCACGCGGGTGTTGCGCAATCAGGTTCAAGCCATCGGCATCAATCACCAGCTGTTTTTGACCTGCCGTTGCGGCTTCGAACATCCCCACGCCCCACGCAACCTGGCCAAGGCCAGGCCCGATGGCAACGATGTCGGCACGGTCGATCAGTGGGGTCAATGCATCAGCATCTTCGATACCAGCTGCCATGACTTCGGGCCGATGCGCGAGTAGCGCGGCGATGTGCGCCGCGCGCGTGGCCACGCTCACCAGGCCTGCGCCGCTGCGCAATGCAGCGTCGGCGCATAGCATGATCGCGCCACCACTGGAGCTGTCGCCACCGATGCACAGCACATGGCCATTGGTGCCCTTGTGGGTGTTGCGTTGTCGCGGTTGCAGCCAGTCAACGAGCGCATCGGCGTGTACGGCATGCGCTGTTGGCGACACGTGCTCCAGCATCACGCCGAGCGAGTCCACGTCGAGCCTGCCGCAGAAATCGATTGCCCCACCCGTCTGCAATCCGCAGTGAGGCGCAATGAATTGCAGCGTGCATGTCGCGCGAACCCCGATACCTGGGACGTTTCCCGTGTCGGCATCGACACCGCTAGGCACGTCAATCGAGAAGACAGCAGCGGGGCTTGCATTGATCGCCTCGATGACACTGGAAGCCTCCGAATCCGGCACACGCGTCAGACCGATACCGAACAGTGCATCGACGACGATCCCGGCATGGGAAATCGCATCCAGACTCCGCGTGACGACTCCGCCGGCCGACTGGTACCCAGCGCAGGCACGCAACGCCAGATGGCCGCGAGGTTCGCCCAACTGCACGACCGTCACCTGCCGACCGCATTGCAACGCGTGCAGCGCGAGCACATAACCGTCGCCACCGTTGTTGCCTGGCCCGCAGGCGACGACGACCCGATGTGCCTGTGGCCAGTACGCCAGCAAGTAGTGCCAAGCCGCCAAGCCTGCGCGCTGCATCAGCGCGAAGGGATCGCCGGAGGCCGCCGCTGCAGCAGCTTCGATCTCGCGCAGGCACTGACGGTTGTAAAGGGCGATCGCGTGGGACATCACTGAATTCTATACTTCACGCGTGCAAGCCAATATCGACATCGCCACCAATCGCGGGATTGCGCCCGATTACATCGCCCTCGCGCAGACCATAAAAGTGCTTGCGCGATCGGCAGGTTTCCAGCGATGCGGAATCAGTGACATCGAGCTGGGCGATGACGAAGCACACCTGCACGACTGGCTGGCGCAAGGACTCTACGGATCGATGGACTGGATGGCGCGGCATGGCGACAAGCGCTCGCGACCCCAGGAGTTGGTCCCAGGCACCGTGCGTGTGATTTCGGTGGGACTGGATTATGGACCTGCCGATGGCGACCAAGCGTGGGCAACGCTGGGTGATGGCGAACACGCCTACGTCGCCCGCTACGCGCTGGGCCGCGATTATCACAAGTTGATGCGCCACCGGCTGCAGGCATTGGCCGATCGCATCGCCGAGGAAGTCGGCCCGTTCGGGCATCGCGTCTTCGTCGACTCCGCGCCCGTGCTGGAGCGTGCATTGGCGCGCAATGCGGGCCTGGGCTGGATCGGCAAGCACACCTGCCTGATCGACAAGGATGGCGGCTCGTGGTTTTTCCTCGGCGAAGTCTATGTCGACCTGCCGCTGCCAGTCGATGCACCTGCCAGCGAACATTGCGGGACGTGCACGCGTTGCATCGACGTGTGCCCCACGCAGGCAATCACTACGCCATACCGGTTGGATGCACGCCGCTGCATCAGTTACCTCACGATCGAACATGAAGGGACGATCGATGAAGCATTGCGCCCACTGATCGGCAACCGCATCTTCGGTTGCGACGATTGCCAACTGGTATGCCCCTGGAACAAGTTCGCGAAGAAAACCGACGAGCCTGATTTCCGCGCCCGCAACGATCTGGACAAGGCGACGTTGTCGCAGCTGTTTGCGTGGACACAAGACGAATTCCTGCAGCGCACCGAAGGTTCGGCCATCCGTCGCAGTGGTTATGAGCGCTGGCTCCGCAACATCGCGATTGCGCTGGGCAATGCGCCAGGCAGCGCGGATGTGCTCAATGCCCTGGAATCACGTCGCGACAGCGACAACGCCGTCGTGCAAGAACATGTCCTTTGGGCGCTGGCGCAGCACGCCAGCCGTGAATCATCGCCCGGCTGACGTCGTCAGGCGGCCTGCGCCGGAATCGAGGTGTTGGTATGCGTCAGCAGGTTGTGGCGATCAACATAGACCAGCGTTGGCTTGTGCTTGATGGCTTCGGCCTCGTCGCACGTGCCATAGGCGCAGATGATGACCAGGTCGCCCGGTTGCGCCCGATGCGCGGCGGCGCCGTTGACTGAAATCACACCACTACCTTCTTCGCCACGGATCGCATAGGTCACGAAACGCTGGCCGTTGTTGACGTTGAAGATGTGTACCTGCTCGTATTCGCGGATGCCCGAAATGTCCAGCAGGCGGCCATCGATCGCACACGAGCCCTCGTAATGCAGCTCGGCGTGGGTCACCGTCGCACGGTGGATTTTGGCTTTGAGAACGTTCAGTTGCATCGTCGGTCTCCGCCCGGGGCAAAGCACTGAGGAACTATCAGGGCGGCAGTGTAGGCAGCGTTTTGCCGCGCTGCAACATCGCCCGTCCAACGGTCAGCTGCCGTCGGGTGTCCCGACGTCAAATGACAGGTTGTCGATCAGGCGCGTCCGGCCCAGCCTGGCAGCCACCAACGCGACCTGAGCCCCTCCTTCACCCACGGCAGGTTTCGTGAGATCCGGCCGCCGCACGACCGCGTAGTCGACGATGTAGCCCAGCGTTTCCAGCCTGGATCGGGCCACCGCCTCGATCTCCAGGGACGGCGTCTTTGCGAGAGCCGCAGCCTGCATCTGTAGCAATGCCTGATGGATCTGGGGTGCCAGTTGCCGCTCATCGGCAGACAGGTACTGGTTGCGGGAACTCATCGCGAGCCCATCCTCTTCGCGCCGGGTGTCGCCAGCCAGAATCTCGACCGGAAACCCCAGGTCATGCACCAGGTATCGGATCACGACGAGTTGCTGGTAATCCTTGCGGCCGAAGATCGCGACATCCGGCTGGACCTGGTTGAACAGCCGCGCGACGACGGTGGCGACGCCGTCGAAATGTCCGATGCGATGTGCACCTTCCAGGAGTTCGCTCACGCCCGGAACGCGCACCTGGACCGTCGCATCAACGCCGTGCGGGTACATGGTGTCGACCGATGGCAGCCACAGCAGATCGCAACCGGCGGACGCAAGTCCAGCGGCATCGGCCTGCGGAGTGCGTGGATAACGGGCGAAATCCTCATTCGGGCCGAACTGGGTCGGATTGACGAACACGCTGGCCACGACGCGATCGGCATGCGCGCGCGCCAATTTCACCAGCGAGTAATGACCGGCATGGAGATTGCCCATCGTCGGCACGAAACCGATGCGTAGGCCGGCGCGCCTCCAATCGCGCACCTGCGCACGCAGGGCGCCCAGATCACTGACGGTGTCGATCATGCGTCTGGTTTCCGACGTCAACAATTCACGCGTAGCTGTGATCAGCGTCGGGAAAGCTGCCATCGCGCACTGCATCAGCAAACGCGCGCACCGCGCCGGCGATCGATCCGCCATCGCCAAGGAAGTCCTTGACGAATTTCGGGCGGCGATGACCGCTGTTGATTCCGAGCAGGTCGTGCAGCACCAACACCTGCCCGTCGCAGTGTGGGCCCGCACCGATACCGATCGTCGGGATGGGGATCGCGGCGGTAATGTCGGCGGCGACAGCCGAAGGGACGCATTCGAGCACCAGCATGGAGGCACCAGCCTCGGCGACGGCAAGCGCGTCGCTTCGCAGTGTTTCCGCCGCACGCCCATCTCGACCCTGAACCTTGTAGCCGCCAATGCGCAGCACTGACTGAGGCGTCAGGCCAAGGTGCGCGCAGACGGGAATTTCGCGCTCGACGAGAAATCGGATGACATCAAGTTTGTGGCCGGCCCCTTCGAGCTTGACCATGCCCGCACCCGCCTGCAGGCAACGCATTGCTGCGTCCAGCGCGCGCGCGCAGGTGGCGTCGGCCTGGAACGGGAAATCTGAAATCAACATCGCGCTCGACAATCCGCGGGCAACGCATTCGGTGTGATAGACGATGTCCTCCACCATCACCGGCAGCGTGCTCGCGTGTCCCTGCACCACCATGCCGAGCGAATCGCCGACCAGCACCAGGTCGACGCCGTTGTCGTCGAGAGCACGCGCGAAACTCGCGTCGTAGGCGGTGAGCATGACCAGCCGGCGTCCGTCGCGCTTTGCTTGGGCGAGCATGGGCACGGTCCACGGCTTGCGTTCTGGGCGATCGGTCATTGCGGCGTACATGATTTCCTGGTTCTCCGGCGAACGCCGGGGATTTGCATGGGTGTCATCGAACGATGCACTAGCCTACGACCTCGATGCCCTCGTAAGCCAGCACCGCCAGTGCATCCTGCGCCCTGCCCCGACCCGGGATCAACGCCTGCGGATCGACATCCAGCAACGGCAGCAATGCAAACGCGCGTTCGTGCAGGCGTGGGTGCGGCACGTGCAGGCCTGGTTCGTCGAAGCTGCTGTCGCCATAGAGCAGCAGATCGAGGTCGAGGATGCGCGGGCCCCAGCGTTCGCGTCGTTCACGACCATTGACTCGTTCGATGCCGAGTAGTGCGTCAAGCAATGCGCGTGGGGCCAGCGTGGTTTCCAACAAGGCCGCGGCATTGATGAAATCCGCCTGCCTGGTGACGCCCCAGGCCGGCGTGCGATACATCCTGGACGCATGCAGCAGGCGTGTCTGCCCCAGCGCATCAAGATCGCGCAACGCCTTTCGCAGCACGCCAAGTGAATCGCCGACATTGCCGCCCAAACCCACCAGGGCCCGCACTGGCATGCCCGGGCCGCTCCCGTTCACTGAGCGATTTACTCCGAAGCCACTGGGCGGCGGCGCCGCCGGCGACGCTTGCGCGGCGCACCATCCGTGGTCTCCGCAATCTCCGTGGCCTCCCCATCATGCGCTTCACCGGCACCTGCCGGCGTATCCAGTTGCACGTCCAGGCCGTCGCGCGGCAGCGTTTGCGCATGGGTCCAGAACGCGACTTCCTCGGCGTGCTCGTTGGAGGCGAACTGGCGCAGCACCAGGAAATCGTAGGCTGCGCGGAATCGAGGGTGCGCGAGCAATCTGGTCACACGCTTGGGTTGGCGTTGCGAGAGGCGCGCTTGCAGTAACCAGATTTCCTGCATTGGCAGCGAGAATCGGCGCGGGAGTGCAACTGTCGTCAACTGATGCACGGTGACGCGGTCGGCCGCGCGACGCTGCGCGTCTGCCGCATGCACGCCTTGCGCCTGCAGCGCCATCAATGCGCGGCAATACGCAGGCCACAAGAGCAACGCGAACAGGAAGGCGGGCGACACCGGTTGGTCGTCTGCGACACGCGCATCCGTGCCTCGCAGGCCTTCGAGGAGCATCTGGCGCAAGGCGCCGCTGCGATTGGATTTCAGCGCTGCCGCGGTTTCGGGGAGCAGCGCGGGCAACAAACCATGGTGCTCCAGTGCGATGAAACTATTCACGGCGTGCCCGGAAAGGAACAGTTTCAGGCATTCCTCGAACAGTCGCGCCGGCGCCGACTCGCGTAGCAAGCCGCCGAGTCGCGCAATCGGCGCCGCAGTGGCGTCGTCGATATGGAAGCCGAGTTTCGCGGCCAGCCTGAGCGCGCGCAGCATCCGCACGGGATCTTCGCGATAACGCTGCTCGGGGTCGCCGATCAGCTTGAGGACATGGTTCTGTACATCCTCGAAACCGCCGGTGTAGTCGCGCACCGAGAAATCATCGATCGCGTAATACAGCGCATTGGCGGTGAAGTCGCGTCGCACGGCGTCGTCCTCGATCGTGCCGAAGACATTGTCGCGCAGCAGGCGCCCGCCCTCATGCAGCTCGCGGTCGCCACTGCCATCGTCAATGTTGGCGCGGAACGTCGCGACCTCGATGATCTCTCGGCCAAACACGACATGCGCCAGGCGGAAGCGACGCCCGATCAGGCGACAATTACGGAACAACTGGCGGACTTCCTCCGGCGTCGCGCTGGTGGCGATGTCGAAATCCTTGGGATGGCCACCGACCAGCAGGTCGCGCACGGCGCCGCCGACCAGATACCCGGCAAAGCCCGCATCGCGCAGGCGATACAACACTTTCAGCGCATTGGGGCTGATGTCCTTGCGCGAGATGGCATGCGCGTCGCGCGGAATGATCCGCAGCATCGTGGAAGGCAACTCTGGCGGCGCAGCGCCGATCGCGGGGTCGTTGGAATGGATGGACATCGGAGGCGGCGCAGCCGCAAAGGTAAGCCAAAGGGCGGGGATCGCGTTGCCTGTGGCAATCGCGATCCATATACTAGCAAGCCTTCTGCGTAAGGCTCCCAATGCATGGTCGGTCGACCAGACCGCCGCCTTGTCGGGCATTGCGCGTAGCCGGCACTCCGCTCCCATCGTCTAGAGGCCTAGGACACCACCCTCTCAAGGTGGACACACGGGTTCGAATCCCGTTGGGAGTACCATCGAATTCGACGGACTTTCCGTCGCACCACAACCCGGCCGCGCCCGGGTTTTCGTTTGTGGAGCGGGTCATTACCCAAGCAAGCCCGCTAAACTAGCAGCGCATTACCGACCGGATCACAGCCATGCCCTTTGTCGTCACCGAGGCCTGCATCAAGTGCAAATACACCGACTGCGTCGAGGTGTGCCCTGTCGACTGTTTCCATGAAGGCCCGAATTTCCTGGTCATCGATCCGGACGAGTGCATCGATTGCACGTTGTGTGAACCGGAATGTCCGATCAACGCCATTTATCCGGAGGATGACGTGCCCGCGGGCCAGGAGGGCTTCGTCGCATTGAACGCGGAGCTCTCCAAGGCATGGCCAGTCATCACCGTCCGCAAGGACGGGTTGCCCGATGCAAAGGACTGGGAAACCACACCGGACAAACTGCCGCTCCTGGAACGGTGAGGCATCACCAGGGTTGACCAGGCCTCCGTTTGACGTTGCGACGACGACTACCGATCCGTCGCCAAGAAGGCCATGACGCTGTCGCGCGCCACGGCCTTCGTGCAAAGACTCAACCCGCGGCGAGCGACGCCTTCAACGCTGCAATCAGCCTGGTCGCGGCATCATTGTTGGCTGCCATGCCGCGGGGGTCGACGGCCGAAACATAAACGCCTGTATCGATCTTGCTCACACGCACCAGGAAATTCGCGCCCTGGTAGCTGACATCGTAGGTACCGAGCAACTGCGCCTTGGTGACGATCGTCAACCCCTCGGTGGCGGCCAGGGCGGTGCCGACTTTGTTGAACACGTCATCACGATCGCCAGGCACGGTGAAACCCGATGCGTTGTTCTGCGACGCTGCCGGCATCGAGGAGCGCGTCACCGACGAAGTATCGGCAGAGGGCGCCTGCATCGCGCCTTCGGTGTTGGGGCGGTCGAGATCGGGCGGGACTTCCAACGGGCGCGTTTCAGCGCTTTGCGCGTACACGCTGTGTTTCCTGCTGAAGAAGTGGCAGCCGGACGTGCCGATCGCGATCACCACCACGGCGGCAGCGAACAGCGGGCGAACGGCGCGGGAATGGCTTGTGTGGATCTGTCGCATGTTGAATCTCCTGCTGGGTCAGGCCGCGAGGGTGTCGCGGCAGGATTGTTCGAGTTGCTGGATCTGATCGGTAATACGGGTTGCACGCTCGGCGTACATGGGCGACAGCGAAGTCAACGGCAGGCGCAGGCCCCGGCCAATCTGCAGGTGCGACAGGATCGCCTTGAGCGGGATGGGATTGGGCTCGACACCGAGAAAATGAAAGATGTCCTGGAGCGCCGCATCCAGGCGCTGCACATCATCCTGCTTGCCGGCCATCGCCAGGTCGCACAACGTGCGGAATGCACGGGGAACGACGTTGGATGCAACCGAGATGACACCATCAGCCCCCGCCAGCATGGCCCGTGCGGCGGTCGGATCGTCACCGCTCAGCACGGCAAACCCACCCGTTACGGCAGGATCACGCAACGGCAACAACGCCGCCATGCGCTCGGGATCATTGCGCGCTTCCTTGATGCCGATGATGCGCGGATGCCCGCATAACGCGGCGACAGTCTCGGGCTGGAGATCACATCCGGTGCGGCCCGGAACGTTGTACAGCACCACCGGCAGGGCGCCGTCCTCGGCCACTGCACGATAATGGGCGATCAATCCAGCCTGCGTCGGTCGCACATAGGGCGGTGTCACGACCAGCGCGGCATCCGCGCCCGCGGCTGCGGCGCGACGGGTCTGTTCGATGGTCTTGTCGGTATTGGACAATCCGGTGCCCGCCAGGACCGGAATACGCCCACCAAGCAGTTCCACGGCGCTACGCACGATCGCGTCGTATTCAACGTCATGCAGCGCGGCGGCCTCCCCGGTGGAGCCAGCCACGACCACGCCCTGCGTGCCACCGTCCAGCTGCAGTTGCAGCAAACGGCGCCAGGCGTCCAGATCGAGCTCGCCGGCCGCCGTGAAAGGCGTTGCCAGGGCGGTGATGCTTCCTGAAATCCGCAAAGTTGCACTCTTGCTGGGCGGCCTGCACGGGATTGCGCAGGCCTGGATCATGGACGGTGAATGGCCACCCGACATGTTACTTGCGGCGTCAAACCACGGGCAAGTATGCTGGCTGCGGCATCCGACCGCCCGCAAGACATCGGATGCCGTTCAGCCCCTTACGCAGCGGACGCCGCCTTGACCGATTCCGACACCGCCCCACGTCCACCGCCGAATGAGAACCATCTGCTGATCAACGCCTATACGACGCATCCGCAGTCGCCGCTGCTGTCGGTCACGCGGCGGATTTCCGATAGCGGCTGCAACCTGGTGGATACCCGCTTGAGCACGGTCGGTCGCGATGTGTCGGTGACGGCATTGGCTACGGGTTCGTGGGATGCGGTCGCCAAGCTCGAAGCGATGCTCACCCGGCTGGAGCGCGAGGAAGGATTGAAGCTGGTCTGGTACCGCACTGGCCCCAAGCCGGTGCAATCCAACCTGTTGCCGTATGTGGTCGAAGTCGTCGCCGCCGATAAACCCGGCATCCTGTTCCAGCTCGCGGATTTTTTCGATCGCCAGTCGATCACCATCGAAAGCCTGCATTGCTCGCGGTACCGGGCGATGCAGACCGGTGCGGAAATGTTCACCGCTCAGGTGACGATCGGAATCCCCGCCGACATGCACATCGCAGCCTTGCGCGATGATTTCCTGGAGTTCTGCGATCACCTCAATCTCGACGCGATCATGGATCCCATGAAATTCTGATGCGTGAAGTTCCAGCCATGGACTACGGATGCAGAACCTTCGAGGCATGACGTCCTGATGCTTGACACCGGTGACACGCTTCCAGACCTGACCCTGAACCTTTCCAGCGGAACCGTTGCACATTTGGCCGACTACGCAGGGCAGTGGCTCGTGCTTTATTTCTATCCCAAGGACAGCACGCCGGGCTGCACGACCGAGGGAATCGACTTCAACGCCCTGCTCCCCGAATTCAGCAAGCTCGGCGCGAGCGTGCTGGGCGTTTCACGCGACTCGCCCAGGTCACACCAGAATTTCCGTGCGAAACACGGATTCAGTTTCGACCTCGTCAGTGACGTCGACCAAACCCTCTGCCATGCGTTTGGTGTCATCAAGGAAAAGAACATGTACGGGCGCAAGGTGTTGGGCATCGAGCGCAGCACCTTCCTGATCGATCCCGAAGGCGTCATCCGCCATGCGTGGCGACCGGTCATGGTGCCGGGCCATGCGCAAGCTGTCCTGGATGCGCTGAAGGCGGCCAGCTAGGGTGCTCAGTTCACACCACCGTATGACCGCAACGCCACATTCTCATCCACTGTCCCGTTCCCGCGTGCGCATCGCGCATGCACCGTCTTCCTGCCCGCCAAGAGGCTTTCGATGACCCCAAGCAGCAAGCGCATCTATGTCCTCGACACCAACGTGCTGATGCACGATCCCACCGCGCTGTTCAAGTTCGAGGAACACGACGTCTTCCTGCCGATGCAGGTGATGGAGGAGCTGGACAACGGCAAGAAAGGCACGTCGGAAGCCAGCCGCAATGCACGCCAGGTCAGCCGCTTCCTCAACGAGCTGATCGAGTCGGAAGGCAGTGGGAACGTCACGTCCGGGATTCCTCTGGTACTACCGCACGGCTTGCAGCTGCGAGGCGCGGAAAGCGCTGGCCGGCTGTATTTCCAGACCGACAACTTCGATGCCGGCAAGCGTTTTGGTGCGGTCATCCCGGACAACCACATCCTCGGCGCGATCCTGGCGCTGCAGGAAACCCAGCCCGATGCCTCCATTGTGTTCGTGTCCAAGGACATCAACCTGCGAATCAAGGCATCGATCGCTGGGATCACGAACGAGGACTACGAAAACGATCGCGCGCTGGATGATTTCAGCCTGCTCTATACCGGGGCGACTGAATTGCCCGCGGATTTCTGGCAGCGTCATGGAAAGGAGTTGCGGTCGTGGACCGACAAAGGCCGTACGTTCTACGAGATTGCGCGCACTCAGGGCGATGACTGGTACCCGAACCAGTTCCTCTACCTGCCTGGTGACGACGAAGCGGAGCTCAAGGTGGCCCGGCTGGACGACGTCAAGGTCACGTTGCAGATCGTCGACGACTATCGCCATTCGCAACATGCGGTGTGGGGAATCCTCGCGCGCAACCGCGAGCAGAACTTCGCGCTCAACGCGCTGATGGATCCCGAGATCGACTTCATCACGCTGCTCGGCACGGCAGGCACCGGCAAGACCCTGCTGGCGCTGGCGGCGGGGCTTGCGCAGACGATGGACCAGCAACGTTATCGCGAGATCATCATGACCCGCGCGACGGTCAGCGTCGGCGAGGACATCGGCTTCCTGCCCGGCACCGAGGAAGAAAAGATGACGCCGTGGATGGGCGCGCTGACGGACAACCTGGAAGTGCTCACGCACAACCAGACCGGAGGCTCATGGGGGCGCGCGGCGACCAATGACCTGCTCGCCAGCCGCATCAAGATCCGTTCGATGAACTTCATGCGCGGGCGCACCTTCCTCAGCCGCTGGCTGATCCTGGACGAAGCACAGAACCTCACGCCAAAACAGATGAAGACATTGATCACCCGCGCCGGTCCCGGCACCAAGATCATCTGCCTGGGCAACGTCGAGCAGATCGACACGCCGTACCTGACCGAGACGACATCGGGCCTGACGTATGCCGTCGACCGCTTCAAGGGCTGGGCACACAGCGCGCACATCACCCTGCGGCGTGGCGAGCGCTCACGGCTGGCGGATTACGCATCGGAAGTGATGTAGCCGATGGCCGAACGGCTGGCGGCGTGGGTCTGGGTTGGCGCAGGCGCCCTGGCCTGCGTTGCCGGCATCGTCAACGTGGTCGGTTTCCTGGGATTCGAGCATCAGGCGATCACCCATCTCACCGGCAACACCAGCCTGCTCAGTGCAGCGCTGGTTGCCGGCGACATGCACGCAACCCGCGTCCTGCTCGGCTCGATTGGCGCCTTTGTCGGCGGCGCGATGCTGAGCGGGCTGATCATCCAGGACAGCACCTTGCGACTGGGACGCCGTTACGGCGTCGTGCTGACCCTTGAATCCTTTCTATTGCTGGCCGCCGTCCCATTCTTCCAGCGACAGCAATTGCTCGGCCCACTCTGTGCAGCGATGGCCTGCGGCCTGCAGAACGCGATGGCGACGACATACAGCGGCGCCGTTGTCCGCACCTCCCACCTGAGCGGCATGTTCACTGACCTGGGCATCATGCTGGGCCATGCACTGCGTGGAATGCCGGTGGCGCGACGGCGGCTGGGTCTGTGCGTGCTGGTGATTACGCTGTTTTTCGCTGGCGGCGTGCTGGGCGCATGGCTGTTCGGAAGTTTCCGCTATGCAGCGCTGTACTTTCCTGCAGGACTGACCGGTATCGCTGGTTTGGCTTATGTCGCCTATCGCCAGCATCAGCAGACGCGCGGCAGCGAAGTGCCGTGAAGTACGACAACAGATCGATCTGCGCACTCACCATCGCCGGATCGGATTCCGGCGGCGGCGCCGGTATCCAGGCCGACCTCAAGACCTTCGCTGCGCACGGCATCCATGGAGTGAGTGCGATCGCCGTACTGACCGCGCAAAACACCAGCGGCGTTACCGCGATGTACGTGCCACCGGTTGCATTCCTGCGCGCGCAGATCGATGCGTGTTTCGATGACTTCCGCATTGGCGCGGTCAAGGTGGGGATGCTGGCGACGGCGGAAGTAATCCATGCCGTGGCTGACGCGCTCGAGCAATACAAGCCCCCGGCCATCGTGCTCGATCCAGTGATGGTGGCCACGTCTGGCACGCGACTGCTCGCCGAAGACGCGCTCGATGCCCTGCGCACGCGCCTGCTGCCTTTGGCGACATTGCTGACACCCAACATCCCCGAAGCCGAAGTTCTGCTCGCAGATGTCATACCGGATGCTAACTCCGCCGATAAAGCCTTGTTGCAACTGCGCGATCTAGGAGCGAGCGCGGTGCTACTCAAGGGCGGCCATCTCAAGGAAGGCCTGGCCGTGATCGACCGTTATGACGACGGCATCACCAGTACGACCTTCGAGCATGAACGCCTCGCAGTTGATGGACATGGCACTGGCTGCACGCTTGCTTCCGCTATTGCCGCCAATCTCTGCGACGGACAACCGCTGGCCATGGCATGCAGCAATGCGAGCAACTACGTCTACATGGCATTGCGCAATGCCTATCAGCCGGGCAGCAGCAATGTCGTGGTGCTTGACCATTGCTGGAGATCACGGGTGGACGCCGGATCGGAAAACAAAAAAGCCGGCGATTGATTCGCCGGCTTTCCTGTTTGGTGCGCCCGGAGAGATTCGAACTCCCGACCCCCAAGTTCGTAGCCTGGTGCTCTATCCAACTGAGCTACGGGCGCAGAAGCGGAATTGTGCAGAATCGGAGGCGATTCCGTCAATTATTTGCTGCAAGAACATCGATGGAACTGTCGATCACGATCGTCTAAACAAGAACTGGCGGAGCCTGAGAGGTAAGTCAGCGGCGCTTGCGAGCCAAATGCTCGCGCCCTTGACCACGCCCGAGCTTGCAAGGGCTGGGAATCACGAAGTTGTCGCCATTGAAAATGGCGGAGACTGAGGGAT
>JBBRZH010000028.1:0-28257 GCA_038236935.1 Lysobacterales bacterium
CGAAGGCTGGCACCAGCGTGCCGGTGGAGCGCATGCCGAAGTGCTCGCATTGCAGGCCGCAGGCGACAACGCGCGCGGCGCGACCGCCTACGTCACGCTGGAGCCGTGCTCGCACGTGGGCAGGACCGGGCCGTGCGCCGATGCATTGATCGCGGCCGGCATCGCGCGAGTGGTGGGCGCGATGCGCGATCCCAATCCGCTGGTCGAGGGCGGCGGCTTCCAGCGACTGCGCGCAGCGGGAGTCGTCGTCGAGCTCGGCTTGATGGACGTGCGGGCACGTGAACTCAACCATGGCTTCCTGTCACGGATTGAGCGAGGACGTCCATGGGTGCGGATCAAGCTTGCGATCAGCCTCGACGGTCGAAGTGCACTTGCCTCGGGAGAGTCGAAATGGATCAGCAGCGAGGCCGCGCGCCACGACGTGCAGCGGTGGCGTGCACGCAGCGGCGCGATCTTGACCGGCGCCGGCACCGTGCTGATGGACGACCCGTTGCTGACGGTGCGCCTGGACGAGAACACGCCGGAGTACGAACGCGATTTCGTGCCGCCGCTGCGTGTGGTCCTCGATCCCGGACTGGCCACGATTGCACGCGGACGCATCCGGGAAGGCAATGCGCCAACGCTATACATCCACGCCGCCGATGCACGCATGCCGCGCGGCATCGACGCGCAGCACGCGCACGTGCCGGTAGCTGCAGGTCTGTTCGACCTGAAAGCGGTACTTGCGTTGTTGGCGGAGCGCCAGGTCAACGAGGTGCAGATCGAGGCCGGTGCGACGTTGGCAGGCGCGTTTCTCGCGGCAGGACTTGTCGACGAATTGCTGCTGTATGTCGCACCGATCATCCTGGGCGGACGCGCGCGGCCGATGTTCGATGGTTTGCCGATCGATACGATGGCCGAACGCCTGAGCATGCGCATCGTCGAAATCCGCCGCATTGGGCAGGACGTGCGTCTTTTGCTTCGGCCACGCAGCGAAGAATCCGTGCCTGCGATGCAGCTCGCCGAGCCCCCGCGCGAACAGGCGCCTCAAAGCCCGTGATTGAATCCTCGCCAGCGCCATTCGCTGATCATTTTTCCGCCGTGGCGACTGACTATGCGGCGTCGCGACCGGAATACCCGGACGCGTTGTTTGACTGGATCGCGTCCGCCGCGCCGGCAAGCCAATGCGCCTGGGACGTTGGCTGCGGCAGTGGCCAGTCCAGCCGTGGACTGGCGGCGCATTTCGTTCGGGTGCATGCAAGTGATCCCAGCGCCGCACAGATTGCCCAGGCATCGGCACCGGCCAATGTCGCATTTGCGACAGAGGCCGGTGAACAATGTGGCCTCCCCGACAACAGTGTCGATGCCGTATGCGTCGCGCAGGCGCTGCACTGGTTCGACCGCACCGCTTTTTTCGGGGAATGCACGCGCGTGTTGCGGCCCGGCGGCATACTGGTGGCATGGGGCTACCAGGACATCGAAGTCCCCGACGTGCTGGCCACGGCAAATGCCGCGCTGCAGGACGACATTCGCCAGTGGTGGCCGCCGGAACGCGCATTGATCGACAATGCCTATGCCGGCTTCGACTGGCCATTCGCGGTACTCGACGCACCGGCGTTTGAATTGCACGCGCAGTGGACCTTGCCACGGTTGCTTGGCTATTTTTCAAGTTATTCGGCCAGCAAGAATTGTCGCGAAACCACCGGTCGTGATCCGGTCGCTGCGCACGCGTCGGCATTCACCGCGTCATGGGGCGATCCGGCAACGACGCAATCGGTGCGCTGGCCGATGTTCCTGCACGCTCGACGCAAGGCCGCCTGATGTTCACCGGATTGATCGAATCTGTCGGGCGTCTTGCCGCACGTGAAATGCGCGGTGGTGATGCGCGAATGACATTCGACGTCGGAATGCCCGCCTTCGAAGACGTGCAGGTGGGCGAAAGCATTGCGGTCAATGGCGTGTGCCTGACGGTGGTGGCTTTCGACGAACACAGCTTTCAGGCCGACCTCTCTAACGAAACCCTGGCGTTGACGACACTCGGTGGCCTGCCGGTGGGTGCGTCGCTCAACCTGGAACGCGCGATGCGCGCAAGCGACCGTCTCGGCGGGCACATGGTCAGCGGTCACATCGATGGCATTGGCCGCGTGTTGCAGGTGGCGCCCGATGCGCGCGCGCAACGCTGGACGTTCGGCGCACCGGCTGCGCTGCTTCGCTACATCGCGCAGAAGGGATCGATCTGCGTGGATGGCGTCAGCCTCACGGTCAATGCCGCCAGCGAGGCGCGGTTTGACGTTGCACTGGTGCCACACACGATCACGCATACCGCATTTGCACACACCACGGTTGGCGATGCAGTGAACCTGGAAGTTGACCTGGTCGCACGCTATGTCGAGCGGCTACTGACGACACGAGACAACGCATGAGCTTCGCATCCATCCCAGAACTCCTCGAAGAACTGCGCGCCGGCCGCATGGTCGTCATCGTCGACGACGAGGACCGCGAGAACGAAGGTGACCTGATCATGGCGGCTGAACTGGTGCGCCCGCAGGACATCAATTTCATGGTCACCCATGCCCGCGGGCTCGTGTGTCTTTCGTTGCTGCGCGAGCGCTGCCGGCAACTGGGCCTGCCGCCGATGGTGCGCGACAACACCTCGTCGCACGGCACCAACTTCACCGTGTCGATCGAGGCGGCCGAAGGGGTCACCACCGGCATTTCGGCCTACGACCGCGCCCATACGATCCGCACCGCGGTGCGGCCTGACGCCAGCGCGCGCGACCTGTCGCAACCGGGGCATATCTTTCCGCTGCAGGCGCAAGCGGGCGGAGTGCTCAATCGCGCCGGGCACACCGAAGCTGCGAGTGACCTGGCAATGCTGGCTGGCCTGGAACCTGCAGGCGTATTGGTGGAGATTCTCAATCCGGACGGTTCCATGGCGCGTCGTCCGCAACTGGAATCGTTCGCTCGCGAACATGGCTTGAAGATCGGCTCCATCGAAGACCTGATCCGGCATCGTTTGGCTACCGAGCATACCATCGAGCGCGTGGATGCGCGCGTGATTGAAACCGAGCACGGCCCATTCCACCTGCACACCTATCGCGACCTGTTGAGCCATGCGCTGCATTTCGCACTGTTGCGTGGCGACGCCGATGCGACGGTGCCGACCCTGGTGCGTGTCCACATGCAGAACCCGCTGTCCGACGCGCTGCATTGGCGTCGCCCCGATTTCGGCCCGGCCGTCAGCGACGTGCTGGCGGCGATCGCACGCGAGGACCGCGGGGCATTGGTGCTTCTGGGGGAGGGACAGTCCGCAGACATGCTGCTTGCGCGCATACGCGAGCAGCCGGAAACACCGAAAGGCGGCGGGCTGGTCGAGTGGCGTCGCAATGGCGCCGGCGCGCAGATCCTGGCCGACCTGGGCCTGGGCAAGCTGCGCGTGCTGGGAATGCCGCGTCGACAGGTAGGTCTTGCCGGTTACGGGTTGGAAGTCATCGAGCACGTTGAACTGCCACAAGCACAGTGATCGCCGGCCACTTGCGCCCACAGACGCTAGACTGTCGCTCCTTTCCCGTTGACCTGCCCATGCCGCACTACGAAGGCGACCTGCGTGCCACCACTGGTGTCCGCTTCGCAATCCTCGCCAGTCGCTGGAACCCTCGCATCACCGATGCGCTGGTGGCCGGCGCGCGCAAGGCATTCATGGACAACGGCGTGGCCGAAGGCGTGATCGACGTGGTCCGCGTGCCCGGAGCGTGGGAACTTCCAATGGCCGCCGCACGCATTGCCAAGGCGGGCAGGCATGTGGCGATTGTGGCGCTGGGATGCGTGGTGCGCGGTGATACGCGCCATTACGAGCAGATCGCGGACGGGTGTTCCGATGGCCTGATGCGGGTATCGCTGGATCATGACATTCCGGTCTGCAATGGCGTGCTTGCGGTCGAGGCCCACGAAGACGCGCTCAAGCGCGCCGGCGGCAGCCACGGCAACAAGGGTGAGGAAGCCGCGCTCGTCGCGATCGAGATGGCGCAATTGTTGGAGCATTTGCCGTGAAGCATCGTCCGCGCAAGGATGGAATCGACCCGGTCCAGCGCTCGCGTGCACGGCGCCGCGCGCTGCAGGCGGTGTATGCATGGCAGGTGTCCGGCGGCGATGCGAGCGGCGTCGTCGCGCAATTCGCGCACGAGCAGGCACACGAAGTCGCCGATCTCGAATACTTCGACGACCTCGTCCGTGGGGTCATCCGCCATGTGCGCGAACTGGATGCGGCGCTTGCCGGATACATCGATCGCACGGTCGAGGAAGTCGACCAGATCGAGCGTGCCTCGCTGCGCATCGCGGCCTATGAATTGCTGCACCGCCCCGACGTGCCGTATCGCGTAGTGATCAACGAAGCGATCGACAGCACCAAACGTTTTGGCTCAGAACACGGCCACACCTACGTCAACGGCGTGCTCGATCACGCGGCCGCGGAGTGGCGCGCAGTGGAAGTCGGCGCCGCACGCCCAAGGTGAGCGGTGAATTCGACCTGATCGCAAGGATCAAGGCCCGCGCCGCGCTTGCGAATGGTCTGCGCGACGATGTCGTGCTGGGCATCGGCGATGATGCCGCGTTGTTGCGCCCACGCATGGGCCAGCTGTTGGTCATCGCCACCGACACAATGAACGATGGCGTGCATTTCCCCGCCGGGACCGTGCCCAATGACCTGGGCTGGAAATCGCTTGCGGTCAATTTGTCCGACCTGGCCGCGATGGGCGCGCAACCGGCGTGGTGCACGCTGTCGCTGTCGCTGCATGAGGCCGACCCGCATTGGCTCGATGCTTTCCTGGATGGTTTCTTCGAACTCGCGTCGCAACACCAGGTTGCGCTGGTTGGTGGCGATACCACGCGTGGGCCGCTGTCGATCTGCGTGACCGTGCACGGTTTCATCGAGCCTGGCAGCGTGATGCGTCGAACCGGCGCTCGAGTCGGCGACGATATCTGGGTGACGGGAACGCTTGGCGATGCGGCCGCGGCGCTGGCGCAATGGCGCGTGGGCAGTGCGGCGGAACCGGCAGTGCGCGCACGCATGGATCGGCCGACGCCTCGCATCCAGGCAGGTCGTGCAATTGCGGCCATCGCACATGCCTGCATCGACGTGTCCGACGGGCTGATCGCCGATCTAGGACACCTGTGCACCGCGGGCGGGATCGGAGCCGAAATCCATCTAGCCGCCTTGCCTGCATCGGCGACCTTGCGCGCGATGTTCACCGGGGAAACCCGCTGCGTGCTGCAAGCCACGGGCGGCGACGATTACGAGTTGTGTTTTACCGCCGCTTCAACAAGCCGCGTTGCGATTGCCGACATCGCCATCGCAACTGGAGTGGCGATGACACGCATCGGCCGCATCGTCGCAGGGCACCAGGTGATTGCGCTGGATGCAACAGACCATGCATGGCAGCCGCCACGTCGCGGCTTCGATCACTTCGGTCACTGACGCACGCAATCACGCGTCATCCGCACGAAAGGCATCCCGCAGCCACTCCAGGTTCGGCGCGGCAGGATCGCCATCGGCAATGACCACGTCGAAGCGGCATGGCGCATTGGCGAACTGGCGATGCGAGGCAAGAAACATCTGCGCGGCATGCACGAGTTTGCGACGCTTGCGGCGGTCGATCGACACGGCGCCATCGCCGAAACCGGCGTGGCTTCGATAGCGCACTTCGATGAATGCCAAGGTGTCGCCGTCGTGCATGACCAGGTCGAGTTCGCCGCCGCGATAATTTGCATTGGCGGCAATCCTGCGCAAACCAGCCGCGAGCAGGTGACGCAGTGCCGCGGCTTCGACCAGCGCCCCGCGTGCGCGGCGGTCCAGGGCACTTGCCTCGAGGTGCGTTATGGCGTGCTTCCGAAGGGAACCACGCTGCCGCCACTGAAGGTGGACCACGCCGGCGTGCGTGCGACGTTGCCGAACCCGTCCAGTCGCAGCGTGCCGGTCGCGCCTTGCACGTTGCCGTCGGCTTGTGTTGCAAGGCGTTCAAGATAAGCGGTCAAAACCCACGCGTCATGGCCGAACGCAAACAGCCGCGCCGCGCCACCACGTGCGCTGGGAAGTGTTTTTGCCGCGGCGTCGGGCGAGGGCAATCCGGGCACGTTGGTGACATTCCACGCCTCGCTCGGGAAGGCGATGCCATCCAGCACGCGATTGGCCGCGCTGTCATCGGAGGAAGGCAGCTGCGATGTCGAGACGCGCGGCTTGCCGGCAAGTCCGGCCGCCGCCAGCTGCGGCGCAAGCGCGCGTGCTTGCGCGGGCTTGAGCGCCAGGAACACGGCATCCACGCCGCCGGATTTCTGCATCGCCGCCTGCAACGCCGCGCCCATGTCGCCGGGTTTTGCGGCAACGTTGATGATGGCCACGTCGCCGCCGCGCTGCTTCAGATGATCGGCAAACGCCGTCACCGCGCGGCCCAGACTGTCGTCGCCAAGCACCAGGACATGCCGCGCATTGCGCGCCAGCAGGAATTCCGCGGCAGCGATGCCATCGTCCTCCGGCGCCAGCGAAAAGCTGGTGCTGCCGGCCGGCGGTGGGACATTGCCGCGATTGAGGGCAAGCACCGGCACGGTCAGCGGTTCATGGAACAGCGCGCTGACTTCGTCACGCCCCAGTGGGCCGACGGCAAAGTCGGCGCCTTCGCTCACGGCACGCTTGTATGCCGCGATCGCGCCGTCCGGCGTGCCGGCGGTGTCATAGAAGATGATCTCCGGGCGTCGCCGGCTTTCACCGTAATAGCCCGCGAGCAAGCCGTCACGCACTGGTACGGCGGCCTTTGACAGCGCGCCCGATAGTGGAAGCAGGACACCGAGCTTGACCGGCGGACGATAGCCATCGAGCTCGGCCGGTGGCCGGTTGCCCGCGGCAAAATGCGCATCGCCGCGATCGAATGGACGCGGCAGTGGCAATCCGCGATTCAACAGGGCATGGCCAGCAAAGTTGTACAGCGGGTCGCCTTCGGGCAGCGCGGCGGCTTCGCGCCCCAGCGCGGGATTGTCCAGGCCTGCCAAAAGCTGGGCGATCCGGACGCGGTTGTCCAGCTGCGACTGGCCGCTGAGCGTAGCGTCCTGGCGTGCGAGTTCTTCGGCACGGGCGAACGTGGGGTTCATGGCGGCCGCTACCGGAGTTGTGGCCGCGCGTTGCACCTGGACCGTGCTGCAGCCTGCCGACAACATCAACGCCGCCAGCATTGCCATCCAGATCCAGCGCCGCTTTGGTTGCTTGCTGCTCACTCGTATCTGCGTCATGTGCGTCGTGGCGTTCTGGAAGACCGGTTAGGATTCTACCTGCCCTCCCTGCGGAAGCACGATGTCCGTTCCCGGTAATTCCGCGGCATCCGCCGGTACGCTTTTCGTCGTGGCGACGCCGATCGGCAATCTCGGTGATCTTTCGCCACGGGCGCTGGATATCCTCAAGACGGTCAGTGCGATCTGTGCCGAAGACACCCGGCACACGCGCCAGTTGCTGGCGCATTACGCCGTGGAGCGGCCGCTGGTGGCCCTGCACGAACATAACGAGGACCAGCTAGCCGAGCGCCTGGTGGCGCGCCTGCTGGCGGGTGAGTCGCTGGCGTTGGTGTCCGATGCCGGCACCCCGCTGGTGAGCGATCCCGGCTACCGGCTGGTGCATGCCGCGCGCGCCGCAGGTATTTCGGTCAGCCCATTACCCGGGCCCTGCGCCTTCATCGCTGCGCTCAGCGTTGCCGGCTTGCCCAGTGACAGGTTCGTCTTCGAGGGATTCCTGCCCGCAAAAGCCGGCGCACGTCGCGAACGCCTGCAACACCTGTCCAGTGAGCCACGCACGCTGGCCTTCTACGAATCCGCGCACCGGATCGAAGACGCGCTGGCGGACATGTCCATTGCGTTCGGCGCTGGACGCCGTGCGGTGGTCGCGCGCGAAATGACCAAGCTGTTCGAGACGGTGCTGGACGGGTCGATCGACGAGCTACGCGCGCGTATCGCCGCCGATCCCAACCAGCGGCGCGGGGAATTCGTCGTGCTGGTGCAGGGCGCCGACGAAGCCATCGATTCGAAGATCGCCGAGGGCCGCCGCATCTATGCTGCGCTCGGCAAGCACCTTCCGCCCTCGACTGCGGCCAGGGTGGCAGCCGAACTCAGCGGCGCGTCGCGCAAGGCCCTGTATGGGGGCGATGCCGCGAGCTGAGCGCTCGCGCTTGATGGTGGTGAAGCAAAAAAGTGGCGGAGCCGGCCGATAAGCCGGGTTCTGTCGTGGACAGTCATTCCTCTAGGCGCATCGTCGCCGATACGCTCAAGCAGCCTACCCGGACCCGACGCGGGCCACGTCATGAGGTCCCTATTTGGCCTTGCTCCCGGTGGGGTTTGCCGTGCCGGCCTGTTGCCAGGCTCGCGGTGCGCTCTTACCGCACCATTTCAACCTTGCCTGATCTCCGAAGAGCCATCGGCGGTATCTTTCTGTTGCACTTTCCGTCGGCTCGCGCCGCCCAGGCATTACCTGGCACCGTGCCCTGTGGAGCCCGGACTTTCCTCGGCACCCGCTTCCACCGAAATGGAGGCGGGCGACGCGACTGTCTGGCCGACTCCGCCGTGGGCAGTCTACGGCAACGCGCATCAGGCGGTTCGCCCAAGCTAATGTTGCGTCGCAACAACGCCCCCGGCCCTCTTCGGCCAGCGGCATCGGCACTCCTACCGGAACCTGCTCAATCTCAAAATTTGAGACGAAACAGCAGCTTGTGGATAAAGCTTGAAGAGTTCTCTGAAGTTTGCTGCAAGTCATTGACCGGATTGATGAAATTGCCCTGCAAAGTTGTTGACAACCCTGTGCACCACTCCTAAGGTGGCGACTTGTGGGGAAACCGGGAAATTCGTGGTTTTCCATGGTTGGAAAGCCCGCACAGACGGGCCACACGGGGTAGGGCGATGTTCCAGGGCGAGACCGCCATCACGATCGACGACAAGGGCCGGCTGGCGATTCCCACCAGCTACCGGGACCTTGTCGCCAGTGAGTGCGGCAATCGCCTGGTGCTCACCTACAACCCGTTCGAGGCAGGCAGTCTTTACCTGTACCCCCAGCCGGTCTGGGAGCGGGTGCGTGACCAGGTCAACGCGCTGCCCCGGACCCGCCAGACCAGCCGCATGTTCCAGCTCAAGCTGGTCGGCGCGGCCAGTTTTGTCGAGCCCGACGGCAGCGGCCGCATCAGCATTCCGGCCAGCCATCGGGCTGCGGTCGGGATCGAGAAAAAGGCCGTGCTGCTGGGAATGGGCGACAAGTTCGAGTTGTGGAGCGAGCAGGCGCACCACGCGCAGATCCGGCAGACGTTGACGGATGCCGACCTGGGCGACGGCCTGCTCGATCTGCAGCTATGACGGGCGGTGGTGCGGATGCCACGTCCGCCCACCTTCCGGTCCTCTTTACGCAGGTCATGGACGGGCTGCGCGTGGTGGCGGATGGAACGTACCTGGATGGCACCTTCGGTCGCGGCGGGCATGCGCGTGGGGTGCTCGAAAAACTCGGCCCCGGAGGCCGGCTGCTGCTGATGGACAAGGATCCCGAAGCGATCGCCGTGGCCGAACGTGAGTTCGCCAGCGACGCACGCGTCTCGATCCGCCGCGGCAGCTTCGCCGAGCTCGCACAGTGGGATGCGACGCGCGGAGGCCTGGACGGAGTCCTGCTCGACCTTGGTGTCTCATCGCCCCAGCTGGATGTTGCCGAGCGCGGTTTCAGCTTCGGCAAGGACGGCCCGCTCGACATGCGCATGGATCCAGACAGCGGCGCCAGTGCGGCGCAGTGGTTGGCACATGCGGACGAGCGCGAGATCGCCGATGTCCTGTGGACGTATGGCGAGGAGCGCATGTCGCGCCGGATCGCGAAAGTGATCGTGGCACGCCGCAGCGAACACCCCATCACGCGTACCGCGCAGCTGGCCGATCTGATCGCCACTGCAGTGCCGCGCGTCAAGAGTGACAAGCAGCACAAGAGCAGCAATCCCGCAACGCGCAGTTTCCAGGCGATTCGCATCTTCATCAACCGCGAGCTCGCGGATCTCGAGCTGGGGCTCGCTGCGGCATATGAGCGCCTGAACATCGGTGGCCGCCTGGCCGTGATCAGTTTCCACTCGCTTGAAGACCGCATCGTGAAGCGTTTCATTGCCGCGCATGCAAAAGCGCCGCCCGGAAATCGCCGGATGCCGGTCGCGAAATCCTTTACGCCGACGTTGCGAGCAGTCGTGGATGCATGCAAGGCCGATTCGGCCGAACTCGTTGCCAATCCGCGTGCGAGAAGCGCGGTCCTGCGCGTTGCCGAGAAGCTGGGGGATTCTGGATTCGGGACTCCGACCCCGATGCGCGGGGCAAGTCCGTGACTGCGCGGTTGCTGCTCGCCGCCCTCATCATCGCGAACGTGGTGTCCGCGATCGGCGTTGTGTTCGCGCGTCATGAGCACCGGCAATTGTTCATCGCCTTGACCGGGCTGGAGCATGCGCGCGACGACCTCAACATCGAGTTCGGGCGACTGCAGCTCGAGCAGGCGACGTGGGCGGAAAGCAATCGCATCGACCAGCTCGCGCGCGAAAAACTCGGGATGAAATTTCCCGAGACCAGCGACATCGTCGTGGTGCGCCAATGATCGGTCGCGTCCCACCCAAAGCTGGAAAAATGCGCAGCCGCACGCAGAAGTTCAACCTGCGCGGGAGGTTGGCTCTGGTCGTCGGCACGCTGGGACTTTGTTCGCTGGCGCTGGTCGGGCGCGCGATGGATCTGCAGTGGATCGACAATGCGTTCTACCGTGCGCAGGGCAATGAGCGTTTCCTGCGCGAGATCGCCATTCCAACGTCGCGCGGCATGATCACCGACCGCAACGGCGAACCGCTCGCGGTCTCCTCGCCGGTCGAATCGATCTGGGGCAATCCGCCGGAACTCCTGAAAAATCCAGACCGCCTGCCTGAGCTTGCGCAGGCGCTGGGCATGCCCGTCGAGCAGGTGACGCTGAAGCTCGACCAGCGCAGCGACAAGGAGTTCGTCTACCTCAAGCGGCGCATCAATCCCGATGAGGCGCACGCCATCCTGGCGCACAAGATCCCCGGGGTGTTCTCGCAGCGCGAATACCGACGCTTTTATCCGCAGGGCGAAGCGTTGGCGCATGTGCTGGGGTTTACCAACATCGACGACCGCGGCCAGGAAGGCGTGGAACTGGCCTTCGACGATTGGTTGCGCGGCACGCCGGGCGCGAAGAAAGTCATCCGCGACCGTCGCGGGCGCATCGTCGAGAACGTTGACCTGGTGCGCGCCGCGCAACCGGGCAAGGACCTGACACTCAGTATTGACCGCCGAATCCAGTTCCTGACCTATCGCGAACTCAAGCGCGCCTTGCTGGACTCCGGTGCCAGTAGTGCATCGGCGGTGGTGCTGGACGTCAACACGGGCGAAGTCCTGGCGATGGCGAACCTGCCGTCGTTCAATCCCAACAGCGTCAACGGCACAAGCCGGGACGCTCATCGCAATCGCGCGGTGACTGATTTGATGGAGCCCGGCTCGACCATGAAGCCGCTCACCGTCGCGTCAGCGCTCGAAGCTGGGGTGATCACGCCGCACACGCGCTTCGACACCAATCCCGGATGGATTGCCAACGGCAACTACCGCACCACCGACCACCACAACTACGGTGTGCTGGATACCACAGGGGTGATCACGAAGAGTTCCAACGTCGGCGCGTCATTGATCGTTCGGCGGGTGCCGGATAAAACCTTCTACAACTTTGTACGGCGTTTCGGCTACGGCAGCAGCACGCATAGTGGCTTTCCGGGGGAAGCCTCGGGATTGTTCCCGCCACCTGCGCGTTGGAGTGGGACCACCAAGCAGACGATGGCGTACGGCTACGGCCTGAACGTCACGCCGCTGCAGATCGCGCGCGCTTATGCGGCGCTGGCCAACGGCGGCCGTGAGTTGACGCCAACCTTCGTGAAAGGTCAGCGCAGCGAACCGCAACAGGTGCTCGCGCCGAACATCGCGCACGAAATCATGGGCATGATGCAGACCGTGACCGAGCCGGGCGGAACGGCCACCGAAGGCGCGATTCTTGGCTACCACGTCGCCGGCAAGACCGGCACCGCGCGCAAGGCCAGCGGTGGCAGTTACGAGCGCAAGTACGTTGCGTATTTCGCCGGGCTGGTGCCAGTGGACAAGCCGCGTTTCGCGATGGTGGTGGCGGTCAACGACCCCACGGTCGGATCGTATTTCGGCGGCATGGTGGCCGCACCGGTGTTCAAGCACGTCATGGAAGGCGCGTTGCGGTTGATGGACGTGCCGCCCGATGACATCGACACGTGGCTGGCTGCGCAGGCAGCTGATCAAGCGAAACACTCCGTCCAGCCCCAGGTCACTAAAGCGGCGAACCCGGAAGCCGTAAAACACATCGCCACCGCCCTGATCCCTTCAACGCAGGGCACCGTGCAATGACGCGCGCGATGTTGCTGTCCGAGCTGCTGCCTGATGTGGCCGGTATCCCCGTCGATCTTGCGATCACCGGGTTGACCCAGGACACCCGCTCGATTCGTACAGGCAATGCGTTCGTGGCCATTGGCGGATTTGGAACCCATGGTTTGCATTTCGCGGCGCAGGCCAAGGCGGCGAACGCGGCCGCGATCCTCTACGAACCGCCAGCGCCGGACGATTTGCCGGCACCAGTCGAGGCGATTGCCGTGCCGCACCTGCGTGCCCGGCTGGGCGTGATGGCTGATTGCTTCCATGGTCATCCTTCGGGCGACATGACGGTCGTCGGCGTCACCGGCACCAACGGTAAAACCTCGACGGTGCAGCTGCTGGTGCAAGCATGGGTGTTGCGTGGAATGCGCAGCGGCAGCATCGGCACGCTCGGTGCCGGGCTGCACGACGCACTCAAATCCACCGGCTTCACCACGCCGCTGGTGCTGCAGCTGCATGCGCTGCTAGCCGAATTGCACGACGCCGGAGCACAGGCCGTGGCAATGGAAGTCAGCTCGCACGCCCTTGACCAGGGACGCGTGGATGGCGTGCATTTCGATGTGGCGGTGTTCACCAACCTCACCCGCGACCACCTGGACTACCACGGCGACATGCAGGCCTATGGCGCGGCCAAGGCGCGGCTGTTCGCTTGGCCCGGGCTGCGCGCCGCGGTGGTGAACATCGATGATGCCTTCGGGCGCGAATTGTGTGCCAGTGTTCCGTCAACGACGCATTGCGTCAGCATGAGTTCACGCGGTGCGCAGGCTGACGTGCGTGCCGACGACATCGCCTTGGGTGCGAATGGCATCACTTTCGATCTGATGGTTGGCGATGCACGATTCGCGGTGCAGTCGCCATTGCTGGGTCGGTTCAATGTCGACAACCTGCTGGCGGTCGCGGGAATCCTGCACAGCCTCGGTGATCCGCCGGTCACGATCGCATCGACGTTGTCGCAACTGCAGCCGATCGCCGGACGCATGAATCGGCTTGGCGGCAGCGATGGCCATCCACTGATCGTCGTCGACTACGCCCATACCCCCGATGCGCTCGAACAGGCGCTCATCTCGCTGCGCGACCACGCGCATGGACGGATAGTCTGCGTCTTCGGTTGCGGGGGCGAACGCGATCGCGGAAAGCGCGCACAGATGGCGCAGATCGCCGAGCGCAACGCCGATGTCGTCATCGTCACCGATGACAATCCACGCAGCGAGGATGGCGACGCGATCGTCGCCGACATCCTGACCGGCTTCGCGCAACCGCAGGCCGCGCTCATACAGCGCGACCGCGCTGCCGCCATCTTCGGCGCGATTGGCGATGCCGGTGCTGGGGACATCGTGTTGATCGCAGGCAAGGGCCATGAGTCGTACCAGGACGTTCTAGGCGTTCGTCATCCATTCGATGACACCAGCGTTGCACGTGCGGCGCTGGCACGCATTGCGGCCGGGAGCCATGCATGAAGCCGGTGCCGCTCAGTCGCATCGCGCAATGGACCGGTGGCCGCCTGCAGGGCGACGACGTGCTGATCGATGCGATCGCCACCGATACCCGCACCATGGATGCAAGCGACGGTCGCGCGGCACTCTTCGTCGCGCTCAAGGGTGAGCATTTCGATGGTCATGCCCACATCGGCGAAGCCGTCGATGCTGGCGCGCGCGCGGTCCTGGCAACGCATGCGTCCGACTGCCTTGTGCCACAGGTCATTGTCGCCGACACCGGGCATGCGCTCGCGGCATTTGCAGCCGCCATGCAACACACGCGCCACGCCAAGGTCGTCGCCATCACCGGCAGCAACGGCAAGACAAGCGTCAAGACGCTGCTGCTGTCGATCCTGCAGCAGGTGGCTGCCGAGGCAGGGCAAGTCGTTCATGCCAACCCCGGCAACCGCAACAATGAAATCGGCTTGCCCCTGGCAGTGCTCGATGCGCCGGAGGATGCCGCTGTCGCGATCTACGAAATGGGCGCTGGCAAGCCGGGTGATATCGCCTACCTGACTGCGATCGCCCGACCAGACGTGGCGCTCGTGAACAACATCGCCCCAGCGCACCTGGAGCGGATGGGGACGTTGCTTGGAGTGGCCGATACCAAGGCTGCCATCTACGATGCGTTGCCCAGCGGTGGCGTGGCGGTGATCAATGCGGACGATGCATTTGCCCCGTATTTCGCTGAACGCACGCATGGGCATCGGGTCATCCGTTTCGGCCTGGACGCCACCGCGGATGTCACCGCACGCGACATTGTGATGAGCGGAGAAGACACGCGTTTCGTGCTGGTATCACCGCAGGGTGATGTCGAGATCCTGCTGGGCTTGCCGGGGCGCCACAACGTGCTCAACGCGCTCGCTGCGGCGTCGTTGGCGCTGGGCTTGGGTGCGTCGCTTCCGGCAATCCGCGATGGCCTTGTCGCAGCACGTCCAGTGGCAGGGCGGCTGGTGACGCATCGCCTGTCCTGCGGGGCGATATTGATCGACGACAGCTACAACGCCAACCCTGGTTCGCTCTACGCTGCCATCGACACGCTGGTCGCCGACGCTGGCGACAACTGGCTGGTGCTGGGTGACATGCGCGAACTCGGCGACGATGCGCATGCGCTGCATGCCGAGGCCGGCCGTCGTGCAAAAAGTGCAGGCATCACGCGGCTATTCGCGCTCGGCCCCCTGAGTGCGGCTGCCGCGGAAGCATTTGGCGCGGATGCGCAGCACTTCGAAACACATCAAGCACTTGCCGACGCATTGCGCGCAGATCTGCATCCAGGGGTGCGCGTGCTCGTGAAGGGTTCGCGCGGCAGCGCCATGGACAAGGTCGTGCAGGCACTGCTGGGTGGCGTGGGAGAAGCGAAGCATGCTGCTTGAACTCACCCGCTGGCTCGAACAACTTCAGGCGCATTTCGGCCTGTTCGCCTATCTCACGTTCCGCGGCATCCTCAGTTCGCTGACCGCACTGGCGTTGTCGTTGTGGTGGGGTCCGGCGGTCATCCGCAAGCTGGCGCTGTTCAAGGGCGGCCAGCCAATCCGCAGCGATGGCCCGCAGACGCATATCGTCAAGGCGGGCACACCGACCATGGGTGGCGCGCTGATCCTGGTGACAGTGCTGGCGTCGGTGCTGTTGTGGGGTGACCTGCGCAACAAGTATGTGTGGCTGGTGCTGGGAGTGATGGTCACCTTTGGCGCCATCGGTTGGTACGACGACTGGCTGAAGATCGTCAAGCGCGATCCCAATGGCATGAAGTCGCGGTGGAAATACCTCCTGCAATCGCTGCTCGGTCTCGCCGCCGGTCTGTTCCTGTACTACACGGCCGACGTACCGGCGGCGACGACCTTCTACATTCCATTCTTCAAGGCCGTGGCCTTGCCGCTGGTCAGCGTCAGCTTCGTCGCCATCGTGTATCTATGGATCGTCGGCTTCTCCAATGCGGTCAACCTCACCGATGGCCTCGATGGCCTGGCGATCATGCCAACGGTGCTGGTCGCGTGCGCACTGGGTGTGTTCGCCTATGCATCGGGCAATGCGGTGTTTTCGACCTACCTGCAGATACCCCAGGTTCCCGGTGCCGGGGAGCTTGTGATCATCTGCGCGGCCATAGCCGGTGCCGGGCTTGGGTTCCTGTGGTTCAACACGTATCCGGCGATGGTGTTCATGGGCGATATCGGCGCGCTATCGCTGGGAGCGGTCCTCGGCACCATTGCCGTGATCGTGCGCCAGGAACTGGTGCTGGTAATCATGGGCGGGGTGTTCGTGATCGAAACCCTGTCGGTGATGATCCAGGTGGGCTCGTTCAAGCTCACCGGCAAGCGCGTGTTCCGCATGGCGCCGATCCATCACCACTTCGAGTTGAAAGGCTGGCCCGAGCCGCGCGTGATCGTGCGCTTCTGGATCATCTCGGTGGTGCTGGTCCTGGTCGGCCTGGCGACGTTGAAGGTGCGCTGATGAACGACTTCGCCACCGCCAGCACGCCACGCCAGGCGACTCGACTGGACGCCATCCGCGGCCACTTCGATCCATGGCTGCTCGGCATTTCGATCGTGCTGGCGTGCTTCGGGGTGGTGATGGTCGCATCAAGTTCGATCGCGATCGGCGAGGGCATGCATGTCGGGCCGTTCTACTTCCTGACGCGCCATGTGCTGTTCCTGGCCATTGGCATCGCGATCGCCCTGTGGTTGATGCGCACCGAACTCAAGACGATCGAGAATCGGGGCCAGTTGCTGCTGATCGCGTGTTTCATGTTGCTGCTGCTGGTCTTCGTCCCCGGCGCGGGGCACCGCATCAACGGCGCGCGCCGCTGGTTGAACCTGGGCGTTGCCAACTTCCAGGCAGTGGAAGCGGTGAAGCTGTTCTACATCATCTGGCTGGCCAGCTACCTCAAGCGTTTCAGCGAAGAAGTCACGGCCACATGGAAGGCGATGCTCAAGCCCCTCGGCGTCGCCATTGGGCTCGTGGCGCTGCTGTTGTTGCAGCCGGACTTCGGCTCCTCATCTTTGATACTGGCGATCACTGCGGGATTGCTGGTGCTGGGCGGCGTCAACATGCCGCGCATGTTCGGCCCGGTGTTGGGGCTGCTGCTCGCGTTTTCCGCGATCGCCATCGCCGAGCCCTATCGCGTGCGTCGATTCACGTCCTTCATGGACCCGTGGGCGGATCCGTTCAACAGCGGCTATCAATTGACGAATGCATTGATGGCGGTCGGCCGTGGCGAATGGTTCGGCGTGGGCCTGGGTGCATCGGTGCAGAAGCTTGCGTACCTGCCCGAAGCGCATACCGATTTCATCCTCGCGGTGATCGCAGAGGAGCTGGGCTTTGTGGGCGTGTGCCTGGTGATCGCGATGTATGCGCTGTTGGCGGGACGCGCGTTCTGGATTGGCTTGCGCTGCGTGGAAATGCGGCGCCATTTCGCCGGCTACTGCGCGTTCGGCATCGCGCTGTGGATGAGCCTGCAGAGTCTTGTCTCGATCGGCGTCAACCTTGGCGTGCTGCCAACCAAGGGATTGACGCTGCCGCTGATTTCATCCGGGGGTTCCAGTGTGCTGATGACCTGCGCGGCGCTTGGGCTGCTGCTGCGCGTGTCGTATGAGCTGGATCGCGCCGAGCGGCAGGTCGCGAAACTGCGAGGGGATGCCATGCAGCCGACGTCCGGCAACACGCCGGCGACCGCGCAGCCGATGCCTGCTGAGGTCTCGGCGCGCGGAGGCAGTCGTGCGCGTCGCAACGAGCCTGTGCCTGCGCCGGTGCGCGTCAACGCTTCGAATGCGTCGCAGTGGCCTGCGTTGCGCAACTTCAGGGTGCGCACATGAGCGTTCGCAACGTGCATGCCGATGGGCCGGTCATGATCCTCGCCGGAGGCACTGGCGGGCATATTTTCCCCGGGCTGGCCGTGGCTGCCGCGTTGCAGTCCCGCGGAATGAACGTACGTTGGCTGGGCGCCGATGGCGGCATGGAAACACGGCTGGTGCCGGCGCGCGGGATTGCCATCGACACCATTGCGGTGAAGGGCTTGCGCGGAAAAGGAATGATTGCGTTGTTGATGGCGCCTCTGCGGGTGCTGGCCGCGATTCGCGCGGCGGCAAGCGTCTTGAAGGTGAGCAATCCGCGCGCCGTGGTGAGCTTCGGCGGCTATGCCGCAGGCCCTGGCGGGATCGCCGCGAGGATGCGCGGCACGCCGTTGATCGTGCATGAGCAGAATCGCGCGCCTGGAATCACCAATCGCGTGCTCGCGCGATTCGCCCAGCGGGTACTGACTGGTTTCCCCCAGACGTTCAAACATGTCGATGAAGAATTCGTGGGGAACCCGGTGCGCAGGGAAATCGCCGAATTGCCGACCCCCCAGCAACGGTTTTCGCAGCGCAGCGGTGTGCTGCGCCTCCTGGTGCTTGGTGGCAGCCAGGGTGCGCGCGCGTTGAATGCCGCTGTTCCGCAAGCAGTGGCTGGATTGCATGAGGCGATCGACGTGCGGCACCAGTGCGGAGAGAAGCTGCGCGAGGATGCCCAGCACGCCTATGCCGAGGCGAACATCAGCGCCTCGATCGAGCCGTTCATTGCCGACATGGCCGCTGCCTACGCATGGGCCGACCTTGTCGTTTGCCGTGCCGGTGCGTTGACGCTGGCGGAATTGTGCGCGGCGGGCGTCGGTAGCGTGCTGGTGCCATTCCCGCAAGCGGTCGATGACCATCAGACGCGTAACGCCGAATACCTGGTCGAACATGGCGCGGCGTTGTTGCTGCCACAAAGTGCAAATTTGGCGGTGGAACTGCGCACGATCCTGGCAGGTTTGGTTGCTGATCCCGTGCGCCGTCTGGCGATGGCCGAGTCAGCCCGTGCGCTGGCCAGGCCCGATGCTGCGCAGGATGTTGCCGACATCGTGATCCGCATTGCCACGGCCGCATCGCGCCATGGGAAAGCGGCATGAGTTCCATGCGCAGGCTGCTGGCGACACGTGACCTGCCGCACGCGGAGGTGGCGCGCGCTGGCATCAACGGCGCCGCTGCGCGTGTGCATTTCGTCGGCATTGGCGGCGCCGGCATGAGCGGCATCGCCGAAGTGTTGTGCACGCTCGGCTACCAGGTCTCGGGTTCGGACAACGCCGACAATGCGACCACGCGTCGGCTCACCTCATTGGGTGCGATGGTCCATCGGGGTCATGTCGCCACCAATGTCATTGGCGCCGACTGCATTGTCGTCTCCAGCGCCATCAAGCGGGACAATCCTGAACTCGCCGAAGCGCGAGTGCAGGGCATTCCGATCGTTCCCCGCGCCGAGATGCTGGCCGAGTTGATGCGCTTTCGCCGCGGCATTGCCGTTGCGGGCACGCACGGCAAGACCACGACCACCTCGCTGCTGGCCAGCGTACTGGGCGAAGGCGGCCTGGATCCGACGTTCGTGATCGGCGGCCAATTGCTCGCCGCTGGCGCCAATGCACGGCTGGGCAGCGGTGACTGGCTGGTGGCCGAGGCGGATGAAAGCGACGGCAGCTTCCTGCGGCTGAATCCGCTGGTCGCGATCATCACCAACATCGACGCCGATCACCTTGAGAATTACGGCGGCGACTTCGCGCGCGTGCAGGCGGCATTCGCTGAATTCCTGCACCGACTGCCGTTTTATGGATTGGCGGTGTTGTGCATCGACGACGCCGAAGTCGCGATACTCGCCGCCGATACGTCGCGCCACATGATGACGTACGGATTCGCCGAGCACGCCGACGTGCGTGCCGAAAATGTCACCCAGGAAGGCGGTTGCATGCGCTTCACCCTGCGCCTGCCCGACGACTCGCACACTGCGATCGAGCTGGCCCTGCCGGGGCGCCACAACGTGCAGAACGCGCTCGCCGCTGCCGCGGTCGGCTGGCAGCTTGGGGTCGAGCCACAGACGATTGCGACTGCCCTGCAGAAGTTCGCCGGCATCGGCCGCCGTTTCAACCTGCTGGCCAGACTGCGCACGCCAAAAGGCGCGATCGTGCAACTGGTCGACGACTACGGCCATCATCCCAAGGAGTTGGAAGCAGTCTTCGCCGCGGCACGGGGCGGCTGGCCCGACAAACGCCTCGTGGTGGCCTTCCAGCCGCACCGCTACAGCCGTACGCGTGATCTGTTCGACGATTTCGCCAGCGTGCTGTCGAGCGTGGATGCGTTGGTGCTCACCGAAGTCTATCCCGCCGGCGAAGCACCGATCGTGGGCGCCGACGCCAGGTCACTCGCCCGCGCCATCCGCGCGCGCGGTCGCATCGATCCCGTCGTCGTGAATGCCGCCTCCGACCTCGCCACGATCCTGCCCGACGTCCTGCAGGACGGCGACCTGCTGTTGCTGATGGGTGCCGGGGATATCGGCGCCGCGGCGCAGCAACTGGCGGCCCATGGATTTGAAGGAAGTGTGCAATGAGTGCGTCGATGACTGGACAGAACTTCCCGCCACTGCGCATCACCGATCCGGCTGACTTCGGGCGCGTCGCGGTGCTGATGGGCGGCACCAGCTCCGAGCGCGAGGTATCGCTGGATTCCGGGCGCAACGTGCTCGAGGCGTTGCGCGCGCGTGGCATTGCCGCCGATGCCGTTGATGGTATCCCCAGCATCATCCGCGAGCTGCATGGCAAGCATTTCAATCGCGTCTTCAACATCCTGCATGGCAACAACGGCGGTGGCGAAGACGGAGTGCTGCAGGGATTGCTCGAGGCGATGCAGATGCCCTGCACGGGATCGGGCGTGTTGGGCTCGGCGCTGAGCATGGACAAGATCCGCAGCAAACAGGTGTGGATGTCCCTTGGACTGCCGACGCCCCGATACGTGCGCCTTGGCAAGCGTGGCGACGTGCACGCGGCCGCACGTGAACTAGGGTTGCCGGTGATCGTCAAGCCCTCGTGCGAAGGATCCAGCGTTGGCGTCTCGCGTGTGCTGACCGACGCCGATCTGGACGATGCGTTGGCACTCGCTGCGCAATATCCTGGCGAATTGCTGATGGAGCGGATGATCCAGGGTGATGAGCTCACCGTCGGCATTCTCGGCGATGTCGCATTGCCATCGATCCGCATCGTGCCCAAAGGCCAGTGGTACGACTACCACGCCAAGTACGTGGCCGAAGATACGCAGTACCTATGCCCGGGTCTTGAAGGGAAGGCCGAAGACGAAATCCGGCGGATCGCCCTGGAGGCATTCGTCGCCCTGGATTGCACGGGCTGGGGACGGGTCGACGTGATGCGCGATCACGGGGGTGGTTTCCATCTGCTCGAAGTCAACACCGCGCCGGGCATGACCAGTCATTCGCTGGTGCCCAAGGCTGCGCGGGAGATGGGCCTGGAGTTCGAGGACCTGTGCTGGCGGATCCTGGAGATGACCATCGACGCAGGTGCGCCTCGATGAATGCTGCCCTGCGCATTTTCGCCTGGACGCTCGCGTTGCTGCTGGTGACGCTTCCGGTGGTGGCGGTCGTCAACGGATGGATCGGCGCAAGCCACTGGCCGCTACGCACGCTGCGGGTGGAAGGCGAACTTGAGCGTGTGGATGCACAGCGGCTGCGCTCGACGGTGCTGCCCTATGCGGCGCAGGGGTTTTTTGCGGTGCGGCTCGCCGACGCGCAGAGCGCGGTCGCAAGGCTGCCATGGGTCGAGCGCGCAGAAGTCCGCAAGCGCTGGCCCGATGTGCTGGAAGTGAGCATCGTCGAGCATCGTCCGTTCGCGCAGTGGGGCAAGGATCGGCTGTTGTCCGAACACGGCAGCCTGTTCCCCGCGCGAGGAATCCAGGTGCCGAAGGGCATGCCCATGCTTGATGGCCCCGATACGCGCGTGGCCGATGTCGTTGCGCTTTACAACCAGTCGCGCGAGATGTTCGCGACCAGCGGCATCGACGTGCGTGCCTTGGCACTCGACCCCCGGGGCAGCTGGTCGCTGACCTTGTCCAATGGAACGCAGGTGGTGATCGGCAGCAGTGAGGCGCGGCTACGACTGGCGCGTTTCGCTCGCCTGCTGCCGCAACTCCTGTCGCAAAAACAGCTGCCGCTCACGCGGGCCGACCTTCGCTACACCAACGGGTTCGCGCTCACCTGGCCCGATAAATCACCAGCCGGGAATCCGGAGCAAAGAACAGTCCAGCAGCAGAAGGTGGCTGCCGCTGCAGCAAGTGGGGGGCCAACACCTGCTGGCCTTGTCCCGCCATTCCAGATTCCGACTTCCCGCCCTCTCATTCCCGGCTCCCAAACATGAACCGCAAAGGCGACAAAGCCCTCATCGTCGGGCTCGACATCGGCACATCCAAAGTGGTGGCGCTGGTCGGCGAATTTTCGCCTGGCAACCCCATTGAAGTGATCGGCATTGGTTCGCACGAATCGCGTGGGCTAAAGCGCGGCGTCGTGGTCGACATCGAGTCGACGGTGCAGTCGATCCAGCGTGCGGTTGAAGAGGCCGAACTCATGGCCGGGTGCGAAATCCGTTCGGTGTACGCATCGATTTCCGGCAACCACGTGCAATGCCGCAACTCGCCGGGCATCGTGCCGATCCGCGATGGCGAAGTGACGTGGTCGGATCTGGACCGTGTGCTTGAAGCGGCCAAGGCTGTCGCAATCCCCGCCGACCAGAGGATCCTGCACGCGATCCCGCGCGAGTATGTCCTGGACGATTCGCAGGAAGGCATCCGCAATCCAGTCGGCATGACCGGCGTGCGCCTGGAAGTGCATGCGCACCTGGTCGTCTGCGCGCAATCGGCTGCGGCCAACATCACCAAGTGCGTGCAGCGATGCGGGTTGCAGGTCGACGACCTCATCCTGTCCTCGCTGGCGTCGGCGACCGCGGTGCTGACTGCCGATGAGCGCGAGCTTGGCGTGGTGCTGGTCGATATCGGCGCGGGCACCACCGATCTTGCAGTGTTTGTGCAGGGCGCGATCAGCCACACCGCGTCCTTGCCAATCGCAGGTGACCACGTCACCAACGACATCGCGCACATGCTGCGCACGCCGACGCCGGAGGCCGAGCAGATCAAGGTGCGTTATGCCTGTGCATTGGCACAGCTGGCGACCGCGGAAGAATCGATCCAGGTCCCAAGCGTTGGCGATCGACCACCACGTCGCTTGCCGCGGCATGCATTGGCGCAGGCGGTGCAGGGACGCTACGAGGAAATCTTCGAAATGGTGCAGGCGGAGTTGCGCCGGTCTGGCTTCGAAGAGCTCGTGCGCGCCGGCATGGTGCTGACCGGTGGCGCGTCGAAGATGGAAGGCGTGGTCGAACTTGCCGAAGAAATGCTGCAGATGCCGGTGCGTGTCGGGATCCCCCAACACGTCACGGGACTGGGCGAGGTGGTTGGCAATCCGGTGCACGCGACCGGCGTCGGCCTTTTGCTGATGGGCAGCCAGATCGAACATCCGCGCCGGCCAGTGATTCCAACCGGGCGCGCGGGAAGTTTCTTCAACAAGGTGAAGAACTGGTATCGCGGCGAGTTTTGAAAACACATTCAGCACCGTCGCGAAGGCGCGATGGCGGCAGGCAGGACGAGCGGACGATTGTGGGACTTGGCAACACAAACCCGATCAAACAATCAGCAACACAGACAAGTTGCATAAAACTGGAGGATGAGGTCATGGCGCATTTTGAACTGGTGGAAAAGATGGCACCCAACGCGGTCATCAAGGTGATTGGCGTTGGCGGTGGTGGCGGAAACGCGGTGGCGCACATGGTCAACGGCAACATCGATGGAGTGGAGTTCATCACCGCCAATACCGACTCGCAGGCGATCAAGAACTGTGGTGCGAAACTGCAGCTGCAGCTCGGCAGCAATGTCACCAAGGGACTTGGTGCCGGAGCGAATCCGGAAGTTGGCCGCCAGGCGGCGCTGGAAGATCGCGAACGCATCATGGACGCGCTCGGTGGCGCCGACATGGTGTTCATCACCGCGGGCATGGGCGGTGGTACCGGTACCGGCGCGGCCCCTGTGGTGGCGCAACTGGCCAAGGAGATGGGCATCCTCACGGTCGCGGTCGTGACCAAGCCCTTCCCGTTCGAAGGTCGCCGTCGCATGCAGGTGGCGCTCAAGGGCATCGAGGAGTTGAGCCAGCATTGCGATTCCCTGATCACGATTCCCAATGAAAAGCTGATCACCGTGCTGGGCCGCAACGCGACCATGATCCAGGCATTCCGCGCGGCCAATGACGTGTTGCTCGGCGCGGTGCAGGGCATCGCGGACCTGATCGTGCGTCCGGGCCTGATCAACGTCGACTTTGCCGACGTGCGTACCGTGATGTCGGAGATGGGCCTGGCGATGATGGGCACCGGCCACGCGCGTGGCGACGATCGCGCATCGGCAGCGGCGGAAGCGGCGATCCAGAACCCGCTGCTCGACGACGTCAACCTGTCCGGCGCCAACGGCATCCTGGTCAACATCACCGCCGGCCCGGATTTCACGATGGCCGAGTTCGACGAGGTCGGTCGCACCATCGAGAACTTCGCCGCCGAAGACGCCACCGTGGTCATCGGCACCGTGCTGGATCCGGACATGCAGGATGAAGTTCGCGTCACCGTCGTTGCCACCGGGCTCAACCGTAACGTTGCGCGGCAAGGTGTGCGTGGCAGTGAGCGCGACCATGATCGAGACAGCGGTCGCGACTCCTTGCGCAAGCCACAAGTCCAGCTGATCCATTCGCAGGGCAAGCGCGATGGCACCACCGGAATGCTCATCGACGAGGTGTCCGACCCGTATTCGCCATCGCCAGGCATGGGGATCGCCGCCAGCCTTCGTGGACGTGGTGGTAGCGAGAGCGCCGCGCCGGCCGTTGCCGATTTCGGCAATGACAGCAGCTATCTGGATATCCCGGCATTCTTGCGTCGACAGGCGGATTGATCCCCGGGAAGAGCACTGTCGCCGGACTGAAAAAGGCACCGCCGCGTTCCAGGCGCGGCGGCAGTTACTTCGCATGTTGGCAAGAGGCCAGCTGCCCCGTGGCGGGACGTTCAGCGTCGCGTGCTATCTTCACATCCTGATCACGGCTGCTTGCCGTCCCCGTGATTCATCGCTTGCGATGAGTCATGAGTCGCACTAGCCTCGGGCCTGCATGCTCAAGCAACGCACCATCAAGAACGTCATCCGCGCCACTGGCGTCGGGCTGCATAGCGGCGAGAAGGTATTTCTCACGTTGCGCCCGGCTGCGGCCGACACGGGGATTGTTTTCCGTCGTACCGACCTGGATCCGGTGGTCGAGATTCCCGCCAAAGCCGAACTCGTCACCGAGACGATGCTATGCACTGGCTTGTCGCGCGACGGTGGTCAGGTGCTGACCATCGAACACCTGATGTCGGCACTGGCTGGCTTGGGGATCGACAATGCCTACATCGACCTGTCCGCTCCGGAAGTGCCGATCATGGACGGCTCGGCGAGCCCGTTCGTGTTCCTGCTGCAGTCCGCTGGCATCGTCGAGCAGGCTGCGCCCAAGCGTTTCATCCGCATCAAGCGCGTGCTGGAAGTCCGCGATGGCGACAAGATCGCGCGTTTCGAGCCATATGACGGCTTCAAGCTCGGATTCACCATCCAGTTCGACCATCCGATGATTCCAGCCACGCAATCGCGCGCGGAAGTGGAATTTTCTACTGTCGCCTACGTCAAGGAAGTCAGTCGCGCACGCACGTTCGGCTTCATGCGCGACCTGGAGTTCATGCGCGAGCGCAACCTGGGCCTCGGTGGCTCGATGGACAATGCGATCGTGCTCGACGAATTCCGCATCCTCAATGATGACGGGCTGCGTTACGGGGATGAATTCGTCCGCCACAAGATCCTGGATGCGGTGGGCGACCTGTATCTGGCCGGCCACGCGATCCTCGGTGCATTTGAGGGGTACAAATCCGGCCATGCGCTCAACAACAAGCTGGTGCGCGCGCTGCTGGCTGAGCGTTCGGCTTGGGAAGAAGTGACTTTCCCGCAGCTCGAATCGGCCCCCATTGGTTACGGTGCGCTACAGCTGGTTTGACCGCTGAGTGGGCTGGGGGCCGTGGGGCTTCCTGAAATCTCACGTGTACGATCCGTGAAATCTTCACACATTTTTAACGAAACCTTACCGCCTTGGGCGGATTAGGCCGTTAGGATGCCCCTTCGCTGTCGGCCGGAGTGCTGGCATTCAGGCAATCGTCCTGGTCAGGGACAGTCTGGATTCCGGGTTCCAGCGAAGCCAAGGCGGCCTGCAAGGCCTCCTTGGCGGCAACCGACATTGGCAAGGGTGCACGTTCCGATGGGGTGCGTGCCTCGAAGGGATGGGTGGTGGTCTTGATGACCACGTCCTGCGCATCGATTCCAGCGGCTCGGGCGGCTTCCATCAACCCGGGCGAAGCCAATCGCAGGCGGGCTCGCCAAATCGGTGAGTCCACCAGGAAGACCAAGGTTCCCCCGTTGACGTTCGCCAGCCGCACATGCGCGGCCAGCGACGGGGGAAAGGAATCACGCAACCGCGCGTCGAGCGCGTCGAGCCACAAGGCCCGGCGGATCGGATCGGCCGCATCACCAGCGAGTAGCGCCTCCAGCGCCGCACGCGGCTTGCCAGGCACCTTCGGGGCCGGCGGGCGGGACGAACGGGAACCAGACATCAGCATGGCCTTCAAGATTCGATTTCAAACCAGACTCATCAACCATACGCGCGGACGCCTGGTGCGTCTTGCGCGGCAAGCCGGCGAGTCCGCCGCACGTGCACCTGCGGTCGCGGTGGTCGTGTTGCTGGCAACCGGCGCAGCCTTGGGGGCTGGCCTGCATAGTGGCATCGGTTCGATTGAAATGACGCAGCTGCGCCATCGGACCATGACCCAGCAGGCACAGCTGGATGCAACCCGCGATCAGGCGCAGCGTGAAGTCAACGCGCTTGCCGCGCGCCTCGGAGAGCTGCAGGCCGAAGCCAACCGCCTCAATGCGCTCGGCGAACGCCTCACCCGCACCGGTCAGCTGGCTGATGGCGAATTCGATTTCGACAAACCCGTGGGCGTCGGCGGCGTCGGCCCGACCCACGACATGCCGGCACGTGACCTGCGGGCCGGTCTGGTTCAACTGGAAACCCGCTTCAAGGCCTCTGGCGAGCAACTTTCGGTGCTGGATTCGCTGCTGTTCAACCGGAAGCTCGACGCCGAATCAACACCGTCGCGGATGCCGATCGCCAACAGCTATGTCACATCGGGTTTCGGCGGGCGCGCTGATCCTTTTGGCGGTGGCGCGGCCTTCCACAAAGGCATGGATTTCCACGCGGTGACCGGCGACCCGGTGCTGGCCGTCGCCGATGGCGTGATCAGCTACGCTGGTGTGCGCTCGGGCTACGGCAACGTGGTCGAAGTCGATCACGGCAATGGATATGTCACCCGTTATGCGCACAATTCGCGATTGCTGGTGCAGGTTGGCGACCTGGTGCGCAGCGGGCAGGAGGTCGCGAAGGCGGGATCGACCGGCCACTCCACCGGAGCGCACGTGCACTTCGAGGTCTGGGTGAACGGGACCGTGGTGAATCCGGCGAAGTTCCTGGGCCAGGCGGGCTTCTCCCGGGGTTGAACATGCCCGGGTTGCCCCCACTCTTGCGTGGCTGAAGGAACAGCCGTGCCATCGGCGCCGGGTTCCGTCCCGGCCCGGTCTTGTCGCGGCGCGCTACAATGCGTGTTGCCAAAAAAGGGCGCCCGGCGTCCTTTTTTATTGTCCGGCTTGTATTGCTGGAGTCCGCGACGTTTGCCGATTCCCCACTCCCGATTCCTGATTCCCGGTACTTAAATGTTCAATCGCATGCTCACCAGCGTCTTCGGCAGCCGTAACGAGCGCCTGCTGCGCCAGCTCAGCGGCATCGTCAAGAAGGTCAACGCACTCGAAGCGCAGATGCACGCGCTCAGCGACACCGACCTGCAGGCCAAGACCCCCGAATTCCAGCAACGCATCGCCAAGGGCGAGTCGCTCGACAAGATTCTTCCCGAGGCCTTCGCCGTCTGCCGCGAAGCCAGCCAGCGCGTACTGGGCATGCGCCACTACGACGTCCAGCTGATCGGCGGCATGGTGCTGCACATGGGCAAGATCGCCGAGATGCGCACCGGTGAAGGCAAGACGCTCGTCGCCACGCTGCCGGTCTACCTCAACGCACTGGAAGGCAAGGGCGTGCACGTCGTCACGGTCAACGACTACCTCGCGCGTCGCGACGCCGGCTGGATGGGCAAGCTCTATACCTGGCTTGGTCTTTCGGTCGGCGTTGTGTATCCGGGCATGCCGCATTCGGACAAGCACGCGGCATACGGAAGTGACATTACTTATGCCACCAACAACGAGATCGGCTTCGACTACCTGCGCGACAACATGGCGCTGGCCAAGGAAGACCGTTTCCAGCGCGGATTGAA
>JBBRZH010000029.1:0-27361 GCA_038236935.1 Lysobacterales bacterium
TCCCGCTCTCTCCGCCATTTGTTCCTATGGTGGCCCTGTCGGCCCCTCGCGACGCTAGATCGAAAACCCCGCCAGGGCCGGAAGGCAGCAACGGTATCGGTTGATGCGGGTGCCGAGGCAAGCCGGCAGGGCCATCGCCATCTGTTCCGCGACGCGGAACAGATCCCAAAGTTGGCTGCGCAAACTTTGGGCCCCGGGCCATGAACTCCCAAACCCTGCCCCTTCGGGGCGCCCCCTTACTAAGGGGGCTTCGCCAAGGTAGAAATGTTGCAAATTGCGGGCTAAGCCTGGGGATGCAACCAGGTGACTTCGCCATCGGCGTAGCGCTCGTGCTTCCAGATCGGGACGCGTGATTTGACTTCATCGATGATGAATCGACAGGCGGCGAATGCAGCATCGCGATGCGCGGCGGTGACGCCGACCCAGACAGCGAGATCGCCGATGGCAAGGTCGCCAATGCGATGTACGCAGTGTGCGTCGATGATTTCAAACCTGGCCAACGCCTCATCGATGATGCGCTCGCCTTCGATTTCCGCCAGCTTGGCATGTGCCTCGTAATGCAGGCCATGCACTTTACGTCCGTCATTGTGGTTGCGGACCAGGCCTTCGAAACCCGCATAACCGCCGGCGCGGGCGTCGACCAGGTTGGCGCGCCTCATTGCGACATCGAATGGCGTTTCAGAAAGATTGAAGCGTTTCATGCAGGCAGTTCAACCTCCGCTCACGGGAGGAATGAACGCAACTTCGCTGCCGTCCCGTGGAGCGTCCTCCCACTTCGCGAACGCATCATCCACCGCCACACGCAGCTGCCCGCGGGGCAGCGCAAATTGATGGCGTATCCGCAGTTCGTCGTACAACGAAGCCAACGTCCGGGCTTGCGTCTGGATTGTCTCGCCTGGAACCCCGGCCGCGTCACGCAAGCTGGCGAAATAAAGCACCCTCAGCCGCGTCACGTGCCGGCGTTCCCGAAATCGCGCTTGCCGCCACGCTTGCCCAGCAGTCTCGCCGGCCCGATGACGATCGCATGCGACAGCGCCTTGCACATGTCGTAGACAGTCAGCGCAGCGATGGTCGCGCCGGTCAATGCTTCCATCTCGACGCCAGTGCGATGGATCGTCCTGACCCGGCACTCGATGCGCAATGCATTGTCATCAAGCCAGTCGACGACGATCCGGCAGCCGTCGATCGGCAGCGGGTGGCAGAACGGAATCAACTCATGCGTACGCTTCACCGCCATGGTGCCGGCGATGATCGCGGTTTCGACAATCCCGCCCTTCGCGCTTTTCAGGCCAGTCGCATGCAGTTGCTTCGCCACGTCGGCCGGAAAGCAGACCCTGCATTCTGCGATTGCTTCGCGCGCGGTGACGAGTTTGTCCGAGACGTCGACCATCGCTGGCCGCCCTTCGGCGTCCAGATGCGTCAGGATTTTTTTTCGCATTGCCATTCAGCCCCCCACCAGGAACATTTCGACGTGTTTCCTACTGCTTCCGGCACGTCCGCGCAATTCGCTGTAGCGATCGCCACGGCCCGACCATACCCTCGCGACGTGTTCGGACAGCGCCAGTTCGCCACCTTGCAATGCAGGCCGCAAATCGCTGCCTTCGCCCGAAAACAGGCATGTGTAGAGCTTGCCGTCAGCCGATACACGGGCGCGATGGCAATCGCCACAGAATGGCGCGCTGACCGAACTGACGAATCCAATCTCACCTGCGCCATCTGCGAACGCGTGACGCAAGGCCACTTCGCCGCGGTAGCTGGCATGCAGCGGCCGCAGCGGCCAGCGTGCATGGATGCGATCCCGCAATTCTGCCGAAGGCAGCACGCGCGACGCATCCCAGCCGTTGCATGTGCCCACGTCCATGTATTCGATGAAGCGCACGATATGGCCACTGCCTCGAAAGTGTTCAAGCAGCCGCAGCGCCTCGCCCTCGTTGATGCCGCGCTGAACGACGCAGTTGATCTTGAGTCCGACGAATCCGGCTGCACGTGCAGCGGCGATGCCGGCCAGCACATCGTCGACCCGGCCGCGATCTCCCGAAAGCTGCCGGAAGATGATCGGGTCCAGCGCGTCCAGGCTGACGGTCAGGCGTTGCAAACCCGCATCGCGCATTGCCTGGGCATGTTGTGCAAGCAGTGAACCGTTGGTCGTGAGCGCAAGATCCTGGATGCCGGGGATCAGGGCCAGCCGGGCAACCAGTTCCGGCAGGCGTTTGCGCAGCAGGGGCTCCCCACCCGTGAGACGCAGCTTGCTGACGCCCAGTCGCACGAATCCACGGACCAGTGTTTCAATGTCGTCGAAGCCCAAACGCGCTGCGGCGTCGAATCCATGGTCGTCCGGGATGCGATCGGCAGGCATGCAGTAAGGGCAGCGGTAATTGCAAGCCTCGATCACCGACAGGCGCAAGTCGTGCAAAGGGCGCCCAAGGCGGTCGCGCGGCAGTGCCGTGGCTTCGATGCGTGGCAACGGCGTCGCACTCACGCAGGGTCGGCCATCAACGCAACTGGATCATTCAACACCAGTAATTCGCCCGGCAAAGCGATCCGGTAGCCGCGATCCGCCATCAGCTTGGCGTCAGTCGCGCTGGCATAGTGGTAAAGCACGCATCGGCTGAGAAGTTCACCAGGGTATTCGCGCTGGAGATCGTCGATCCCGCTATGCGAGGGGTTTCCGTGCAATGCGCAATCATGCGCGATCAACTCGTTGGCATCGGCATGTTTTGCAAGCTGCTCTGGAATCGGTCGCGTATCGCCAGTCCAGACGACGCTTCCCCGCAATCGCAGGCCAAACGCAGTCTCGGGCCAATGATGGCGCACGGGAAATGTTTCCATCCGCACACCGTCGTGCCAGAACGCATCGCCAACCGGAATCAGCTGGAAGGCATCCCAGAAATTGGCGCCGCCTTCTGCAATCACATTGGGATATCCGGCAATGCGCTGTTGCAACAACGGCACCAGCGGCGACGGTACGTAAAGGCGCGTTGGGGCACGCCTCGGCGTGGCGAAAAAATTAGCGCCGAACAAGCGTTCGAATCCGCTCACGTGATCCAGATGCGTGTGGGTGATGAACAATGCCTCGGGATACGCCCGGTAGTGCGCAAGATAGGCGGTGAGACCTTCGCCGCCGCAGTCGATGGTCAGCCACGGCAAGCCATCGCGCTCGATCGTCGCCATCGCCGATCCCAACTCGACCGCGCTCGAATTGCCGACGCCATGGAAGCGCAAGGCCCAGCCCATCAATCGGTCCCCATCAGTGCATCCTCATCAATAGCCGCGATCCCAGGTGGCATCGTAAGCCCCGCGCAGGCGTGCGAAATCGTTCTTGATGAGTGCGGGTTCACGCGCACCCCGCAATTTCAGCAAAGAACGTTTCAACCGCTCAAGGTTGCGTTCGCGCCACCGGGTTTCGGGAATACGCAAACGGCCGCGATCGAAATCGATCAGCCAGCCTTGCCCGGTCACATCGAACAGGATGTTGTGCGCATTGAGATCGGCATGGTCCAGGCCTGCGCGGTGAAAGCGCGCGATCAACCGGCCTGTTTCCTCCCAAGGCGCGTCCTGAGCGGCCACCTGGGCGCGTTCGGCCAGTGTGTGCACACCTTCAAGGCGCTCGAGCAGGATCGCGGCGCGATAGCTGATCCCGCTGCGGTGATAGCACGCCGCCACCGGCCGGGGCACGGGCAGTCCTCGCGCATGCAACGAACGCGTCAAGCGGAACTCGAAAAAACTGCGGACGCGATGGGCACCATGCCAAATATAGCCATCGCGACTCACACTCGCCGCCCAGCCACCACGCAGGTAGTGCCGCAACACCATGGAGCCGGAGGGCGAATCGATGAACCATGCACCACCGCGGCCGCCCATCGTCACCGGTCGCGCGTGCTCACCCCAGAACGCGGGGGCAAACCAATCGGCCACGACTTGCCGTGCGCGCTCCGTGTCGAACAGGATCGCGCCGTAGCCTTCATTGCGCCCGTCGCGTCCATACTGGAACGGCGCCAGGCTTTCAGTGGCGTCGAATGCGGCCATCCAGCGAGTCTAGCAAGCCACGTGCACACCATCCCTGCTTCCCCTCCACGGTCGATCTGCCTGCTGCGGCTGTCCGCACTGGGCGACGTCACCCACGTTGTCCCGCTGGTGCATACGCTGTTACGCGCATGGCCGGATATCGAGCTCACCTGGATCATCGGCAAGGGCGAGCACCGGTTGCTCGAGGGCCTGGACGGCGTGCGCTTCGTCGAATACCACAAGGGCAGCGGACTGCCGGGCATGCTGGCATTGCGTAGTCGACTGCGCGGGAAGCGCTTCGATGCGCTGCTGCAGATGCAGGTCGCTGCACGAGCGAACCTGCTGTCGACGATGATTTCCACGCCGCGGCGCATCGGATATGACCGTGCGCGTTCGAAGGATCTGCATGGGTTGGTCGTCAACGAACGTATTCCCGATCGTTCCGGCCAGCACGTGCTGGATGCCATCGGCAGCTTCTGTGAGCCGCTGGGGCTGAAACAGACGGATGCGGTCTGGGATCTTCCCGTACCCATCGCGGCGCGCGAGTGGGCGCACGCGCAATGGCCGGACGACGGCGTGCCGACGCTGATGATTTCGCCCTGCTCCAGCCATGTGGCACGCAACTGGCGCGCGGATCGCTATGCCGCCGTCGCCGATCATGCGGCGTCGCGCGGATGGCGCATCGTGCTTTGTGGTGGCCGCAGCCCACTGGAGCGCGACACGGCCGACACCATCCTCAGCGCAATGCGCGCGACTGCGCTGGACCTGGTGGGGAAGGACACCTTGAAGCAACTGCCCGCCCTGCTCGAACGCGCCGACCTGCTGATGACGCCCGATTCGGGCCCCATGCACATCGCCAACGCAATGGGGACGAAAGTGCTTGGCTTGCATGCCGCCAGCAACCCGGAACGCAGCGGACCGTATTCGGACCGGCGCTATTGCGTGGATCGTTACGACGACGCAGCGCGCAAGTATGTTGGCCAGCCCGCAACTGCCTTGCGGTGGGGGACGAAGATTGAACATTCCGGCGTCATGGACCTGGTGAGCGTCGCCGACGGCATTGGGGCGTTCGAGCGTTTCAGGCAGACACGTGAATGATGAGGCCGTCGATTCCACGGAACCGTTCGAAGCTCGATGTGGTGATCGCGCCGATGGTGCCGCAGACACGGGCATCGCCATCGGACAAGTCAAGACTGCAAAGCGCTAGGCCGGACTGCTGCCGCCGTAATCCTGGTACGACTTTTCCTCGACATAAGCCGACCCAAGCGCAAGGTTGATGTCTTTCTTTATCCTGGCTCGCGTGTCGTTTTCGAAATACACGCTGCGGGCCAGTTGCACGAAAGCGTCGTCGAATTCTCCCGCTTTTTCCTTGATCCGGATGTCATCCTCGATCACCCACAGCCGTTCATTGACGGCCTTGAGCTGCGCGCGCAGCGCCACGATGTCGGTACCGCCAGCCGGATGCGCCAACCAGGTTGTTTCCAACGCAGACAGCTCGTTGCGGACGTTTACGAGCTTGGCGGGATCGGTCATGCGCTCCGACTTGATCTGCAGGATCGCGATCTTGTCGAGAAGTTCGCCGAAGGACACGGGGATGAGGATTTCAGACACGATGGCCACCCGGGTGATATCCGCTTCGATGATGCCTAGCCATTTGCAACCGATGGGGTGGCGGAGAGGGTGGGATTCGAACCCACGGTCGGCTCACACCGACGCCTGATTTCGAGTCAGGTACATTCGACCACTCTGCCACCTCTCCGGTGATCGCCTTCCGGTGGCCGGGAAGGGCCGCAAATGATACGGGCGGTATCGTGGACGCACAAGCTGAAGTACATCTCGCCGTGCCTGCGCGGCATCGCTCGCGTGCCTGCTTGCCTTGCGGCCGGTTGGCCGCGAAGATTCCGTTACACGCTGATGAGACCAACTGATGACACCGACGGCATGATCGAATTCGGACACTTGACCCATGTCGGCCTGCGGCGCGAGCTGAACGAGGACACCTACTACGGAGATAGCGAACTTGGCCTATGGCTGGTGGCCGACGGCATGGGCGGTCACGAGTATGGCGAGGTCGCCAGTGCCTTGGCGCGCGAAGCCATCGTGCGCGAGATCCGACAGGGCACGCCCTTGCCGCAGGCGATCCGCATCGCCGACGAGGAGATCATCCGCGCCTCGAGGAAACGCAACGATGCCCTGCCGATGGGCACGACCGTGGTCGCCGTCCGCATCAATGGCGCTCGTTTTGAAGTCGCCTGGGTGGGAGATAGCCGCGTGTACCTGTGGCGCGACGGCAAATTGGCACAGCTGTCGCAGGATCACAGCTATGTGCAGGAGCTGATCAGCCAGGGTGCGATCAGCGTCGAGCAGGCGCGCAGCCACCCGCATCGCAACGTGGTGACGCAGGCCTTGGGGGTCACCGACCCCCAGAACCTCAACGTCGAGACCATGTCCGGCGAATTGAGACCCGGCATGCAGCTACTGCTTTGCAGCGATGGCTTGACCGAGGAGGTCGATGACCGTGGCATCTCGCAGGTGCTGTCGCACGCCGAATGCAGCGCACAGGAATGCGTCGACGGACTGGTCGCCGCGGCGCTGGATGGTGGCGGGTCTGACAACGTGACCGTTGTCCTGGTACGCAGGCACTAGCGTATTTTTTTGATCACGCGTCGATCAGGTCCCAGACGCAGATGGTCGCCTTTTTACGCAGTGACGCCAGCCGCGCTTCATGGGCCAGGGATTCCTCGGCACTGACCGCGATACGCGGGCGCGGCGCCGTCAGGATCGCTTCGCCAATCATGGAAACTGCGGCCTGCACCGCCTGTGTGCTGGCAAAACCCATTTCGGTTTGGCCCGAGGTCAGCGCCAGGTAAGCCTCGGCCAGCAGTTGCGCGTCCAGCAGTGCACCGTGCAGTTGCCGATGCGAGTTGTCCACGCCCAACCGCCGGCAAAGTGCGTCCAGCGAATTTCGCTGGCCCGGATAGCGCTTGCGCGCCAGCATCAGCGAATCCTCGACGCGGCAGCGCAGGTGCATGCGCCCGTACTGCGGTCCAAGCCGCGACAGTTCGTGATCCAGGAACCCGACGTCGAACGCGGCATTGTGGATGACCAGTTCCGCGCCCTCCACGAAGGCGAGGAATTCATCGACGACGTCGGCGAATTTCGGCTTGTCGGCGAGGAACTCCCACGTCAAGCCAGTGACTTCCTGGGCACCGGGTTCGAACTCGCGTTCGGGGTTGAGATAGCGTTGGAACGTGCGTCCGGTGGGACGGCGTTCGACCAGCTCCACGCACCCGATTTCGACCACGCGGTTGCCGCGTTCCCATGACAGGCCGGTGGTTTCGGTGTCCAGTACGATTTGGCGCATCTACAGGAGTCAGGCCTGGGAAAGATCGGAACGAGCTTACTTGCTCAGGACGGCATTTAGTTTGAAATGCAGTGCCTGATCCCGGGCAAGTTCATCCACGCGATCGTTGTCGGGATCGCCGCTGTGGCCCTTGACCCAGCGCCAGTCGATGCGATGGCGCCCGCAGGCAACCTGCAGCCGCTCCCACAGATCGCGGTTCTTGACCGGATCCCCGCCAGCGGTTTTCCAGTTGCGACGCAACCAGGCCGGCATCCACTCGGTAATGCCCTGGCGGACGTATTGCGAGTCGGTGTGAAGCACGATCGCACATGCCTCGCTGAGCGTTTCCAGCGCGACGATCGCGGCCATCAATTCCATGCGGTTGTTGGTGGTGAGCAGCTCCCCACCGGCAAGCTCGCGTTCCTTGCCTTGATAGCGCAGCAATGCTGCCCACCCACCAGGGCCCGGATTCCCGAGACACGCCCCGTCGGTGTGTACCTGAACCGCTTTCATTGCCGACGGCGGTGGTGACGTCATGGTCGCCCCACTCATGCGGCCGCGACACCTTCGCCCAGGCGGACCGGCACCCGGTTGCGCAGCAGGGTGAGTGGCATGGTGCGTTTTTCCGCGCGCATCAGATAGGACGCACGCAGGCCGGGGCCACGTTGCAGTCGTGGTGCTGGCTCGGCCTCCCAGCGCGGGCCAAGCCCCTCTGAAACGCCGAGCGGCTGCAGCCCGGCCTGGCGCAGTTGTCGACGCCACGCAAACGGTTCCTTGGCGGCCAGCCCACGACCGGTCCAGTGCCACCGATACGGGGAGATCGGGTTCAGTGCATACAACCAGAGATGGCCACCGGGAACCAGGACCCGCGCACACTCCTCGAATAATTCGGCGGCGCCTCCCCCTGGATGCACGCCATGCTGGACGATGACGGTCGCAACGGATTCACTGGCCAGCGGGAATGGCATCGCACAGCGGATCGGTCCTTGCCAGCCGTCGATCGACTGTTGCAGCGCCAAGCCCCGGCCGCTGGCCTGGATGGGCTGACCGGCGGGCGACAACCACAACCAGGACTGCCCGGGCCGCCGGTCGATCGCCGCCTGGATGCTGCCGTTCTCGCTGTCCAGCACCGCCCGGCCAGAGGCGGTCGCGAACCATGCCTGGCTTTGGGAGACCTTGGAGCCAGCTTGACCGGAGCGCGAGCGGGAGGGCATGGTCGCCATTCTAGCGGCCCGCCCCGGACCGGGAGAGACCCCGCATGCTTCTGCAGCCACTACCCGCACTGGCCGACAACTACATCTGGACGCTCGTCGACGACACTCGCGGAACGAGCGGGGACGCGGTGATTGTCGATCCGGGTGAGGCCGCCCCGGTCCTGCAGGCGGGTGATGCCGGCCTGCAGCCGATTGCCATCCTCCTCACCCACCACCACCCCGATCACATCGGCGGCACGGCTGCGCTGTTGGAGCGCTGGCCAGAACTCACGGTCTATGCACCTTCCGACGAGCGCATCCAGCTTCCCTGCCAGCGTGTGGGCGCAGGTGACCACGTGGCCATCGGTTGCTGGGAATTCGAGGTGCTTGCACTGCCGGGTCACACCTTGAGCCACATCGCCTATGTCGGCGCCGGCTGTGTGTTCTGCGGCGATACCCTGTTCAGCCTGGGCTGCGGCCGGATGTTCGAGGGGACGCCGACGCAGATGCTGGGATCACTGGATCGGCTGGCTGCCCTGCCCGCAGATACCCTTGTCTGTTGCGGGCACGAATATACGGTCGCCAATGCCGCCTTCGCCCAAGCCGTGGAGCCAGGAAATCCGGCATTGCGGCATCGCGCCGAACAGGCCGTCACACAGCGCCAGGCCGGCCAACCCACCGTCCCCACCACGATGGCGGACGAGCGGGCCTGTAATCCGTTCCTGCGGGTGGACAGCGATGCGGTCCGCGCCACCATCACCGCGCGACTGGGGCGTGAACCAATGGACCGCATCGAAACCTTCGCCGAATTGCGACGCTGGAAAGACGGCTTCCGCGCATGATGGTTCGCCGGCTGGCGCCAATTGCCCTGTTGCTGGCGCTTTGCTGGGTAGACGCGTTCGGCGTGACCCGCTCGGCGCCTGCTGCTGCCACCCGCAACGGCCGCGACATCTACGCGGAATTTCGTGCAGGCCTGGCCGACCCCATCTGCAATGACGACAGCAGCGCGCGGTGGCGCGCTCACTTCGCCACCGCTCCGACACAGCTGGCGGCCCGGAACAGCGACGTGCTGCCACTGTTCGGCTACGTCGTCGACGCACTGCGCGCAGCCAGCCTGCCGACCGAATACGCATTGATCCCGTTTGTCGAAAGCGGCTATCGGCCTGATGCGCGCAGCGCTGGTGGACCCGCCGGCCTGTGGCAGATGATCGCCCTCACGGCGCGCGACCATCACGTCCCGATGCGCTCCGGCTACGACGGCCGGCTGTCGGCGATCGACTCCACGAAGGCGGCGGTGCGGTACCTCAAGACCCTGCACGGCATGTTCGCAGGCGACTGGCGACTGGCCGTGATGGCCTACAACGCCGGCGAATATCGCGTGCTGGATGCAATCAAGCACAGCGGCCAGCACGCACGCGATGCCGACCCAGACAAGCTGGTCGGCCTGCCTGAAATCAGCCATGCGTACGTTCGCAAGCTGCATGCACTGTCTTGCCTGCTAGACCGCGCCGACGACCACCGTGCTTGGATGCAATCGCTGGACCATCCGGTACCGCTGCTGCAGGCCCAGGAAATGCCGGTGGGCACGGCAAGCCTGGACATTTGGGCGGCAAGCCAGGGCCTCGACGGCGCGCTCGTTCGACGCATGAATCCGGCCTTCGTCAATGGTCGCGTTGCACGCGCGAACCAGGTCTTCAAATTGCTTGTTCCCATGGACCCACCGGCACCTGTCGTGCGTGAAGGACTTGAACCCGTCGGATTGCCGGGACTGGATCGCAAGAACCCGTAGGTCTTTCAACACGGTTGAAAGTAGCCGCCAAGCGGCGAGCCGGGCACACTAGCGGCTGTTTCCAGCAGGCAGCACACCATGGGATTTCTGCAAGGCAAGCGCGCCCTGATCACCGGCATCGCCAGCCAGCGTTCAATCGCCAACGGCATCGCCGAGGCGATGCGCCGCGAAGGCGCCGAATTGGCGTTCACCTACCAGGGCGAAAAGCTCAAGTCACGCGTCGAGGATGCTGCCGCCCGCTATGGTTCGTCGATCGTCATCCCGCTGGACGTGGCCGAAGACAGCCAGATCGATGCGTGTTTCAGCGAACTTGGCAAGCACTGGGACGGCTTGGACATCGTGGTGCATGCGATCGGTTACGCACCTCGAGAGGCGATTGAAGGTGGCTATCTGGACGGCCTGACCCGTGAGAACTTTCGTATCGCGCACGATATTTCGGCCTATTCACTGTCTGCATTGGCCAAGGCTGCCCGGCCGATGATGCAGGGGCGCAACGGCAGCATCCTCACCCTGTCGTATTTGGGTGCCGAACGAGCGCTGGCCAACTACAACGTCATGGGCGTGGCAAAAGCGGCACTGGAAGCAAGCGTGCGCTACCTGGCGCTGAACCTAGGCCCGGAGGGTACTCGCGTCAATGCGATTTCCGCAGGGCCGATCAAGACCCTTGCCGCCGCCGGTATCGCCAACTTCCGCAAGATGCTCGGCCACGTCGAGGAGAACGCGCCGCTGCGCCGCAACGTCAGCATCGAGGATGTCGGCAACGTCGCTGCATTCCTGTGCTCGGATCTTGCCGCCGGCATCACTGGCGAGGTGACTCATGTGGATGCCGGGTACAGCATCCTGGGGATGACCGGGTTGGACGTCGGTTCCTGAGCCATCGCCCGGGTGGATCCCGAAGATTTGCGCCTGATCCATGGCACGAAACCTTCGGCGAAACGAAGCTGCAAACCTCGATAACGAACCTCCTTACAAGCGATCCTCCGCTACCGTGATCTTCATCCGCTTGCGGATGGAATTCACCAGCGCTTCGACATCATCGGTGCCTGCCATTTGCGCCAGTTCCTTGCCGAGCGACGCCATCTGCGCGGGTGTGGCTTCGGCAGGATTGCCAGGGATGACCCTGCTGACGGCGAACACGATGACGCGGCCGTCGGTGAGCGTCACCTTGCCGGGCGACACCTTGCCGGGAGGTGGGGCGACCACGTCGAAGAACGCCTCGGTGGCCTTGGCATCCGGAACCGGGGTGCCGCGCGGGATGGCTGGCATGTCGCTGGTGACGAGATTACGTGCGGCAGCCAGTGTTTTCAGTGCTGCGCCAGCGCGAATTTCGGCAATCAGTTTGTCCGCGGCTTCCGTGGCGGCCTTGGCGGCACGATCCCCACGGATCGCCGCGATGACCCGCTGGCTGACCTGTTCCAGCGGCAACTGATGCGCCTGGGTATGTTGCGATACGCGAATCAGGACGCTGTGGTTGGGGCCTAGATCGATCGGATCGCTGGCAGTACCGTCTTCGATCATCGAGTCGGAAAACGCCACGCGCTGCACGGCGGGGCTGGCGAGCACACCCGTGCCCTGCCCGCGTGCGATTGGCCCGGCATGCTGCACGGGAAGATCCACGCTGCGCGCGGCCGGGGTCAGCGTGGTCGGGTTCTTGTTGACCTGGTCGACCAGCTTGCCGGTGATGTCGTTGAAAGCACGATCGCGGCTGGTGTCGTTCAGCTCCTTGGCGAGTTTTTCGCGCGCCTGGTCGAAGGGCACCTGCTTGCCTGCCTTGACGTCACGCAACTGGATGACGTGCCAACCAAAGGACGTCTTCACCGGGCCGCGGATTTCGCCCGGTTGCATCGCGAACAGCGCGTCCTCGAAAGGTTTGGCCATGACATCTTTTGCCACCCACCCCAGATCACCGCCGGCCGTCTTTGAGCCTGTGTCGTCCGAATTGGCACGCGCCAGCGCGGCAAAATCCGCACCTGGCTGCTTCGCCTGCTCGGCCAGCTTCGCGGCCTTGGCCTGCGCCGCCTGCTGCACGGCTGGGCTTGCGTTGGCATCCACCTTGACCAGGATGTGCGAAGCCAACCGCTGCTCGGGTTCGACGAAGCGCGCTTTTTCCTGCTCGTAGCGCTGGTGCAGCGCCGCGTCATCAGCGACCGCCGGCGTCGGCAAGGAGCTGCCATCGACTTCGACGTAATCGAGCATCACCGTATCGGGGGCGCGGTACTCGCTGGCATGGCTGTCGTACCAGCGCTGGATGTCGGATGCGCTGATGGGTGACGTGTCCGGCACTGGCGGCGGCAGGATGGCGTAACTCACGTCGCGTTTTTCACCCAGCAACTTCAGCACGCGCTGCAGCTCCGAGGGCGTGGCGAATGCCGACTGCCCGACTTCGGTCGGAATCAACGCCTGTGTCAGGCTCTGGCGCACCGTCTGCTCGAACTGCCGAGGCGTCTGCGCAGGCACCTGCGACGCCAATGCGAGTTGATAACGCTGGGGATCGAACTTGCCGCCCGCCTGGAACGAGGGAATCCCCTGGATGGTGTCGCGTACCAGCCTGTCGCCGACGGCAATGCCTGCACGCGTCGCAGTCAGCTGCAGGACCCGCTGGTCGATCATGGTGTCGAGCACCTTGCGCTTGCTGGCGAGGGCTTCAAAGGCGCGTGGATCGAACTGCTCGCCCTGCTGTTGGCGTTGTTGCTGGCGGGCGCGTTCGAAGTCGGTGCGGAAATCGTCCGCGCTGATCTCATCATGCTGCCAGAGCATGGTCACAGGCCAAACCGCAGGCGCGGCAGGCCACCACTTGGGGGGGGCCTCGATCTTGGCGGCAAAGGTGTCGTTGCGCTGGAACAGGTACTGCTCCATGCCGAAAAAGGCGAACGGCACCACCAGCAAGCCGAGGATGACGGTGGCGATCCAGCCGGAAGTCTTGTCGCGAAGGGTCTGCAGCATGGTCGACGTGCGTTGGGCGAAGCGGCGCAGTTTAGCGCGCTTCGACGCCGGTCAGTTCGGCGCATCGGGTCTGCGGAGAGTCGTGGGGCAGGACCAAAAAAGAAGGACGCCCATTTGGACGTCCTTCGGATGCATCTGGCGGAGTGGACGGGACTCGAACCCGCGACCTCCGGCGTGACAGGCCAGCATTCTAACCGACTGAACTACCACTCCGCATTCTGCAAAAACTGACAACGTGCTACTGAAACTTAACTTGATCCGCAGGGGTGCTCATGGTGGGTGCTGAGGGTGTCGAACCCCCGACCCTCTCCGTGTAAAGGAGACGCTCTACCGCTGAGCTAAGCACCCCTGTGAATCTTGACCTGCGTAATATTCGACGCGTTCGGCGGCGTGAAAACGACTGCCGATAGGGCCGATTAGTTTACGGCATCCTTCAGGGCCTTGCCAGCCTTGAACGCCGGATTCTTCGACGCCGCGATCTTGATGGCGTCGCCGGTGCGTGGATTGCGCCCAGTGCGTGCGCCGCGCTCGCGTACCTGGAAGGTACCAAAGCCGACCAGCGTGACGGTGTCGCCCTTCTTCAGCGCTTTGGTGATCGAGGACACCATGGCATCGACGGCACGCGCGGCCTCGAGCTTGGACAGTTCGGCAGCGTCGGCGACGGCATCGACGAATTCGGCTTTGTTCATGAATTGACTCCCTGGCAGAGGCAAGACTCTGCTGATATTGATTCGATGGATTCGGGTTCGGCACACCGGACTTTCAAAGCATGGCGCGTTCGAACGAAGGCCACGATGCATCATTGCCAGCGCATCGCAGTACATTGTTATACCAGCCGAATATTACTGACGCAACTCGGAAAGCAAGCTGTGGCGCGGCTTTCAGCCGTTCAGCCAGCCGTTTCGGCCGCTCTCTCACACGCGCTTGTCAAGCGCGTCCGCTGTTCTGGGCAGCGCGTGCCGGCGTATCAATGCGTCACGTCCGGTTGGATGGCGGTTTTGTCCGCCTCGTGCGCGGCAGCATCCTCCAATGGCTTTACAACCGTACGTGGCGACACTGGACGCTCCAGCGCCAGGTCAAGCACTTCATCGATCCAGCGCACCGGCACGATCTTCATCTGCTGGGTGACGGACTTGGGAAGGTCGGTGAGATCCTTGCGGTTCTCTTCCGGAATGATGACTGTGCGCACGCCGCCACGCATCGCGGCAAGCAGCTTCTCCTTCAGCCCGCCAATCGGCAGCACGCGACCGCGCAAGGTGATTTCGCCAGTCATGGCCACATCGGCGCGTACCGGTATCTTGGTCAACGTCGATACCAGCGCTGTCGCCATCGCGATGCCTGCGCTCGGGCCATCCTTGGGCGTCGCGCCCTCGGGCACATGCAGATGTACGTCCTGCTTGGCGAGGAAATCCAGGTCGATGCCCAGCCGTTCGGTGCGAGCACGCACCACCGACAAGGCCGCCGATGCCGACTCCTTCATGACGTCGCCCAACTGTCCGGTCAGGATCAACTGCCCCTTGCCCGGAACCAGCGTGGACTCGACCTGCAGCAGATCGCCGCCGACCTCGGTCCACGCCAAGCCAGTGACCAGCCCGATTTCGTTTTCGACTTCAGCACGGCCGAAATCAAAACGTTGCACACCCAGGTACTTGTCAAGATTTTTGGCGGTGACGTTCACGATCTTCGCGGACTTGACCGGTTGCGGGCCTTTCAAGGCGATTTCCTTGACGACCTTGCGGCAGATGCGGGCGATCTCGCGCTCAAGATTACGCACGCCGGATTCGCGCGTGTAGTAACGAACGATTCCCTGCACCGCCGATTCGGCGACTTTCAGCTCCCCGTCCTTCAATCCGTTGGCCTTCAACTGCTTAGGCAACAGGTAGCGCATGGCAATGTTGATCTTCTCGTCCTCGGTGTACCCGGGGATGCGGATGACTTCCATGCGATCGAGCAACGGGCCCGGGATACGCAATGAGTTGGCGGTCGCCACGAACATCACCTCGGACAGGTCGAGGTCGACTTCCAGGTAATGGTCGTTGAACGTGTTGTTCTGTTCCGGATCGAGTACTTCCAACAGCGCCGACGACGGATCGCCACGGAAATCCGTCGACATCTTGTCGATTTCATCCAGCATGAACAATGGATTTTTCGTGCCCGCCTTGTTGAGGTTCTGCACGATGCGTCCCGGCATGGAGCCGACATACGTGCGGCGATGGCCTCGGATCTCGGCTTCGTCGCGAACGCCGCCGAGCGACAGGCGCACGAACTTGCGATTGGTGGCTTTGGCGATGGATTGCCCGAGCGAGGTCTTGCCGACGCCCGGCGGGCCGACCAGGCACAGGATCGCGCCTTTCATCTTCTGCACGCGCGACTGCACGGCCAGGTACTCAAGGATGCGTTCCTTGACCTTTTCCAGGCCGTAGTGGTCCGCGTCCAGTACATCCTGCGCGGCTTTCAGGTCCTTGCGGACCTTGCTGCGCTTCTTCCACGGCACGCCCAGCAACCAGTCCAGGTAATTGCGCACGACGGCTGCTTCGGCCGACATCGGCGACATCTGCTTGAGCTTGTTGAGCTCGTTCCTGGCCTTGGCTTCCACCGGCTTGGGCATGCCGGCTTCCGCGATCTTCCTGGTGAGCTCGTCGATATCGTTGGGCGCCTCGTCGATGTCGCCAAGCTCCTTCTGGATCGCCTTCATCTGCTCGTTGAGGTAGTACTCGCGCTGGCTTTTTTCCATCTGCGACTTGACCCGCCCACGGATGCGTTTTTCCATCTGCTGCACGTCGATCTCGCCATCCACGAAGCCGACCAGCAACTCAAGTCGCGCGCCAGTGTCGATGGCATCGAGCAACCGCTGCTTGTCGGCCAGGCGCACGCCCACATGGGCGGCAATGGTGTCGGCCAGGCGGCTGGGTTCATCGATACCGGCCAGCGTCTGCAACAGCTCCGGCGGCAGTTTGCGATTGGTCTTGACGTACTGCTCGAACAACGTCATCAGCGAGCGTGCCGTCGCCTCGATCTCGCGCGGCTCGCGGCTTTCGGTCGAGTCAACGATGACGGCATGGCCGTTCATCGTTCCATCGAGCTCGGAGACGTTGTCGACCCGCACGCGGTCGGTGCCTTCAACCAGCACCTTGATGGTGCCATCGGGCAACTTCAATAATTGCAGCACCTGCGCCAAGGTGCCGATCTCGTACAGATCGGCAGCGCCGGGGTCGTCGGTTTCAGCCGACTTCTGCGCCACCAGCAGGATGCGCTTGTCGGATTCCATCGCCAGTTCAAGCGCGCGGATGGATTTTTCGCGGCCCACAAACAACGGAATCACCATGTGCGGGAACACCACCACGTCACGCAGCGGCAACACCGGCAGGACGAGGGTTTCAGGATGGTCGGTCATGGGGTCTCCGGTCTTGGAAGGTGTGGCGCAGCGCGGACAATGAAGAAGATAGCCTTCCACGGGTCAAGGTAGCGGCATTGCCTGCGTCATGACGCAACAATCAGCAGGCCGTAGTCAGGAACATGGGGACTGCGTGAAGACATACAAGCGCCGTCCCGTCCACAGCGAGGCGGGCGGGAGGGTTGGCTTCGTGAAGATCGTGACGCGGCGCACATCTCGCCGATTCAGCCAGGCAGGATGGCCAGTTATTCGCCGCTCGCGACCTTGGGCACCGCGGGGGTCTGGTAGATCAGGTACGGCTCGGTCTTGTGCTCGATCACCGACTCGTCAACGACCACCTTGCTGACGTTTTCCAGCGACGGCAGGTCGTACATCGTATCGAGCAGTACCGATTCCACGATCGTCCGCAAACCGCGCGCACCGGTCTTGCGCTTGAGCGCCTTGCGCGCGATGGCGGCCAGTGCATCCGGGCGAAATTCCAGCTCGACGCCTTCCATCTCGAACAGCTTCTTGAATTGCTTGCTGATCGCGTTGCGGGGTTCGGTCAGGATCTTGATCAACGCCGGCTCGTCGAGTTCTTCCAGCGTGGCGACGACTGGCAGGCGGCCAACGAACTCCGGGATCAGGCCGAACTTGATCAGGTCTTCCGGTTCAACTTCCGCCAGCACCTTGCCGATTTCCGTCTTGCGCTCGGAGCTCTTGAGCTTGGCGCCGAAACCAATCCCGCTGGAGTCGGTACTGCGCTGCTGGATGATCTTGTCCAGGCCAGAAAACGCGCCGCCCACGATGAACAGGATGTTGCGCGTGTCGACCTGCAGGAATTCCTGCTGCGGATGCTTGCGTCCGCCCTGCGGCGGCACGCTGGCGACGGTGCCTTCGATCAGCTTCAGCAGCGCCTGCTGCACGCCTTCACCGGATACGTCTCGGGTGATCGACGGGTTTTCGCTCTTGCGCGAGATCTTGTCGATCTCGTCGATGTAGACGATGCCCTGCTGCGCCTTCTCGACGTCGTAGTCGCATTTCTGCAGCAGCTTCTGGATGATGTTCTCGACGTCCTCGCCGACATAACCGGCTTCGGTCAGCGTCGTCGCATCGGCCATCGTGAAAGGAACATTCAACAGGCGCGCGAGCGTTTCGGCCAACAGCGTCTTGCCTGAGCCGGTCGGACCGACCAGCAGGATGTTCGACTTCGCCAGCTCGACTTCATCGTTCTTCTGCCGGCTCTCGATGCGCTTGTAGTGGTTGTACACCGCCACCGCGAGCGTGCGTTTGGCACGCGCCTGGCCAATGACGTACTGGTCGAGCACGTCCAGGATTTCGCGTGGCTTGGGCAGCGAACTGCGGGCGGATTGCGCCTTTTCCTCAAGCTCCTCGCGGATGATGTCGTTGCACAGTTCGACGCATTCATCGCAGATGAACACGCTTGGGCCCGCGATCAGCTTGCGGACCTCGTGCTGGCTTTTCCCGCAGAACGAGCAATAGAGGATCTTGCTGCTGTCGCCGGTTCGGCCTGGACGGTCTTCGGTCATTCCCCGTTACCTGTTGCGGCCGCACGCCTGTCGGTGTGCCTTGGCCGAGAATAGCACAGGGTCCGGATCGCTCCGGGCCCCTGCGCGGGATGTGAAAGTGAGGCCACCAGCACGTCTCAAGGTCGCTACGTGCGGATGCACCGGAATGGATGCATCGTTCAAGCCGGTCGGATGGACTCTTCCGGGCGCCGCTCGAGGACCTCGTCGACCAGCCCGTAGTCCCGCGCTGCCTCGGCACTCTTGAAATTGTCGCGCTCGGTGTCGCGCGCAATCGTGTCCAGCGACTGCCCCGTGTGCCGGGCCAGGATTTCATTCAGGCGCTGGCGCAGGGCGAGGATCTCGCGTGCCTGGATTTCAATGTCGGACGCCTGGCCCTGCGACCCGCCGGACGGCTGGTGGATCATCACCCGCGAGTTGGGCAGCGCGAATCGCTTGCCCTTCGCCCCGGACGCCAGCAACAGCGCCCCCATGCTGGCGGCCTGGCCGATGCAGATCGTGCTCACGTCGGGCTTGATGAACTGCATGGTGTCGTAGACCGACATGCCTGCCGTGACCACGCCGCCGGGCGAGTTGATGTACAGGCTGATGTCCTTCTCCGGGTTCTCGGCTTCCAGGAACAACATCTGCGCCACGATGACATTGGCGACATGGTCGTCGACCGCACCGACGAGGAAGATCACGCGCTCCTTCAGCAGGCGCGAATAGATGTCATAGGCGCGTTCACCGCGGCTGGTCTGTTCGACCACCATCGGAACGAGGTTGAGGGCTTTGGTCAGGTGGCTCGGGTTCGGCGAATGCATGGTCTTCTCGATGATGGAGCCCGCAGATGCGGAGGTCAGGCCGGCTGGCCGATCGCCTCCTGGAAGGATAGCGCCTGCTCGGTATGCTGGGCGCGCTCGGCGATCCAGTCGATCACCTGCTCTTCCATCACCCGCGACTGCAGTCCAGACATCAACTGGGGGTCGTTGCGGTACATCTCAATGACCTGCTTGGGCTCTTCATAGGTCGAGGCGATCAGGCGCAGGGTTTCGTTGACGCGTTTTGGGTCCAGCCGCAGCTCGTTGCGGCGCGCCACCTCGCCCACCAGCATCGCAACCAGCACCCGTTTGCGCCCGGTATCCATGAACTGCTCATGCGCATCGACCGGCATCTCGCCCTGCGCTCCCTGGCGGCGCATCTGCTCGAAGGCCTGGTGTGCCATCTGCCGCGCTTCGTTCTCGACCACGCGCGGGGGCAATTCGACGCTTTCGTAGGCAGCAATCAACTGTTCGCCGACTTCGCGGCGCAAGCGACCCATCAACGCGCCTTTCAGTTCGCGCTCCAGGTTGCTGCGGATCTCGGCGCGGAACTGCTCCGTCTCGCCTGACTTGACGCCAAAGCTACGGATGAAGTCCGCATCGACCTCCGGCATGATCGGCTCGGACACTTGTTCAGCCTTCAAGTGCACCTGCACCGACTTGCCCGCCAGTTGTGGCACGCGCCATTCACTGGGGAAGGTCACGTCGATGGATTTTTCCTCGCCGGTCTTCATTCCGACCAGCGCCGATTCGATCTCGCCCAGCATGGCTCCGGACCCGATGACGGCCATGCCGTTCTCGGTGCCTTCGGCGGGCATCCGCTCGTCGCCGGCTTGCGACCACGTCTGGACATCGACCGCATCGCCTTCCTGCGCCGGGCGCGTGACCCCGGTCCAGCTGCGGCGTTGCAGTTGCAGGTTGTTGATCATCCGATCGATATCGGCATCGGTGATCTCGGCGGTGTGGCGCACGACCTGCAGCTTGTCCACGTCGATATCGCCGAACTCCGGCATCACTTCAAAGGTGGCGACGTAGGCCAATGCATCCTGGCCATCGGCCTCGGCAGGCTGGATTTGCGGATTGCCGGCCAGCCGCAGGTCGTTGTCGCGAATGGCGCTGTCAAACCCTTCACGCAGCATGCCGTCGAGCACCTCGGCGCGCACCTGCTGGCCGTAGCGCTGCTCGACGACTTTCGCTGGCACCTTGCCAGGGCGGAAGCCCTTGATCCGTACCGTCCGCGCGATTTCACGCAGGCGGCCACCGACCTGGGTTTCCAACCGTTCGGCCGGAAGACGCAGGGTCATGCGGCGCTCAAGATTGCCTACGGATTCGACCTGAACTTGCATAACCACTCCTTCCACCGCGGCCCCGGGCCGCGGCACTCATTGATTTGATGGAGCCGGCCGCCGCCTTGCGGCAAGGGCGTACAGCAGAACGCGATAGTTTGGACGATCGGGAGTCTGGCCGCCAGCGGCTACGTTTCTGAACGGGGGACAGGCGCGGATATCGCCACCTTTTCGTCCACGGGCGTTGCCGCCCGCAAACGATTGCCCAGGCGCGCGACGGCGCGGCGGAATTGTTTCTTGTCCGCATTTCCATTCTGCGTGGTGCGAAAGGCGGGACTCGAACCCGCACGCCTTGCGGCACTGGCACCTAAAGCCAGGGCGTCTACCAGTTCCGCCACTTTCGCATTCCGGGAATTCTAAACCGGCGCTCCGGCCATAGAAACAAAAACGCCCGGCATACATGCCGGGCGCCTCGATCTGGTGGGCTGTGAAGGATTCGAACCTTCGACCTATTGATTAAGAGTCAACTGCTCTACCAACTGAGCTAACAGCCCGAAACTGGATGGAATTATAACAACCAACGTTGGGGTGGAAGACGGGATTTGAACCCGCGACCCCCGGAATCACAATCCGGTGCTCTAACCAACTGAGCTACATCCACCATTGAACTCGTGCACGGGTCCTGACTTCTTGCCACCAGCCAAACCCCGCTCCTGACTATCGCAGCGCACGACGGCGCGTTCTACAACAAACCACGCGAAACATCTCGCGGCGTGGCGCGCCCGGCAGGAATCGAACCTGCAACCCCCGACTTAGAAGGTCGGTGCTCTATCCGGTTGAGCTACGGGCGCCCAAACGGATTGTCGCATCGGTTGCCACAGCCGGTACGGCGGCTGGTCGGGGTAGAGGGATTCGAACCCCCGACATCCTGCTCCCAAAGCAGGCGCGCTACCAGACTGCGCTATACCCCGGTGGGAATCGCCGGCAGAACTCTCGCGACGCCACGTCGCTCCGCAAGGCCGGCTATTGTCGGGAGCGTCGTCTGCGCTGTCAACGCGAAGGCGTCAGGGAAACGACACGACTACGACTCCCCGGCACCACCGGCGCGGCGGTATTCCATCACAGGCCTGTTCCCGTTGGGCACCTGTCAACGCCGCTCATATACGGCTGGCAATCGCCTTCGCAAACGACATCGTGTTGCCGCTGCCGCCTAGATCGGGCGTCATCGAATCCCGGGCCTCAAGCGTGGCGACGATCGCTGCCCGCAGTCGTTCGGCTTTGTCGGGCTGGCCGATGTGGTCAAGCATCTGGGCCGCACCCAGTAACAGTGCGCACGGATCGGCCTTGCCTTGTCCCGCGATATCCGGCGCCGTGCCGTGGACGGCTTCAAAGATCGCCGCATCGGTGCCGATGTTCGCGCCGGGCGCGAGTCCCAGCCCACCCACCAGGCCGGCGCACAGGTCGGAAATGATGTCGCCGAACAGATTGGTCGTCACGATGATGTCGAACTGCTCGGGTTGCATCACCAGTTGCATGCAGCAGTTGTCGACGATCAGGTCGTTGCAGCCGATGTCCGGGTATTGCGCGGCCACCATGCGCGCCGTGCGCAGGAACAATCCCGAGGTCGATTTCAGGATGTTGGCCTTGTGCACTACCGTGACCTGCTTGCGGCCAGTCCTGCGCGCAAGGTCGAATGCATAGCGCACGATACGCTCGGAGCCGCGACGCGTGACTTTCTGCGTCAACAGCGCGGTTTCACCGTCCGCGGACAGCGACTGGCCTTCACCGATATACGCACCCTCGGTGTTTTCCCGCACCGTGATGAGATCCACGCCGGTGGCGAAGCGGGACTTCGTGTTGGGGAAGGATTTCGCCGGGCGCACGTTCGCGTACAGGTCGAAGCGCTTGCGCAGCTCCACGTTGATCGAGGAGAAGCCTTCGCCGACTGGCGTCGTCAGCGGGCTTTTGAGCGCGATGCGGTTGCGGCGGATCGAGTCCATCGTTGCCGATGGCAGCAATTCACCGTGTTTCTCCAGCGCCACCAGCCCGGCATCGGCAAACTCGTAGTCCAGGCCAACGTCCATGACGCCGAGCACATGCAGGGTCGCGTCCATGATCTCGGGGCCGATTCCGTCGCCCCGAATCACGGTGATTGTCTGTGTCATCTTGGAATCCCGGCTCCGACTTCGCGCAAACGCGCGGATAGCCGGTAATTATGCCGCGCCGGGACATCTTCCGCACAAAGCAGGCAATCCACCGCCGTCTTGCGGTGCTTCCCTGAAACTCAACCGTGATCGTGCACCGCTGGCGCTGCGGCGCCGCCTTCGAGCCGATCCAGGAAATCCACCGCCCGCCGCAGATGCGGGATCACGATGCTGCCGCCGACCACCAATCCCACTGAAAAGGTTTCGAACATCTCGTCACGATTCACGCCTGCATCCTTGCACTGGGCAACGTGATAACTGATGCAGTCGTCGCAGCGCAGCACCAGGGACGCCACCAGGCCCAGCAGCTCCTTGGTCTTCACATCCAGCGCGCCGGCCTGGTAGGTCTGGGTGTCCAGTGCGAAGAAGCGTCGCACCACCTGGTTGGGTTCGGCCAGGATGCGCTCGTTCATGCGCTGGCGAAACTCGGTGAACTGGGCAATGCGATCGCCCGTTGTTCCTTCCTGGCTCATGCCGCATCCCCTGCCACCAGTGCATCCAGCTTGCCTGCGCGATGCAATGCGATGAGATCGTCGTAACCGCCGACGTGCGTATCACCGATGAAAATCTGCGGCACGCTGGTGCGCCGCGCCAGCGCCAGCATGCGATCTCGCTCGGCGTCGTCCAGGTCGATCCGCACCTCGGTCCAGCTCAACGACCTGCTCTTGAGGAAATTCTTGGCAGCCGTGCAGTAGCCGCAGTTGGCCGAGGTGTACAAGGTGATGACGGGCTGGCTCAAGACAATCTCCGGATCGTTGGCAAAATGAAACTCACGGCATGAGCGACGGTCCAAGGACTGTCGTCGACCATCCAGTCGGCAGAAAGCTCGGCGGACCCGGCCAGGATTAACCGCGGGTTCACACCCGCAACGCCTGTGACCGGCATTCTGCGGGCACTTCATCACCTTCATCAAGGCGAACATCGCATGCGCCGCTCCTTGTTCGCCACTACGCTGACGATCGCGCTGGCAGGGGCGATGCTTTCCGGTTCCTCGGCGCGGGCACAGGACAGCATGCTTCCCGACATCGGTTCATCCGCCGGTGAAGTGCTGGGACCCGCGCAGCAGAAGCAATACGGCGCCCTGACCCTGAGCCAGCTGCGTAACCTGGGCTACACGCTCGACGATCCACTGCTGGCCGGATGGCTGCAATCCCTGGGTGACCGCCTGGGAGCGGCGAGCGACAAACCCAAACAGACCTTCACCCTGTTCCTGCTCAAGGATCGCCAGATCAACGCATTCGCGACGCTGGGCGGCTACGTCGCCGTCAACGCCGGGCTGATCCTGGCAGCCGATCGCGAAGATGAAGTCGCCGCCGTGCTGTCGCATGAAATCGCGCATGTGACCCAGTCGCATGTATTGCGCGCGGTCGAACGCGCCCAGCGCGACAGTGTGCCGATCCTGCTGGCGATGCTGGCCGCCATCGCGGTTTCCCAGGCCTCGCACAGCAGTTCGGCCGACAACGGCGCGATGGCAGCGGTGATTTCGGCGCAGGGATTGATGGCGCAACGGCAGATCGACTACACCCGAGACAATGAATCCGAGGCCGATCGCATTGGCATCCGCACCCTCGCACGCAGCGGGTACGACCCGAAGGCCATGGCGGATTTCTTCGAGAAACTGCAGACCGTCATCCGCAGCAACCAGGGCGGCGAACGCGAACGCACGCCGGACTACCTGCAGACGCATCCGGTGACCACCACGCGCATCAGCGAAGCGCGGCAGCGCGCCGAACAGCTGGCAAAGACCGAAAAACCCATCGTGCCCATGGGGCATTTCAGCGACAACCCGCTGCTGCCGGGGTCGATACGGATCACGGGCGCACCTCTGCATGGCAATAGTGGCCAGTTCCCGTGGGCTCGCGAGCGATTGCGCGTGCTCAGTGCCGACACCCCCAACGCCGCGATCCGTGAATACGAAGCCATGCGCCGGGCCAAGCCATTGGACGACGCACAACGCTATGGCCTGGCGCTTGCGCGCCTGCTGGACAACCGTCCCGCTGACGCCGCCACCGAACTCGCCCCGCTGCTGGAGGCACATCCCGGCGATGTCTGGATCACCTTGGCGCTGGCGCAGGCCGAAGCGCGCTCAGGCAAGGTGGCTGCGGCCGATGCACGTTTCGAAGCGCTGCTGGACCGCATGCCGGCCAATCGTGCCGTGGCGCTGACCTATGCGGGCATGCTGGACGAACGCGACACTCCTGCAGCAGGCAAACGTGCCCAGGCGGTGATGAGGCCTTTGCTGGGCAGCGCGGCGGAAGATCCGGTGTTCCAGCAGACATTCGCGCGCGCCAGCGAGATCGCCGGCGATCGGGTGCGGGCCGGCGAAGCCTATGCCGAAGCGGCCTACCTCAATGGTCGCCCCGAGCAGGCGCTGGTGCAGCTCAATACCCTGAAGAAACGCAACGATGTCGATTATTACGCCCGCTCGCGCATCGATGCGCGCATCGCCGACATCACCCCGATCGTGCTGGAATTGCGCCAGCAGGGGATCCGGGACGAAGACCTGCATCGGCAATAATCCGCTCCGGCCCTGATCTGCCCGCAGTCGCCTGGCCAATGGCAAGGGCGTGATCTCCGCGCCCTGTCACTGCCCCGTCATAAAAGCGTCGTTTACTTGCGCCAATCCCTTCGCAATGCCACGGTAACCGCGTGCAGAAGCGCATCCTGATCGTCGACGATGAACCCGCGATCCGCGAAATGGTGGCCTTCGCGCTGCGCAAGGGTGACTACGACCCTGCGCATGCCGGCGACGCCCGGGAAGCCCAGGCGGCGATCGCCGATCGCGTACCTGACCTGATCCTGCTCGACTGGATGCTGCCCGGCACCAGCGGCCTTGAGCTGGCGCGTCGCTGGCGTCGTGACGCGCTGACCCGTGAAGTCCCCATCATCATGCTGACCGCACGCGGCGAGGAGAACGATCGGGTTGGCGGGCTGGAGGCAGGTGTCGACGACTATGTCGTCAAACCGTTTTCAGCGCGTGAACTGCTGGCACGTATCCGCGCCGTCATGCGCCGCTCCCGAGAGGACGACGAGGATGGCAGCGTCAGCATCGGCACCTTGCGCATCGATGGCGCCGCGCATCGCGTGTTCGCGCAGACTCCCGCGGGCGATGAGCCGGTCCCGATCGGCCCCACCGAGTACCGCCTGCTGCACTTCTTCATGACGCACGCCGAGCGCGTCTACACCCGTTCGCAACTGCTCGACCACGTGTGGGGCGGCAGCGTGTATGTCGAGGAGCGTACGGTCGACGTCCACATCCGGCGCCTGCGCAAGACACTGGAACCCGCGCGTCTGGACACCATGGTGCAGACCGTCCGCGGGGCCGGGTATCGTTTCTCCGCGGCGGTCTAGATTGCGGAGCATGCCCCCAAGCGTACGCAAGGCCTGGTTACGCACGCTCGGCCAGCTTTCGTTGGTACTGGGTGTTGCGGCTGTGGCCGGCATCCTTATCCGTGCGCCGTGGCCGGCCGTCACCCTGGCTGCGCTTGGCATCGTTGCCTGGCATCACTGGAAACTGAGGGGATTGTTGCTACGCCTGACCGCACGCCAGCGACTGGAACCCTCGCTCGGGAATGGCGTCTGGCCCGAACTTGATCGCCTGTTGCATCGCAGCCAAGTTGAAATGCGCGCGCGCAAGCGCAGGCTCATCACCATGTTGCGCGCCTATCGCGCCGCCGCCGCCGCATTGCCCGACGCGGTGGTCGTGGTCGAACGCAACAGCCAGCGCATCCTATGGTTCAACGAGGCCGCCACGCGTTTGCTCGGCCTGCGGCATCCGGTTGATCTTGAAGCGCCCCTCGTTGAACGACTGCAACCGCTGCCGATCGCGCACTGGCTGGCGTCGGGTCGCAACGCGGAGCCTCTGTCGGACATGTCCTCGCCAGTCTCCAGCGATGTGCGCATCAACCTGCGCCTGATTCCATATTCCGAGGAGCTCTGGCTGCTGGTCGCGCGCGACGTCAGCAAGCTGGTGCGGCTGGAACAGATGCGTCGTGATTTTGTCGCCAACGTCTCGCATGAGCTGCGCACGCCCTTGACCGTCGTGCACGGCTACCTGGACATGCTCGATCCTGCCGAGCATCCGGAGTGGACGCCGATGCTTGCGGAAATGCAGCGGCAGTCGCAGCGCATGACGCAACTGGTGGAAGACCTGCTGACGTTGTCGCGGCTGGAAGCCCGTGACTCGCTGGCGGATGAAAATGTCGCGATGGCCGGTGTGTTGGCGACGTTGCGACGTGAAGCCGATGCATTGAGCCAGCATCGGCACACGATCATCATCGAGGACGACGCGCAGATCGATCTGTGGGGTTCCCAGAAGGAACTGCACAGCGCGTTCTCCAACCTGGTCAGCAATGCCGTGCGCTATACACCTGCGGAAGGACGCATCACCATCCGCCTGGAACACGACCGCGACGGTGGAGCCGTCCTGTCCGTGAGCGACAGCGGCTACGGCATTCCCGCCGCGCACCTGCCGCGCATCACCGAGCGTTTCTATCGCGTCTCCACCAGTCGTTCGCGCGAAAGTGGCGGGACCGGATTGGGCCTGTCGATCGTCAAGCATGTCCTGGGCCTGCACCAGGCACGGCTGGAAATCGAAAGCGACGTCGGGCGCGGTAGCCGCTTTGCCTGCCATTTCGGCAGGGAGCGCGTACACGCGCGCGAGTCGCGTGACACCGCCGTGCCATGACGCACGGCAAGGGCATCCCTACAATGCCCTTCATGAAAGCCCATCGCACCCGCAAGCGCCACCTGCCCCATGCACTCTCATGTACGGCGGGCGATGTCGCCAGCCCAGACGATCCGCTGCGCGATCCGACGCTGTATTTCAACCGTGAACTGTCGCAACTGGACTTCAACTTCCGCGTGTTGGCACAGGCA
>JBBRZH010000030.1:0-27073 GCA_038236935.1 Lysobacterales bacterium
CTGTCGCAGGCGATCTCGCTGTCGTACTCCACGCCGCTGTTCGTCACGATCGCCGCCGTCATCTGGCTGGGGGAAATCGTACGCAAGCGTCGCTGGGCCGCGGTGCTCCTGGGGTTCGTTGGCGTGCTGGTCATCGTGCAGCCGTGGTCGAGCGCGTTCACCGGAGGCTCGCTCATCGCGGTGCTTGCCGCTGTCCTGAGCGCTGTCGTCGCGATCCAGATCAAGCAGCTGTCCCGCGTTGATCCTGCCGACACGATTGTGTTCTACACGTACGTGTTCTGGGTGCCATTGTCGTTGCTGCCTGCCCTGTTCGTCTGGCAATGGCCGCATGGAATCGTCTGGGTATGGCTTGTCTGCACTGGCCTGTTCGGCACCGGTGGCCAACTGTTGTGGACGCGCGCGCTGCGGTTGGGCGAGGTCTCGGCGTTGACGCCGATCAGCTTCATGCAATTACCCGTGGTCGCCCTCGCCGGCTATTTGCTCTTCGACGAAAAGATCAGCCGCTGGACGGTCGTGGGCGCGGCAATCATCTTTGCCGCCAACGCGTACATCGCGCACCGTGAAGTGCAGCTGGCACGCAGTGCGGCAACCAGTGCACCTATCGAGGCGGCAAAGCCGGGGGAATGACCGGAGTCGTGCCCGCCTGTCTGGCCTGCCAGGGTCGTAGCGTGCCGTAGAACACCAACCCATACACGCCGACCACCCAGGCCAGCGCGGCCGCCCAGCCAGCCAGGATGTCCGACGGGTAATGCACACCCAGGTAGATGCGCGACAACCCGACCAGCAGCACGAATGTCGTAGCCAGGATGGTGACCGGCCAGCGCCATCTCCAACCCCAGGGAGTGCGCACGCTCCAGCAAAGAAGCACGAGCACCATCGCCAGCGTCATCGATCCCATCGCGTGTCCGCTGGGGAAGCTGTAAGTGGTTTCAGCGGGCGAAATCGATTGCCAGAGGTCCGGGCGCACGCGCGCGAAGGAATGCTTGGCGGCGACGTTCAACAGCAGCGAACCCACGATGGACACGGCCGCAAACATGCCTTCGCGCAAATGCCGCCGCAACAGCAGTGCCAACACCAGGACCACGTCGAACGGGACGACGCCCCATGCGTAGCCAAGTTTTGAAATCAACAGGAAGGCACGATCCAGTCCCGCGTTGGCCATTGCATGCACCGCCTGCAGGAGCGGCACGTCGAACGGAAACAGCTGACCTTCGTGCAGCGTTTCGACCAGTGCGCCGAACCCCCACAACGGCAGCAGCAAGCCCACGAACACCAGCAGCAGGCGCCAGCCATGCACTCGCAGGAACGAAGCGCCGAACTTCGTTTCCTGTTTGACTGTCCGCCCGACCGCACGCACGTCGTCAGGCGGCAGTGCGGGAGAGTCCATACCTGCGTTCGACATAGTGATCGATGATGTCCACGAAATCGGCGGCGATGGTATCCCCCCGCAGCGTGACGGTCTTTTCACCATCCACGAAAACCGGAGCCGCGGGCGCTTCGCCGCTGCCGGGCAGTGAGATTCCGATGTCGGCATGGCGCGATTCGCCCGGACCGTTGACGATGCAGCCCATCACCGCGAGGGTCAGGTGTTCGGCGCCGGGATGGCTGATCTTCCACTCCGGCATTTTGGCGCGGACATGCTCCTGCACGACTTTCGCCAGTTCCTGGAAGAATTCCGAAGTGGTGCGGCCGCAACCCGGGCACGCCGTGACCATCGGGGTGAACGCGCGCAGGCCCATGGTCTGCAGCAACTCCTGCGCGACCACGACTTCCTGCGTGCGTGATGCGCCAGGTTCGGGCGTCAATGAGATGCGGATGGTGTCGCCGATGCCTTCCTGCAACAGCACCGACAAGGCCGCGCTTGATGCGACGATTCCCTTGCTGCCGATGCCGGCCTCGGTCAGGCCCAGGTGCAGCGCGTAATCCGAGCGCGTGGCGAGATCGCGATACACCGCGATCAACTCCTGCACGCCGCTGACCTTGCACGACAGCACGATGCGATCGGCAGGCAGGCCGAGTTCCACGGCACGCGCGGCGGACTCCAGCGCCGAGCGGATCAACGCTTCGCGCAGCACGCGTCCGGCATCCCATGGCTCGGCGCGTGTTGCGTTTTCATCCATCAGCCGCGTGGCCAGCGACTGGTCCAGCGAGCCCCAGTTGGCACCGATCCGCACCGGCTTGCCGTAGCGGATCGCAAACTCGATCAGTTGCGCGAACTGGGTGTCGCGCTTCCTGCCGAAGCCGACGTTGCCGGGGTTGATCCGGTACTTGGCCAACGCTTCCGCGCAAGCCGGTTCGTCGGCAAGCAACTGGTGCCCGTTGTAGTGGAAATCGCCGATTACCGGCACCTCGACGCCCATCATGAGCAAGCGATCGACGATGCGCGGCACGGCGGCGGCGGCTTCGGGCGTATTGACGGTGATGCGCACCATTTCCGAACCGGCGCGCCAGAGTTCAGCAACCTGCTTTGTCGTGGCGGGGATATCGGCGGTGTCGGTGTTGGTCATCGATTGCACCGCCACCGGCGCATCGCCACCGACCCGCACGTTGCCGATCCGCACCTGCCGCGTGACGCGCCGCGCCGAAGGGCCGAAAAGCCCCGTGCAGGGAAGAATCTGTGTCGCGATGACTTCGTCGCCCATCTCCATAGTTTAGTCTGGGTCGATGAACATCACCGCCGCCCGCGACCGCGACGTGCTGACCCCGAGCCAGCTCAATACCCTGGCTCGCGACCTGCTCGAAGGGGCGTTTCCGCTGATCTGGGTCGAGGGCGAACTCAGCGGGGTCTCACGACCAGGGTCAGGCCACCTGTATTTCAACCTGAAGGACGCGCGTGCGCAGGTCCGCTGCGCGATGTTCAAGCCCAAGAGCACGTGGCTGAAGTTCGCCCCTCGCGACGGCCTGCGCGTGCTGGCGCGCGGAAGGTTGACGCTGTACGAGGCGCGCGGCGATTACCAGCTGGTACTGGACCACATGGAGGAAGCCGGCGAAGGCGCGTTGCGGCGTGCGTTCGAGGACCTGCGCGCGAAACTCACGGCCGAGGGAATTTTCGCCGTCGAACGCAAACGCCCCCTGCCCGCGCATCCGCGCCGGCTGGGCATCCTGACGTCAGCCACCGGCGCCGCGGTGCGAGACGTCATCAGCGTGCTGGGTCGACGTTTCCCGCTGCTGGACGTCGAGATCCTTCCGGTGCAGGTGCAGGGTGCCAGCGCTGCTGCACAGATCACCACGATGCTCAAGCGCGCAGCGGCAAGTGGACGCTACGACGTACTGATGCTGACGCGTGGTGGCGGCTCGCTGGAAGATCTGTGGGCGTTCAACGACGAACACCTGGCACGCGCGGTCGCGGGGTCTTCGGTTCCGGTGGTCTCGGCCATCGGGCATGAAACAGATTTCACACTGGTGGACTTCGCCGCGGACCTGCGTGCGCCAACACCCTCGGCTGCCGCGGAGTTGCTGGTTCCAAGCCAGGAAGATCTCTCCCGCCGCCTGCGCGCGCTCGACGCACGCCTGCAAAACCTGCACGCCCAGCGCCTGCGCGCGCTGATCCAGCGCGCTGATCGCGCATCCCTGCGGCTGCACGGATTGCGTCCGCAAGCTCGGTTGCAGTTGCTGCGCCAACGCCAGGCGGAAGGGTTGCGACGGCTCGCGGCCGCATGGCAGCGACGATTGGATCGGGAACGCTCGCGCGTGCGCCACGCGGATGCCGTATTACGGGCCACGCATCCAAGGCGTCGCCTGGCGCGCCTGCTGGACCGCCTTTCATTTCTTGGACCGCGCCCACAAGCCGCCATCGCTCGCCGCTTGCGCGACGACGCGCTGCGACTGCGCGCATTGGCGCGATCGCTGCACACCGTCAGCCCGCTGGCCACGGTCGCGCGCGGTTACGCGATCCTGCAACACGACGACGGTCGCGTCGTGCGCAGCGTGCTCGATGCCGCGCCTGGCGATGCGCTGGATGCCCGACTTGGCGATGGCAGCCTGCGGGTCCGCGTGGAGCAGACGTAACGCTTGTTGAAAGGAGATCCCGATGCTCAAGCCTTCCTACCCCTATTACCTGGCGAACAAGCCGGTCGCTGCGAATACCGACCTTGACGTCACGGACAAATACAGCGGGAAAAACGCCACGCAGGTGGCCTTCGCAGATGCCGCAACGGTCCGCAATGCCATCGCAGCGGCGCACGAAGCGCGCGACTCCATGGCGGCATTCACACCCGATGCCCGGCGCGACGTGCTCGAGCACTGCGTGCGACGCTTCAGTGACTGCCAGGAGGAACTCGCACTGGCGTTGTGCGTCGAGGCCGGTAAGCCGATCAAGGATGCGCGTGGCGAAGTCACGCGGCTGATCGATACCTTTCGCATCGCCGCAGCCCAAGCCACGCGTATTGACGGCCACGTTCTCGAATTGCAGATCTCCAAACGCACGCGCGGCTATCGCGGCATGGTCAAGCGCGTGCCGGTCGGCGTCTGTGCCTTCATCACGCCGTTCAATTTCCCGCTGAACCTGGTCGCCCATAAGGTCGCGCCGGCCATCGCGGCCGGCTGTCCCTTCGTACTGAAACCCGCCGCAAAAACCCCCGTCGGGGCGTTGATGATCGCTGAAGTGCTGGCCGAAACGGATTTGCCAATCGGCGCATTCTCGATCCTGCCGTGCTCGAACGAAGATGCTGGCCTGCTGGTGGAGGACGACCGCATCGCACTGCTGAGTTTCACCGGCGGCCTGGTCGGCTGGGACTTGAAGGCACGTGCCGGACGCAAGAAGGTCACCCTTGAACTCGGGGGCAACGCCGCCTGCATCGTCGATGCCGATCCCGGACAACCACTGGACGCCATTGTTGAACGACTGGTCTCCGGCGCGTATTACCAGTCAGGGCAAAGCTGTATCAGCGTGCAGAGGATCTTCGTCCATTCCAGCCACTATCTTGAGATGCGCGACAAGCTGAAACTGGCGGTTTCTGCACTGAAAACCGGTGACCCTCGCAGCGAGGATGTCTTCATCGGGCCGATGATCGATGTGGCCGCGGCCGAACGCGTCGAACACTGGATCGCTACCGCCATCGAAGCCGGTGCCGTGCAGATTGCCGGAGGCCCGCGTGTCGGCAACGTGCTCCCGGCTGCCCTGCTTGAGCAGGTTCCCCACGACAGCGATCTGTACCGGAAGGAAGTATTCGGCCCGGTTGCCTGCATGGAGCCGTTCGACGATTTCGACCAAGCGCTGGATCGTGTCAACCACAGTGAGTTCGGTCTGCAGGCAGGCGTGTTCACCGGTCGTCTGGCTCATGCAATGCGTGCATGGGATCGACTTGAAGTCGGCGGCGTGATCGTCGGCGACGTGCCAAGTTTCCGCGTCGACAACATGCCTTATGGCGGCGTCAAGCAATCGGGCCTTGGGCGGGAAGGCGTGCGTTACGCCATCGCCGACATGACCGAGGAAAGATTGCTGGTGATCCGCGACACCTGACGCCTCTGCGCATGCCAATGCGCTGCTCGCGAGCTGATCTCGCGGCGTGCGTTACGACACCTTGTCCAGTCCCGGCATGCCCAACAGGTAGCCCTGCCCGAACAGGCAACCAAGCACTGTCAGGGTGTCGCGCTGCACGACGGTTTCGACGCCCTCGGCGATCGTGTCGATTCCCAACGTACCGGCAAGCGCAAGGATCGCCCGCACCAGCGCCAGGCTTTCGGCACGGGTTTCGCCATCCAGGCCTGCGACAAAGCTGCGATCGATCTTCAATGCCTGGATCGGGAAGCGATGCAGGTAGGACAACGCCGAGAAGCCCGTGCCGAAATCATCCAGCAGCGCGAGCACGCCACGGTCTTTCAATGCATTGAGCATGCGCAGCGCTCGTGCGGCATCGTCGAGCAATGCCACTTCCGTGATCTCGATACGCAATCGATGGGGATCCGCACCGGCGCTGTCGAGCATGTTCAACAGGCGATCGGCAAAATCGTCGTACCGGAAATGCCGGGGCGACACGTTGATCGAAACATAGCCCACGTCGGTGTCACGGAGTCGAGCCACGACGCGCTCGTACAACAGCCAGTCGACCTGCTCGATCAATCCGCTGTCTTCTCCGACGCCTATGAATTCGGCAGGCGGCAATGCCCCATGCAACTCATGGTTCCAGCGCAACAGGGCTTCATGGCCAACGACGACCCCATCGGCCAGCCGCACGATCGGCTGGTAATGCGGAACGAACGAATCGCTGAGGATCGCGCGGCGCAGGTCCGCCTCCAGGTCGAGCAGCCGGATCGCATTGGCTCGCATCGCCTCGTCGAATACCGCGCTACGGTCGCGGCCTTCCACTTTAGCGCGATACATCGCGGCATCGGCGTCGCGTAGCAGCTCCTCGCCTAACCGATAACGCGGCTGCCATAAGGCGATGCCGATGCTCGCCGACGGAAACAACTCGCGCCCCCCCAGCCACAAGGGTTGGCCAAGCGCCTGAAGTATCTGGGTGGCCAGCAACTCGCTCTCCTGCGCATTCGCCAGCGGATCAACCAGGATCGCGAACTCATCCCCGCCAAATCGTGCAACGACGCCACGGTCCCCCAGCGCAGCGCTGATCCGGCGCCCCACTTCGACCAGCATTTCGTCGCCAGCCGCGTGGCCGATGCTGTCGTTGATCAGCTTGAAACGATCCAGGTCAAGGAACAACACCGCAAACATCGCGTCGTCCCGGATCCGCGCACGGCGAATCGCAGCGTCCAGCCGCTCAAGCAGCTGCGGGCGATTGGGCAGTCCGGTAAGGGCATCATGGCGCGCCTGATGGGTCAGGCGCTGCTCGGCGCGCAGACGCTCGCCGATCTGCGAACGCAACTCGCGATTGGCGCCGGCGAGTTCCCGTGTGCGCGATTCAACCCGGAATTCCAGTTCCGAATGCGCTGCCTTGAGATGCTCCTGGGTGCGCTTGCGTCCCAGGCCACCGCCAATGTGGTGTGCGACGAACGTGAGCAACTCCTGGTCGCGCAGGGTGAAGGTGATGTCGCTGGTGTAACTCTGCACGGCAATCGCACCGACCACCATGCTGTCGCGTACCAGCGGCACGCCCAGCCAGGTGTGCGCGAGGGTGCCGTGGCTGCGCACGCTGCCGGACGCTTCAAGGTCCGCGATGCGGGCCCGATCGGCCAGGAGTGCCTGCCCGTGGGTAATCACGTATTCGGTCAGGCCGCTGCCCACGGTGCGCGTGGTACGCGTGGTGTCCCGTTCATCCACCGAGTAGGGAAATTCAATATGCAGGGCATCGGGTGTCAGCAACGCAATGTAGAAATTGCGTGCGTACAGCAGTTCTCCTACCAGTGCGTGGACGTCGGCGTAGAAGCGCTCCAGGCTGCCAGCAGTGACCGACAATTCCGTAATCTTGTACAGCGCGCGCTGCAGGCGTTCGGCGCGTTTGCGCTCGACAATTTCTCCCTGCAGGACCTCGTTGGCCTGCTGAAGTTCCAGCGTGCGCTCATCAACGCGCAGCTCCAGCTCCACCCGCCTGTGCTTGCGGTCCAGCGCCGTCTGGATGTGCTGGGCAACATATTCCAGCAATGCACGGTCATCGTTTGAATACAGGTCCGGGCGCTCGTAGCTCTGCACGACAATGGCGCCGCTGACACGGCCATCGCGATGCATCGGTACACCGAGCCAGTCGGCGCTGTCGGGCCCATGCGCAGCGTCGCGGTGCACACCCAGCTGGTTTCGCAGTGCCGCCGAAGGACCTAGCAGTGGCTTCCCATGGTGCAACAGGGCGACAGTCAAGCTGTTGGAGAGCGCCTCGATCGGGATTTCCTCATCCGGATGGGCGATGTAATGATCGTGGGCATCGGCAAAGTATAAAAACCGAATGGTCTTGCGCACCTCGTCATAAAAGGCAATGAAAAAATTCTCGGCGTACATCAACCCGCCGACGACATCGTGGATGCGGCCGAGCATGTCCCGCATCTCGAGGTTCGAACCCGCCAGATCGGCGATTTCGTACAGCGCCTTCTGTACGCGCTGCGATTTTTCAAGCGCTTCGATGCGCACCTGGGCGGAGGCCGAACCCAGCGTTGCCGCTGCCATGCGACGGGCCAGCATCAGCCACGCGGTGCGCGATGCCACCGGCCAGGGTTCAGCCAGTTTCGCGGCAATGGCGATGCGTCCTCCCCCCTCGTCCCATGCATCATCGATTTCGGCGAAGCCGGTGGTCGACACGCTACCTGCCAGGCGTTTGTCGGCATGCGCATGCAGGACGACCGATGCGCCGGGCGTGGCTGAGACACCCGATCCCCCCTGCGGATCGAGCCACTTGACCACTACCTCGGATCCGGATGTCAGGGTCTCCGCCAGCGCGCCTGCCAAGTCCATCAGCAACTGCGTCGGACTGCGTGCCCCCTCGACGGCCAACGGAACCGCGGCCACCGTGTCGGTGACCAAGCGTTCCGCACCTTGGTGGGCAATGATCGTTCCCCTGCTCATGCGGGGAGAATAGCGCGGCGGAGCTCAAGCACGACCAACTGCGAAGTCCTTTTATCACCCATGCTCCATGAACATGTCTGATTCCGGAATGATCGCCTGTAACGGCTTGCCCTGGATTCACCCGCTTTCGGCGATACCCGTTCTGCGTTACGCGGGCTACGCTTCACCCCGCAGTCGCCAAGCCGTACCCTGTAGCCCATGAATGCACCGTTGGTCGACAGCCTCCCGCCCAGCGATGAGGTGCTGATGCTGTCGTGGGCGAGTGGCAACAACCATGCGTTCGATGGACGGGCATTCGAAACGTTGTATGGACGCCATCGGTTGCGGTTGTACCGCTTTCTTCTGGGCCAATTGCGCGAACCGGCCCTGGCGGACGATCTGTTCCAGGATGTGTGGCAGCGTGTGATCGCGGCGCGTGAAAGCTGGACGCCCGACGCCGCCTTCGCTACCTGGCTGTTCCGGATCGCGCATAACCGCCTGGCCGATCATTGGCGCGCGCTGCAGTATCGGCCGCCGGCGCCTGTGGATGCGGACGAACGTCTTGCCTCCATACCCGATACCGACACGCCAGAGCGCACACTGTCGCAATCCGAACAACATCGCCTGCTGCGGCTGGCACTGGACGGCCTGCCCGGTGAGCAACGCGAAGTGGTGCTGCTGCGCCTGGAACAGGAATTGACGCTGGAACAGATCGGGGCGATCACCGGGGTCAATCGCGAGACCGTCAAGTCACGCCTGCGCTATGCCATGGGCAAACTGCGCTCAGGACTCATGCCATCACAATGAACGCGACCGATCCAACATCGTTGACGCCCCAGGAACGCGATCTTGCGCAGCAGCTGGCGCAGATCGCCCCGCGGGGCGAACCATCGCCAGCGCTGGATGCCCGCATCCTGGCTGCGGCCCGCGAGGCTGACGTGTCTGCGGCATCGACCTCGACCATTCCGGCCACGACCTTCCCGAAGCCCATATCGATGCCCCGGCGCATTCGCCGCCGCTGGCCGGTCGTGCTGGGCGTGGCGGCGTCGATGGTGTTGGCACTCGGCGTGGCGTGGCGCATGCAGCCCTTGCCAGGAGCACGACAGGTCCAGCGCAGCACTGCTGCTCCGGCCATGCATGCGCCCATCACGTCAACACAAATTCCGATTGAGCTGCCGGTTGAAAACCAGGCCGAAAACACGCCGCCTGCAGTGCAATCGCCGGACACGCTCACGTCGCATGCCCGGGCTGCAAGCCTCCCCGCTGACGAACCCGAATCGGTGCCGGCTCCTCCAGCCCAGGAAGAACCGTCCATCGTGCAGGATGCACCGTCGTCACAGGACGCGCTGCCCGCCGCTGCGAAAGCCGCTGCCCCTGGTGCCCTCCCAGCACCAGCTGCACGGCAGGCGTCGGGAACGATGGCTGGGGCAACACCGGTCCCGCCTCCCCCCGCTCCCCCAAACGGCGCCAGCCAGCCCGCCATGGCAGTCGACAGAGCGCAGAATCAGGCACAACAAGCTGATTCCAACACATTGAAATCCACGGCCCAGCACAACGCCACGGCAAGCAACGATGAGCCAGCTGACGACGTGCCCCCAGCCACCGCCGACGCACCCGCCGTTCGCGATGCATGGCTGCAACGCATCGGAAGCCTCATCCGGGACGGGAATACCACCGATGCACGCTCAAGCCTGCATGCCTTCGTGCGCCGCTATCCAACCTATCCGCTACCCGAAGACTTGAAGGCACTTGTACGGGATTCGGCAAACCCTCCATGAGCCGGCTGCCAATCATGCCGAGGTGATTCCAGCTGCAATGCGCGGTCGTTGGAGTCTTGCGCCCGAACCTTCATCATTGCCACATGGCCGAAACCTCGACTCCCAAAGCCCCGATCGGTTCCCTGCGCGCACTGTGGCCGTTCGTGCAGGCGCATCGAACGCTGTTCATCGCCTGGCTGCTGGCACTGGCCTGTTCTTCAAGCGCCACGTTGAGCCTGCCGGTCGCCTTCCGTCGGATGATCGACCAGGGCTTCAGCAATGGCGCGAATATTGATCGGGCATTCTTGTTTTTGTTCGCCGTTGCGCTGGTGCTGGCACTGGCCACCGCGGCGCGCTTCTACTTCGTCTCGCTGCTGGGCGAACGCGTCGTCGCCGACATGCGCCTGCAACTGTATTCGCACGTGATCGGCCTGGATGCCGGGTTCCACGATCGCACGCGCAGCGGCGAGCTGGTGTCGCGCCTGACATCGGACGCCGAGCTCCTGCGCAGCGTCGTCGGATCCAGCATGTCGGTTGCGTTGCGCAGCCTGATCACGGTGGTGGGCGCGATCGCGATGTTGTTCATTACCAGCCCCCACCTGGCCAGTTACACCCTGATCGGGATTCCGCTTGCGGTCCTGCCCATCGTGATCGGCGGCCGACGCCTGCAGAAGGCATCGCGCGCCAGCCAGGATCGCGTTGCCGACGCCAACACATTGGCTGCCGAGACCCTGGGTGCGGTGCGCACCGTGCAGGTGCATGCACGCGAACCTTACGAGCGGACACGGTTTGGCCGAGCACTGGCGGTCGCCGTGGAGACCGCTCGCAAGCGCATCCGTTCGCAAGCGATTGTCACCGCTGTGGCCATCGTCCTGATCTTCGGCGCGATCACGCTGGTTTTGTGGTCTGGTGCGCACGACGTCGTGGCGCATCGCATGAGCAGTGGCACGCTGGGTCAATTCGTGTTGTATGCCCTGCTGGGTGGGGGCTCGGTTGGAGCGCTGGCGGAGGTGTGGAACGAACTGCAACGCGCCGCCGGCGGCATGGGTCGCATTTCCGAGCTGCTACGTGAAGCACCCGGCATTGCCGCGCCTGCACATCCGTCGCTGTTGCCGCAGCCTGTGCGCGGTGAGGTCTCTTTCGACGACGTGACCTTCCACTATCCCCAGCGCGAGGACCTGCCGGCGATCGAACACTTCACCCTGCGCGTGCATCCGGGTGAAACCGTGGCGCTGGTCGGCCCCTCGGGCGCAGGGAAAAGCACTGTGTTCTCACTGCTGTTGCGCTTCCACGATCCGCAGTCCGGTGTTGTGTCGGTCGATGGCGTCGACGCGCGCGCGCTCGATCCAGCCGTGCTGCGCGACGTGATTGCGCTGGTTCCGCAGTCACCGACCATCTTCGCCACCACTGCTGCCGACAACATCCGATATGGTCGACTGGAAGCCACAGATGCCGAGTTGCGCGTCGCTGCCGAATCCGCCGAGGCCGACGAATTCCTGGATGCATTGCCCGATGGGTTTGCCAGCGAACTGGGCGAACGCGGCGCCCGATTGTCGGGAGGCCAGCAACAACGCATCGTCATCGCGCGTGCGCTGCTGAAGAACGCGCCCATCCTGCTGCTCGACGAAGCCACCTCCGCATTGGATGCCCAGAGCGAGCGTGCCGTGCAGCACGCGCTGGAAAACCTGATGGCCGGCCGCACCACGCTGGTGATCGCGCATCGCCTGGCGACCGTGCTCAAGGCCGATCGCATCGTGGTCATGGATCGTGGACGGATCGTTGCCGAGGGGTCGCATCATGCGTTGATGGCTGAAGGCGGCCTTTACTCGGAGCTCGCCAAACTGCAATTCCTCAGCTAGCGAACTTCACTAGAACTCGTTCGTGACCCTCCTGCCGCGCGCCAGTGCGACGAGCAAGCTGCAGTGCTGAGCTGAACCGCATTCGATCCCTGGCCGGGTTTCACGCATCAGTGCGTTTTATGCATATCTCCCCAGGGAATTCCGACATGGCCTCACCGCTGCTTGGGCGCAATCCGGAACGCAGGCTCTACACCCTGGCGGCGCTGGTTGCATTGCTGGTGGTTTTCGTTGGGTTCGCGCGCACCTACTACCTGAAATTCGCCTTCGACACCCCGCAACTGACGCTCATGCAGCAACTCCACGGCTTCGTAATGTCGTCGTGGTTCGTGTTGTTCCTTGTCCAGGTGCGGTTGGTTGCGCGGGGGAAAACCTACCTGCATCGGCGGCTCGGCATCCTGGGCGCAATCCTGGCCACGGCGGTTCTGATCGCCGGAACGACCACTGCGATATCCGCCGCGCGCCTGGGTCATACGCCCGGGCCGCCGCCCCTGGTGTTCCTGGTGGTGCCACTGGGAGACATGACTGTTTTTGCGATCCTGGTTGGCTGCGGACTCTGGTTCCGACGCAGGAGCGACATCCACAAGCGCTTGATGCTTCTGTCATGCGTGGGAATCCTGACGGCGGCGATCGCGCGCATCCGGATCGAACCCTTTCATGGCGCAGGAATCCCTGCGTTCTTCATGACCACGATCGTCATCGTCGCTGCATGCGTCGCATACGACACCATCCACAACCGGCGGCTGCATCCGGCATTCGGATGGGGCGCGTCCCTGATCATCGCGTCCTGGCCACTACGATTGTTGTTGTCTGGCACACCTGCGTGGCTCGCCTTTGCAACCTGGCTGACGCGTTAGCCGATGGCAATCACGCCGGTGGCAGCGAAGCACGTAAAGTACGGCGATGGCATGGCAAGCGTGTCCTGAATCGGCGACGTCAAATCCTGTCGAGGAATGCCATGAGGATCCGTCCGACGCTTTCCATCGCCGCGGCCACGTTTGCCAGTACGTCGTCCAGCGTGATTACTTCAGCCACGTCTGGCCCCGCACCGGCCGCCCAGTTTGCGACGATGCCGAGGCAGGCATAGTCCAGTCCGAGTTCACGGGCCAGGGCTGCCTCGGGCATGCCGGTCATGCCGACGATGTCGCAGCCATCGCGTCGCAGGCGCGCGATCTCCGCGCGCGTTTCCAGGCGCGGCCCCTGTGTCGCGCCGTAACACCCACCATCGACGACAGCGACGCCCGCGCCGCTGGCAGCGGCGATGATGTCGCCACGCAATAATGCCGTGTAGGGATCACCGAAATCGACGTGCAGCACGTCGCTGCCTGCCTCTTCGCCCAACGTGCTGATGCGCCCCCATGTGTAGTCGATGATCTGGTCGGGACAGACCAGCACGCGTGGCCCGCATTTCGCGGTAATGCCACCGACGGTGTTGAGTGCAAGCACGCGCTGCGCACCGAGCATCTGCAGCGCGGCGAGGTTTGCGCGATAGTTGATCCTGTGCGGCGGCACGCCATGGGTTTCCCCATGCCGCGCGAGAAATGCAACGCGATGCGGGCCCATCATGCCTGTTCGCACCGGCCCGGAAGGCATGCCGTAAGGCGTTTCCGGCAGATGGGCATGCACGTCGACGAGTTCGGCGAGCGCGTACACGCCGGTGCCACCGATGATGGCCAGGTCAATAGGCTGCGTGCCAGTGACGCTCATAACGCGTAGATTCCCGGCAAATTTCGGCCCTGTTCGTGATAATCCATGCCGTAGCCGAAGACATATCGGTCCGGCACTTCCAGCCCCACGTACTCCGCGCGCAGACCCGGCAAGCATCGGTCATGGAGCTTCACCGCAAGTGTCGCGATGCGGACGTCCCGTGCGCCCTGGTCGATGCACCATGCGCGAACAGCCGCCATCGTGTGCCCCTCATCCAGGATGTCGTCGACCAGCAGCACGCGTCGACCGCGCAACGCGGTGGCCGGACGATGTTTCCAGGTCAACTCGCCGCCGGAAGTTTCCCCGCGATAGCGCGTGGCATGGAGATAATCGAATTCCAGATCAAGTCCGAGCGTGCCGAGTTCCAGCGCCAGTTGCCCTGCGAAAGGCAATCCGCCCTGCATCACCGTCAAGTAAACCGGAACATCGCCGGCATGGTCGTTATGGATTCGAATCGCCATCTCTGCAATCGCCCGCTCGATCTTCACCCGGTCATGGACCAAGTGGGCGCGCGCGAGTGCCGAGGCAAAGTCAGAGCCCATCACGCAAGACGCGTCGGTGAATGATCCGAGAATCCCGCCCTCGCAGCGGCATGGCGCGTGTCGGCAAGCAGTCCATCCCAGCCCATCGCGCCCCGCCCGATCAAACCAATCAACGCGGCGGTGTTGAGCGTGCGCCCGGCAACTGCGGCCAGCGATTCCTCGACCAACTCGGGATGGCAGACCAACACGACATCACAACCGGCGTCGAGGTGCGCGTCGATGCGTGCTTTCACGCCGCCTGCAGAAAAGGCCGCCGCCATGCCGATATCGTCTGAAAATACCACCCCGCGGAAGCCCAGCTCATCGCGCAGGATCTGCTTGATCCAGCGCGGCGAATACCCGGCCGGTTCCGGCGCGACCTGCGGATAGACGACATGCGCCATCATCACCGCGTCAGCCTTGGCCTCGATGCCGGCGACAAACGGGACGAGGTCGAGCCGGCGGATGTCATCCAGCGGCCGGTCATCGATCGCATTGTCGAAATGTGTGTCCTCCAGCACCGATCCATGCCCCGGGAAATGCTTCAGCGTTGCGCCCATGCCCGCATCGTGCATACCAGCCACATAGGCGCGGGTGAATTCAGCGACGATGTCCGGATCACCTGAAAACGCGCGGTCGCCGATGGCGAGATTGCCTCGCCCCAGGTCGATCACAGGCGCGAAACTCAAATCCACGCCACTGGCGCGGATTTCAGTCGCCATCAACCAGGCATGTTCGCGCGCAAGCTGGAGCGCGGCGGCCGGATCGGCGGTGTGCAGACGCCCGAATGTATCGAGCGACGGCAATGCGCTGTAGCCGTCGCGGAATCGCTGCACGCGGCCACCTTCCTGGTCCACGCAGACCAGCTGCGGCCGGGGGGCGGCATCGCGGATGGCGTGGGACAGCTCCGCCACCTGTGTCCTGGATGCGAAGTTGCGCGCGAACAGGATCACGCCCGCGCAGGCATCATGTTGCAGCCATTGACGCTCTTGTGCGTTGAGTTCAGTGCCGGCGATGCCAATGATGAGCATGGTGTTTTCCTGGAATTCCTCTATTCGTGCGGGTCGGGCCTGATCCCGGGCAAAATCAATCGCTGCGCTCAAACAACGCAATCGATTCCACATGCGCCGTGTGTGGAAACATGTCCATCACGCCGGCCGAGCGGAGCGTCCATCCGCGCTCATTGACCAGGTACCCCGCATCGCGCGCCAACGACGCCGGATGGCAACTGACATAGACAATACGCTTCAGCCCTTCCAGCGGTAATTGCTTCAACACCACGTCCGCACCGGAACGCGGCGGATCCAGCAGAAGTCGGTCGAACCCTTCGCGCATCCACGCCTGGCCGCGCAGGTCCTGCGCGAGGTCGGCGGCGTGGAAATGGGCATTCGCAATACCGTTATGGCGGGCATTATCGCGTGCGCGTTGCACCAGCCCGTCGTCGCCTTCCACGCCGACGACTTCGCGGACGCTTCGTGCAAGTGGCAGGGTGAAATTCCCCAACCCGCAAAATAGATCAAGTACGCGATCTTGCGGTTGCGCATCAAGCAGCTCAAGCGCAGCGGCGATCATTTTCTGGTTGAGGCCGGCATTGACCTGGATGAAGTCCAGCGGGCGGAACCGCAACTCGATCTCCCATCGCGGCAAATGAAACGACAGGGGTGCCTGGTCCGGCCACAAGGCATGCACCGTTTCAATGCCGCCTGGCTGCAGGAAGATGATAAATCCGTGTTCCTTCGCAAAGGCGACCAGCGCATCGCGATCGCCTGCGGATAACGCGGAAAGATGCCGGAATACCAAGACGATTCCGCTGCTGTCGGGGGTGGGGTCACCGGCGATGAATTCGATCTGCGGGATTTCACTACGGGCATCCATCGCGTCGACGAGGGCAGCCAATGCGGCAACTTTGCCGCCGATCTGCGGGATCACGGTGTGGCAGTGCGAGATGTCGGCAACGAAACGTGGATCCTGTTCGCGAAATCCAACCAGCGTCTTGTTCTTTTTCTCGACGCGGCGCACGGAAAACCGGCCTTTACGCCGATATCCCCAGGCGGCATCGGTGAGCGGCGTCAGCAGCGTTCCAGGGACGACGTGACCAATGCGCTGGAGGTTGTCCATCAGGACCTGTTGCTTGGCGAGGATCTGCCCCGCCTCGTCCAGATGCTGCAACGCGCAGCCACCACAGGTTCCGAAATGCGCACATCGCGGCGTGACACGCTGCGGGGACGCACGCAATACCTCGAGCGTCCGGGCTTCGTCAAAGCTGCGCTGGCGACCGGTCTGCTGCGCAATGACAATTTCGCCGGGTAGAGCGCCACTCACGAACACCGCCTTGCCATCCTCGCGACGCGCAACGCCACGGCCGTCGTGGGTGAGGTTGAGGATTTCGATCTGGAATGGCGTCTGGTTGATGCGGGCCACGGGAGTACTGCGTTTCGATGAGCCGCATATTGTCGCTTTTTTGCCCCTCCCCTGCCCTTGCAGGGGAGGGAGCGAACTTCACTTCTGCTTCCAGCCGCCCGATGCATCCTGGTACCACCAGCCCCCGTGGGCGCTGTCGATCCATTGCCGCGCAAAGACGCCGCGAATCTGCGCTTCCCATTCCGGGTGGCCATTGGCGACGGCAACTTCGCGATAGACGGCCTTGCGATCGCGATTGTCATCGGCGACGGCGGCGTTGACCGCGACGCGATCCTTCAGCTGCAGTTTGGCCGCATCACGCACCACGACGAGACCGTCGCGGGTGAACCCGAGCGCCCCCGAATCGAATCCGGCGCGCAGGTCGCTGTCGAATCGCGCTGACATGCGCGACTGGATCGCCTGGATGGCAGGCGTACTGATGGTGATGTCGGGTGCGGATTGCGCATAGGCCGGCGAAATTCCCAGAAGCGAGAGCGGGTCGATCCTGGACAGGCCCGCCATGCCACCACCGCCATCAGGTTTAGGCGCAGGCGCGACCGTGGCCGGATCACCGATGACCTTCTCGACGAACTGCTTGGCTGCCGCCTTGGCTTCGGCAGCAGGAAAGTACACATTGATCGTGACGCAGGCCGTCAAGGCGGCGATGATCGGAATTCCCATCCAGCGTTTCATTTTCTTTCTCCTGTTGCGTGATCTGTTTGCGTCACTTCACGATCGGCTTGACGTCGCCCCGGCTCACCGCAGTCAGCCGCTCGAGCAATGTGGGCCAGTCCACGTCGCGATTGAACCCGACGACGGTCAAGTGTGGAATGCCGGCTCCTTCGACGATAGTAAATCCCCCGGCTTCTGAATGGGGATGATCTGATGAATGCAGACCCTCCATTCGGCAGACCTGGTTGACGAGCGTGCAGGAAATGCCGATGCGGCGATACCCGAAGTCCTTGAACAATCCGATCAGCTTGCTTTGCAGCGTGCTCGTGAAAGAGGTGTCGCCAACGCTTGAAATATTCTGCACCGCGCGCTGGCTGATGCGCTGCCTCACGCCATGCGCCGGGACGGTATGCAACTCGGCATCAAAGGCCGTCGCTGTCCAGTCGACCAGTCGTAGCGCATTGATGTGACCGGACAAGCGGCCGGTGATGCTGCCGAAATCGAATACACCGGTGAGCGACTGCAGGTTGATGTTGTCCAGTGCAAGATCGGTTGTCAGCGACGGAGCCACGCCAAACGGCCGTTCCATCGACAGGGATGATGCCCGCACAGACCCACCAAACAGCTGCATGGTCAACCCACCATCCAGTTCAAGCCGTTCGTCGGCGTAATGTGCGTTGGGGATGCGCCCACTCAACTGCCCCTGAAACGCCGGCCAATGCAGGGTTTTGGCCAGTTGGCCGACATCCAGCTCATGCAGCGTCAAGCCAAACCGGATATCCGCGCCGGCACCGGCCGTTGGCGTGCGCAATGTCATGTGATCAAAGCCCAGGCTGCCGCCGAGCGCGGGCACATTGACTGCGCTGTGCAGTTGCAACACTCCGTCGCGGCTGTCGATCGGCAAGATCGCGGCGCCGAAATCCACTCCGTACACCTGCCCCGCCGTCCACCGCAGGGTGCCGGAGACCGGTTGCGTGGCGGAAAATCGTGGCGTGCCGTCGATGCCGTCGAAACGAAACCGTCCCTTCGGGTCCTGCAGGTTGACGCCATGCAAGGTCGCGCTGGCTTGGGTGAGATGGCTGTCTGCGACACGCACGGAGGCGTCGGCGGCTCCGCCCATGCGCAGGTCGCCGAGTCCGGCGAGCGCCAACCAGCCGGAGAGATACCTCTGCCCAAGGGGTGTGATGTCGCGGCTGTGCAGGCGCAAGTCCAGCGATTGCAGATTGGTTTGCGAATCGAAGGCGGCACTGCCATCAGCCGTCAACACGTCGCCATCTCTCCACGTAATCGTCGGCAATTGCCAACCCTGGCCAACGGGCAACCGACCTTCCAGATGCAGGTTCACGGGCGTGCCTGGAAGTGCCACGTAAGCGTTGCCAAACAGGAACTCGCCGGCAAGCAACGGCCCATCCACCACCACCGTCGTCTGTTGCGGTGTCTTGCGATAGTCGATGGCGAAATGTCCGCCCAGATGATCCCCGGCGATCGTGGCGTCCGGGGTGTCGACCGCTGCATTGGCAAAGGCCAGCGCGCCAATCACCTGCAACGGTTGTGATTTTGGAGTCCTCACCCGCAATCGACCGTCGAGTGTGCCGGACTTCAGGCGACCTGCCTGCCACCCGCGCGCAAGCAAGGCCTGCGACCACATCAACGGCACGCGGGTGAGGTCGATGATCGTGTCGTCAGGTGTCGCGCTGCGACGCTGCATGGACAGCACGGCGGCGCCTCGTGACAGTGAAGCATCGCTGCCGGTGTCGCCGAAGTCGACCGCGAATCGCAGCGGCGCACCGTGATCGGACTGCAGGTTGCCGTCGCAAAGCCAATGACCGCGGGCGCGTCGAAGTGGACACTGCCAGCTGAGGTTGCGGAAGTGATACCCAAGATCCGATGCATCGAGATTGGCCGCAGTCAGCACCAGATCGCCCTGCGTCGCGGTCGCCGGCCAGTCCAGATGCACCTGCACATCCTGCAACACCGCAACGGCGGTGGTGACGCGCGCCATGTGCGCTTGCATCGTGCGCGCCGACGCAGTGTCCACGCATGCAAACTGCATGCAGGGCATCAACAGCAGGGGTAACATCGCACGCGGCATGCGCCCAAGCATACCGATCACCGTGGGGTTTCGATGGATTTTTCGATAAAGCCACGCATTTTGCTGGTCGAGGACGATGCCGTCAGCCGTACCTTCCTCACTATTGCCGCCGAAGGTTTGCCAGCGGACGTGGATGCTGTCGACAGCTGCGGCACGGCGCTGCGAAGCGTCGCGTTGCAGAGTTCACGGGAGAAGCCTCACGACCTCTGGCTGATCGACGCCAACCTGCCCGATGGGACTGGCGCCGGACTGCTGGCGTCACTGCGCGACGCATTCCCGCCGAAGCCGGCGCTTGCACACACCGCCAGCCACGACCCGGCCGATCACGCCGCATTGCTTGCAGCGGGATTCGACGAAGTGTTGGTCAAGCCGCTGCCGATGATCGCGTTCCAGGCGGCCATCTGCCGTGCGCTGGGTCATGACCATGCACGCCAGGGAAATGCTGCTGATATGGATGCAGGCAACGATAGTGACGCATCGGTGTGTGCGACATTGCCTTCGTGGGACGATGCCGCTGCGCTGCTGGCGCTCAAGGGGGAACCGTCGCATGTCATCGCACTGCGCCGTTTGTTCCTGGACGAACTGGCCGACCAGTGCAACACCATCGAACGTGCCTTCGTCGATGGCGACGTTCCCCGCGCAGTGCGCACTTTGCACATGCTGCGGGCAAGTTGCGGCTTTGTCGGGGCCGTGCGATTGGCCGAAGCCGCACGCGTGCTGGAGGCCGATCCGCGATCGCGACTCGCGCTGGGACGACTGACAAAAACCGTGCGCGATTTGCTGGGTTCGCAAGCCACCAACTCACGTTGAATCCGGCAACCTGGCCAAGCCAGGATCATCCAGCGGCTGGTGTGCGTGCCAGGCGCGAGAGATCACCCAGCAGCTCCCACGACTTCAAGCCGCGCCCTCCAAGCAGGTGCATCAACACCGGCCGCAAGGCGCGGCGCAATCCTGCCAGATCGTCAGCATCCGGCATGCGATCGGCAGCCAGCGCAAGCAGGGCGCGCCCGGTGGCCGCATCGCTGCGATCGCCGTGCCCGCGGTCGCTCAACAGTCGTCGCGGGCCATGCTCGGCATCCAGGCGATAACGCGCGGCGGGGTCGATGGCAGCCCCATCCCCATCGATCTGAAAGGCAAATCCCACGCCCATCGCATCGAGCAGGTCGCGTTCAAAGCGACGCAGGCTCCACGCCAGCGACGATCCAGCCCGAAGGTGTTCGCGTGCCGCACCGTAGGCACTGAACAGGTCTGGAGCCGGATCCTGTCGCGGCGCCAGGCGCAGTACCAGTTCGTTGATGTAAAACGCGGCGAGCGTGGCTTCCCCGACGAGTTGCGGGGCGGCATCAAGCGCCTCGGCCGCGCGCAACTGGGCAAGTTCGCCCCGTTGCACGGCGTCCAGGCGAACGTATTGCAACGGCTGCAATGCCGCTCGCAGCACATGGCGTTTTGGCCCCTGGACGCCGCGCGCGAGCAGGCCGAGCCGGCCATGATTGGCGCTCAATACCTCGATCAACAGGCTGCTTTCGCGCCACGGGCGCGTGTGCAGGATGTAAGCGGGCTCGGCGGAAATGCGCATGGCTCGTCATTCCCTCCCACGCTTAACAGCGCGCCGGACCGGCACGCTTAATCCGAATACCCCAGCGTGCGCAATGCCGCTTCGTCATCCGACCAGCCCTCGCGCACGCGCACCCAGGTTTCAAGGAACACCTTGTTGCCGAATAATTGTTCCATCTGCGTACGTGCGCGCGTGCCTATTTCCCGCAGGCGCACGCCGCCCTTGCCGATCACGATCGCCTTCTGGCCATCACGTTCGACCCAGATCACCGCGCCGATGCGCAGCAACATGCCCGAGCGGGTCGAGGTGTCCTCGGTGAAGCTTTCGATCTCCACCGTGGTGGCATACGGCAGTTCCGCGCCAAGCTGGCGCATGAGCTGCTCACGCACCAGTTCGCCGGCGAGAAACCGCTGGCTCTTATCGGTGATTTCGTCCTCTGCGTAGAGCGGTGGCTGTTGCGGCACGAGCGAGAGCAGGGTGTCAACCAGCGGTTCGAGGCCCTTGCGCTTCAGCGCCGACACCGGATGGACCGCAGCAAAGGTTCGCCCATCGTTGACTTCGCCCAGGAACGGCAGCAACGCCGTCTTGTCCTTGATCCTGTCGACCTGGTTGACGGCCAGCACCACTGGAACACCGACGGACTTCAACGCATCGTAAGCGAGCGTGTCCCCTTCGTCCCAGCGGCCGGCTTCGATCACCAGCACGGCGGCATCAATGCCTTCCAGTGCACCGCGCGCGGCGCGATTCATCCAGCGATGCATGGCTGACGCCGAGGCCTTGCCCTGGTCGCGATGGATGCCAGGGGTGTCGACAAGCAGGAGTTGCCCGTGTTCGAAGGTGGCGATCCCGAGCAGCCGATGTCGCGTTGTCTGCGGGCGGCTGGAAGTGATGCTGACCTTGGCGCCAACCAGCGCGTTGACCAGTGTCGATTTGCCGACATTGGGACGACCGATGACGGCGACGTGGCCGGCACGATGGGCGGGGGAAGAAGTCATGTGGTGATTGTCCGCGCCGCGAAACCCAAACGCGAGCCTTAGCGATCCGTCAAACAGCATTCTTCAGGATCTGGCGACTCCTGACGGAAGCCTGGCCCGTCAGCTGGGCAAGTGCGGCTTCGGCTGCAGCTTGCTCGGCGGCGCGGCGTGAGCTGCCGCCGCCCTCGCCTGAGACCGGGGGATCGATCACCGTGCAGCCGACGCGAAATCGCTTGTCGTGGTCGTCTCCGGATTCCTCAAGCAATGCATATCCGGGCAATGCCAGTTGTCGGGCCTGCAACCATTCCTGCAACCGGGTCTTCGCGTCCTTGCCGACCTGATGCAATGGCGGCAATGCGGCCAGCAGCGGCTCGAACCATGGCAATACCACCTGTCGACAGGCATCGAATCCGGCGTCCAGGTACAGCGCCGCGATGATCGCTTCAAGGGCATCGGCGAGGATCGAATCGCGGCGATGCCCCCCAGTCTTCATCTCGCCAGGCCCCAGCGTCAGACGCGCACCGAGTTCCAGCGTCCTGGCGACGCCGGCCAATGCCGATTCGCGCACCAGTTCAGCGCGCGCCCGGGTCATCGCACCTTCATCGGCCTTGGGCCAGCGCGCATACAACTGCTCTGCAATGATCAGGTTGAGCAGCGCATCACCGAGGAATTCGAGCCGCTCGTTGTGTGGACTGCCCGCGCTGCGATGACTCAGCGCCTGTGCCAGCAGCTCGCTGTTGGCAAATGCATGTCCGCCAAACGCCTGGCCTTTCCCTGGGACGGCAGTGACCGGATTATTCCGTGGCACCGTGTTGCGTCAGTTTCTCGGTCGCGCTGAATTTACCCACCACGTCGAGGTTGGCAATGATCGGCTTGCGGACTTCGTAGTTGACGTCCATCTGCCAGCCCGCATCGACCCGCTTGATCTTGACGTATTCGGGCTTCACATCGTCGGCGTAGCTGATGTCCAGCCGCCGGAACAACAGGTCCTGGATCTTGGCCGGATCCTGATCGGCGATACCGGGTTCGGCCGCCAGGCCCTTTAGCGCCTGTTTTACCGCAAAGAACTCCGAATACATCGGAACCAGCTTCATGGCGATGTAAGCAAATAGTCCCAATACCGCCAGAACAATCACAAACCCGATCAGGGTCATGCCGCTTTGCATATGTTTCATTGCCTTCCCCTTCATGCGACGACCTGCGTGGATGATGAGACTACACAAAACCCGGCCTGCAAGGTCCGGGCGGGCCACACAGCTCCTGCAACCCCTATGGAATCCTGCTCCCAACCCGGCTGAAGTCAACCCAGCCCGCGCTGGGGTCCCAGTTCATCCAGATCAGGAAGGCCTTGCCACGCAGGTTGGTTTCCGGCAGGAACCCCCAGAAACGGCTGTCCTCGCTGTTATCACGATTGTCGCCCATCACGAAGTAGTTGCCAGCCGGCACCGTCCACTGGCCCTCGCCCTGGACGAAATACGGCATGTCATCGCGCGCAAGGATCGGATGCGGTCGCCCCGGTAACTGTTCGGTTTCAAGCCGGGCGCCGGTCATCTCCGCACCTTTGCCCTTGCCGACGAAATTACCGCCATCCTCGTAGCGCAGCACCACCCCGTTCACCGATACCTTGTGGTCGTGGTAGGTGATGGTATCCCCGGGCAGGCCGATCACCCGCTTGATCCAGTCCTGGTCGGGATGCTGGGGCGGTTTGAACACTACGACGTCGCCGCGATCGGGTTCGCCGGTGGCGATGAATTTCTGGTTGGTGATGGGCAGCCGCAAGCCATAGGCGAACTTGTTGACCAGGATGAAATCGCCAATCAGGAGCGTCGGCATCATCGAACTGGACGGGATCCGGAAGGGCTCGGCGACAAAACTGCGCAATCCCAGCACCACCGCCAGCACCGGAAAAAATGCCCTGGAGTAGTCGACGACCAGCGGTTCCTTTGCCTGGATCAACCCCCCCCGTGCGGCGCGGCGCTTGGCCATGAACAAGGTGTCCAGCAGCCAGACGAATCCTGTAAACAAAGTCAAGGCGACGAGGACGATTTCGAACCAACGCATAGCTGCTCCTTCGAGGCCAGAAAAAAGGAAATCCGGATTTGGGAATCGGGGACGCGAGCGTCGGGCATCGGCTTGACCGATTCCCGATTCCCGATTCCCGACTCCCGGCTATTTGCTATCCACCTGCAACACCGCCAAAAACGCTTCCTGTGGAATTTCCACCCGGCCGACCTGCTTCATCCGCTTCTTGCCGGCCTTTTGTTTTTCCAGCAGCTTTTTCTTGCGCGATGCATCGCCACCGTAGCATTTGGCCAGCACGTTCTTGCGCATCGCCTTGACCGTGGTCCGCGCGATCACCTGGGCGCCGACAGCGGCCTGGATGGCGACATCGAACATCTGACGTGGGATCAATTCACGCATTTTTTCCGCGATCTCGCGACCCCGCCGATCGGCATGGTTGCGGTGCACGATCAGGCTCATTGCATCGACCTTGTCGCCATTGATCAGCGTGTCCACGCGCACGAACGGACCAGCGTCGAACCGGACCAGGTGATAGTCCAGCGATGCATAGCCGCGCGACACCGATTTCAATCGATCGAAGAAATCGAGCACGACTTCAGCCATCGGCAATTCGTAACTGATCTGCACCTGGCTGCCCAGGTACTGGATGCCTTGCTGGGCGCCACGCTTTTCCTCGCACAGGGTGATGATGTTGCCGACATACTCCGGCGGCGTCAGGATCGTCGCCAGGATGATCGGCTCGCGGATCTCCTGCAATCGATTGGACGGCGGCAATTTGGCCGGATTGTCCAGCGACATCACAGTGCCATCGGTCAGCAGGACTTCGTACACCACGGTGGGCGCGGTCGTGACCAGGTTGAGGTCGTATTCGCGCTCCAGCCGCTCCTGCACGATCTCCATGTGCAGCATGCCGAGGAACCCGCACCGGAATCCGAACCCCATCGCCTCGGAAGATTCGGGCTCGAAACGCAACGCCGCATCGTTGAGGCGCAGCTTTTCCAACGCTTCACGCAAGGCCGGATAGTCGTCGGATTCCACGGGGAACAAGCCGGCGAACACCCGCGGCTGCATTTCCTGGAAACCAGGCAGCGGGTGGGCGGCAGGATGGCTGGCCGAGGTCAGCGTGTCCCCGACCGGAGCTCCGTGCACGTCCTTGATCGAGGCGTTGATCCAACCCACCTCGCCTGCGCCGAGTTTTGGTAGCTCCGTGCGTTTGGGCGTGAACACGCCGACCTTGTCGACCAGATGCGTGCGTCCGGTCGACATGACCAGGATCTTGTCGCCAGGCTTGATCTCGCCCTGCATGACCCGTACCAGCGAGACGACACCCAGGTAATTGTCGAACCAGGAGTCGATGATCAACGCCTGCAGCCGATCGGTATCGCGCGGCTTGGGCGGTGGAATACGCTTGACGATCGCTTCCAGCACGTCGATGACATTCAGGCCGGTCTTGGCACTGATGGAGACCGCATCCTCGGCGTCGATGCCGATGACCGCCTCGATTTCCTTCTTCACGCGGTCGATGTCGGCGGTCGGCAGGTCAATCTTGTTCAACACGGGGACGACTTCAAGGCCCTGCTCGACGGCCGTGTAGCAGTTGGCGACCGATTGCGCTTCAACCCCCTGTGCGGCGTCGACAACCAACAGCGCGCCTTCGCAGGCAGCCAGCGAACGTGAGACTTCGTAGCTGAAATCCACGTGGCCGGGGGTATCGATGAAGTTGAGCTGGTAGGTGTTTCCATCGCGAGCCGTGTACGGCAGGGAGACCGACTGCGCCTTGATGGTGATCCCGCGTTCGCGCTCGATCGGATTGGAGTCGAGGACCTGCGCTTCCATCTCGCGCGCCTGCAGGCCACCGCACAACTGGATGATGCGATCGGCCAAGGTCGACTTCCCATGGTCGATATGGGCAATGATCGAGAAATTCCGGATGAGGTGCATCGAACCTGGCTGCATGCGAAGGCGCAGTGCGCCAAGGGGAACGTGAACACGCCATTATCGCATGCCGGCACCCTGCCCTTGCGGGCAGCGTGCCTTTGCCGGGAAAAGGTCCCTGGCTATTGGGCGCTGTCGACGCGCGGCGTCACTGCCACGAACTGGGTCGCATTCCCGCGGCGCACCAGCAGCATCACGGTCTGCCCGGCCTTGACGCCACGCAACTCACGATCCAGCGCCGCCGGATTATCGACGGGCGTGCGTCCCACCGACAACACGACGTCGCCGGGCTGCAGGCCCGCATCGCGCGCCGCGAGGCCCTCGACGCGGGCAATGCCTACGCCCTCGCCGGGCTTGAGACCGAGCTGCTTGCGATCGCTGCCGTCCAGCGGCTGACCGACCAGGCCAAGTGCGTTGGACGCATGGGCCGAAGGCGCGCGGATATCAGAGGCGGGCACGACGCTGGCGGTGCCGTCGCTTAATTGCGTGAGCGTGACATCGAATTCGCGTGGCTTGCCATCGCGCATCACGATGAGCTTGCTGTGCGAGCCCGGCAGCTGTGCACCCACCAACGGCGGCAGATCGCTTGAGTCATTGATCGGCACGCCATTGAAGCTGCGGATGACATCGCCGGGCTGAAGTCCTGCTTTTTCCGCCGGGGTTCCCGCCGCCACGTTGTTGATCAGGGCCCCGCGCGAATCAGGCAGTCCCAGGCCACGCGCTTTGTCTGCCGTGATGGACTCGACCGCGACTCCAATCTGCCCGCGGCTGACCCTGCCCGTCGCCTTGAGCTGCTTGACCGCGTTCATGGCGACATCGATCGGGATCGCAAAACTCACGCCTTCGTACCCGCCTGAGCTGCTGAAGATCTGCGAGTTGATGCCGACCACTTCACCGCGCGTGTTGAGCAGCGGCCCCCCGGAATTGCCGCGATTGATGGCGACGTCGGTCTGGATGAAGGGAACGTAGCGCTGGTCGGCATACGGATTGGCGCGTCCGACGGCACTGACGATCCCGGCGGTGACCGAATGATCCAGCCCGAACGGCGACCCGATGGCGACCACCCACTGTCCCGAGCGCAGCAGGTTGGAATCGCCCAGGCGCAGCGTCGGCAAACCCGTGGCCGCGATTTTCAGCAGCGCGACATCGGACTGCGC
>JBBRZH010000031.1:0-26970 GCA_038236935.1 Lysobacterales bacterium
CCGCCGCATGAAATTCGGGATGCGAAAAGCGACCCAGAAAGCGTCCGTTGCCGCGCTTGCACCGAATACATAGCTGATCGACTGGTCACGGACCAGGCCCAGGACCCGCGAGACCATGGTCATGCTGCTGAATGAGACCAGGCCGCGCAGCATTCCTCCTGGGCGATGGCTGGTATCCGGTGCCGGGCCGCTCATTCGGCAGTTCCTGCCTGATTGACGCAAGTGGCTGAATCGCCCATACTTTCCTGTCTACCGGGGCGGAAGCCCGCTTTGCTCCATAACAACATTCTCAGGATTCCATCGTGGCCAACATCAAGTCCGCCAAGAAGCGCGCCAAGCAGGCTGTCGTGCGCAATGCCCGCAACGCCGGCCAGCGCTCGATGCTGCGCACCGCCGTCAAGAAAGTCATCAAGGCGCTCGACGCCAATGATGCCGCCGGCGCGACCGCCGCGTTTGCCGTGGCCCAGCCCATTCTCGACCGCTTCAGCGCGCGCGGCCTGATCCACAAGAACAAGGCCGCCCGCCACAAGAGCCGCCTGACCGCACGCATCAAGGCGCTGCAGGCCGCCTGAGCCGACGTACCGGATGACATCAAAAAACCCGGCTTCGGCCGGGTTTTTTATTGACCACGCGGATGTCTCAGGCAGCATCGCCGTCCACGACGGGCGCTGGGACATGGGCACTGGCGGCATCTGCCGCGTCCGCGCGCAGGCTGTCGAAGAACGACTGCACCGCCAGCATGATCGGCCAAGTGCCTTCGCGGCCGATCGCCGACACCAGGAACCACGGCTGCGTCCATCCGAGTTCCGCGACGACTTCCTGCGCGCGATCGCGAGCCTCGTCTTCGAACATCAGGTCCGCCTTGTTCAACACCAGCCAACGCGGCTTGTCGAGCATTGCAGGATCATATTTGCGCAGTTCGTTTTCGATCGCCCGCACCTGTTCGGCCGGTGCGACTTCAACGCCGCCTTCCATGCCTTCGTAGGACATCGGCGCGATGTCGACCAGATGCAGCAGCAGCCTGGTGCGCTGCACGTGGCGCAGGAACAGGCTGCCAAGGCCAGCGCCGTCCGCGGCACCTTCGATGAGGCCCGGGATGTCCGCGATCACGAAACTGCGCCCGACCTCGACGCTGACCACGCCGAGATTTGGATAGAGCGTGGTGAATGGATAGTCGGCAACCTTTGGCGTTGCTGCGGACACTGCGCGGATGAAGGTCGACTTGCCCGCATTGGGGAAGCCCAGCAGGCCCACGTCGGCCAGCAGTTTCAGCTCCAGCTTCAGCAGGCGCTGCTCGCCTTCCGTGCCCGGCGTGGCGCGCCGCGGCGATCGATTGATCGAACTCTTGAAGTGCATGTTGCCAAGGCCGCCCTGGCCACCCTTTGCCACCAGCAGGCGTTCGCCATGCGTGGTGAGGTCGCCGATCACCTCGTCGGTGCTGACATTGATCACGACCGTACCCACCGGCACCGTGATCGTCGCATCGTCGCCCGCCTTGCCGTAACGCTGCTGGCCCATGCCGTTCTCGCCGCGCTGGGCCTTGAACTGCTTCTGGTGGCGGAAATCGACCAGCGTGTTCAGGTTTTCATCGGACTGCAGCCAGACGTCGCCACCGCCCCCACCGTCACCGCCGTCGGGACCGCCCAGCGGGATGAATTTTTCACGGCGAAAACCAATGCAACCGTCGCCGCCATTTCCAGCGGTCACCGTGATTTCAGCTTCGTCGACAAGTTTCATTGGGCTGCAATTAGATAGGAATCGATAGGACGGCACAAACAAAAAAGCCCCGCAGCGCGGGGCTTTCCTGCGATCGTCGACCAGGCTTATCCGGCGACGACACTGACCATGCGGCGCTTCTTCAAGCCCTTCACGGAGAACTCGACCTTGCCGTCGATCAAAGCGAACAGCGTGTGGTCGCGGCCAAGACCGACGCCCATTCCCGGATGGAACTGGGTGCCGCGCTGGCGCACGATGATGTTGCCGGCATCGATGGCCTGGCCACCGTAGATCTTGACGCCGAGGTATTTCGGGTTGGAGTCGCGGCCATTGCGCGAGGAACCTACGCCCTTTTTATGTGCCATGAGTGCGCTCCCTTATTTCTTGTTGTCGCCACCGGCAATACCGGTGATCTCGATTTCGGTGTAGTGCTGCCGATGGCCCATCTGTTTACGATGGTGCTTGCGGCGGCGGAATTTGACGATGCGGATCTTGTCGGCGCGGCCGTGGCCAAGCACCTTGGCAGTGACGCTGGCGCCTTTGAGCGCATCGCCAAGTTTCACGCCTTCACCGTCGCCAAGCATCAGCAACTGGTCGAAGGTGACATCCTTGCCGGCTTCCAGATCGAGTAATTCGACGCGCAGGCGTTCGCCCTGCATCACGCGGTATTGCTTACCGCCTGTAACAACAACTGCGTACATGACCAGTATTCCTCTGTAGTTATTTTTTGGTCGCCTGCCACCATCGAGGGCGGACAGAAGCGGAATTGTAAGGGATTCAGCCAGTTACGGTCAACTGGCGGCGCGATCGGACTTGCAAGCGGCACGGCCAGCCGCGCCGCCGCGCACCAAGATGGGCGGACGCGAGCGTTTGAAACCACGACGGCGGGCTTTCCAGCTGAATGACTCACGCCCAGCCGGTCGCAATCACTGCGATCGCCCCATCCCAGACTGGCAATGCCACCCATTTGCCCCCATCTGGATGGCTCGTTACGCTTCCCTGTTGCCCTGCGCACGATGCGGGCTTTCACCTATCGAGACTGCCACCGATGGCGATGGACACCATTCGCATCCGCGGGGCGCGGACGCACAACCTCAAGAACATCGATCTGGATTTGCCGCGGGACCAGCTGATCGTGATCACCGGCCTGTCGGGTTCGGGAAAGTCATCCCTGGCTTTCGACACGATTTACGCGGAAGGCCAGCGCCGGTATGTCGAGTCGCTGTCGTCCTACGCGCGGCAGTTCCTGAGCGTGATGGAAAAGCCTGATGTCGACCACATCGAAGGCCTGTCGCCAGCGATCTCGATCGAGCAGAAATCGACGTCGCACAACCCCCGCTCGACGGTGGGCACGATCACCGAAATCTACGACTACCTGCGCCTGCTCTACGCTCGCGTGGGTACGCCGCGCTGTCCCGACCATGGGTATCCACTGGAAGCGCAGACCGTCAGCCAGATGGTGGACCAGGTGCTCGCATTGTCTAGCGATCCCGCGCGGGCCGAGCAGCGCTGGATGCTGCTGGCGCCGGTGATCCGCGAGCGCAAGGGCGAGCATGCGCAGGTATTCGAGCAGTTGCGAGCGCAGGGCTTCGTGCGCGTGCGCGTGGATGGCATCCTGCATGAGGTGGATGCAGTCCCGCCACTGGCGCTGCGGGTCAAGCACAGCATCGATGTGGTGATCGATCGCTTCAAGGTGCGCGACGACATCAAGCAGCGCCTGACCGAATCGTTCGAGACCGCGCTGAAGCTTGGCGACGGCATGGCGCAGGTGCAGTCGCTGGACGATGCCAATGCAGCCCCGCTGCTGTTCTCATCGAAATATAGCTGCCCGGTGTGTGACTACTCACTGCCAGAACTCGAACCGCGCCTGTTTTCGTTCAATTCGCCCGTCGGTGCATGTCAAACCTGCGATGGCCTTGGCGTCAGTGAGTTCTTCGATCCAGCGCGCGTGGTCGTGCATCCGGAACTCTCGCTCGCGGCCGGTGCAGTGCGCGGCTGGGATCGGCGCAATACCTACTACTTCCAGTTGATCGCTTCCCTGGCTCGCCACTATGGCTTCACGGTCGATACGGCATGGCAATCGCTGGACGACTCCGTGCGGCAAGCGGTGTTGTATGGCAGCGGCAAGGAGCTGGTCAGCTTCACCTATCTCACCGATGCCGGTGGACGCAGCCAGCGGCGGCACAAATTCGAAGGCATCCTTCCGAATCTCGAGCGTCGCTATCGCGAGACCGAATCGGCGGCGGTGCGCGAGGAGCTTGCCAAATACATCAGTGAGCGTCCTTGCGTGGAGTGCGGCGGCGCGCGCCTGAATCGCAGCGCACGCAATGTATTCGTCGGCGACACTGCGTTGCCGCAGATCGCGGTATTGCCGATCGACGAGGCGCTGACGTTTTTCGGCCAATTGCAGCTACCTGGCTGGCGCGGCGAAATCGCGGTGAAGATCGTCAAGGAAATCGGCGACCGGTTGAAATTCCTGGTCGATGTCGGCCTGGATTACCTGACGCTGGAACGCAAGGCCGGCAGCCTGTCGGGCGGCGAAGCCCAGCGGATTCGGCTGGCCTCGCAGATCGGCGCGGGTCTGGTCGGCGTGTTGTATGTGCTCGACGAGCCTTCGATTGGCCTGCACCAGCGCGACAACGAGCGACTGCTGGGCACCCTCACCCGCCTGCGCGACCTCGGCAACACCGTGATCGTGGTCGAGCATGATGAAGACGCCATCCGCCTGGCCGACCACATCGTCGACATTGGTCCGGGTGCCGGTGTGCATGGCGGTGAAGTCGTCGCACAAGGCAGCTATGCGGACGTGTTGAAAGCCCCGCGTTCCATGACTGGCCAATACCTGAGCGGCAAGCGACGCATCGAAGTCCCCGCAAAGCGCAACAAGCCTGACAAGGACGCGATGCTCACGTTACGCGGCGCCTCGGGAAACAACCTGAAGGATGTCGACGTGCAGATACCATCGGGGCTGTTCACTGCGATAACCGGCGTGTCAGGATCGGGCAAATCGACGTTGATCAACGACACGCTGTATGCCCTGGCCGCAAACGAGATCAATGGTGCGTCGCATGCGCCGGCGCCGTATCGCGAAATCGACGGGCTGGACCTGTTCGACAAGGTCGTCGATATCGACCAGTCGCCGATTGGCCGCACACCGCGTTCCAATCCTGCGACATACACCGGCTTGTTCACGCCGCTGCGCGAGTTGTTCGCGCAAGTGCCGGAATCTCGCGCGCGCGGTTATGCCCCCGGGCGGTTCAGCTTCAACGTGCGCGGCGGCCGTTGCGAGGCCTGCCAGGGCGACGGCCTGATCAAGGTCGAGATGCACTTCCTGCCGGACGTCTACGTCCCCTGCGACGTGTGCCACGGCAAGCGCTACAACCGCGAGACCCTGGAGATCCTCTACAAGGGTTTCAGCATCCACGACGTGCTCGACATGACGGTGGAAGACGCGCTCAAACTGTTCGAGCCTGTGCCTTCAATTGCACGCAAGCTTGAAACACTGCTGGATGTCGGACTGAGTTACGTCAAGCTTGGCCAACCGGCCACGACGTTGTCGGGCGGAGAAGCACAGCGCGTGAAGCTATCCAAGGAGCTTTCCCGTCGCGATACCGGTCGCACGCTCTACATCCTTGACGAGCCCACGACCGGGCTGCATTTTTATGACATCGAGCATTTGCTTGCAGTGCTGCACAAGCTTCGCAATGACGGCAACACGATCGTCGTCATTGAACACAACCTGGACGTGATCAAGACCGCGGACTGGGTCATCGACCTTGGTCCGGAAGGCGGCCATCGTGGCGGCCAGATCATCGCTCAGGGCACGCCGGAAGACCTGGCTCGCATGCCGCAGTCGTGGACGGGGCAATTCCTCGCCAAGACCCTGGGCATCGACAACAAACCAGCGAAAAGGAAATCAGCGGCATGAACGAACCTGGCCAACCCGTTGCACGCAAACGTGCTCCCCGACGGAAAAAGGCGGTCGACGCAAACCCGTCCGTTGTCGCGGCTGATGCCACGACTCCATTCGGATTGATCCGCGTTCCGTTATCGGTGCGCTGGCGTGACCTGGACGCCTTCAATCACGTCAACAACTCGAAATTCCTGAGCTATCTCGAGGAAGCCCGCCTGCGCTGGATGATGTCGCTACCGGGCGAATGGATCGACGAGAACGTCGCACCCGTGGTCGCCGCGGCGACCATCAACTATCGGCGACCGATCGCGTGGCCCAACGAAATCGTCGTGGAGTTGTTCGTCGAACGACTTGGCAACACCAGCCTGACGATCGGCCATCGCATCCTCGACGCCAGCAACGACGCCACGCTGTACGCCGATGGGCACGTGGTGATGGTGTGGATTGACAGACAACGCGGCCAGGCTGCGGTATTGCCGGATGCGGTGCGCAGGGCGTGTGCCGTGCCCTGATCACGTGTCGGCGTGGTCCCCGGGAAGGCGCGGGCCAACGCTGCTTCACTCGCCCATTGCACGCAGTTCAAAGATGCCATGGATGGTGCGGCCATCCTTCAACTGGAATTCGATGGACACCTTCCTGCCGGCTTTCACCACGGCTGTCGGATTCATCAGCATCAAATGCATTCCGCCCGCTTTCAGCATTGCGGTGGCGCCGGGCGCGATGCGCAATTCCGCAACCGGCCTCATGCGACTGACGCCATTGGCCAGCGTCGTTTCATGCAGGGATGTCTCGGCGAAGTTGGCGCTGCTGGCCTTGACGACAGTCACTGGCGTGGCGCATGGATTCACGATGCTGGCAAACCCAGCCATCATCGGCATGCCACCAGGCAACATCCGTATCCAGCCATCATGGACCTGCGGCAGGCACTGGCCCGCCCACGCGCTACCGGTCATGCACAGCAGCATCGGTACGACGTATCGGAGCAAAGCCACCAGGTTTCTCATCGCATTATGATACCTCCGGCTGGCAGCCACTCCACGATCGACTCTCCAGGAAAGTTCATCATGTCCTTGATCCAGCACATCGCGACTGGCCCGATCCATGAGTTGCAACTGTCTCGTGCGCCAGTCAACGCGCTCAACCCGGAGTTGTGTAATGAGTTGTCTGCCGCGATTGCGCGCGCCATATCGGATGGAGCGCATGGCATCGTGTTGTCGGGTGGCCCAAATGTGTTCTCGGCCGGCCTCGATGTGCCATACCTGCTGGCATTGGGCCAGGATCGCACCGCACTGATGTCGGCTTGGGAATGTTTTTTTGGAGCCGTTCGTGCCCTGGCGAATTCGCCGGTTCCGGTGGCCGCCGCAATTTCAGGTCACGCTCCGGCCGGCGGTTGCGTGCTGGCGCTATGTTGCGATTATCGGGTGATGGCGCAGGGCCCATTCCAGATTGGACTCAACGAAACCCGTGTCGGCCTGGTTGCGCCAGACGGCATCCAGCATTTGATGCGACGGGCGGTGGGTGCGCATCGCGCGGAACGATTGCTGGTCGGCGGGGAACTGGTCGATGCCCAACGCGCGCTGGAGATCGGGCTGGTCGATGAGCTGGCGGAAATCGACCACGTGACCACGCGTGCACGCATCTGGCTGGAAGAACTGCTTGCCCTACCGCGGCAACCGATGTTGCAGACCCGGGCAATGGCCCGCGCCGACCTGGTGGCGGCTGTCCAGCCTGAGCGCATCGGCCTGGCCCGCTTCATCCAAGGCTGGTCCGACCCGGATACGCAGGCGGGACTGCAGGCACTGGTTGCGCGATTGCGCAAATAAGAGTGTGTCGAAAAACTGGAATCAGTCGCTACCCGTCGCCACTGGCCGCGATGGATCGCTGATCCAGCCGCTCCATGAGCCGGTGAATAAGTTCGCGCCCTTGAGGCCTGCGCGTTCCATCGCCAGCAGGTGATGGCAGGCGGTCACGCCGCTGCCACACATCACGATGGTTTCCCCGGGCGAATGATCCCCGAGCACGTCGCGGAATTCGGCCGCCAGCTGGACCGGGCTCTTGAATCGCTTGTCCGCGAGATTCTCGGCATAGGGGCGATTGCGCGCGCCAGGGACATGCCCGGCCAGACGATCGATGTGCTCGTTTTCACCATTGAAACGATCCACAGCACGCGCATCGAGCAACAGATCGCCTGCCTGCAAGCGCGCGCTGACCTGCCCGGCGTCCAGCAGGCGTGAGCTGTCGAAATTTGCCTGGTATGTCGTCTGCATACGGATCGGGGTGCGCGCATCGACCGGCAATCCAAGCACCGTCCAGCGCGCCCATCCGCCATCGAGCACGGCCACTTTTTCATGCCCCGCCACTCGCATTAGAAACCACAGTCGCGCCGCAAATGCGCCGTCGCCATCGTCATACATCACGACCTGATGGCGCGGGCTGATGCCCCAGCGACCGAGCGTTTCGGAGAAGTCGGCGGCCTCTGGCCACGGATGCCGGCCCTCTCCTCGCTTACGGTGATCGGACATGTCCCGATCCAGGTGCGCGTGGATCGCCCCCGGTATGTGCGCCTGCTGGTAGGCCAGTTCGCCAGCTGCCGGATTGACCAGCGAAAAACGGCAATCGATGACGACCAGGTCGTCGCGGCCGAGGGCAATGGCGAGCGTTTCAGCCTGCACCAGCGTGGTCCATCCACTCATCGCATCGTCTCCAGTCGTTGGCGCAGGTTGAACAGGATGGACGCACTGGCGCCCCAGATGCGACGGCTTGCGTCTCCCCTATCCATGAATTGCAACACGGATCGCGGCCGCCCGCCCAGATCGAGTTGGAAGCTGTGCAGATTGCGCGGGTGCATGAGGAATTCGAAGGGGACTTCGAAGACGTCGTCGACTTCGCGTGCATCGGGCACGGCGACATAGTCCGGCTGGACCACCGCCACGACCGGCTGAACGCGAAAACCAGTGATCGTCGCCAGTGGATCCAGATAGCCCAGCGGCTGGATGAGCGAGGCCGGGATGCCCGTTTCCTCCGTGGTTTCGCGCACGGCAGCGGCGCTGGCGTCCAGGTCATCGGGTTCGATCCGCCCCCCCGCGAAGCTGACCTGCCCGGCATGATGCCTCATGGCGTCATTGCGACGTGTCAGCAGGACAAACAGACCGCGGGATCGAGGCACCAGCCCGACCAGCACGGCGGCAGCAACAGGGTCAGTCGCTGAAGGCAATCCGCTCAAGTCATCGATATTCCAGCATGCGGCTTGCGGCGCCGCGTGCAGTGGATGCAACGCGCGCCTGATGCGCTGCAATTCGGGCGAGAGGACGTTCACCCGTTGTCGTGGTCGCCCGACACGCGCAGCGGCAGGACCGTGTCCATCAGGCGCAGCCGTTGGACATCATTCATCAGGCCCCAACGCGCGATTTCATCACCCGTGCGATGACAGCCCTGGCACAAGCCATCTTCGCCAAGTGAGCAGACGCCCGTGCAGGGAGTAAGGATGGCGGGAACAACAGCACGCATGAATTGGAATCCTGACACGCAGACGCCGGCACGAAGCCGGCGTCCAAGAATGAAGCTGGATCCCGGCATTCCCCGGGATGACGTTCCGGAAGGCCCGGCCGCGCTTATGCGCGTCCGGGCTGAAACATCACTTGATGCCGTCGAGCTTGACTTCGAACACCACCGCCACGTTCGGCGGGAAACCGGTGCGTGGATCGGCGCCGTACGCCTTGTCGGCGGGCAGCGTGATTTCCCACTTGGCGCCGCTGGGCATCTGCATCAATGCTTCACGCATGGCCGGCATTTCGATCTGACTGACCTTCATGGCGCTCATTTTCTGTGGCGCCTGCGCGGTGGCGGGATGCTGACCCCACGGATACGGACCAGCGACTTCCAGGTCCACGGTGCTGGACTGGGTCGGCTTGGCGCCGCTACCGGCCTCAATCACGCGGTACTGCACGCCACTGGGCAATACCTTCACGCCAGCCTTGCCCCGATTCTGCACGATAAACGCATCGCTCTTGACCTTGTTCTCGGCCGCCGCCTTCTCAAACGCCGCCTTGGCCTTGGCCTGTAGACGGGTCTGCATGCCTTGGTACGCCGAGCTCATCTTGTCGATGGCGACGCTGGGCTCCTTCTTGGCGAACCCATCCTGCAACGCACGGGTCATTGTGGCCAGGTCCAGGGCTTCGCCGCTTTCGGCGGACTGGCGACCCAGCTGGTAACCCAGGGCATAGCTGAGTTGGCCCTTCGTGGATGTGGTGTCCTGGGCAAGGGCGACGCCCCCGGTCAGGGTCAGGGCCGCCAGCGTGGCAGCGAGCAAACGCAACTTCATTCGGTACGGCCTCCAATTGGGGAGCCTGATACGGAACAGGCAGCTAAGCGGCCCGCCGAACAGGACACGATGACGCGCTAGGAACACTCTATAGGATACTGGCGCCATGGCTTAACCGCCACTGACGACCCCCGTCCGACCGCCTGTGCGCCGGCAAGTTCCACCCACTCGGCGTTCCTTTCCTGATTCGAAGACCCCCACTCATGACCGATTCACACGCAAGCGGTGCCCCGCTCCAGATCGAGAACCATGGTCCGATCCGCCTGATCTCGATCAACCGACCGGACAAACTGAATGCATTGAATGCCGGCACGATCGACGCATTGCATGCCGAATTCGACAAGGCAGCTGATGACGCCGCGGTGCGTGCGGTGATCCTCACTGGCACGGGCTCGAAAGCCTTCGTCGCCGGAGCCGACATCGCCGAGATGCGCACGCTGAGCGCGGTGGAGGGTCGCGATTTTTCGCAGCGCGGTCAGCGGATGATGCGTGCAATCGAGACGTCCCCCAAGCCCGTGATCGCGATGATCAACGGGTTTGCGCTGGGTGGAGGGCTGGAATTGGCGATGTGCTGCCATTTGCGGATTGCCGCGGACACCGCCAGGGTCGGGCAGCCGGAAATCAACCTCGGCTTGATCCCGGGATTCGGCGGCACCCAGCGCCTGCTGCGCTTGGCGGGCCGTGCTGCGACTCTTGAGCTGTGCCTGCTGGGCGCACCGATCGACGCGATGCATGCGCAGCAACTGGGCATCGTCAATCGCGTCGTGCCGGCGGCGGATCTGCATGCCGAAACCATGCGCATGGCAGTGCAACTTGCCGCATCCGCACCGCTCGCGCTGCGCGGCATCCTGGATTGCGTCAACATCGGTGGCGAATGCTCGATCGAGGAAGGCATGGCATACGAAAGCGCACAATTTGGATTGATGTTCACCACCGATGACATGCGCGAAGGCACCGCTGCCTTCATCGAGCGGCGCAAGCCAATGTTTTCCGGCCGCTGACATGACGCACATTGCGTGTCGTTGCGGCTGCTGCTCGACGATGCATGACGCGGTCCACGCCATCATGACTGCATTGGCCTGCGACGATATCGATCGTGCCCTGGACGCAGGGCTCCTGACGGTGGATCTCTGCGAGGCATGTTCGCCTTCCTGCACGGCGATGCTGGTCGCTGCGCGCGCGACGCGGCTCACAGCTTTGGCGGCACGCGAACGCTACCGCGCGCACGCGACACGACTGTTGACGCGACAACAAGAACGCAACAAGCGCCGCACCGTTGCCTCGCCCATGGCGGCATCATTGCCGCCGGCCGCCGCGGCAGCCTTGGCGCGTGCAAAAGCCAAGGCAGCCGGGCACGAATGATGGGTCCGGCCGCAGCAGCATCGCGTCGTCGCACGCGGTTGCGGCCTGACGAGATCAACGAGTTGTTTTTACGTCTGCACGAACTCAACCCCGCGCCCACCACGGAGTTGGCATGGTCCAATCCGTTCGAACTGCTCGTCGCTGTCATTCTGTCGGCGCAGGCGACCGATGTCGGCGTCAACAAGGCGACGCGCCGCTTGTTCGCCATCGCCAATACCCCGGAAAAAATGAGCGCGCTGGGTGAAGATTCACTCAGGCGCCACATTGCCACGATCGGGCTGTACAACGCCAAGGCCGCCAACGTCATCGCGACGTCGAGGTTGCTGATCGAACATCACGCCAGCGAAGTGCCACGCACGCGCGAAGACCTTGAGGCGCTGCCCGGCGTCGGGCGCAAGACTGCGAATGTCGTGCTCAATACCGTGTTTGGTGAACCGACCATCGCCGTCGACACTCACATCTTCCGTGTCTCCAACCGCACCGGTCTTGCACCGGGCAAAACCGTGCGCGAGGTCGAGGACACGCTGATGAGCGTGGTTCCCGTGGAATATCGCCAGCATGCGCATCACTGGCTGATCCTGCACGGCCGCTATGTCTGCAAGGCGCGGATCCCCGACTGCCCCCGTTGTCCCGTCCAGGACCTCTGCCGATATCCGGACAAGACATCTGAAGGGTGTTCTTCCTGAGGCAAACGAAAACGGCAGACCGAAGCCTGCCGTTTTCGACTTCCACCTGGAGACGAAGATCAGAACGCGATCTCGCCCCACATGCCGATCTCACGCGTCTTCTGGTCGACCGTCGTGTCGTCCTTCCTGTCGTCGTGCTTGTAGACAGCGGCAAGCTTGACGCCCTTGCGGATCGGGAACTCGACGCCAAAGTTGTAATAGGTGTCCTGCAGGCTTGGATCCAGGTCCTTGCTCAAATCTGCCTGGTCATACCGGGCAAATGCCGCGATGCCGGATTTGGTGAAGGCCCAGCTGCCCCACAACGAGTACCCGGAGGCCTTGTCCCGTGCGACGGTCAGTACGTTGTTCCAGTTATTGGCGCGGAAATATTCACCACCCACGCGCATCGGACCCTTCGCATAAGCGACCATCAAGTCTCCACGCGTGGCGTTGTGCAGTGAGTTGACTGACTGGGTTTCCTTGCCGAGGGTGCCCGAATAGCCGCCAACTGCGATCACCATGCCTTCCACAGGCACGAAACCCACACGGCCTTCCACGTCCTGGCTCTTGCTGCGGCTGGGATTCTTGTATCCCCCGCCGTTTACCACTGACACGGCGTAATTGACCTTCTTGTCGGCCAGATCGCCGCCGACGTGCACGCCCCAGTCGGCTGAAGTACCGAACTTGAGGCGATCGGTAAGGGTATTTTCGACGTAACGATACCCGTAATAATTCTCCGCGAACGGAATCCACGGTAGATCTGCCGAACCGGCACGCGCCACGAAGGCGTCGCTGAACTTGCCCTGGATATAAGCCTTCTTTACGTAGATGTCCGCGGCGCTGTCCAGCGATGACACATACTGGAAATCGGTCGTCAGGTTGACCGACCACACATCATCGAACTTGTGGTTCACGCCAAGGTAGAAGCGCTTCACGTCGAAACCCGTTCCACTGGCATTTGTCTTGACGCCGCGGTTGGTCTGGTCGATGTTGGTCAGGTCGAAGTACATCTTGCCGCTCAACTGCGTGTCGTTGACGATCTTGGCCAGCTTGTCGAGTTTTTCCTGCGTGGTCGTCGCCGCTTCGACCGTCTTGGCATTGGCGATGTTGATGTCCGACTGTGCATTGGTCCGTTCGACCAGCCCGTCGAGTTGTTCCTGCAGCGCGGCGATCTGCGCCTTCATGTCCTGCAGCTGCGCTGCGGTCACGGTGGCGGGAGGTTCGGCGGCGCGCGAAGGTTGCACATAAGCCAGGCCGGCGAGGCCGAGTCCGGTTGCGAGTGCGGCCGTGAGCAAGTTGTGACGCATGGAATCGTCTCCGAAATGAGGATGCAAGGTAAGAGTGAAAGACCACCTGCCCTCGCCGCAGCGCCCCGGGAACAGGCCACGTAGAAGGAGTGGCGTTAAGGTTCCGCTAACAACATGACGGTTTGAAGACAACAAAACGATTGCCTGAAATTATTTCAATCGCCCGATCCGGATTGCGTTTTTGCTGAACACACGTCTGCTGCCATCGCACTGACATCCAACTGTCGCATTGCTGTCATGCAGTCGTCGTCCAATGGCGCCTGTCGACTCATCCACTCCCGACAACTGGAGATACGCATGTCCCGCTTGTGCATGACCCCCTTCAAGATCCGCGCTGCCATGACATTGCTGGCCGCGGCATTCGTCTTCAACGCGCAGGCCACCGAAGTGACCGGCGCCGGTTCCAGCTTCGTGTACCCCGTGCTGTCGAAGTGGTCGGCCGCCTACAGTGAGAAAACCGGTAACAAAGTCAACTATCAATCCATCGGCTCGGGCGGTGGCATTGCCCAGATCGAAGCGGGGACAGTGGACTTTGGTGCATCCGACAAGCCACTGTCGGCAGACGACCTGCGCAAGTACGGACTGGGCCAGTTCCCGATCGTGATCGGCGGCATCGTGCCGGTCATCCATGTGCCTGGGGTAGCCTCTGGTGCGCTGAAACTGGATGGCGCCCTATTGGCCGATATCTTCCTGGGCAAGATCACCAAATGGAATGACCCGGCTATCGCGGCTATGAATGGCGGCGTCACTCTGCCCGATACCAAGATCACTGTCGTGCACCGCTCGGACGGCTCCGGCACCACGTTCAACTTTTCCAACTATCTGTCCAAGGTCAGCGGGGACTGGAAGGCCAAGGTCGGAGAAGGCACTTCGCTGCAGTGGCCGGCGGGCATCGGCGGCAAGGGCAACGAAGGCGTTGCGGCGTATGTCCGGCAGATCAACGGTGGCATCGGATACGTTGAATACGCCTATGCTCTGCAGAACAAGCTGGCCTATTCGCGCATGAAGAATGCAGCTGGCAAGTTCCTGCTGCCTGACGCTAACGCTTTCGCCGCGGCTGCCGTCACGGCCGACTGGAAGTCCGCCCGGGACTTCAACCTGATCATGACCAATGCGCCGGGCGAAGACGCGTGGCCGATCACCGCCACGACGTGGGCCATCATGTACAAAAAAGCGAAGCGTCCCGCGCAATCGAAGGCGGCGCTGGACTTTTTCAAATGGTCGTACGAACAAGGCCAGCCCCAGGCAGCATCGCTTGACTATGTCCCGCTTCCGCCCGCGCTGGTGCAGCAGATCGAGGCCTATTGGTCGCAGAACCTGAAGCCCTGATCCCTGGTAGCGACTCTCTCTTCCTTGATCGGATGACGGGCCTTCGGGCCCGTTTTCTTGCAACCGATTACCATGGACAGCGAACGCCACGCATCACGGCCTGCACTGGAATCGCATGTTCAAGCACCTTTTTTTCGACGATTACTCTGAAGGCGCGCATCCACACGTGCTGGAACTGCTCGCCGCGACCAATGCAAGGCAGGAACCTGGTTACGGTGACGACAAGGTGTCGCAACAGGCCGCCGCACTGCTGAAGCAGGCCATCGGTAATCTATCGGCTGCCGTGCACTTTGTCTCAGGCGGTACGCAGGCCAACCTGATTGCGCTGGCATCGATGCTCAAGCCCTACGAATCGATCATCGCGGCCACCACCGCGCATATCTGCGTGCATGAAACCGGGGCGATCGAAGCGACCGGACACAAGATCAATGCGGTCCCCGGACACGATGGCAAGCTGGATCCGGAACAGATCCGGCTCGTGGTTGCCCAACACGCCGACGAGCACATGACGGTGCCGCGGGTGGCGTTCATCTCACAAGCCACGGAAGCCGGCACGCTCTACAGCAAGGCCGAGCTCACGGCGCTTTCGAGCACATGTCGCGAACTCGGCTTGTACCTGTACATGGACGGCGCAAGGCTGGCGTCAGCACTGGCGAGCGAAGCTGCAGACTTTTCGCTTGCAGATGTGTCTGCGATGGTCGACATGTTCTACCTGGGCGGCACCAAGAACGGCGCGCTGCTGGGCGAGGCAATCGTGATCAACACGCCCGTGCTGCAGGAGCGCTTCCGCTTCCATCTCAAACAGCGTGGCGCGCTTTTGGCGAAGGGCCGCTTGCTCGGCGCGCAGTTCGCGGCACTGCTGGAGGGCGACCTGTACCTGGACCTTGCACGCCACGCGAACTCGATGGCGGGGCGATTGGCTGACGGCCTCCGCGCGAGCGGCGTGAGCTTCCTCGTCGAACCCGTCACCAACCAGGTGTTCCCGATCCTGGCCGATGCCCAGATCGCCCAGCTGCGACCAGACTATGGATTCCATGTCTGGTCGCGCATCGACGACACCCATTCGGCGATTCGTCTGGTCACGTCATGGGCCACCGAGACTGGCGCGGTCGACCGGTTTCTTAGTGATTTCCGCAGGATTGCGAGCTGAACGCGCTTCCTGGAACGGCGTGGGCAATCTGTCCGGGCCCGGTGTCATCGGGCTGTAACAAAAACATCATTTCATGGTGGGGTTCGCCGGCCCTCCTGCCGGCCGCCTGATGGAGCCTGCGAATGAACACCCGCTTCCGCCTCACCGCCCTCGCCTTCTCGACGATGCTGCTGGCTGCTGCGTGCAAGCCATCGAGCGACGTCACGGCAACCAGCGCGACCACGGGCGCACCGCAGGCAGCCGCCACTGCCGACAATGAAGTGGCCGCCCAGATCACCGGTGCCGGCGCGACCTTCATCTATCCGCTGTTGTCGAAGTGGTCGAACGATTACAACAAGGCCACCGGCCACAAGATCAACTACCAGTCGATCGGCTCCGGCGGCGGAATCGCCCAGATCAAGGCGGCAACCGTGGATTTCGGCTCGTCCGACAAGCCGCTGTCCAGCGATGAGCTCGCTGCATCAGGGCTGGGGCAATTCCCGTCGGCCATCGGCGGCGTGGTACCCGTCATCAACCTCGACGGTGTCGCCGCAGGCAAGCTGCGCCTGACCGGCTCGCTGCTGGCCGACATTTTCCTCGGCAAGGTCACAAACTGGAACGATCCGCAGATCGTCGCGCTGAATCCTGGCGTGACATTGCCATCGTCGAAGATCAACGTCGTGCATCGTTCCGACGGTTCAGGCACGACGTTCAACTTCGCCAACTACCTGTCCAAGGTGAGCCCGTCGTTCAAGACCAAGGTCGGCGAAGGCACGTCGGTGCAGTGGCCGGCCGGGATCGGCGGCAAGGGCAATGAAGGCGTTGCCGCCTACGTGAAGCAGATCAAGGGTTCGATCGGTTACGTCGAGCTTGCTTACGCATCGCAGAACGGAATGACGCATGCATCGCTGCAGAACGCCGCCGGCAACTGGGTGCAGCCCAATCCCGCGAGCTTCCAGGCCGCCGCGTCGACCGCCGACTGGGCCAATGCGCGGGACTTCAACCTGGTGATCACCAACGCGACCGGTGCCGAAGCATGGCCGATCACCGCTACGAATTTCATCCTGATGTACAAGCACCCGAAGGACGCCAAGCGCTCGCAGGAAGCCATCAACTTCTTCAAGTGGGCGCTGGAAAACGGCCAGCCCCAGGCGCAATCGCTCGATTACGTCCCGCTGCCGCCGGCGCTGGTGCAGCAGGTCGAGACGTATTGGTCCACGGAGATCAAGTAGCCCGACATGTAATCGTCCGGTCTGTGCGGACGCCCGCCAATCGACGCCCAGGATTCCCGCCTTTGCGGGAATGACGAGCAAAAACATCGCATGAATGCCCCTGCACATTCCATGACCGACGCCCGCAACAGCCGCGACACCGCGGCTGACAACGGATTCCGCTGGCTGGTCACGGCGGCTGGCGTGTTCGTGCTGGTTGCGCTGGGCGCGGCGGCATTTTCCATGCTGTGGGGGGGGCGCGCGGCATTCGCCAAGTTTGGATTCGGGTTTCTGTGGTCGAAGACCTGGGATCCGGTCGGTCAACAGTTCGGCGCGCTGGTTCCGATCTACGGCACGCTCGTCACTGCATTGATTGCGATGGTCATCGCGGTGCCTGTGAGTTTCGGGATCGCGATGTTCCTGACCGAGATCGCGCCCAAATGGCTGCGCGGCCCGGTCGGATCTGCCATCGAACTGCTTGCTGGGATCCCTTCGATCATTTACGGCATGTGGGGCCTGTTCGTGCTGGTGCCGGTCCTGGCGGATCACGTCTATCCGTGGATCGATGCGCACCTGGGTCACTGGCCGATTGTCGGCCCATTGTTTTCCGGACCTCCGCTCGGCCTGGGCATGCTCACCGCCGGACTCGTGCTGGCGATCATGGTGATTCCATTCATCGCATCGGTGATGCGCGAAGTGTTCCTGACGGTGCCCGGTCGCCTGAAGGAGTCGTCCTACGCGCTGGGCTCCACGCGCTGGGAAGTGATCTGGGACGTGGTGCTTCCATACACGCGTTCGGCGGTGATCGGCGGAATCTTCCTCGGATTGGGCCGCGCACTTGGCGAAACCATGGCGGTGACGTTCGTGCTCGGCAACGCACATGAATTGACTGCTTCGCTGCTGATGCCTGGCAACTCGATTGCCGCGACGATTGCCAACGAATTCACCGAGGCCGACTCGGCCGTCTATCGCTCCTCCCTGATTGCGCTGGGCTTCGTCCTGTTCCTGGTCACCTTCGTGGTGCTGGCGATCGCGCGATTGATGTTGCGCCAGCTGGCCAAGCGGGAAGGCCAATGATGGCGATCTCGCGGTATGGCGTACGGCGCGCCAAGAACATCATTGCGCAGGTCCTTGCGATCCTCGCGGCGATCTTCGGGTTGTTCTGGCTGGTCTGGATCCTTTGGACCACCCTGCACAATGGGTTGGCGTCTCTCAACGTTGCATTGTTCACCCAGATGACGCCTCCTCCGGGCGAAAGCGGCGGCATGCTCAATGCATTCTTCGGCAGCGCTTTGATGAGTGCACTCGGCATCGCGCTCGGTGCTCCAATCGGCGTGCTGGCCGGCACCTTCCTGGCCGAGTATTCGCAGAAGAGCTGGCTTGGCGAAACAGTGCGCTTTGTGAACGACATCCTGCTGTCCGCACCGTCGATCGTGCTTGGCCTGTTCGTGTACACGCTAGTGGTCGCGCGAGCGGGGCATTTTTCGGCACTTGCGGGTGCAATAGCGCTGGGCTTCATCGTGTTACCAGTCGTGGTGCGCACGACCGATGAAATGCTGCGACTGGTGCCGGCGCAGATGCGAGAAGCGGCGCTCTCGCTGGGCGTTCCGCAATGGAAGGTGATCATGCAGGTGCTGTATCGCGCCTCGCTGCCCGGTATCGTCACCGGCATCCTGCTGGCGCTCGCGCGCATCAGTGGCGAGACCGCGCCGCTGCTGTTCACCGCACTCAACAACCAGTACTGGAGCGCAAACGTGAACGCGCCGATGGCGAACGTGCCGGTGGTGATCTTCCAGTACGCGATGAGTCCCTACGATAACTGGCATACCCTCGCCTGGGCAGGTGCATTCGTGCTGACGCTGTTCGTCCTGCTGGTCAGCTTGGTCGCCCGCTTGATCGTGTCGCGTAACCGGATCAGCCATGACTGATCCTGCAGCCATGCCTTTGCCAGCCACGTCCTTGCCAGCCACTTCCGCAACCCGTTCTCACTCAAGAACCTGGTCTCCCGCCATGAATGACGCTCGCCTCGCGATGTCGATGCCGACCCGCGATTCCGCACCCAGCTCGCCAATCAAGCTGTCCGCGCGCGGTCTTGGCTTCTGGTACGACAAATTCCACGCGGTGAAGGACATCAATCTCGATATCCCGGAAAAGCGCGTGACCGCGCTGATCGGGCCATCAGGTTGCGGCAAGTCGACACTGCTGCGCGTGTTCAATCGCATCTATGCGTTGTATCCGAAGCAGGAGGCACGCGGAGAGGTGCTGCTCGACGGCGACAACATCCTCGATCCCAAGTACCCGATGAACCGGCTGCGCAGCAAAGTCGGCATGGTGTTCCAGAAGCCGGTGCCGTTTCCGATGACGATCTTCGAGAACGTCGCCTATGGCATCCGCCACCATGAGCGCGTATCCAGGGCGGAAATGGAATCGCGCGTCGAGGCTGCCCTGCGCCAGGCCGCCTTGTGGGATGAGGTCAAGGACAAGTTGAAGCAGAACGCTCTTGGCCTCTCGGGAGGGCAGCAACAACGCCTGTGCATTGCCCGAGCCGTCGCGTTGCGCCCGGATGTCTTGCTGCTTGATGAGCCAACCTCGGCACTGGACCCGATTTCCACCAGCCGCATCGAGCAACTGGTCGAAGAGCTCAAGCGTGACTACACGATCGTCATCGTGACCCATAACATGCAGCAGGCTGCACGCGTGTCGGACTACACCGCCTTCATGTACCTGGGTGACCTGATCGAACACGATGCCACCCAGACCATCTTTTCCAATCCCTCGAAGCAGCAGACCGAGGACTACATCACCGGACGCTTCGGCTGATTGCCAGGACAATCCAATGACTACGCCAAATACCAGTGGCCTGCCCCGCGAACATATCGTCAAGAGCCTGGACGAAGAACAACGCCGCCTGCTCGATGAGATCCTGCGCATGGGCGAGATGGCAGCGTCGCAACTCGAGGCCGCGCTGGACGTGGTCGACCGCCGCGACGACAAGGCCGCCGAGCGGATCATCGGCAACGATGAGGCAATCGATGCACTGGAAAAGGAAATCAGCCACGACGTGATGCGCCTGGCACTGCGCGGGCCGCTCGCGCGCGACCTGCGCGAAATCCTTGCGGCACTGCGCATTGCCTCGGATATCGAACGCATCGGCGACTACGCGGCCAACGTCGCCAAGCGCTCGATGGCGCTCAACCTGGCGCCACCATTGCCGCATACCCGTGGCCTGGGTGCGCTCGGTGCGCTGGCAGTGCAGCAGGTACGCGATGTGCTCGCCGCATACCGCGATAACGATGCCGAGGCGGCGGAACGGGTTCGTGCACGCGACGCGGAACTTGACGACCAGTACACCGGTCTCTTTCGGGAGCTGTTGACGTACATGATGGAGGACGCGCGCAGCATCACGCCGTCGACCCACCTGTTGTTCATGGCCAAGAACATCGAGCGGATTGGTGATCACGCCACCAACATCGCCGAGAACGTTTGGTTTCGCGTGCATGGCGAGGAGATCCTTCCACCCCGTGACAAACGCGATGGCACCAACGGTAGTCTTTAAGGGCTTCGTTTGAGTCGGGCCAGGAAGATTGGCAAAGCGCACACTGACAGGCACTTAACCAGGCAGCTTCCACAAGACTTTGGCCAGCACGCTCACCCAGGAAGAAATACAGGCCGCGCGCGCAGGCGATGCCGGGGCCCTTGAGCATCTGCTGGCGCGCTCGCGCCATGACCTGCGCCGCTACGCCGAATATCATTGCGCCATCAATGATGTCGAGGACGCGGTCCAGGAAAGCCTGATCCTGATTTCACGCAAACTGTGCGACTTACGCGCCATCGAAGCATACGCATCGTGGCTGTTCCGGATCGTCAAGCGCGAGTGCACCCGCCTGAAACGCGCACTGCGCCATCTGATCCTGCTACCGGTCCTGGACGAGGTCGACGGGCCGCACTACCCCCCTCCGAGCGACTTGCTTCGCGATCTCTCAGAGGCATTGGCGCGATTGCCACCTCACTATCGGGAAATCCTCCTGTTGCGCGACCTCGAAGGACGATCCATCGCCGAGATCAGCGCGCAACTTGGATTGCATACCGAGGCTGCCAAGGCTCGCCTGCACCGCGCGCGCTCATTGGCACGCGAATACCTGTGTGGCGACGACATCCCACGAGCCGTGACTGCGATAACCGCGCGGTGACTGCAATGCGCGTGCGTGCATCCAAGATCCGCAAGCGTGTTGTACCGCGCGCGGCGGCGCGTTGCTGGAATGACGCAAGCCAGTGCCCGCTCGGCGCGCTCTGCTAGGCTTTCCCGATGACGCAACTCGACCCCATGGACACTCCTTCACCGGCATTGCGGAAGATGTCCGAGCGTTTTCGCGGCTTTCTTCCCGTCGTGGTGGATGTGGAAACCGGTGGTTTCGACTGGAACCGGCACGCGCTGCTGGAAATAGCCGCGATCCCACTGGAACTGGATGATGAAGGCCGCCTTGTTCCCGGCGAAGTTGCCTGCGTGCATCTGGATCCAGCGCCGGGTATGGAGATCGATCCAAAATCGCTTGAAGTCACCGGCATCGATATCGGCCACCCCTTCCGCATGGCCAAGCCGGAAAAGGAAGCGCTCGACCATATCTTTGCCGCCGTCCGCACGGCAGTTCGCCGGCAAAACTGCCAGCGCGCGATCCTGGTGGGGCATAACGCGCACTTCGACCTGCATTTCATCAACGCAGCGGTTGCGCGCGTCGAGCACAAACGCAATCCATTCCATCCTTTCAGCGTGTTCGATACCGTCTCATTGGGCGGCATCGCCTACGGTCAGACCGTGCTCGGTCGCGCCATGCAGGCAGCAGGGCTGGAATGGAACGGCGACGAGGCACATTCGGCGGTCTATGACGCCGAGCGCACGGCGGAGCTGTTCTGCAAGATCGCCAATGCGTGGGCGCCTAGTTGATGAAGCGCCTTATTGTCGCGCCGCACCCTTCACTTTCAACGTGCGCACGATTCCATACACGCTGATCAGCATCCACGTCAGCTCCAGCACAAACACCGACATGTTGAACTTGCCCAGCAGCGATACCAGGACGCCGCCCGATCCAAACAGGTTGATCAACTGGTAGGAGATCGAGGTTCCCGAGATCCGTCCCGCCTGCAGCAACAGGAATCCGCCCAGCACCATCACGGTGCCGGCGATTCCGATCCAGTCGTACCAGGCGAGATCGAGCGCCATGCCGATCAAACCTGCCGCTGACGGACAGCTTCGAACAATGTCACGCCGGTGGCGACCGACACATTCAAACTCTCGGTACTCCCAGGCATCGGAATCTTCACCAGCTGGTCGCAATGCTCGCGAGTCAGCCGGCGCAGACCATCCGCCTCCCCACCGAGCGCAAGCGCGACATTGCCTTTCAGGTCGATCGAATACAGCGATGCACTCGCCTCGCCCGCCAGCCCATAGATCCACACGCCCAACTGCTGCAGATCACGCATGCAACGCGCGAGATTGGTGGCGCGGATGACAGGAATGCTGTCGGCCGCACCCGCCGATGTCTTGCGCACGGTGGCATTGACCTGCACCGCCTTGTCCTTGGGGATGACGACTGCAGTGACACGCGCCGCCGCTGCACTTCGCAGGCAAGCACCCAGGTTGTGCGGATCCTGCACGCCATCGAGCAGCAGGATCAATGCGCGGCCATTGGCCGCCTCGACCAGCGCAGGCAGCTCGTGCTCATCCCACGTCTTGGCTGCAGCGTAACGCGCAACCGCACCCTGGTGGCGCAACCCACCCGCGACACCATCCAGCGCCTGCTGCGTCACCCGACGCACCTCGATGCCCACGCGCCGCGCGTTGACCTCGATCTCGGTGATGCGCGAATTCTTGCCGCCGGCCTCAAGCAGGATCTCGCGCACGTTGTCGGCGTCGTGTTCGATCGCGGCAGTCACGGCATTGATGCCGGCGATCCACTGGTTGTCTTTGCTCATGGCGACAGTGTAATCATCAAGCCGTCAATACTTTGCCTTCTTGCGCTTGGCCGGCTGTCCACGCGGAGGCGGCAATCTTTCGCCACCGGCCGAAGGCTCCTCGACCAGGCGGAAATCGATCCGCCGGTCCTCCACGCTCGCCTTCAGGACGACGATTCGAACACGATCGCCGAGCCGGTACTCGCGACCGCGACGTTCGCCGGTCAATGTCTTGCGGATCGGATCGAAGTGGTAATAGTCGTTAGGCAGTTGGGTGACGTGCACGAGGCCGTTGACCTTGGAATCATCCAGCTCGATGAACAACCCGAAGCTGGTGACGCCGCTGATGGTGCCGTCGAATTCGCCACCGACATGCTGCTCCATCCATGCGGCACGATAGCGCTCGTCGACTTCGCGTTGCGCTTCGTCGGCGCGGCGGGAGCGTTCGGAACATTGCAGCGACAACGCCGCCATCGCGTGGGCCGAATACAGGTAGGTGTCCGGGTTGCCGCCCGCCAGCACATGCTTGATCGCGCGATGCACCAGCAGGTCCGGATAGCGCCGGATGGGCGACGTGAAGTGCGCATACGCCGCTAGTGCCAGTCCGAAATGCCCGATGTTGTCCGGGGAGTACACCGCCAGGCTCTGGCTGCGCAGAACCACCGATTCCAGCAACGCGGCATCGGGGCGATCGCGGATCGTCTCGAGCAGTTGCCGGAAATCGCCGGGCTGCACCTTGCCCCACGGCGGCATGCGCAGCTTGAACTCCTTCAGAAACTCCTGCAGGTCCGCGTATTTGGCTTCCGGTGGTTTGTCGTGATCTCGGTAAGGCGCGGGTACGCGCGTGGGCAGCAGGAATTCCGCCGCCTGCACGTTGGCCGCGATCATGCATTCCTCGATCAGCTTGTGCGCGTCGTTGCGCTGGATCATCCCTGCCTGCGTGACTTCGCCCTGCGGGCCCAGCACGAACCGCACCTCGGAGGTCTCGAACTCGATCGCGCCGCGCTTCTGCCGCGCCTTGTCGAGGATCCGGTACAACTGGTGCAGGTGTTGGATCTTCGGTAGCAGTGGACCGATCAATGCCAGCGCCTGCCCGCGATCCTCCTCCGGCACACCCTCGCCAACGGCATTCCAGACTTGCGTGTAGGTCAGCCGAGCATGCGAGTGCATCACCGCCTCGTAGAACTTCGACGTGGTGACGTCCCCATGTCGATCAATCTGCATGTCGCACACGAAACACAACCGGTCCACCCGTGGCTTCAGCGAGCAGATCCCGTTCGACAGTGTTTCGGGCAGCATCGGCACGACGAATCCCGGGAAATACACCGACGTCGCCCGCTTGGTCGCTTCCTCATCCAGCAGCGTGCCGGGACGCACGTAATGGGAGACGTCGGCGATGGCGACGATCAACCGGAATCCGTTTTGATTCGGCTCGCAATACACCGCGTCGTCGAAATCCTTCGCATCCTCGCCATCGATCGTCACCAGTGGCAACGCGCGCAGGTCGACGCGTTGCGCGATGGTCGCGGCATCCACTTCGACGGGAACTGCCGCAGCCTGCGCCAGCACCTCGGGGGGGAATTCGTGCGGGATCTCGTGGCCGTGGATCGCGGCCTCCACTGCCAGCGATGCCGTCAGCTTGTCGCCCAGCACCGCCAGCACGCGGCCGATCGGTGGACGCTTCGCATCGGGTGGCTGCACGATTTCGCACACCACCAACTGTCCGTGCTGCGCATCGAGGCGTGCTTCGGGCGGGATCATGACGTTGCGCTGGATGCGCTTGTCGTCCGGCACGACATAGCTGATGCCGGCATCCACGGTGTAACGGCCGATCAGGCGATTGAGCCTGCGCTCAAGCACTTCAACAATCGAACCCTCGCGACGCCCACGCCGGTCCATGCCGGTGACGCTGCCCAGTACGCGATCGCCATGCATGGCCTTGCGCATCTCATACGGAGGCAGGAACAGATCATCGCCGCCGCCGGCATCGGGTCGCAGGAAACCGAACCCATCGGGATTGGCGATCACCACGCCAGGGATCAGGTCCATGCGCGCCGCAGGTACGAACCCGCCCCGGCGGTTCTGCAGCAGTTGGCCATCACGCAACATCGCACCAAGGCGCTTGCCCAGGGCATCGAAGCGATCGGATTCACTCAGGCCGAGCTTCAACGCCAATTCGTCGGCATTCATCGGGCCGTCGTTGGCCGCCAGCAGCTGCACGATCATCTCGCGGCTGGCAATGGGTTGTTCGTAGCGCGAGGCCTCACGGGCGGCCTGCGGATCTCGCAAGGCGTCACCCGGATTCAGCGCGGCAGGGACATGCCGCGGGATTTTTGCACGGCTCAATGCGGGATCCGGCATCCATCCCGGACGCGTTTGCGGCGCGCGGGCTTTGCCACCGGTTGGGTTGGTGGCCCCGGAGGTCCCGGTTTTTAGAGATTTCCCGCCGCGCTTGCCACCGCGTTTGCCGGCCGGGTTTTTGCCTGGAGGTCTGGTCATCCTGGCGATTTTACACGCCGGCCAGCGCGCTCATTGCTGCTCGATCAAGGCATGCCCATGCGCGACACGCGGCTGCGTGCGATCAGCAACGGATCGTCAGCCCATGGTTCTCATTGAGGCTGCCGTCTGCTTCGATGACAACATTCCGCGTGCCGCTACGGTCCAACGCCACCGGCACGGGGTCGCGAAACATGGGGCGACGGACGAACGCCAAGGTCCAATTGAACCCTTCCAGCGTCAGCAGCGTTGCCAGTTGTTGCGGCGTCAAGCCACCCCGAAGCGCGGCGACCGGCTCAGGTTCGGTGACACGACGACGTTCACTTCCAAACATGGGCCTCCATTGTTCCCCCAGAAGTGTCCGGGACTAGGGCTGGATGAAAATATGAACCCGGCCGGCTAGCGTTCAGCCAGCCATATGCCGGAATTTACGCATCCGGCCAAAAAAAACCCCGCTACTGCGGGGATTTTCAGGCGAAGCCGCGATGAAGTGCGGCGTTCATTTTATGGTGCCCGGGAGAGGACTCGAACCTCCACGAAGTTGCCCCCGCTAGCACCTGAAGCTAGTGCGTCTACCAATTCCGCCACCCGGGCAGGTGCAGGGCGCGTATGTTGCGGGGCCAGGTTCGGGTTGTCAACGCACATGGCGATCGACAATCCTGCGTCGTATCGCGGTTCCAGCCAAAGTGGCCTCCACCGGTAGAATCGTGGGATCGCATCAAAGAACCACCCCATGACCGAAACCGTCCGTCCGGCCTTCCACGGCTTCGAACAAATCCCGCTGCGCGAATACGCCGAGCGTGCTTACCTCGACTATTCGATGTACGTGGTGCTGGATCGCGCCCTGCCTTTCCTTGGCGACGGGTTGAAGCCGGTGCAGCGCCGGATCATCTTCGCGATGAGCGAACTGGGGCTGGCTGCCGGTGCCAAGCCGAAAAAGTCCGCCCGCACCGTCGGCGATGTCATCGGTAAATATCATCCGCACGGCGACAGCGCCTGCTACGAAGCGCTGGTGCTGATGGCGCAGCCATTCTCGTATCGCTATCCGCTGATCGAAGGCCAGGGGAACTTCGGCTCGTCGGACGATCCGAAATCGTTCGCGGCCATGCGCTACACGGAATCCAAGCTGACCCCGATCGCGGACGTCCTGCTCGGCGAACTTGGCCACGGCACTGTCGACTGGACGGCGAACTTCGATGGCACGCTGCAGGAACCGACGTGGATGCCGGCCCGGCTGCCGCATCTCCTGCTCAACGGCACAACGGGGATTGCCGTCGGAATGGCCACCGACGTGCCTCCGCACAACTTGAACGAGATCGTCAGTGCCTGCGTGCGACTGCTCGATGATCCTGATGCCACGGTGCGGGACTTGTGCGGACACGTCCTTGGCCCGGATTATCCGACCACGGCGGAAATCATCACGCCGCCCAGCGACTTGCTGGCGGTGTACGAAAGCGGGCTGGGAAGCGTGCGGGCCAGGGCCACCTTTACCAGGGAGCATGCGAACATCGTCATCACCGCGCTGCCCTACCAGGTCTCGCCATCCAAGGTCATCGAGCAGATCGCGGCACA
>JBBRZH010000032.1:0-24531 GCA_038236935.1 Lysobacterales bacterium
CTGGGATTGATGCGCGGGTTCATCGGCGCGTTGGCATCGCTTGCCGCATGGATCCTGGCAGGCTGGGCGGCATTCCATTTTGGCTCGCAGCTCGCCTCGGTGGTTGCTGGCAATCCAAATCCCGGCCCCACCCAATTGCTGGAGGGATACATCGCAAGTTTCATCGGGGTGTTGATCTTCGTTGGATTGATCGGCTGGATCCTGCGCAAGCTGGTCTATTCAGTTGGGCTGTCCGGTCTGGATCGTGCGCTCGGCGTGGCATTGGGGCTGGTGCGGGGCGGGTTCGTGGCCTGCATGCTGGTCCTGCTGATGGGTTTCACCGCGATCCCGCACGAAGCCGTCTGGCGGCAGTCGCAGGTGGTCCCGGTGCTGCTGCCGGGTGCGCAGTGGATGCGCGGCTGGTTGCCCGGCTGGGCGGCGGCGCGGGTTGATTTTGGCGCAGCCCGGTCGCAGATCGTTCCCCTCGCCATCGTGCGGACCCTGCCTGCCAGGCACTCGTCACGACATCCCTCATCATCAGGCGGCGCGTAAGCCTCCCGGAGACGTTCCATGTGCGGGATCATCGGTATCGTTTCCACCCTGGACGTCGCGCCCGCGCTGTATGACGGACTGACCGTGCTGCAGCATCGTGGCCAGGATGCCGCGGGCATTGCCACCGCCGATGGCTCGCACATGCGCGTGCACAAGGGCAACGGCCTGGTGCGCGACGTGTTCGACGCAGCGTCGATGCAGTTGTTGCATGGCCGCTTCGGCATTGCCCATTGCCGCTACCCGACCGCAGGCAATGCCGGCGCCGATGAAGCGCAACCGTTCTATGTCAACTCGCCTTACGGCATCGCGCTGGCGCACAACGGCAACCTGATCAATACCGACGCCTTGCGGCGTGAAGTCTTCGAGCAGGACCGGCGTAACGTCAATACCGATTCGGATTCCGAAGTCCTCCTGAATGTGTTCGCACACGAGCTCGACACGCAGAAGGCACTGACCCCGGATGCGGTATTCCGCGCGATCGAGGGCGTCAACCGGCGCGCGCGCGGCGGCTACGCAGTGGTAAGCATGGTGCTTGGCCTGGGGCTTGTCGCATTCCGCGATCCGCACGGCATCCGCCCGCTGGTGCTCGGCAAGCGCAGCACGCCGGCTGGCGACGACTACGCCGTGGCGTCGGAATCCGTGGCGCTGGATATCCTGGGTTTCGAGCGGCTGCGTGATGTGGCACCGGGCGAAGGCATCGTCGTCACCGCGCGCGGTGAACTGTTCACCCGCATGTGCGCCGCGCCGCAACAACACGCACCGTGCATCTTCGAATACGTCTATTTCGCACGCCCCGATTCAATGATGGACGACGTCTCCGTGCACAAGGCACGCATGCGCATGGGCGTGAAACTCGGCGAAAAGATCCTGCGATTGCGCCCGGACCATGACATCGACGTCGTCATCCCGATTCCAGACACATCCCGTGACGCGGCGCTGGAAATCGCCAATGTGCTCGGCGTGAAGTACCGCGAGGGATTCATCAAGAACCGGTACGTCGGTCGCACCTTCATCATGCCGGGGCAGGGCGAGCGCGCGGCGTCGGTCAAGCGCAAGCTCAATCCGATCCCGCTGGAATTCAAGGATCGGGTGGTGTTGCTGGTCGACGATTCGATCGTACGTGGCACCACCTCCAAGCAGATCGTGCAGATGGCACGCGACGCCGGAGCGCGCAAGGTGTACCTCGCTTCAGCTGCGCCCCCAGTGCGATATCCGAACATCTATGGCATCGACATGCCATCGGTGGATGAGCTGGTCGCACACGATCGCAATGAGGAGCAGATCCAGCAGTTCCTTGGCTGCGACTGGCTGATCTACCAGGACCTCAAGGACCTGGAAGACGCGGTGTCGGGTCCAAAGCAGCGCATCCAGCATTTCGATTCGTCATGCTTCGATGGCAAGTACGTCACCGGCATCGAGCCGGGCTATTTCGAGCGTATCCAGCATCTGCGTTCAGATGACGCGAAGAAGACGCGAGGTGCACTGTAACCATCGCGAGCCGTAGTGCATCCCTGTTCGACGCGGCGAGCGGCTGTCTTGGGGCCGCGTCGCCTGACGACAAGGTTGCAAGAACGTTTGCCGTAGCCGCTGCATTTGCGGTCGGTGAACTGGCGATTCCCGATGAGTCACGAGCGCCCGATCCGATCACGATGCCCGGCCGGCCTGCGCTGCCGCGCCTTGTGCCTCCACGCGATCTTGCACGGCGGGGCCTTGGTTCTGCCGAGGGTCGCGCCGCCTTCATCCACTCGATCGCGCATATCGAGTTCAACGCCATCGACCTGGCATGGGATGCGGTGTACCGGTTTCGCGGATTGCCGCAGGCGTATTACGCGGACTGGGTGGCGGTCGCCAACGATGAAGCGCGACATTTCACGATGTTGCGTACGAGACTGCGCGCATTGGGATACGACTACGGCGACTTCGACGCGCATCGCGGTTTGTGGGAAATGGCGGAAAAAACCGCGCACGATGGCTTGGTGCGCATGGCACTGGTTCCACGGGTGCTGGAGGCCCGGGGGCTGGACGTGACGCCCGCGATGATCGTGAAGTTGCGCGCGCACGGCGACGATGCCACCGCGGATATCCTTGCCACAATCCTCGCCGAAGAGGTCGCCCATGTCGCGGCCGGGTCGCGCTGGTTTCGCTGGTATTGCAAACAACAACACTGCGAGCCCGAGGGTACATTCGGCGCATTGCTGGCGCACTATGCACCTGGTGCTGCGCGCGGGACCCTCAACGAAAAAGCCCGCCTTGCGGCGGGCTTTTCAAGATACGAACTGGATCAGCTGCAGGCCGGTTAGATCCCCCGGACTATGCCGGCCTGGACGCTGGTGCCAACACGTGTACTGCACACCATGGTCCCGCTCGTACTCACCATGTGGAGCGCGTGCGGCGTATTCGTGTCCCGCCTATAGCGAGCATCGGCCAGGTTGCCATCGGGGAACAAATTCGCTTCGGTCCTAGAGTGAAGACAGTTGCATGCCTGAAGGATCCGCCCGCAGGACCGATCCTTGTTCGTACCAATCCCCCAATACGATGCGCTCGCCAGTCTGATGCGCATGGACGGCCGGACGATGGGTGTGGCCGTGGATCATCCTGTCGATACCGAAGCGGTCCATGGCCGACTCGACCGTGATCGTGTTCACGTCAGTAATTGCTTCCATGGTGCCCAGCGCCTTCAACCCGGACTGATGGGCTTGGCTCTGCGCACGCGCACGGTGCGCGAACGCCAGCCGGTCGGCGAGGGGTTGCGAGAGGAAGTTCCGCTGCCATTGTGGATCTCGCGTCTGCGTACGAAATTGTTGATATGCGACATCATCGCTACACAACGTGTCGCCGTGCAGGAGTAACGTTGGCGTTCCATGCAGCATCACCACGGCCGGATCCGGAAGGATCGTGATCCCGGCGCGACGCGCATAGTCTGCTCCCAGCAGGAAGTCGCGATTGCCGTGCATGAAGTACACAGGCACGCCGGCAGTGCGCAGTCCAGACAGTTTTTCCGCAACGATGGCCCCGGTCGCGGACGGATCATCATCTCCGACCCAAGCCTCGAACAGATCGCCGAGGATGTAAAGGGCGTCCGCATCGCGTGCTTCCTGATCAATGAAGCGGCCGAACAGCGCAGTCATCCCGGGACGTTCCGCGTCCAGATGCAGATCGGAAATGAACAGTGTCGTCATCGCGTCATTCTAGTGGGATGGCAACGAAGGCGAACAGAGTCCCGTAAAATCAGCCCAGTATTCGCAACGCTGGCCTCCACATGTCCTGTCGCACCCGTTTTGCCCCAAGTCCCACCGGCTATCTGCATATCGGCGGGGCGCGGACCGCGTTGTATTGCTGGCTGGAGGCGCGCCGTCACGGCGGACAGTTCATCCTTCGCATCGAGGACACCGACCAGGAACGCAGCACGCAGGGCGCAATCGACGCGATCCTGCAGGCGATGGACTGGCTCGGGCTGGATTACGACGAAGGCCCGGTTTTCCAGACCCAGCGGCTGGATCGTTACCGTGAAGTCGCCGAACGCATGGTGGCTGATGGCACCGCGTATTACGCCTACGAAACCCGTACCGAACTCGATGCGATGCGCGGCAGTGCGATGGCGGCAAACGAGAAGCCACGCTACAACGGTGCCTATCGCGATCGTAATGCCGGGCGTCGCGATGATCCCGACCGCGTGATCCGCTTCAAGAATCCGCTCGACGGCAGTGTCGTCTGGGACGATAAGGTCAAGGGGCGCATCGAGATCGGCAACGTCGAGCTGGACGACCTTGTCATTTTCCGCTCCGACGGCTACCCGACCTACAACTTCGCGGTGGTCGTCGACGATATGGACATGCGCATCAGCGATGTCGTGCGTGGCGATGACCATGTCAACAACACGCCGCGCCAGATCAACATCTACCAGGCGCTCGGCGCGCCGGTGCCACACTTCGCGCATCTACCGATGATCCTGGATCCTGATGGCGCGAAATTGTCCAAGCGCACCGGGGCGGCCGACGTCATGCAGTATCGCGACGCCGGCTACCTGCCGCATGCGCTGCTGAACTACCTGGTGCGCCTGGGCTGGTCGCACGGCGACCAGGAGATCTTCTCGATCGATGAGATGAAATCGCTGTTCGACTTGAAGGACGTCAACGCGAAGGCATCGCGACTGGATCCTGCCAAGCTCGGCTGGCTGAACCAGCAATACCTGAAGAACGATGATCCCACCGATGTCGGGAAGCACCTGCACTGGCATCTCCTGCAGCAGGGGTATGAGGTTGCGAACGGCCCAGCGCCTGCCGACATCGTGGTCGCATTGCGCGACCGCGTGCAGACGTTGAAGGAAATGGCGGAACGCGCCGCGGTCTGGTTCCACCCGCTCACGCACTATGACGATGCCGCTGTCGCCAAACACCTGGTCGCCGCCGCGCGTGCCCCGCTTGCCGACGCCAGCGAACGCCTTGGGAAGCTCACGGCGTGGAGCGCAGAAAACGTCAGTAGAGCCTTGCATGAAACGGCAGAGACGCTTGGATTGGGCATGGGCAAGGTCGCGCAACCGCTTCGCGTGGCGATTACCGGGACGCAAGTGAGTCCGGATATCGCCCACACCGTTTATCTTGCGGGTCGGCACGAAGCGCTTAAACGCATCGATGCCGCGCTGATGCGCCTCCCGCCAGCGGCGGGATAACTGGAAGGGTTTTCCATCGCCGACTTGAGTCACTCCGCCAACGCCACCATGATCCGTCCATGACCCGCCACGCCTGCATCGATCCCAAGCACCACGTCCACGACGCGTCGACGTTCGTGGCCGCGGTCGAACACTCCTGTCATGCACGTGGCCTGCGTCTGACGCCCATCCGGGCGCGGGTGCTCGGAATGATTGCCGAAGCAGGCAAGCCGCTGAAAGCGTACGACCTTCTGGAACAGGTGCGCGCAGGCGAGGGCGCTGGCGCCGCCGCGCCGCCGACGGTATATCGAGCCCTCGACTTTCTGCTGGCCAATGGCTTCATCCACAAGCTTGAGTCGGTCAACGCATTCGTCGCGTGTCACCACCCGAGCACAGCGCAACACTCGGTGCCGTTTTTAATCTGCGATCGTTGCCATTCGGCGGTGGAACTTGAGGACAAACAGGTCGTCGCAGCGCTCGACGAGCGTGCACGCGCGCTTGGATTCATGCCGCAGGCGCAGACGCTGGAAGTGCACGGATTGTGCGCGCGGTGTAGCCAGTCCTGATCGAAACCGGACCGGTGCCGCCCGCCGGGACTATCCCATCGCAGTCACGGCTCGTCCCGCGCAGGCGGTGTTCGCCTGCCCTTGCCCGCACGGGTGCGCCTTGTCGCCCCGCTCGAACTGCACGGTCGTGTGCCCGATGCGGAACCTGTGGTGCATGTCGTGGTTGATCCGCCCAAGCAGGGCATCGTCGACGCAGGCTTCAGGCGTCACCAGGTGCACCGTCAACGCGGCTTCGGTCGTGCTCAACCCCCAGATATGCAGGTCATGCACGGCCACCACGCCTGGTAGCGCGGCAAGGTAAGCCTCGACCTCGACAGGATCGATGTTTCGCGGGACGGCATCCAGCGCCAGGTCGACTGAGTGGCGCAACAAACTCCAAGTGCCGATCGCAATCACCGCGACGATCACCAGACTCACCGCCGGATCGAGCCACAGCCAACCCGTGTAACGCATCGCCACTGCGGCCAGCACCACGCCCAGTGACACCACGGCGTCGGCCGCCATGTGCAGGAATGCGCCTCGGATATTGAGGTCGTCCTTGCGGCCAGACATGAACAACCAGGCGGTGATGCCATTGATCACGATGCCGACTGCCGCGACGCCCATCACCACGCCGCTGGCGATCGGCTCTGGGTGCTGAAGGCGCACGATCGCCTCCCATGCGATCACGCTGATGGCGATCAGCAGGAACAGGGCATTGAACAGCGAGGCCAGGATCGAGGATCTGCGCAAGCCATAGGTGCGGCGTTTGGTGGGAAGCCGTCGCACCAGGACAGTGGCGCCCCACGCCAGTACCAGCCCCAGCACGTCGCTGAAGTTGTGTCCGGCGTCGGCGAGCAGCGCGAGCGAATTGGCAAGCGCGCCGTACGTGGCCTCGACAATGACGAAGCCAAGATTGAGTGCAATCCCGATCGCGAAGGCGCGGCCGAAGCTTGCTTCAGCGAGGTTGTGCCCGATTCCATGATCGTGGTCGTCGTGGTGTTGTCCCATGGACAAAGTCTAGCGGCGCGTAATTTGCGGACACTATTACAGCCACCTCCGGCGCCGAAGAGCGATGTAGCGCACAAGCCAAGGTCAAAATATTGGGGAAGGCTTTAAGACGCCCGCAGATTTCCGTGACCCTGCCCAAGGACATCTTGACGTGATACCCGTCGTAAGTGTTATGTTATAACCTACTAACTCACCCTGTCGGCAGCCATGAAAAAAGCCTTGTTTGGACTCTGCCTCCTATCAGCGCTCATCCACCCGGCATACGCCAAGCAGTCTGAAGCGCAACGCATTGCGGTTCTTGAGGCCAGGGTTGAGACGCTGGAGGCCGAGCTGCAAAGCATGAAATCCGGTCGACCAGCGTTGGCGGCACAACCAGCCGACTCCCAGCAGCAGTCCGCCGATCCTGCCGCCAGCCCCTCGACCAACAACCCGAATGCGTCTGCGGAAGCGGAAATCGATTCCCTTGCCGCTACGCCAACGGAATCCGCCGCCAGTAATACGCCAGTCGCCGCGCCTGTGACCGAGTCTGGTGGCGGCAGCAATGCCAATGCATTCAATCCAGCGATCAGCATCATCCTCAATGGCAGTTATTCGCACCATTCGCTGAATCCGCAGACGTATGTTCGTACTGGATTTCCAGTGGTGGGCGATGTCGGCACGAATGGATTTTCGCTCGGCGAAAGCGAAGTGTCGCTCGCGTCCAACATCGACGAGAAGTTCTATGGCCAGCTGACACTCACCGCGCATAGTGATAACGGGCAGGACAAGATCGGCGTGGAGGAAGCCTTCATCGACACCACGTCGCTGCCGAACAACTTCAGCGTCCGCGCCGGGCGTTTCTATTCGAACATCGGCTATCTCAACAGCCACCACACGCATACCGACAATTTCTTCGACCGACCACTGCCGTACCAGGCCTTCCTTGGAAATCAGTACGGCGACGATGGCCTGCAGGTGCGCTGGGTAGCACCGACGGCGTATTTCCTGGAAATCGGCGGCGAATTGTTCCGCGGCGCCAATTTTCCGAGCGGCGGCGCACAACATGGGGGGATTGGTAGCCGCACGTTGTTCGCGCACGTCGGTGGCGATATCGGCAGCGAGAGTTCCTGGCTTGCAGGTGCCTCCATGCTGAAAACGAAAGCGGCTGGCGCAGATGACGGATTCAGTGGGGACACCACGCTTTACATCGCCGATGGCACGTTCAAGTGGGCGCCACAAGGCAACTACAAGGATGGCGGGATTACCTTGCGCGGTGAGTATTTCCTGGATGATCGAAATGGAGTCTTCGCAGACCCGGCGAGTCCCGCTCTGACTTCGCTGTGGAAGGGCCAGCGTCGCGGCGCCTACCTGGAAAGCATCTATCGGCTTAACCGCACCTGGGATGTCGGCTATCGCTACGACAAGCTGTGGTCGGACGCGGGCAACCCGTTCGCCGCGGCGGCCGGAAACTTCGACCCCTACCGCCACACGGCGGAACTGACATGGCGTAATAGCGAATTCAGTCTTGTGCGATTGCAACTCAGCCACGACAAGCCAAATCCTTTCGACACCGACAACGCCGTCACCGTGCAATACCAGACGGCGCTGGGCGCCCATGGCGCCCACAAGTTCTAGTCGGCGAGCCTACGCAGGCAAATCCAAACACCACCGAAAACCATCTGAGGCAATGCTCATGAAACTCTTTGCAATTCCCTCGCTGCTGCTCGCCGCAGGCTTGGTGTCGACGCCGGCGCAGGCGAAACTGAAAGTGTTCGCGTGCGAGCCCGAATGGGGTTCACTTGTCCACGAACTGGCCGGCGACAAGGTGGACGTCAATGTCGCGACGTCGGCATTGCAGGACGTGCATGTGGTTGAAGCCAGGCCCAGCCTGATCGCGCAGGTGCGCGCGGCTGACCTCGTGGTCTGCACCGGCGCGGAGCTTGAAGTGGGCTGGTTGCCGATGCTCATCCGCCAGTCCGGCAATGCCGCGGTCGCACCCGGCGCCACGGGCTCATTCATGGCGGCCCCGCAGGTCAAGATGTTGGAAAAGCCCTCTGCGGTTGACCGAGCCAACGGTGACGTCCATCCGGATGGAAATCCCCATGTACAGCTTGATCCCCGACGCGTGCTGGTGATCGCCAAGACGCTGGATGCGCGCCTTGTGCAGATGGATCCGGCGAATGCCGCGACGTATCAACAGCGGTTGGGTGATTTCAGCAATCGTTGGCTCGCCGCGATGGCGCGCTGGAAAACCGAAGCTGCACCTCTGCGTGGCCGCAATGTGGTCGTCCACCACGTTAGCTGGGTCTATCTGTGGGATTGGCTCGGCATCCAGCAGATTGGTGCGCTTGAACCCAAGCCCAGCGTGCCGCCGACCAGCGCGCACCTGTCGAGCCTGATCGCAACGACCAAGAGCAGCAACACACTCGCGATCATCCGCGCGGCCTATCAGGATCCCAAGCCTGCCAGCTGGCTCTCCGAACGCACCGGCGTGCCCGCGGTGACGTTGCCGTACACCGTTGGCGGCGATGCGCAGTCGAAGGACCTGTTCGGCCTTTTCGATTCAACGATCGGGAAGCTGCTCGGCGCGGCCAAGGCCGGAGCTGGCAAGTGACATTCAACTGGCAGGGGCTCGACGTCAGCATCCTCGGCCCGGCCTGCGTGGCCGGCTTGATCGTACTTTCCACGCACGTGCCCCTGGGCAAACAGGTGTTGTCGCGCGGGATCATCTTCATCGACTTGGCGATCGCGCAGATTGCCGGGCTCGGAGTGATCCTGGCGCAATATCTGGGAATCGATGAACATGGCTTCGGCGTGCAGGTTGCTGCCGCAGCTGCTGCGCTCGCGGGAGCGGGTCTCCTGTCATGGACTGACCGACGCTGGCCGGAATACCAGGAACCGCTGATCGGCACGCTGTTCGTGCTGGCGGCGACCGGAGGACTTCTGCTGCTGGCCAACAATCCGCAGGGCGGGGAACACCTCAAGGATCTTCTGGTGGGCCAGATCCTCTGGGTGAGCTATGCGCAGCTGATCCCGGCGGCACTGCTGTCGGCGGCGTTGCTGACCTTCATGTGGTTTCGCCGTGGCGGTTTGTCCGGACTCTGGTTTTATGGACTGTTCGCGCTGGCGATTACCGCGTCCGTGCAACTGGTCGGCGTGTACCTGGTCTTTGCCAGCCTGATCGTGCCCGCCCTGGCGACGGCTGGGATGCGTGGACGCGGGCGCCTGACGGCGGCCTACCTGATTGGCGCGGCGGGCTACGTCACCGGCCTGGTGCTGTCTGCGGTGCTCGACCTGCCTAGCGGCGCCTTGATCGTGTGGACGCTGGCAGGGTGCGCGTTGTTGGCGCAACTGGCGCCCGCGGTGCGGCGCTCGCATCCGGCCCACACGGTGGCCGCCGCCGTCTTCGACCCGGATGTTTGATGGTGCCGGGTGTGGTCGGGGTTCATCTACTGGACGGGGCTGCGTTGTTACAATGTAACGAATGAAGCGCAGCAACCAGCCCACTGCCAAGGTTCCTCACCCGCTCCTCGACCGCCTCGGAGCGACGGGATCGTTGGTGTGCGCCGTGCATTGCGCCCTGCTGCCCCTGCTGATCGCCCTGCTGCCGTCGCTGGGGATCGCGGTATGGCTGGGCGAAGGCTTTGAACGCGGGTTCGTGATGTTCGCGACACTACTCGGGTTGTTCACGCTGCTCTGGGGTTATCGCCGCCACCACGTCGTGCGCGCCCTCGGGATTTTGATTCCGGGCCTCGCCGCGCTTTGGTTTGCAGTGTTGTATCCGCCGGTCCATGAAATGGTGGTGGCACACGCGCTCACCATGACGTTCGGCGGCACCCTGGTTGGCACGGCCCATCTGGCCAACCTGCGGCTCAACCATCGCCATGTGCACGATGCGAACTGTGCCCACTGAGATCGCCGGGCAGGATCAGGTGGGCAACATCGGTTAGAATCTGCACCCTCGCGCACGCGAACACTCGCTTGCGACACTAAATTCCAGGAGTCATACCGATGGGCAAGGGCGACAGCAAGACGGCCAAGGGCAAGCGTGCCACCTCCAGTTACGGCAATGCGCGTTCCCATGTCGCGCCCAAGGCGACCGGGACCTTCGCGGCGCCGGCGGCAAAGAAGACCGCCACCAAGTCCGTGTCCAAGGCGCCTGCAAAGAAGGTCGTGGCGAAGAAAACTACTGCCCGCTGAGTTTCAGGGTGGTCGAAGAAAGCCCCGCATCGCGGGGCTTTTTCGTTTCCGCCTCAGAAGATGCGTTTGCCTGCGATGAAGACCGCATCGGCGAAATCGCCTCCAACCCAAAAACCCAACTCCGCCGGATGGCTGATGCGCCATTGCACGAAGTCCGCGCGCATGCCGACACGCAGCATTCCGCGATCGGACAATCCCAAGGCGCTTGCGCCATTCAACGTAGCGCCCCGCAGTGCCTCTTGAGGCGTCAGTCGGAAATGTGTGCACGCCAATTGCATTGCCAGGCGAAGCGACAGCAGTGGTGAAGTCCCCGGATTGCAGTCCGTGGCGATCGCCATTGGCACGCGGTGCGCACGCAACAGATCCAGTGGTGGAAGTTTCGTTTCGCGCAGCACATGAAATGCCCCCGGCAGCAGCACGGCAACAGTGCCGGACTGCGCCATCGCACGCACGCCGCCTGCAGTGGTGTGTTCGATATGGTCGGCAGATAAAGCCCCGAATTCCGCCGCAAGCGCAGCGCCACCGAGGTCACTCAACTGATCGGCGTGCAACTTCACTGGCAGGCCGAGCGCATGCGCGGCTTCGAACACGCGTCGCGTCTGCGCTGGCGAAAATCCGATGCCCTCGCAAAACGCATCGACCGCATCGACAAGACCTTCGGCGTGTAGCCGTGGCAGCCAGCGTACGACAGAGTCGATGTAACCATCGGCATCGCCCGCGAATTCTGGCGGTAACGCATGCGCAGCCAGGAACGTCGTGCGCACGGTCACGCCCAGTGCCTCGCCGATGCGTCGCGCGACCAACAGCATCTTGCGTTCGCTGTCGTAGTCCAGGCCGTAGCCGGATTTGATTTCGACCGTGGTCACGCCATCACGTAGCAACGCCTGCGCACGTGGCAGCGATTGCGCCAACAGGTCATCTTCGCTGGCGGCACGCACCGCGTGCACGCTCGACAAGATGCCGCCGCCGCCGCGTGCGATCTGTTCGTAACTGACACCCTGCAGGCGCTGCTCGAACTCCATCGCGCGATTGCCCGCGAATACCAGGTGCGTGTGGCAATCGACCAGGCCCGGGGTGATCCATCCATCGAAGTTGATCACGTCGCGCGTCAGGGATTCCGGCGCTGCGGGCAACGTCGTGCGCGGTCCAACGAACGTGAGCACGCCGTCGCGCCATCCCAGCGCGGCGTCGTGGATTGAGCCATAACCGTCTTCCGAATCCAGCGTCGCCAGCGACGCACTGAGGATCAGTCCATCCCACTGGGGTGTCTGCGTCATCTGGGATGGGGTTCCCAAGCCGTGGCGTTTGGAGGATCGGCAGGTGCCGGTATGGGTGGCAGCAGAACGTTTTGGGAGTCGACCATGGTCGCCGGATTCTGTCATAACCGGTTGCTGGCCGGACTCAGAAGGGTTTTGCGTGATCTTTAGAGAGTCCGGACCACTGAAGCGGTATCCGGGTGCGCGAGGGGCGCGGCGATGTCCTGTTCGCGCGCTCGATCTTGTCTGCTGAACATCCCGGCCAAGCTGACGTGGGCATGGCCTCCCATCGGAATACGTCATGTACCCAGCCAGCCGTTGCCTTGCACTCACTGCGTTCGCGTGCCTCCTGCCCGTCGTCCTCGCAGACTGTTCGAAGTCCTCGACTGGTCCTGCGGCAACGGACGCTGCTCTGTCCTCAACCGCTCAACCGAGCAGCGCGGCCAAGGCAGTGGACGGTCCTGCAGCTGTCGCCGTGGAACCCGACAGCCCGTGCCGTTTGCTGACGGACGCCGAAGTGCATGCCGTTTTTCCAAACGCCAAAGCCGGGCAGCCCGAACGCAGTCGTGAGGAGTACGGCATCAAAGCCTGCCAGTGGTCCGCCGACGGCGGGCGCTTCCTTGCGGAGGTCTGGAAAGCCAAGGACAGCACCGCCGATAACGAAATCCACGGACTGGTCGAAGGCTTCATCGATCCCGTCAATCCATCGGCTGCGAAGAACGTCCGTTACGAGCCGGTTGCCGGAGTGGGGGACCAAGCGTTCGCCGTGATCGAAACCCAGGACGCCAAGCGCGGAATCCTCACCGACATCGCGATGGTCGTCGCGCGCAAGGACGACCGGATCCTGGTGTTGTTGTCCGACGATCTCGCCCATCGCGATCGCGCCACGGCGTTGCACGCACTCAGCGGCTTGGGTAGCGCTGCGGCGAAGCGTTTGTAACCGCTGCCGTCCCTGTAAAAACGACATCAGGAAAACATCATGAAACTGCATCCATTGCGGCATTGGGCGCCGTCCACGGCGGTAACGCTCGTGCTGCTTGGGAGCATCCTGTCTGGATGTTCCAAGGACAGTGACACCACCGATGCGGGAAACCTTGCCAAAGGGATCAACCAGACCATGTCAGCGACGGTCGCGGCGACCGACAAAGCCTGCAAATTGTTTTCCCGCAGCGACATTGCCACCGCTTTGGGAAAAGACGCGCAGGAGGGCCACAACTGGGCTCCTGGTGGTTGTGAATGGAAGTCCGGTGATGACGCGGTGCAGGCGGTCGTGATGCGCACCAGCGACTGGGAACCTGTGGGCAAGGACGGAGGCGGCGAATCCTTGCCTGGTATCGGCAACGAGGCAATGGTGAGTCCATCGCTTGGAAGTTTTCGCGCGGGTGCGTTGACGGCCTCCAACGCGGTTTACGTGCAGGCACCTAGCCGAGACGCGGCAGTGAAGTTGCTGCGGCAAGCCGTGGCGCGGTTACCTGTGCAATGACGAATATGACGTCGTGCAGAGAACCAGCCAGGGTGCGTTCTGGACGAATGATCGAATCGAGAGGGAGGCGTCACATGATCAGCTTCGAACGTCATTCCAGAGTATTTTCAAGGCAGGCTCTTTTTAGCGCGTGCCTGCTGCTGTTGCCCTGCGCCGCCCGGGCATCGTGTGCGCATTGGGACATCAGTGGCGAATGGGTCGCTGTGCAAACCAATGACGCCAAACCGGTTCTCACCCTGCAGCAAACAGGGGCTGTGATCCAGGGAAGCGGACATTGGGCTTACACCGTCAGCTACAACACCTTTCCTGCGAAAGGCGATGACTATGTGGAAGCAAACGCATCCGTCGATGGCACCATCAACGGCGATTCCGTTGAGTTCAATGCGTACTGGTCGAACGATTCCATTGGCATTTATTCGGGCAGGATCGGCCCACAGGGGCGAATCGAAGGCGTGACCTACGACAAGCGGAACCCGCAGACAAGGGCGGATTGGTACAGCAGCAGAACAATGCCATGCCTTGATGCTGCAGCCGATCCTGCTGGAGCCAGCCCTGCACCCATTGCCTTGGGTCGCGTGCAGAAACCAAGCCATTCGCTCGCCAAAGAACACATCGACAAGACGTTCGCAGGGAGCAGGGATTCGGCTGCAAGGGGGATCACGCCTGGAATTCCACCCATCCAGCGGACCTCGCGTGGTCGCGTCGTCGACGTCCTCTCCAACAGGATTCCACCGGCGACGGAAAAGGCCGACCCCGTACGCGGAGTGCCCCCGGTTCCGGCCCCAAACGACCTTCTCGTCGGCCGCATGCGGTTCAGCCAAGCGGGCGGAAGCGTCGAGCAATTGCATCTGGGACAACCGGTGGCGATCGAGTGCTCCTACTCCGTCAACGAAACACCCAATCCGTTTTGGCACATCCGTCCATGGCAGGGAAGCATCGAGATCGGTAGCAACCCGGCACAGAGCTTGCCCTTCGAAGGCCGAGCGGATGCAGGCCAGCATTCGGCCTTGGTGACATGGCTGCCAACGGCAGCAGGCCCCGTGTCGATGACCTGCGAGCTCAACGAAAGATTCGCGGATGCCGAAGCCGATCATGACAACAATCGCTGGACGCAGACGGTCATCGTGCAACCCGCTGAAGAACCTACTGCACCCTGATCCGACCCTGTCCAGGAGCACCCCATGCGGTACACCATGCTGTTGCCATTGCTGTTGATCAGCCTGCCATTCATCAACGTCGTGCACGCCGATCCGCCCCGCATGCCCATTTCGTGCACGAGCGGCGGACTGACAGAACACCCGAAGTTCACCCAGGTTTCTCCTGGCCGTGCGGAATACAATTTCGGCGGCGCTTGCGTGACGCATGACGGGCGTTCATTCGCATATCACGCGAGCGGCACATGGACGCCGAGCGAGCGCGGGTACGCCAATGCCGACGCGACCGAGATTTACCATGTCGATACCACCTCCGGCCCCGGGATTTCCTACGTAGTGATCTTCGGGGCCAATTGCGGGATCGACCCTTGGTTGTACCAGGCGGCATGTCGCCGCGTCGGCGACAACATGCCCGTCGAGCTGCGCGCGCTGTGGCCGGAACTCGAGGATTCTTCGTTCCCGCATTCGCGCTACGGAATTTCCGACGACGAGCGTGTGGCGTTACGCGCCGAGTACGAGCGCGCCAACGGCAAGTTCCAGCGGCTGCCGCAGTCGCGCATGCGCTCGAAGGCGCTCAATCGAATCGACGCGACCGCGACCGAGCCCCAAGCCCAAGATCGCGCGGGCAACCAAGCCGCGCGCGACGCCAGCCTGAATCCGCAGCCGTTGCCGCCGGGACCTGACCTCTCGCAGTCCACATCGCGGGCGACTCAAGCCGAACTCAATCCACAACCATTGCCGCCGCGACCGGCCGGCGCCGTCAGCCTCAACCCGCAGCCATTACCGCCGGGGCCGCCCGACACCCCAATGTCGCAGGCTGCGACTTCGAAAGCCGTCGCCGCCGGGATCATCATTGTCAGCGGCAAGAACAGGCGAGTCCACGAGATCAGGAGTGCGCCAGCCGCCACGCCCGCAGTGCAACCCTAGGCACTGCAGACAACGTCAAATTTGAACCACCCACATGGAGCAGGCCATGCACCACGAGCGCGCAGCATTTTTTGTCCTGTTGATGGTCCTGCCGATGTTCGGTGGATGTTCCAGGCAGGCGGATACGCCCGCGGTGACATCGACCGCCGCGTCGACAAGTACCAGCGATCCATCTGAAGCCGACATCAAGAAAATGATCGCCGACCAGAACAAGCCACGGCCAACCGCGTGCTCGCTGGTCACCACGCAGGAGATGTCGGCGATTCTCGGCAGCACCGTCACGGCCGAGCCGTACGAAGGCACCGTCGACAAGACGCAATGCATCTACAAACCGGCCAGTGCCCCGAGCCCGTACGTGGATCTCACGGTCAACTGGGGCGATGGTGAATCGGCGATGGCGGCGATGGGCGCGATGAACCATGTCGAGCCGGGCATTACCAATCCTTACGCCGGCATTGGTGACCAGGCAGCCGCCGTCGGCACGGCATTGATGATCCGCACCGGAGAAGACCTGGTGACCATCACGTTTTCAGGCGTGGACGATGCGCCTGCAAAGGCGCGCAGGATTTTCGACACTGCCAAACCCCGCATGACACCCTGACAGTCACTCCGCCGGTGCCACCGTCACCTCGGGAACATCTGCGACGAGGCGTTGTGCGAGCGCCTTGTAGACGGGCACATGGCACACCAGCGCGGAGAACCCACGCGCGATCAACACCGTGGCCAGGATCGGCAGCAGCATCTCGTTGTTGTCGGTCATCTCCATCGTGATCACCGCCGAGGTCAAGGGTGCCTGCGTCACGCCCGCCAGGTACGCCGACATGCCCAGCAGCACCACTGCGGTCGGCTTCACCTCGGGCAGCAGCACGGAGAGGTTGTGGCCAAAGCCCGCGCCTACGGCCAGTGCTGGTGAAAACAGGCCGCCGGGAATACCGGCCAGCGACGACAGCAGGTTGGCGATCAGTTTCACCAGGCCGAATTCATGGCCGACGGTTGCATGCCCCTGCAGCAGACTGCGTGCCTGCTCGTAGCCGGTGCCGAAGGCGCCGCGGCCGAACGTGATGCCAAGGCCGGCGAGCAGCAGGCCGAACGTCGCAGCCATGAGGATCGGATGACGCGCGCGCAGTGCGCTGAACCAGCCGGCCGAACGCGACGTGCCCAGCAGCAACAGGCGACTGAATCCTCCGCCCGCCAGTCCGCAGACAACGCCGCACAACAACACGGCAAGCCAGCCTTGTCCCAGCGGAAGCGCCGTGCTGACGTGGCCGAAGTAGGTGTAATTGCCGAGCACGCCAAGCGAGACCACGCCGCCGACAATCACGGCGGTGAGCAGCGTGCCGGAGAAATGATGTTCGTACGCGCCGCTTAATTCCTCGATGGCGAAGACGACGCCAGCCAGCGGCGTGTTGAACGCCGCGGCGATTCCTGCAGCGCCACCTGCAAGGAGGAATCGAGATGTCTGGTGCGAGTCGTTGAACCCGAAGCGCCGGCCGACCCATTGCATGATGCCGGCACCGACGTGCACCGTTGGCCCTTCGCGACCGATCGACGCGCCACCAATGAGTCCGATCACGGTCAGCCCCAGCTTGGCCACGGCGATCCCGAACGACAGGTACCGATCGCGCCAGGCCTGCGGCAACTGCAAGGCGGCGATCACCTGTGGGATGCCGCTGCCACGCGTGGCCTGCAATCGTTCCGTGGTCAACCAGGCCAGCAGCGCGAAGATCCCCGGCGTCAATGCGAGGGCCCAGTACGGCGAAAACGCCATCACGCGCTCGAACACGCGGAATGCGGCATCGCTGGCGCGCGCAAACACGATGGCGACCAAGGCGACCGCGATGGCACCGCTCCACAGCGCAATGCGCCGCTTCCATCCCTCTCCCCACAGCAGCAGGGCGAATCCGACTCTTGTTTCGTGGGGTGGACTCATCGAGCCGCCATTGTCGCACGCGCCCTGCGTGCGCTCGTGCAGAATGCAGGCACATCATCGCGGAAAGTCCCATGCTCTGGACACCGAAAGGCTGGCGAAACGCTGCGCGTCATCCGCACCCGCAGTCGGCGTCCAGCGGGCAATGGAGCGTGCCCGGCATTCCCAACCTGCATTCGCACGCCTTCCAGCGGGCAATGGCAGGCATGGCCGAACGCCAGACGAATCCCGAAGACTCCTTCTGGACATGGCGCGAAACGATGTACCGCTTCGCCGCGCGCTTCGATCCCGAAACGCTGTATGCGGTCGCCGCGCAGCTGTACATCGAGATGCTGGAGGCGGGCTACACCACCGTCTGCGAATTCCATTACCTGCACCACCCGCCGGATGGCAGCACGTATTCCGATCCGGCGGCGATGTCGCGCGCGCTCGTTGCCGCCGCGCGCGACACCGGCATCCGCATGACATTGCTGCCGGTGCTGTACATGAGCGGCGGCTTCGACGGCCGCGCGCTGGGCGAGCGACAGCGCCGCTTTGGTCATGATGTCGATGGATTCCTCGCATTGGTCGCGACCCTGCGCAAGGAAGAAAGCGCCATGTTGCGCATCGGCTGCGCGTTGCACAGCCTGCGTGCCGTGCCGGAAGGTGCGATGCGCGACGTCGTCGCGGCATTGCCAGGCAATTCACCGATCCACATCCACATCGCCGAGCAGCTCGGTGAAGTGCAGGACTGCATCAACCTGCGTGGCGCGCGACCGGTGGAATGGCTGCTTGCAAACGCGGAAGTCAATCCACGCTGGACGCTTGTACACGCCACGCACCTGACCGAATCCGAAGTGCAAGGCATCGCCGACAGCGGTGCCACCGTCGCGATCTGCCCGACCACCGAAGCCAACCTCGGCGACGGTCTGTTTCCGCTACGCAAGTATCTTGATGCCGGTGGCGCCTGGGGGATTGGCTCGGACTCGCAGATTTCGGTGTCGCCGGTGGAGGAATTGCGATGGCTGGAATACGGCCAGCGCCTCGCCACGCACCACCGCAATGTCGCCGTGCGCCCGGACTCGACCAGCGTCGGTGAAACCCTGCTACGCGCTGTAGTTGCCAGCGCCCGCAACGCAACCGGCAGCGATGCCGCCGATTCCGACTGCATCACGCTGGATGCGGATGCCGCCCAGTTCGCCGGGATGACGCAATCCGATGTCGTCGACCGCTGGATCTTCAGCGGCAACCGCAACCTGGTGCGCGATGTTGAAGTCGCGGGCGTACACGTGGTCGCGGACGGACGCCACCGCGATCGCGATGCGGTCGCCGCACGTTACCGAGGTGCGATGCGACAGTTACTGGCGCAGGACAGGTCTTCGTCAATTGAGTGTGACCAACAGGAGCATTGATCCATGACGACATCCAGGGCACTCATCGTTTCATGTCTTGTGTTCACCGCAGCATCGGCGACTGCCGCGCCCGTCACTGCAAGGATGAGCGCCGAGGAATGCAGGGTATGGGCGCGCGAATTGAGTTTCGCCGACGCGCTCGCGCGGCATGATGCGACCGGTTTTGCCGGGCATCTGGAAAAAGGGGCGGCGTTCTCGGCGGAAAGTCCGTCACCGCTGCGTGGCGATACGGCCATCGCCACACATTGGGCGCGCCTGGTGGAAGGCAAATCGCTATTACTAAGTTGGTATCCGACCCGGGTCACCATCGGCGGCGTTGCGGATATCGCATCCTCCAGCGGGCCTGCGCTCTATGAGGACCTGCGTCCCGATGCCAAGCCGCACTTTTCGATTGGCGGCTTCCATTCGGTGTGGCATCGCGGCAAGGACGGCGTCTGGCGCATCCTGTTCGACGACGGGATCGAGCCAAAGCCGGCTGATGAGGCCGAGGTTGCCGCATTCAGGAATGGCCGCCAAACGCATTGCCCGGTGGAATGACGCGAGCATTAACAGCATGCACCTGGTATGCGCTTCTGCCGCTTCATGGGCGTATAAATGGACGACACCAGAGTGCATCAAGCGCCGGGAGTCAATCATGAAATCCATCCCACAACGCATCTTGTTCGCCTGCCTGCTGGGCGGCCTTGCGGCGACAGCGACCGCACAAACCACTGTGTCAGCACGACCTGAGCCGACAGATCTGCGTGCGGCGGACGCCGCCAACGACGTGTACAGCGACTTGCCCTGCGTGCAGGTGACGGGCTCAAGAATCCAGCGTGCGCGTCAAGTGCCGTCGAACACCACGCGCCCTGTTGATTGCGCGACATCGTCCCCTGGCCATACGTATTCGCGTCGCGACATCGAACGCACCGGTGCATTCGACATGGCGCAGGCCCTGCGCGAACTGGATCCATCGATCCACTGATCCGCCTGACAGGCATAAAAAAGCCCGGCAATGCCGGGCTTTTTTTGTTTGCATTGCAGGCTCAGTGCGCGTGCATCGGCTTGCGGAACTTGTACGCAAACTGATCGGTGTGCCCACGGATGGTCTTGTCGAACACTTTCAGCGTGTGGTCGTCGGCCGGATTGCGCAGAACGGTGCTTTCGCCGACGTACTGGAACCCCGCCGCCAGCACCTGCTGCTTGACGATTGCAGGATCGATGCGGTGCAGCGTGTCGGTGTCGCGCAGACCCGAGCCCGCTGCGGCCACATGGTCGACAACGATGTAGGTGCCGCCAGGCTTGAGCGCGGCAAACACCGCTTTGTCGAGCAATGCCGGATCGGTCGGGCCCATGAAAGTGTCCGGATAGTCGTGGTAGTTCTGCGAGGTGAACACGACGTCGACCGGTACCGGAGCGCTCAGGGCTGCGGCAGGCTGGATGAGCACATCGATGTTCCCGTAGCCCTGCTCGTGCAGTGCACGCATCGTGTCCGCGCCGGGGTGGTCTTTCTCCATCTCGGCCGGCAATGCCGCATACACATGACCCTTCGCTCCCACGACCTTGCTGAAGACACGCGTGAAGTAACCGCTGCCCGGAATCAGCTCGAGGACGGTGTCGCCCGGCTTGACTCCGGAGAAGGCGACCAGGTCGGCGACCTTGCGCCGCGCATCGTTCTTGACGTCATCCGCGCGGCCGGTGTCGGCGACGGCCTCGGTAACGTACTCGGGAATGGCCTTCGCCATCGGCGGATGTGCCAGCGCAGTGGACACAACCAGGCCGGCAACGGCCAGGCTGGTGACGGACGACACGATCCACTTCATGACGCACTCCTCGTTGGGGATGGAGAGGTGACGCTAGCAAGCGCCGGACGGGGTTTCCACTGCCGTAGGTCACCGCAAGCTCACTGGCCGGCCTGCGCCCAAATCACCCGATGCGATAATCCGGCCAACACGCCACCAGGCCCATCCATGCCCACCCGCAATGATCCAAGCCGCTTCGAAGCCGGCCGCACCATCCGCGCCCCACGGGGCACCACGCTGTCCTGCAAATCCTGGCTGACCGAAGCCCCGTACCGGATGCTGCAGAACAACCTGGATCCCGAGGTCGCCGAGAACCCGGCCGAGCTTGTGGTCTACGGCGGCATTGGCCGCGCCGCGCGCAACTGGGAATGCTATGACGCGATCATCGAGTCGCTGAAGACGCTCGGCGACGATGAAACCCTGCTCATCCAGTCGGGCAAGCCGGTGGGCATCTTCCGCACGCACGCCGACGCGCCGCGCGTGCTGCTCGCCAACTCCAACCTGGTCCCGCACTGGGCGACATGGGAGCACTTCAACGAGCTCGATCAGAAGGGCCTGATGATGTACGGCCAGATGACGGCCGGCAGCTGGATCTACATCGGCTCGCAGGGGATCGTGCAGGGCACCTACGAAACCTTCGTCGAAATGGGCCGCCAGCACTACAACGGCGACCTCACCGGCAAATGGATCTTGACGGCAGGTCTCGGCGGCATGGGCGGCGCGCAACCGCTGGCCGCATCGCTCGCCGGCGCAAGCAGCCTCAACATCGAATGCCAGCAGTCGCGCATCGACATGCGCCTGCGCACGCGCTACGTCGACGAGCAGGCCGCCGACCTCGACGACGCCCTCGCACGCATCGCGAAGTACACCAAGAGCGGCGAAGCAAAATCCATCGCACTGCTCGGCAACGCCGCCGAAATCCTGCCCGAACTCGTGCGCCGCGGCGTGCGTCCCGATGCCGTCACCGATCAGACGTCCGCGCATGACCCGGTACACGGTTACCTGCCGATCGGCTGGACGGTCGAACACTGGCTCGCCGAACAGAAAGCCAATCCGCAGCTTGTGCGCGACGCGGCAAAACAATCCATGCGCGTGCATGTCGAGGCAATGCTCGCGTTCGAGAAGCTCGGCATCCCGACCTTCGACTACGGTAACAACATCCGCCAGATGGCGTTCGATGAAGGCTGCACCAACGCGTTCGATTTCCCCGGCTTCGTCCCCGCCTACGTGCGCCCGCTGTTCTGCCGCGGCATCGGCCCGTTCCGCTGGGTCGCGCTCAGCGGCGATCCCGAGGACATCTACAAGACCGACGCCAAGGTCAAGGAACTCATCCCCGACGACGCCGCGCTGCACCGCTGGCTGGACATGGCGCGCGAGCGTATCGCCTTCCAGGGTCTGCCCGCGCGCATCTGCTGGGTGGGCCTGGGCCTGCGCGATAAGCTGGGCCTGGCTTTCAACGAGATGGTGCGCAACGGCGAACTGAAGGCCCCCGTCGTGATCGGCCGCGATCATCTCGACAGCGGCAGCGTCGCCTCACCCAACCGCGAAACCGAAGCAATGCGCGACGGCAGCGATGCCGTCAGCGACTGGCCACTGCTCAATGCGATGTTGAATGTCGCCGGCGGCGCAACCTGGGTCTCGCTGCACCACGGCGGCGGGGTAGGGATGGGCTATTCGCAGCACTCCGGCGTGGTGATCGTGTGCGATGGCACGGTTGAAGCCGACAAGCGGATTGCACGAGTGCTGTGGAACGATCCAGCGACCGGCGTGATGCGGCATGCGGATGCGGGGTATGAAAGTGCGAAGGATTGTGCGCGGGAGATGGGGTTGAAGTTGCCGATGGGTTGAGTCTTCCGGCAAGGATCCTGAGTGTTTCATCCGTAACTGATGAAACCTTCGAAAATCCCACGGCATCAAAAAGGAGTCCTGAAAAGTGTATTCCAGAACTGCTTCTCCCGCCTTGACCCAGATATAGGCACGCATTCAGCGAACGCGTTACGGTCACGTGTGCCGGTGTCCGGCCAATATTGGGGGAGCCGTCATGACCACCATTCCAGCCGTTCCGGCCAGCAACGCGATTGCCAATCCGGCGGACGATGGCCCGCTGTCGCCATGGTGGCTTCGTAGCATTGGCATCGTGATGGTGATCGGGTTCGGCGTTCTGATCGCGATCACGGTGATGGCCTACCGCAACGCACCACCGATTCCGGGCAAGGTCGTCGATTCGCAAGGCGTGACGTTGTTTACCGGGGAGGACATTGGCAACGGGCAGGCGGTGTTCCTGAAATACGGATTGATGGACAACGGCAGTATCTGGGGCCACGGCGCATATCTGGGTCCGGACTTCTCCGCCGACACCCTTCACCGGATGGGCGAAGCGGCCGCGACGGTGTTGGCACCCCAGGAATTTGGCAAGCCGATCGCCCAACTTGATCCGGCGCAACGCGCGGGATTGCAAGCCGCGGTCGCCGTCGTGTTGAAGACCAACCGTTACGATCCGGTCACCGACACATTAACGTTGACCCCGGCGGAAACCTACGCCTGGCAAGAGCAAGCCGGCTACTGGGGTGAGTACTTCAAACATCCTGAGCGCAACGGCGGCCTCAAGCCGAACCTGATCACCGACGCTACAGAGCTGCGCCAGTTCAGCGCATTCGTCACCTGGACGGCGTGGGCGTCGGTGGCCAATCGGCCTGGCGAGACGGTTTCGTATACCAACAACTTCCCATTCGATCCAAGCGTCGGCAACGTCGCAATTCCCGGCGCCCTGCTCTGGAGCGCGTTGAGCCTGCTGGTGTTGCTGGCGGGTATTGCCACCGTATTACTTGCATTCGGCAAATTCGAGTATCTGGGTTGGCTCAGCCACGGACACACCATCCAGTCGCGTATTCGTCCGGGCGGTGCCACTGCGGGACAGCGCGCACTGGTCAAGTTCTACGTGCTCGTCGCCCTCGTGTTCCTGTTCCAGACGCTGGTGGGCGGTGCAACAGCACATTACCGCGCCGATCCCGGCAGTTTCTACGGCTTCCAGCTTGAGAACATCTTCCCGAGCAACTTGATGCGGACCTGGCATCTGCAGAGCGCCATCATGTGGATTGCGACCTCATACGTCGCCGCGGCCTTGTTCCTGGGAACGACCTTGCGGCGTGACGAGCCACGTGGCCTGGTGACGTGGACACATTTGTTGTTTGGCTCGTTTGTCGCGGTGATCGTCGGCAGCCTGCTGGGTGAATGGGCTGGCATCTCGCAGCTGCTCGGCGACTGGTGGTTCTGGCTTGGCAACCAGGGTTGGGAATACCTGGAACTGGGGCGCATCTGGCAATACCTGTTGGCGGTCGGCCTGCTGGTGTGGTTTGCCATGTTGTGGTGGGTGGCGCGGCCTGCCAAGGTCGACAACGTGGAAGCCCGCCCGATCGTGCGTATGTTCTTCGTCGCCGCGCTTGCGATCCCGCTGTTCTACCTTCCCGCGCTGTTTTTCGGCGCCAAGACCAACTACACCATCGTCGACACGTGGCGCTTCTGGATCGTGCATTTGTGGGTCGAGGGTTTCTTCGAATTCTTCGCAACCACAGTGGTCGCCCTTGCGCTGTATCAACTCGGCCTGACTCGCCGCAATACCGCGCTGCGGGTGATCTACCTTGATGCGATTTTGTACTTCCTCGGCGGCCTGATCGGCACCGGCCATCATTGGTATTTCA
>JBBRZH010000033.1:0-24503 GCA_038236935.1 Lysobacterales bacterium
AGACGCCGAACCTGGGCAAGAAGTCGCTCACCGAGATCAAGGAAGTGCTCGCACAGCGCGGCCTGGCACTTGGCATGAAGCTTGAAAACTGGCCGCCAGCGGGCGTTGCTTCGCACGGCATGATGGGCTAATACCGCAACCAGGCAATCCATGCCTGGATGTGGCTTCACAAAGATCGGAAGGGATAAACGACCATGCGCCACCAGAAATCCGGACGCAAATTCAGCCGCACCAGCGCGCATCGCAAGGCGATGTTCGAGAACATGGCCGCGTCGCTGATCAAGCACGAACTGATCCGCACCACGCTGCCCAAGGCCAAGGAGCTGCGCCGCGTTGCCGAGCCGCTCATCACCATGGGCAAGGTCGATGGAGTGGCCAATCGCCGCCTCGCGTTTGCCTGCCTGCGGGACAAGGAAGCCGTCGGCACGCTGTTCACTGTGCTTGGCCCGCGTTACGCGACGCGCCCGGGCGGCTACCTGCGCATCCTCAAGTGCGGATATCGCGCCGGCGACAATGCGCCGATGGCGTATGTCGAGCTGGTGGATCGCCCGGAAGCCGTCGAAGCGGCGTAATCCGCCAACCAGGGCTGTCGATGAAACCCCGGCCAGGCGCCGGGGTTTTTTTATTCCCCATGACGCCGATAATATCGCCAACTCCCTCCGGGATTTTCCTCGTGCAACTGAACGCCATGCGGTGGAATTTTCGCGCCCAGTGCCTGCTTGGCTTCGCCGTCTGCGCGGCGTTGTTGGGCTTCGCGTTGTATATGCAACTGCACGGCGGTCTCGTGCCGTGCCCGCTGTGTGTTTTCCAGCGCATTGCCTTCACCGCGACCGGGCTGGTGTTCCTTGTGGCAGGCTTGCATGCACCGCGCAATGAGACGGCCCAACGCGGTTATGCATCTCTGGCGTTCACCGCGGCGGCCATCGGAACCGGGATTGCCGGTCGCCACGTGTGGATCCAGCATCTTCCGCCCGACCAGGTACCGTCCTGCGGTCCAGGGCTGGATTACCTGCGCGAATTGATGCCGCTGACCAGCGTGATCCGAAAAGTGCTGACCGGCTCGGGCGAATGCGCCAAGGTCGACTGGACTTTGTTTGGCCTGTCGATGGCCGAGTGGGGTCTGGTTTGGTTCCTGCTGCTGGCGATCTGGGCTGCCTACCTGGCCTTACGCAGGCGTTGAAGCTGGCAGGCATCTCCAGTGCTACCGTGGATGCTGTTTCCGTATTGCAGCTCGTGCCTGGTCGGCTGCAGTCCAGGAGCTGGCTCGATCGCCCGACAGAAGATGGATAATTTTTACGAAACCCGATGATGAATAATTCCGAGCGCAACCTGCAGCCGGTGAATGTCCCCGACGATTGGTGGCCCGACAGCTGGCGCAAGCGTCCTGCGCTGCAGTTGCCGGTGTATCCGGATGCCGCTGCGCTCGCCGAAGTTCAGGACGAATTGCACGGCTTGCCGCCGTTGGTCACGTCATGGGAAATCCTCGCGCTCAAGCAGCAGCTTGCCGAGGCCCAGGACGGAAAGCGCTTCCTGCTGCAGGGCGGGGATTGCGCCGAAAGCTTCCGTGAATGCAGTTCGGCGGTGATTTCCAATCGCCTGAAGGTCCTGCTGCAGATGAGCCTGGTGCTGGTGCATGGATTGCGGCGGCCGGTCGTGCGCGTTGGTCGCTTTGCAGGGCAATACGCCAAACCGCGATCGGTCGACGATGAAACCATCGATGGCGTGACGCTGCCGGTCTACCGCGGCGACATCGTCAACGCCCCGGAATTCACCGAGCAGGCCCGTACACCGGACCCGCGTCGCATGATCAAGGCCCACGCGCGTTCGGCGATGACGATGAACTTCGTGCGCGCGCTGATCGACGGCGGGTTCGCCGACCTGCACCATCCCGAATACTGGGACCTGGGCTGGGTCGGACATTCGCCGCTGGCCGATGAATACCACCAGATGGTGGAGGGCATCGGCGACGCGGTCCGTTTCATGGAAACGCTGTCGGGTTCGGAAGTCCATAACCTCAACCGCGTCGATTTCTACACCTCGCACGAAGCGCTGCTGCTGCCTTACGAGGAAGCGCAAACGCGCGAAGTGCCTCGCCAATGGGGCTGGTTCAACCTCGGCACGCACTTCCCGTGGATCGGCATGCGCACCGCGGCACTTGATGGCGCGCACGTCGAGTATTTTCGCGGCATCCGCAATCCAATTGCATTGAAGGTCGGCCCTTCGGTGACTCCGGACCAGTTGTTGCGACTGGTCGATGTGCTCAATCCGCACGATGAGCCCGGTCGGTTGACCCTCATCCACCGCATGGGCGCCGGTAACATCGCGGCCAAGCTGCCAGCACTGCTGGATGCGGTCCGCAACGCAGGCCGGCGCGTGCTGTGGATCTGCGATCCCATGCACGGCAATACCGAAACCACCGGCAATGGGTACAAGACACGCCGCTTCGGCAATATCCGCAGCGAGCTGGAGCAGGCATTCGACCTGCATGCGTCGGCCGGGACCCGCATGGGCGGCGTGCATCTGGAGCTCACCGGGGAAGATGTCACCGAGTGTCTGGGCGGTGCGCGCGAGCTGACCGAAACCGACCTTGTGCGCGCGTACCGCTCGGCGGTCGACCCGCGCCTGAATTACGAGCAGGCGTTGGAAATCGCGATGCTGATCGTGCGCAAGCAGGGACAACTCGCGGCGCCGACGCCAGCCTGATGGCGCGTTGGAGTCAGCACACGTCGTGGATGGCGGGAATGGAAATGAGGCGTCCCCGCCCTTGAGCACTCAATAACGACGTCGGCGGATATCCCGCGCCAGCACGAACACGACGATCAGGTTGATGACCAGCACCGCCACGGCCGGAATGCCCGGATGGTGCCAGAGTGCATAAACATCCAGTGGAAGATAAATCGCCGCAGTCAGGCAGCCCAGCCATGACGCCCACGCGCGTGCGCGCCACAGTCCCCACGCCTCGACGACATGCAATGCGCCATAGGCCATCACGGCCGCGGCGGCCCAATGCACCGCGTCTGGACTGATCTGCCGGGCGAACAGCGCCAATGCGCCATGATCGGGATCCAGTTGGAACCGTGCGATCAGCCAACGCACCCAGCGCTGCAGGGGCAACGGTCCCAGGAAGGCCAGTCCGCTGGCGGCAACAAGCGCCAACACACCCTTGGTCGCCTCGACCAGGGCGATGACATGCAGCCCCGGATGCGCGTGCGGGTTTGGGTTGTAGTGCGGGTGGGAAGGATCGAGTCGATGGCTGCGCATGAGTCGCGCAGGCTAACCCGGCAGGGCGGCTGCCGTCGACTTCATGGCGACGGCAGCACGTCGAACCTCAAGCCCCGCGCGAGGCACGCTTGCGATCGGTTTCGCTCAGATGCTTCTTGCGCAGGCGAATTTCCTTCGGCGTGACTTCAACCAGCTCATCATCCTCGATGAAGTCCAGCGCCTGCTCCAGCGTGTACTTGATCGCGGGGGTCAGCTTGATCGCATCATCCTTGCCCGAGGCGCGCATGTTGGTCAGCGGCTTGGTCTTGATGGCGTTGACCGTCAGGTCGTTGTCCTTGGAGTGGATGCCGATCAACTGGCCTTCGTACACGTTGTCGCCTTCGGCGGCGAACAACTTGCCGCGCTCTTCCAATGGGCCGAGCGAATACGCAGGAGTCGCGCCCGGCGCATTGGCAATCATCACGCCGTTCTGTCGCTTGGCGATGGCGCCCATTTCCTTGGGGCCGTAATGGTCGAAGACATGGAACAGCAGGCCCGAGCCCTGGGTCAGCGTGCGGAATTCGTTCTGGAAGCCGATCAGGCCACGCGCCGGGATCATGTAGTCAAGCCGGACGCGTCCCTTGCCGTCGGACTCCATGTTCTTCAGCTGGCCCTTGCGCACACCGAGCTTCTCCATGACGCCGCCCTGATGGACTTCCTCGATGTCGACCACCAGTTGCTCGACCGGCTCCATCTGCTTGCCGTCGATTTCCTTGATGATGACTTCCGGACGCGACACGGCCAGTTCGAATCCTTCACGGCGCATGTTCTCGATCAGCACCGACAGGTGCAGTTCGCCACGACCGGAGACCAGGAACTTGTCCGGGTCCGATCCTTCCTCGACCTTCAGTGCCACGTTGTGCAGCGTCTCGCGCTCAAGGCGCTCGCGGATCTGGCGACTGGTGATGAACTTGCCGCCGCTGAAGTCCTTCTTGCCGGCGAACGGTGAATTGTTGACCTGGAAGGTCATCGAAATCGTGGGCTCATCGACCGTCAATGGTTCCAGCGCTTCGGGAGTATCCAGCGCACAGATGGTGTCGGAGATCGAAAGATTCTGCACGCCGGAGATCGCGACGATGTCGCCCGCCTCGGCTTCCTCGACTTCCACCCGCTCCAGCCCCAGGAAGCCCAGCACCTGCAGCACCTTGCCCTGGCGCTTCTTGCCTTCGCGGTCGACCACGCTGACCGGCATGTTGGTGCGGACCTTTCCGCGCTGGATGCGGCCGACGCCAATCAACCCGACGAAGTTGCTGTAGTCCAGCTGGCTGATCCGCATCTGGAACGGGCCGTCGGGATCCACCGTCGGTGGTGCCACGTGCTTCATGATCGCTTCGTACAGCGGGGTCATGTCGCCGTCGCGCGCGCTGTCGTCCAGGCTGGCATAACCGTGCAGCGCCGAGGCGTAAACGATCGGGAAATCGAGCTGCTCGTTGGTCGCGCCCAGCTTGTCGAACAGGTCGAACACCTGGTCGATCACCCAGTCCGGACGTGCTCCGGGGCGGTCGATCTTGTTGACGACGACAATCGGCTTGAAGCCCATCGCGAACGCCTTCTGCGTCACGAAGCGCGTCTGCGGCATCGGGCCGTCCATCGCGTCGACCAGGATCAGGACCGAATCCACCATCGACAGCACGCGCTCCACTTCGCCGCCGAAGTCGGCGTGGCCGGGGGTGTCGACGATGTTGATGCGATTGCCGCGCCAGTTGATGGCCGTGTTCTTGGACAGGATCGTGATGCCACGTTCCTTTTCCTGGTCATTGCTGTCCATCATCCGTTCGGTGGTCACCATCCGTTCGTTGAAGGTGCCGGACTGCTTGAGCAGGCAATCAACCAGGGTGGTCTTGCCATGGTCGACGTGCGCGACGATGGCAATGTTGCGGAGGTGTTCGATCGATGAGAATGCGGACATGCTGAAAGCGCACCGGGACGGCGCGAAGGCTGGCTAGGAAGCCGGTTATTATAGCGGACCCCGGCGCCTGCCGCTCTACTGGATTCCCCCATGGCCCTGTTCGCCACCTTCGATACCAGCCGCGGCCCTGTCCGCGTTGAACTGCTCCCCGAGAAAGCCCCGCTGACGGTCGCCAACTTCGTCAACCTGGCCAAGCGCGGGTTTTATGACGGCCTGAAGTTCCATCGCGTGATCCCCGATTTCATGGTGCAGGGTGGATGTCCGCAGGGCAGCGGCACTGGTGGCCCGGGCTACAAGTTCGAGGACGAAACCACCAATGGCGTGGGTCACGAGCGCGGCGTGCTGTCGATGGCCAATGCCGGCCCCAACACCAACGGTAGCCAGTTCTTCATCACCCACGTCGCGACCCCCTGGCTGGACCGCAAGCACACCGTGTTCGGCAAGGTGCTCGAAGGCATGGATGTGGTCGACCAGGTCACCCAGGGCGACACCATCAAGACGGTGACGTTCGAAGGGGACACCGATGCGGTACTGGCGGCAAAGGCCGATCGCGTGGCCGACTGGAACCGCATTCTGGCGGCATGAAGATTGAGGTCGTCGTTTCGCCGTCACCGGGACGACGATCTCATTGATGCGCGCCTCGGCCGGCACGCACAAAAATGATAAAATCAGCGGCTGGATTGCAGCCATTTCAGCCGCTTTCCAGGCCGTTCCAGTAGAGGATCCTCAATGCTCCAGCTTGCCAGCCGCATCGGTCGCGCCAAGCCCAGCGCGATCATGCAGGTCGCCGAAAAGGCCAAGCGCCTGAAGGCCGAAGGCCGCGACATCATCAGCTTCTCGATCGGCGTGCCCAATTTCCTTCCCGGCGACCATGTCTACGCCGCCGCGCGCGAAGCATTGACCCATGACTCTGGACAGTACGGCAGCAATCGCGGCAGCGACGTGCTGCTGGATGCCTTCCTCAAGCACATCGCGGAGATCGGCTTGACGGGTTACACCCGCGCCAATTGCGCGACTGGCGTGGGCGCCAAGCACGTCATCTACAACCTCGCCGAGGCGCTGCTGGACGAAGGCGACACGATCGTGTTCCCTGCGCCGTACTGGACAAGCTATCTCGACATCGCCGAGATCCTCAACGCGAAGATCGAGCTGCTGCAGTGCCCTGCAGAACATGACTACAAACTCACGCCCGCGCAACTCGATGCCGCGCTTGCAAAAAAACCGCGCGTGTTCCTGTTCAACAACCCGTCGAACCCGACCGGAATGGTCTATTCGAAGGCCGAGATCACTGCGCTGGCAGACGTGCTGGTGAAGTACCCGGACACATGGGTCATCACTGACGACATCTACAACCGCATGGTGTTCGACGGCATCGGATACCACAACTTCGTGCAAGCGCGGCCCGAGTTGCGTGATCGCGTGATCTTCATCGATTCCTTGTCGAAAACGTACGGCATGCCGGGTTGGCGCGTCGGCTTCATGGCCGGTCCGGAAGCGATCGCGCAAGCAGTCACGACGATGAATTCCAACCACATCACCAACCTGCCCGAAGTCGTCACCGCTGCCGCGGTCGCGGCGCTGTCCGGCCCGCAGGACATCACCGTCGAGAAGTGCGCCGAGTTCCAGCGCAAGCGCGACCAGGTGATGGCGGTGATGGACGCCATCCCGGGCCTGGTGTGTCCCAAACCGCAGGGCGCGTTCTACGTGTTCCCGGACATCAGCGTCGCGTTCGGCAAGACGCACACACCGACTGGCGCGGTCATCGGCAACGATGTCGACTTCTGCAATGCATTGCTCCAGGCCAAGGGTGTTGCCTGCGTGCCGGGCTCGGCATTCGGTGCGCCCAGCGCATTGCGCATCAGTTACACCTGCCCGACGCCGCAGTTGGCGCCAGGATTGCAGCGGTTCCAGGAATTCTTCGCCGAACTGCAGTGATCCGCAGGGTGGCCCCAAGCCCACCATTTTCCCGCGCGGTGGGCCAGGGCCCACCCTACGATTTTGAGGATTCACCATGAAACAACCTATCCGTGTTGCCGTCACCGGCGCCGCCGGCCAGATCGGCTATGCCCTGTTGTTCCGCATTGCATCTGGCGAGATGCTCGGCAAGGATCAGCCCGTCATCCTGCAGATGCTTGAATTGCCGTTGGACAAGGCCCAGGCCGCGCTCAAGGGCGTGATGATGGAATTGGACGACTGTGCGTTTCCGCTGCTGGCCGGCATGGTCGGTACCGATGATGCCGAGGTCGCGTTCAAGGATGTCGACATCGCCCTGCTGGTGGGCGCGCGTCCGCGCGGCCCGGGCATGGAGCGCAAGGACCTGCTGCTGGAAAACGCAAAGATCTTCACCGCCCAGGGTGCCGCACTCAACAAGGTTGCCTCGCGTGACGTCAAGGTGCTGGTCGTGGGGAACCCGGCCAACACCAACGCCTATATCGCGATGAAGTCTGCACCCGACCTCAAGCCGCAGAACTTCACTGCCATGCTGCGGCTGGACCATAACCGCGCATTGAGCCAGCTCGCCGCCAAGGCCGGCGTTGCCGTCGGCGACATCGAAAAGATGGTGGTCTGGGGCAACCACAGCCCGACCATGTATCCGGACATCCGCTTCGCCACCGTCAACGGCAAATCGCTGCAGGACAAGATCAGCGACGCCGACTGGAATGCCAACACTTTCATCCCCACCGTCGGCAAGCGTGGCGCGGCGATCATCGAGGCGCGCGGGTTGTCTTCCGCCGCATCGGCCGCCAACGCCGCCATCGACCACATCCACGACTGGGTGCTTGGAAGTGATGGCAAGTGGGTGACGATGGGGGTGCCGTCCGATGGCAGCTACGGGATCCCGGAAGGAATCATCTACGGCGTGCCCGTGACCACCGCCAATGGCGAATACACCCGCATCGAAAACCTGGCGATCGACGACTCCAGCCGTCAACGCATGGACAAGACGCTGGCGGAGCTCGAAGAAGAGCGTGCCGGCGTGGCACATTTGCTCTAAGCAACAATAAGGCGGCTTCGGTCACCTGTGTCGCGTTGGGCGGGTTTTCAACCCGCCTTCGGAATACCGAAGAGCCACATCGGCGGGTTGAAACCCGCCCTACGAGGTAGGCAATGTCGCAGAACTCCGCAGGCGCATGTTTCCGCGCCGCCGTCGCCGAGGAATCCCCGCTGCAGGTAATGGGCGCGATCACCGCCTACGCCGGGTTGATGGCCAAGCGTGTCGGTTACCGGGCGCTGTACCTGTCGGGTGGTGGCGTCGCCGCCAATTCTCTCGGCATGCCCGACCTTGGCATCAGCACGATGGAAGACGTGCTGACCGATGCGCGGCGGATCGTGGAAGCCACGCAACTGCCGCTGCTGGTCGATATCGATACCGGCTGGGGTGGCGCATTCAACATCGCACGCACGATCCGCTCGTTAGAACGCGTGGGTGTCGCGGCCGTGCACATGGAAGACCAGGTGGGGCAAAAACGATGTGGTCATCGCCCCGGCAAGGACGTGGTGTCGATCGGGGAGATGGTTGATCGTGTCAAGGCAGCCGTGGATGCGCGCAGCGACGACGGCTTCGTGATCATGGCGCGTACCGATGCCGCCGCGGTGGAAGGCATCGATTCAGCGATCGAGCGCGCGTGCGCCTATGTCGCCGCGGGCGCCGACATGATTTTCCCCGAGGCGATGACGACCCTGGACGATTACCGGCGTTTCAAGCTGGCGGTGAAGGTTCCGATCCTGGCCAACCTGACCGAATTCGGGTCAACGCCATTCTTCACCACCGACGAGTTGCGCGGCGCGGACGTCGACATCGCGCTCTATTGCTGCGGGGCCTATCGCGCAATGAACAAGGCCGCGCTGCACTTCTATGAAACCGTCCGTCGCGACGGCACCCAGAAAAACATCCTCGACACCCTGCAGACGCGCGCCGAACTGTATGACTTCCTCGGCTATCACGCCTATGAAGACAAGCTCGATGCACTGTTCGCACACGACAAGACACAGGATTGACGATGACGAACGAGAATAGCCAGACGCTTCCGAAAGCCAAGAAATCGGTGGCATTGAGCGGCACCCCAGCGGGCAACACCGCGCTGTGCACCGTTGGGCGCAGCGGAAATGACCTGCATTACCGCGGTTACGACATCCACGACCTGGCCACGCAATCGACCTTTGAAGAAGTCGCGCACCTGCTGGTACACGGTGTGTTACCCACGCAGCCGCAATTGCGTGCCTACAAGCAGAAGCTCATGCGCCTGCGCGGCCTGCCGGTGATCGTGGCCGAGGCGCTGGAACTCGTGCCAGCCAATGCGCATCCGATGGATGTCCTGCGCACCGGCTGTTCGGTGCTGGGAACCGTGCTGCCGGAACGCGACACACATGCTGCGCCTGAAGCACGCGACATCGCCGACAGGCTGATGGCGAGTTTCGGTTCGATGCTGCTGTACTGGTGGCATTTCACGCGTAATGGTCGCCGCATCGATTGTGAAACGGATGACGATTCAATCGCCGCGCATTTCCTGCACCTGCTGCATGGGGTGCCACCGAGCGCATTGCATGCCGATGCGCTGGACAAGTCGCTGGTCCTGTATGCCGAGCATGAATTCAATGCCTCGACGTTTGCCGCGCGCGTGATTGCAGGGACCGGCAGCGACATGCATTCGTGCATCACCGGTGCGATCGGCGCGCTGCGAGGCCCCAAGCATGGCGGTGCCAACGAAGTAGCGATGGAAATCATCTCGCGCTACGCGACGCCGGACGCAGCCGAGGCTGACATCCGCGCGCGGATGGAGCGCAAGGAAATCGTGATCGGGTTCGGTCACCCGGTCTACACCGTCAGCGACCCGCGCAATCCGATCATCAAGGAAATTTCGCGCGGGTTGTGCGCCGAAGGCGGCAACCAGGTGTTGTTCGACGTGTCCGAGCGCATCGAGACTTTGATGATGGATACCAAGAAGATGTTTCCCAACCTCGACTGGTACAGCGCATCGGCCTACCACATGATGGGGATCCCGACGCCGATGTTCACACCGCTGTTCGTGATCGCACGCACTTCGGGCTGGAGCGCGCATGTCATCGAACAACGCGAGGATGGCAAGATAATCCGGCCCAGTGCAACGTACATCGGCCCGGAAGATCGCCAGTACGTGCCAATCGCAAAGCGCTGACGTTGTTCGTCCCTGCCACGGGCAGGGGCGCCGACCAAATGGAAAAAGGCCACGCATGCGTGGCCTTTTTGTTGTTGGGTGGCAGGGACTAGCTGAGCAATCCTTCCGCCTTCATCGCCGCTTGCACACCCGCATCCGCCGACATGCGCTGGTCGAAAGCCGTGAGGTGATCCAGCCCGGACAGATCGATGCCCATTTTCTTGGCCCATTGCGTCACCACGAACAGATAGGCATCGGCGACCGAACGCGTCCCGGCCAGCCACTGGTGTCCTTTCAATTGCTGGTCCAGCCGCTCGAAGAGCCCGCGCAGTTTTTTCCTGGCGGCTTCTTTGGTTTTCCCGGCGCTTTCTTCGCCCAGATAGGCGGTGGATCCGAACAGCGGGTGAAAGGCTGGGTGCACGTCGGCGTTGAGGAAGGACAGCCAGCGATTCACCATCGCGCGCCCTTTGGGCGTGCCATCACCGGCGAGCTTCGCTTCGGGATGAAGGTCGGCGAGGTAGTTCATGATCGCCGCGTTCTGGGTCAGGACCCAGCCGTCGTCTTCCAGGACAGGCACAGCACCGGCTGGGTTGAGTGCAAGGAATTCTGGTGTCTTGCACGAATCGCCGCTGACGACCTCGGCCTGGAACGGGGCACCGATCCAGTGCAGGACAATGTGGTCGGCCATCGAGCAGGCGCCGGGAGAGGTGTACAGCTTCATGGTGAAACTCCTTGCAGGGGGGCGGCAAGGATGCGGTCTATCCGGCCTGACGTCAGCTGACCGAGTGGAACGCATTGTTTCAGCGTATGGCCAGATCAACCCGGCCATGCTCAGCCGTGCGCGTGCGGGACCAGTTTCTGCACCCGATAGAAGGTGTGGTCGCCAATCGTGGCGACCTGGTAGGCGTTGCGCCAGCTGGGGAACGCCAAGGCGCTGGCGGCAAAGTGGCTGGCACCCGGAACGACTTCCCGGCGGCGTCCGGACGGCAGGGTCCAGTTGCGCTCGGACTCGAAGGCAATCGTGACCGCCTGTGCCCAGGCGTCGGAGTTGCCCAGATTGGTCTGGGGCGACACCAGGGTCGGCGCGAACTGCCGCCTCGCGGTCACGACGTCGCACAGGCTCCGGCCCCACAGCCCACTATCGCGGCGACGCAGGGCGACCTCGGCGACGGCTTCCTGACCGCGTGTCGACTGATCGCGCGCTTCCAGATAGACCGTCGTGCTCAGGCAGAGCGAGTCGGCCGCAGGCTGAGGCAGGACATGCGACAGCCAGAGGATCCAGGCCAGTTTCATGGGAACTCCTTGCTGCGTTGCGTCGATCCGCAGCGCTTCGCGTCCAACCGGACGGATCAGCGGCGCAAGCCGACATGGCGTATTGGGGAGGGCGGCAGCTCTTTGGATGCCTTGAGCCCGGGCGCGAGGAACTCCCGCAGGATTGCGGGCTGGCGCCGGTGCCCGCCTGAAGTTTGTTTCAAAGCCAGGCAAGCGAAGTGCGCGCACCGTAGCCACCGTGAACCCAACCTTGGCTGAATACGGAAGCTGTTGATTCGATTGGATTTGTAGTAAGGCGTGCGTCCCCAGCAGCGGTACCCCGGCTATCCGCCCTCAAGCCGGGAGTTGGTCAGCGACCTCGCCGCGCGGCAAAATAGGCGGCTCCCTCCGACACGGATTCCGCATGCGCCATGCCCCGATGAGTCACGCCTCAACGAGCTACTCCCCGAAAAAGGACTCCCCATGAGTGCGACCGACGTGCGTTCCGCGATCCGCCCCCAGCCCGATCAGCCGATGGTGGATATCGCCGATTACGTCATCGACTACCAGGTCCAGTCGCCCGAGGCCTACGACACCGCGCGCTACATGCTGCTGGATTCGCTGGCCTGCGCGATGCTGGCGATGAAGTTTCCCGACTGCGTCAAGCACCTCGGGCCGTTGGTGCCGGGCGCGATCCTGCCGGGCGGGGCGACCGTCCCGGGCACCAATTTCGAGCTGGATCCGGCCCAGGCGGCCTTCAACATTGGCACGCAGGTGCGCTGGCTCGACTTCAACGACACCTGGCTTGCGGCCGAATGGGGGCACCCTTCGGACAATCTCGGGACGATCCTGGCGGTCGCCGACTACCTGAGCCGCAAGGGACTTCGCGATGGCGGCGACCCGATCACTGTCCGCGACGTGCTGACGTGGGCGATCAAGGCGCACGAAATCCAAGGCATCTATGCGTTGCAGAATTCCTTCAACCGCGTCGGCCTGGACCACGTCATCCTGGTGCGGTTGGCGTCAAGCGCGGTAGCCACGGCCATGTTTGGCGGAGACAAGGAGGCAGTGATCACGGCCGTGTCGCATTCCTGGATCGACAACGGTGCGCTGCGCACGTATCGCCACGCGCCCAACACCGGTCCGCGGAAATCATGGGCTGCCGGTGATGCCTGCCGTCGCGCCGTCATCCATGCCCTGAATGCGACGCAGAAGAATGTCGTCGGCTACCCAAGTGCTTTGTCTGCCAAGACGTGGGGGTTCTACGACGTGGCGTTCAAGGGCAGGCCGTTCGAGTTCGAGCGCCCCTTTGGCAGCTATGTGATGGAGAACGTCCTGTTCAAGATCAGCTTTCCGGCCGAATTCCACGCCCAGACCGCGGTCGAGTGTGCGATGCAGCTGCATCCGCTGGTGAAGGACCGCATCGACCAGATCGAGCGGATCGAAATCCAGACCCAGGAAGCGGGCGTCCGCATCATCGACAAGACCGGCCCGCTGGCCAATTACGCCGACCGCGATCACTGCATCCAGTACATGGTCGCCGTGCCCCTGATCTTCGGCCGCCTGACAGCGACTGATTACGGCGATGCGATTGCCGCCGATCCGCGCATCGACGCGCTTCGCGCCAGGATGACGGTGAGCGAAAACCCACAGTTCACCCGGGACTATTTCGATGCCGACAAGCGTTACATCGGCAACTCGGTGCAGGTGTTTTTCACTGATGGCACGTCGACGGACAGGATCTCGATCGATTACCCGATCGGCCATCGCAAGCGCCGCGCGGAAGGCATCCCGGTGCTGATGGCCAAATGCGAGGCCGCGTTGCGTGCCCAGCTCGAAGGGGACAAGGTCGACCGGATCATGGAGTTGGCGCGGGATCCGGCCACACTTGAAGCGATGCCCATCGATCAGTTCATGGATCTTTATCGGCCATAGACTGACCCGTCCACCTGAATGATTGACTTGTTCATGACCCGGTGGCACCATCTCCAACTGTTATGGTAGCGTTAACAAGGCCTTCACGCGGTCGACATTAGCCTTAAACAGATGGCGTGACACCAAGCCGTCTCAAGCTCACGCTTTACCCGCTTTCTTTATCTGATCAAGGAGCTGCAATGAATAAGAAACTCCTCTGTGCTGCGTTACTGGCGGGACTGGGCGTGGCTCAGGCCGCATCCGCGCAGGACATGGCTACACAGACCTATGACAACCGCTGGTATGTCACCAGTTCGGTGGGTTACGACTTCCAGGACAGCAACCGTTTCACCAAGGACATTCCGTTTGTCACCTTGGGCTTCGGCCGCTTCATCAGCCCGCTCTGGTCCTTGGACGGTGAGCTGAACTACGCGATCCATCCGACGTTCAAGGGTCGCAATAACATCGTCAATCCGGATCCAACCCTCAGCGGGAATGATCTGAACTGGAACCAGGAAGGCGTCTCGCTGGACCTGCGTCGCCACTTCATCCGTGACGGTCGTAGCTGGAATCCCTATCTGCTGGGTGGCATCGGCTACCAGCGTTCGCAGGAAGAGTACGACAACTACCCGAACCCGAATTCGCCTGTCCGCAGCAACCACGGCAACGTGGCGGCTAAGGTCGGCATCGGCTTGCAGGGTGACCTCGGCCGCGTCGCGATCCGCACTGAGCTTGCCGCTCGCTTCGACGCCAACAGCCATAGCCACATCCAGCCGACCGACAGCTACTTCACCGACGTGCTGGCATCGGTCGGTGTCGTGATTCCGCTCGGTGCCGCGCCGGAAGCTCCGGTTGCACCGGCTCCAGTCGCCGCGCCGAACTGCGCCGACATGGATGACGATGGTGACGGCGTCAACAACTGCAACGATAAGTGCCCCGGTTCGCAGGCTGGCCAGACCATCGGCCCAGACGGTTGCCCGGTGCCTGTGTCGATCGACCTGAAGGGCGTCAACTTCGACTTCGACAAGTCGAAACTGCGTCCCGATGCGATCGTGATCCTCAACCAGGCCATCGACATCCTGAAGCGTTACCCCGACCTGAAGGTTGAGGTTGCCGGCCATACCGATCTGTGTGGCAGCGATGCCTACAACCAGAAGCTCTCGGAGCGTCGCGCGACTGCGGTCTACAACTACCTGACCGGCAATGGCATTGATGCCGCTCGTCTGGTGGGCCCGAACGGTTACGGCGAGAGCCGCCCGCTTGAGCAGACCCCGCAGACCCTCCCGGCCTGCAAGAGCGAGACCAACCGCCGTACCGAGTTGAACGTCCAGAACTGATCCGACGTCAGCTTGAGCAACACAGAAGCCCGGCCTTGTGCCGGGCTTCTTTTTGCCTGTTCGACGAGGGACGCAATGCGTGAACGCTGGCATGGATTTACGCCTCGAATGTTGGCATTGGCTTGTGAGCGGACCCATGGCCGCCTACACTTCCATGAAGCCGGAACGAGAGCATGACCATGCGGACCACGATCACGTTGATCCTGTTGAGCGGATTGTTTGCCCCCGGGTTCGCACGCGCGATGAATTGTTCCCCGTCCAGCGCGACACAACCATTGCGGCCCACGCTTCTTGCCCCAGTGGCCAATGAACTGGCGCAATTGGGATCTTCCCTGGGTGCCACCAGTGGTGTGTTGTCGCAGGGCACCGATGAGTCGGAGTCGGTCGATCAGGTGTTGTTACGCATCCGCATCGGTAGTTGTCAGAACACGGCGTCGGTGACGCCGGCGCCGGGTGTTGTCAGTCCCGACAATCCAGCCACCTACAAGCCGCGCACGCAGTTCGACAATGCCCCGTGGCGCTTCAACATGAGTCAGAACGGCAAGAACATGACGACTGACGAGTTCAGCGCATGGATGCAATCGCGTGGCGTGCATGTCGCGCGAGGCGCAACGAAGCCCGGCGCAACGATATCGACACCTAACGGCGGAACCTTGGCAGTACCTGCCCAGATGCCTGCGGCCACCCCGGCTGATCTGTCGCATCCGTAATCCCGGTCGATCCCATTGGGGCCAGGGTGGGCGGTCCCCGGAATCGACAAGGTTGCCTTGTGACGTCCCAGCAAGTCGCGGACGTCTTGGCGACCTAGATGGCGCATGGCAGTGAAGCAGGCTCGCCCCGTTGTACCGCGTCACGGCTTGGCGCGAATCCTGTCCAAGCGGGGCATCTGCTCCCGAACCGAAGCTGCCCGCTGGATTGCTGATGGTCGCGTCTGCGTAGGCGGGCGAGTCGTGTGGGATCCCGAGTCCGCGACCGCTGAGACTGCCGTCATCGCCCTCGACGGCGTTCCGATGGAGACGACAGAGCGTGTCTATATCGCGCTCAACAAGCCTCGCGGGCTGGTCACCACCGCTGTCGATGAGCGTGGGCGCGACACCGTGTACCGCTGTTTCGACGGTGCAGGATTGCCGTGGCTGGCGCCTGTTGGCCGGCTCGACAAGGCAAGCGAGGGATTGCTGCTGTTCTGCAATGATCCGCAATGGGCGGCGAAAGTCAGTGATCCCGTCCACGGCCAGGACAAGACCTATCACGTGCAGGTCGACACGATCCCTGATGTCGGGTTGCTTGCGGCCCTGACCAGGGGCATCGAAATCGATGGCACGTTCCTGCGTGCAAAGTCAGCGCTACTGCTGAGAGCGGGCGGCCGGAACGCATGGCTGGAGATCGTGCTGGACGAAGGTCGCAACCGGCAGATTCGACGGTTGCTTGGCGCGTTGGATATGAATGTATTGCGGCTGGTTCGCGTGTCGATCGGCACGCTCGCACTGGGCGATCTTCCGAAGGGGCAGTGGCGGCTACTCGCTGGCGATGAAGTGCGCATCCTCGCTAACGGCACACCTTAAGGAATCAGCAGGACCTTGCCGAGTGCACGCCGGCTTTCCAGATGCGCATGTGCCGCAGCGCCTTCGCTCAACGGATATCGCGCATCGATGGTCACCCTGAGCTTGCCGCGACGCACTGCATCGAACAATTCCGCGCTGCGCACGCGCCGGTCGGCAGGAGTGCGCAGCACGTTCCAGAGGTCGCCGCCGGTGAGCGTCTTCGATCCGTCCATCAGCACGCGCGGATCGACCGTGGCCGGATCACCACCGGCCATCCCGAAGAACACCACCTGGCCGCCAACGCGCACGGCACGCAACGAATCCAGCAGCGTGCTACCGACCGAATCGTAGGCAACGTCCACGCCGCTGCCGTGCACCGGACTGCTGCTGAAAGCATGCGCACGCGCGACCCAGTCGTCGGCATAGGTCGCCGTCTCGTGCGCGCCGGCGGCGCGTGCGACGCCGCACTTCTCCGGCGTCGATGCAAGCCCCAGCACGCGCGCGCCGGCCGCGACCGCCAGCTGCACCAGCAACTGGCCGACGCCGCCTGCGGCCGCATGTACCAGCACCGTTTCTCCTGGATGCAAGCGATGACTGTCGCGGATCAGGTATTGCGCCGTGAGGCCTTGCAGCAGCAGTGCCGCCGCAGTGTCATGTTCGATGTCGTCGGGCAGCGGGATCAGCCGATCAAGGTCGACTGCGACCAGCTCGGCGTTCGCATGAGGGCTGTCAGCGAAGGCAACGCGATCACCCGGCGCGAAGCCCGAATCGGCCGGCGCGGAAACAATTTCGCCCGAGGCTTCATAGCCTGCGATCCATGGCGGATCACCGACCAGGTGGTAGTGGCCCTGGCGGCGATAGACGTCAGCGAAATTCAGGCCGATCGCGCGGGTGCGAACCAGCGCTTGCTGTGACGAGGGCACCGGATCGGGCAGCTCGCGCATGACCAGCACTTCGGGGCCACCGAAGCGGTCGAACACGAGTGCGCGCATGTCAGGGTTTCAGCACGCCGAGTTCGCGGCCGATCTTGACGAAGGCGGCGATTGCGCGATCCAGCTGTTCGCGGGTGTGCGCGGCCGAGAGCTGCGTGCGGATGCGCGCCTGGCCCTGTGGCACCACGGGAAAGAAGAAGCCGATTGCGTAGATGCCTTCCTCCAGTAATCGCTGCGCGAACTTCTGCGCCAGTGGCGCGTCGTACAGCATCACCGGGCTGATCGGGTGCACGCCGGGTTTGATGTCGAAGCCCGCGGCGGTCATCTGCTCGCGGAAATATTCTGTGTTGCGTGCCAGCTTCTCGCGCAGGTCGCCCGCGGTCGACAACATCTCAAACGCCTTGATTCCGGCGGCCACGACGTGTGGCGGCAGCGAGTTGGAGAACAGGTACGGACGCGAACGCTGGCGCAGCAGTTCGATCACTTCCTTCTTTGCCGTGGTGAATCCACCAAGCGCGCCGCCCATGGCCTTGCCGAGCGTGCCAGTGAAGATGTCGATCCTGTCCATGACGCCTTTGACTTCCGCCGAGCCGCGCCCGGTCTTGCCAAGGAAGCCGGTGGCGTGGCACTCATCGATGTGCACGAGTGCACCGTACTTTTTTGCCAGGGCGGTGATCTCGTCTAGTGGCGCGATGAATCCATCCATCGAGAACACGCCATCGGACGTGATCAGCTTGGTTTTGCAGCCGGCGGCGTCGGCAGCCTGTAGCTGTTTTTCCAGATCGGCCATGTCGCAGTTGGCATAGCGGAAGCGCTTGGCCTTGCACAGGCGCACGCCATCGATGATCGATGCGTGGTTGAGCGCGTCGGAAATGATCGCGTCGTTTTCATCCAGCAGGGGTTCGAACAAGCCGCCGTTGGCGTCGAAGCAGGCCGCGTACAGGATCGTATCCTCGGTGCCGAAGAATCCGGAAATGGTGCTTTCCAGCTGCTTGTGCAGGTCCTGGGTTCCGCAGATGAAGCGCACGGAGGCCATGCCGAACCCGTGCGTATCCAGTGCATCCTTCGCCGCGGCGATCACGTCGGGATGGTCGGCCAGTCCAAGGTAATTGTTGGCGCAGAAGTTCAGCACCGTGCGGCCGTCTTCGAGCTTGATTTCCGCAGCCTGCGGCGAGGTGATGATGCGCTCGGACTTGAACAGGCCGGCGGCGCGGATTTCGTCGAGGGTGTCGGAGTAGCGTTGGGTCAGGGTCATGGATTTCAATTCCACGACAGCACGACCTTCCCGGCCTTGCCCGCTTCCATCAAATCGAAGCCTTCCTGGAAATCATCGATCGGCAGCTGGTGCGTCAATACCTTGCCCAGCGGAAATCCACCCAACACCAGCTGCGTCATCTTGTACCAGGTCTCGTACATGCGCCGGCCGTACATGCCGTGCAGGGTCAGGCCCTTGAAGATGATCTTGTCCCAGTCGGCACCGGCGCCCTTGGGCATGATGCCGAGCATCGCGATCTTGCCGCCGTGATACATGCAGTCGAGCATGTCGTTGAACGCGCGCGGATTGCCGCTCATCTCCAGGCCGACGTCGAAGCCTTCCATGTGCAGGTCGGCCATCACGTCCTTGAGCGAGGTGTTCGACACATTGACCACGCGCGTCGCGCCCATGTCGGCGGCCAGCTTCAAGCGGAAATCATTGACGTCGGTGACGACGACATTGCGCGCACCGATGAATTTGCAGATGCCTGCGGCGATGATGCCGATCGGCCCGGCGCCGGTGATCAGCACGTCCTCGCCGACCACATCGAATTCCAGCGCGCAGTGCGTGGCATTGCCATATGGGTCGAAGAATGCCGCCAGTTCGCTCGGGATCTGGTCCGGGATCGGCCAAAGGTTGGTCGCGGGCATGACGATGTATTCGGCGAACGCGCCATTGCGGTTGACGCCGATGCCGACGGTGTTCGGACACAGGTGCTGGCGGCCACCACGACAGTTGCGGCAATGACCGCAGACGATGTGGCCTTCGGCGCTGACGCGTTGGCCGACTTTGTAGCCGGTCACACCTGCACCCAATTCGGCGATGCGGCCGACGAATTCATGCCCGATCACCAGACCCGGCTTGATCGTGCGCTGGCTCCACTCGTCCCACAGGTAGATATGCAGGTCAGTGCCGCAGATCGCGGTTTTCTCGACCTTGATCAGTACCTCGTTGGGACCCGGGGATGGCACCGGAACGCTTTCCATCCAGATGCCCTTGCCGGGCTCGCGCTTGACCAGCGCTTTCATTGTCTGCGTCATCGGGTTCGCGTCGCTTGGGAAGGAATGAATTATACGCGCCGGTCTTTCGCCGGCTGTGATACGCCTGTCTCATCAATAACCGGCAGCGCGTAATCCAGCGTGTAGAAATGCTTGCCATCTGTGATGTCGATTGCCATACGGCCCGAGATGCCTTGCCATTCGCCAGTGCCCGAGTCGGGCACGATGCTCAGCGACAGCGTCGCCGCGCCACGATCCATGACGCCGTTGTGCTGCAGGAAGAGCGTTCCACGGCGGCCATCGACGTTGCCGGACAGGCGCTCGATGGCGACGTAGGCGGCGGAGCCCGGGACATCGGTGCCGACGGCCAACATGTGGACGACGCTGCTGCCGTCCAGCGCGCCGTGGAAACGTTTGTCGAAGCGGTAATGCCCGGCAGTCACACCGTCGCCCATGTCGCAGGGCGGCTCGACGCTGCGCTCGACATCGAACTCGCCTTTTGCCTGTTGGTTGTTCGTCTGATCTTGCATTGGAGACTCCAGTTCACGGGCGCCCATGATCCAGCACAACGGAGCTGCGCGCGTGTCCTCCCCGTGGGGCTCTGCTAGGCTGGCTTCCCCCGGATTCCCATGTGTGCCAGCCCGGTCTCCGGACCCGACGTTGAGTTCAGGACGCTCGTTCGCCGGCGACATGCGCTTCCCTGATGCCCCCACAGGAGCGTGAAATGATCGTGCTGGCGTGTGATGTCTTCCATGAAGGTGGTCTTGGGTTGTTCAGTGATCGCATCGGGGATGTCACCCTATGTGCGCGACGCAGGCGTCCAGGCATGTTGTCGCTGGAGACCGTTTGATGCGCATCCTGCTCGCACGCCACGGCGAAACCGGGTGGAATGCCGAAGGCCGCTACCAGGGCCAGGAGGACATCCCCTTGTCGCCGGTGGGCGAAGCGCAGGCGCGTGCATTGGGCGAGCGTTTACGGGACGTTCGCATTGACCGCGCCGTGGCCTCACCACTGTCGCGGGCGCTGCGCACCGCGCAACTTGCCCTGGGCGAACAACGCGCGCTGTTGCTCACCACCGACGATGGCTTGAAGGAAATCGCGCACGGTGAGTGGGAGGGCTTGCTGGCCCACGAAATCCACGCACGCGATCCGGAACGCCTGCGCGCCTGGCGCGAGACGCCGCACGTGGTTTTGATGCCGCAGGGCGAATCGCTGCAGCACGTACTTGATCGCGCATGGCCGGCGCTCGCGAGAGCCTGTGAAGGCCTTGGAGCAGATGACACGTTGCTGATCGTCGCGCACGACGCGGTCAATCGCGTGCTGCTATGCCGCGTGCTTGGCCTGCCATTGCAGCGGCTATGGAGTTTTCGACAAGCACCGACCACGCTCAACCTGCTTGAAGGGCCGGATGTTGATCATCTTGAGGTCGTGCGCCTCAACGATTGCACGCACCACACGCCGTTGTTCGGCGAAGCGGTCCATCGCGCGTTATGACGTCATTGCGTTCGCTGTCGGGTTGGCTGGATTACATCGAGCGACAACATCCGCACTCCATCCAGTTGGGCCTGGAACGCGTGCAGGAAGTCGGCATGCGCATGGGATTGAAACGTCCTGCGAAGCGCGTGATCACGGTCGGGGGAACCAACGGCAAGGGCTCGACCGTGGCATTCATCGAAGCCATTGCGCGTGCTGCGACATGGCGCGTCGGTTCCTACACGTCGCCACATCTTCTGGCCTACAACGAGCGCGTGCGCATCGACGGAGTCGATGCTGCAGACGAAGATCTCGTCAGCGCCTTCGAAGCGGTGGAAGCCGCACGAATGGGCATCCCGCTGACCTATTTCGAGTACGGCACGCTGGCGGCGTTGTGGTTGTTCCAGCAGAGTGAATTGGATCTGGCGATCCTCGAAGTTGGCCTTGGCGGCAGGTTGGATGCGGTCAACCTGATCGACTCCGATGTCGCGGTCATCACCACCGTTGGCATCGACCATCAGGATTGGCTGGGTATCGACCGGGAATCGATCGGTTTTGAAAAGGCCGGCATCGCGCGTGCTGGAAAGCCGTTCATCCTGGGCGAGGACGATCCGCCCTCCAGCGTGCTTGGGCATGGGTATGCCATCGGCGCCGTGACGATCCGCGCGGGTTGCGATTTTTTCTTCGAGGCCATCGACGATGAATCCGTGCGTTCGGGAGTCCAATGGCGCTGGCATGAGGTGGGTTTCTCAATCGATCTGCCGATGCCAACACTTGCCGGGACAGTGCAGTTGAGGAATGCCGCCACGGCCATCGCGGCATTGCGTGCCGTCGACAAGCCCATCGCGCGCGCCGCCTATGTGCAAGGCGTCAGCCGTGCGCAACTTGCAGGTCGTCTGCAGCAGTTCGATCGCAACCATGTGCAGGTGGTGGTCGATGTCGCCCACAACCCGCAGGCGGCGCGTGAACTGGCAGCCTGGCTGCAGCAAACCCCGGTCAACGGGCGTACCTTGGCGGTGTTTGCCGCGCTGGGTGACAAGGATGTTGTTGGCATCGTCGATTCGCTCGCAGGCAGGATCGATGACTGGTTCCTTGCAGGCCTGGACAACGCCGGTGCGCGCGGTTTGCCCGTGGAGGCCTTCGCGCAGCGGCTGGAGGGTACGCAGGCGGCAAGGGGGGCACGATTCGCCAGCGTCGGCCAGGCGCTCGCGGCGGCATTCGACCAATCGCATGCTGGCGACCGTATCGTGCTATTCGGCTCGTTCCACACCGCAGCAACTGCGTTGGAAGTCATGCGGGGCTTTGGCTAGCGGTGCATTCATCGTGCCCGGGGTGCTCGAGCGCGTTGCAATCAACACATGCAGATGCCGTGGTGACGGGGCGCGGTATAATTCGCACGCCTTCCGTGGTCTGTGAGCGCCGATGGATTCCCCGTTAAAGCAGCGCCTGATCGGCGCCGCCGTGCTGGTCGCGCTGGCGGTGATTTTCCTGCCCATGCTGGTGCAGGGGCCAGCTCCCGACAGCGGCGTGGCCAACGTTCCCTTGACGATGCCCGACACGCCGCGTGGGGAGTACCAGACGCGCGACCTGCCGTTGGTGCTGCCAGGCGATGCCCCGGCCGGTGGGGCCGTCGGTCTGCCATCGGGTCGTGCCCCCGCGGACGCTTTGGCAGCCACCCCAGCCAGCAACACCGGAAGCGTGGCATCCGGCGACAGCGCGGCAGGGGTTATCCCTTCGAGTGCAGCCACTCCTGCAACCACTCAGCCGCTGGCACCTGACCACGACGCCCCCATCGCGGATCCACCCTTGCCGGCGGTCACGGCAGCGGGCGATTACGCGGTCAACTTGGGGGCGTTTTCAACGCAGGCAGCAGCCGATGCGGTCATCGCGACCCTGCATGCATCGCAATTGACGGGCAATCGGGAGACCACATCGTCGAACGGCAAGCCTTCCTGGCGCGTGCGCATCGGACCTTATGCCACGAGGGCGGGCGCAGAAGCTGCGCGCCTGCAAGTTGCACGGGTCAGCAACAATGCGGATGCGCGTGTGGTTGTGCTCGACGCACAACCCACGGCCGTAGTGACTCCAGCATCGACTCCGCCGGCCGACCGGAAACCACATGTTGCACCGGTCAAGACCCCGCCGGTGCAATCTGCTGAAACGGCGACAACGGTCAAACCCGCCGAGTCCAAGCCGGCCACCGCGCAGGCAACGCCTCCCGTCGCGCCGGTTGCCACTCCGTCCGCGACCGGTTTCGCCGTCCAGTTGGCAGCCTTCAGCAAATCCGAAGACGCCAATGCGTTGCGCGACAAGTTGCGCGCTGCCGGATTTACCGCTTTTACCGAATCGGTCGCCACGGACAAGGGCACATTGATTCGCGTCCGCGTCGGGCCGGTGGTCACCCGCACCGATGCGGATCTGTTGAAGGCCCAGGTGAAAGCCAAGCTCGGGCTGGACGGCATCGTGCGTCCGCACCCATGACGATCAGCCGACAGCCGTGATCGCAAGGCGCCATGACCACTCCTGATCTGCTGCTGCTTGCGGTGATCGGCGTTTCCACGCTGCTGGGACTGATGCGCGGGTTCATCGGTGCGTTGGCATCGCTAGCCGCTTGGATCCTCGCAGGCTGGGCGGCATTCCATTTTGGCTCTCAGCTCGCCTCGCTGATTGCCGGCAATCCGGATCCCGGCCCAACCCCGTTGCTGGAGGGATACATCGCAAGTTTCATCGGGGTGTTGATCTTTGTTGGATTGATCGGCTGGATCCTCCGCAAGCTGGTCCATTCCGTCGGGCTGTCTGGACTGGATCGTGCGCTTGGCGTGGCATTGGGGTTGGTGCGCGGCGGATTCGTGGCCTGCATGCTGGTCCTGCTGATGGGGTTCACAGCGATCCCGCATGAAGCCGTCTGGCGCCAGTCGCAGGTGGTCCCGGTGCTGCTGCCGGGCGCGCAGTGGATGCGCGGCTGGTTGCCGGGCTGGGCGGCGGCGCGGGTTGATTTTGGCGCGGCCCGGTCGCAGATCGTTCCTCTCGCCATCGCGCGGACACTGCCTGGCAGGCACTCGTCACCACATTCCTCATCAACAGGCGGCGCGTAAGCCTCGCGGAGACGTTTCATGTGCGGGATCATCGGTATCGTTTCCACCATGGACGTCGCGCCCGCGCTGTATGACGGCCTGACCGTGCTGCAGCATCGTGGCCAGGATGCCGCTGGCATTGCCACCGCCGATGGCTCGCACATGCGCGTGCACAAGGGCAACGGCCTGGTGCGCGACGTGTTCGACGCAGCATCGATGCAGTTGCTGAATGGCCGCTTCGGCATTGCCCATTGTCGCTACCCGACCGCAGGCAATGCCGGCGCCGATGAAGCGCAACCGTTCTACGTCAACTCGCCTTACGGCATTGCGCTGGCGCACAACGGCAACCTGGTCAATACCGACGCGCTGCGGCGTGAAGTCTTCGAGCAGGACCGGCGTAACGTCAATACCGATTCGGATTCC
>JBBRZH010000034.1:0-24302 GCA_038236935.1 Lysobacterales bacterium
CGGAGTCATTCCGCGCGGGTTGGCAGTGTTGTTGCACGGCTGGGAGGGCAGCGCGGAATCAAGCTACATGCGCCTGACAGCCGCGCACCTGCTGCAGCGCGGATTCGCGGTGTTCCGCCTGAACTTCCGCGATCACGGCGATAGCCATCATCTCAACGAAGCGCTGTTCCACTCCAATCGCATCGACGAAGTCGTGCATGCAGCCGCCGATATCGCCGCACGTTTTTTACCGCACCCCGACACGCCGCTGGTGGCGGCCGGATATTCGCTGGGCGGCAACTTCGCACTGCGGCTGGCGTTGCGCGCGCCCACGGCAGGGCTTGAACTGACGCGCGTGGCCGCCGTGTGCCCTGTGCTGGATCCAGCGATGACGATGTTGCAGATGGAGCGCGGCTGGCGCATCTACCTGCGTCATTTCGAGAATAAATGGCGCGAATCGCTACTGCGCAAGCGTGTGTTGTTTCCGGTCGAACATGCCTTCGACGACCGCACCCTCAAACTCGGAATGCGCGACCTGACCGAGTGGCTAGTGCAGCGGCACACCGACTTCGGCAGCCTGGATGCGTATTTCGACGGCTACTCGATCGCCGGCGATCGCCTGGCCGGCCTGCAGGTGCCGGCGGATATCCTGATGGCCGCCGACGACCCGGTGATCCCGCTGGCCGAGTTCCGCGCCATCACGCTGCCCGCCAGCGCGCACCTGGACATTGCCGAACACGGTGGTCACTGCGGGTTCCTGCTCAACATGAAAATGGACGGATTCGGGGAGGCATGGGTGGCCGATCGGTTGGCGCAGGACGATGTTCCCAACGACGCAACGTTGCCGATGATTCAAGTGGTTTGATACCAGGCCGATATCCGCGGCGTACTGCAAGAAGCACCGTGGTTGGCCGTCCACTACAATCACCGGCTCGCTTTCGCTGGACAGATGTTCAATGGCCGATCCCGATTACGCCGCCAACATTCGTGCCGCTCTTGCCAGCGGTGAGTACGCTCAGGCGCTCGACGCCGCGCAGGCCGCGGTCGCCGAACACCCCAATGACGCCTTCGCGCATCGCCTGCTCGGCGCCACGCAGCGCGCCGTCGGACAGCAAGCCGATGCACTGGCCAGTCTGGATCGCGCGGTCGCGTTGGCGCCCAACGACGCCGACGCACATTTCGAACGCGCAGGCGTGCTGCTGGGCGAGCGCAAGTTGGACGACGCACAACAGGCGCTGGCCCGCAGCATAGGATTGGATCCTAACCTTTTCGGTGCGTATGTGCTGCAGGCGCAACTGGCGCTGGGCCGCGGGGACCTGGCGGAAGCCGCACGCCTGCACCGGTTTGCCGCCCGTATCGTCGCCGACGACCCGGGCGTGGTCGCGATCGAAGGAATGTTGGCGCTGCGGCAGGGCGACCCGGCCCGCGCGCAGGTGGTGCTGGTCAATGCACTGCAGAAAAACCCGGCTCATGCGCAACTCAGTTATGCGCTGGGGTTCGTCTACATGGAGCAGGGTCATTTCGCGTTTGCCGAGCAGCTGTTCCGCAACGTGCTGGCGCAGAATCCGGACGCAAGAAACCTGCACGCGATGATCGCCGACATGCTGCGACAGCAGGGTCGCCCGGGCGAAGCCGTGCAGGAAATCGCGCCGTTGTTGGCCGACCCGCAACACGCCACCCCTGGTTTGCGCCGCATCGCCGGCGAACTCGAACTGGCCGCCGACCAGCCCGAACGTGCATTGCCATGGCTGCGCGACTCGCTGGGCGCACAACCGGATGATCGCCGTACGCTGCTGGCGCTGATGGAAGCCTGGCGGCGCCTGGGCACGGCAGACGACGCCCGCGCGACGCTGGACGCCGCGCTGGCGACCTCCCCCAACGTCACCGACCTGTGGCACGCGCGACTGGCCTTCGAGCCGGTCGGCGGTGACAGCGCGCGCGCGGTGGTCGCGCGCTGGCTGGCCGCGACTCCCGAGTCCATCGGGGCACTGGAAGCACAGATGGCGCTGCAGGACATGGGCGGCGATGTCGCTGGCGCCATTGCAACGGCCCAGCGCATCGTCACGCTGGAGCCAGGGCGCAGCAGCGGCGAGATGCGCCTGCTGGAGGGAATGCTTGAGTCCGATCCAGGCGCCGCAGTGGCGCGGGTCAACGACTTGATGTCGCGCGCACCGTCGCCCGACAGCCTGCCCCTGCTGCGTGGCTGGCTCGCGGTCGCACAGGATCGCGCCGGCCAGTCGCAGGCGGCGGCGGCGACATGGAGCCAGCTGCATCGCGAGAGCGCCTCCAAGCAGCTGCCGCTCTGGCAACCCAGCACGCCTCGCGTTGAATGGCCCGCGTTTGGGGTCGGTGTCCGCGACAGCTCTACGGTCGCTCTGCTCTGGGGCGCGCCGGGGTCGGCGGTCGAACGCGTCGCCGTGGTACTCGCCAACGGCTTGCCGGCCTTTCGCGCCGATCGCTTCAGCCCGACGCCGCCGCAGGATGCTCTACAGCAATTTCGTGCGATTGCCGACCTCGACAGCGGCGCACTCGCGTCGGACCTGTTCATCGCACAGTGGCGCTCAGGCTTGTCGGCGCGGGGCGTGGACGACGGCCAGATCGTCGATTGGCTGCCTTACTGGGACAACGCGTTGCTGATGGCGCTGCGTCCACAGTTACCTGGCGCGCTGTTGCTGGTGGCATTGCGCGATCCGCGCGACATGCTGCTGGACTGGCTGGCGTTCGGCTCGATGTTGCCGCCGCTGGCGATGGTCTCGCCGCTGATCGCCGCACGCTGGCTGGCGCAGGTGCTCGAGCAGGTCGCGACGCTGCACGAAGAGGACCTCTTTCCGCACCAGTTGTTGCGGCTTGACGACATGCTTGACCAGCCGCAAGCCCTCGCCGACGCGGTCAGTGCCGCGATCCGGACACCGCTACCGGCTCCGGACGCCAACCGGCCGGGGCCGCCGCATTTTCCCCCCGGCCACTGGCGCGACTACGCCCAGGCGCTGGCCGAGCCGTTCGCGTTGCTGACGCCAGTCGCACAGCGACTGGGTTACGAATGACCGACCCTGCGCACGTTCAGCCCATGGAGCAACGCCATGCACATCGGGAGTGAAAGTTTCGCCCCGGGAAAAACCATTCCGGCCGAATTCGCGATGGGTGCGCCGGGTGGTTTTGGCGGCAACCGCAATCCGCAGTTGCATTGGGACAAGGTGCCCGGCGACACGCGGTCGTTCGTGCTGTTGTGCATCGATACCGATGGCCCGACCGATCCGGCGACAGTGGGTCGCGATGACATGCAGATTCCCGTCGAGCAGCCGCGAACCGAGTTTGTGCACTGGACGATGATCGATCTGCCCGCCGATCAGCGCAGCATTCCTGCAGGAAGTTGCAGCGCTGGCATCAGCGCCCGCGGCAAGCACGCCCCGCCCGGTCCGCATGGCACGCGACAGGGGTTGAACGACTACACAGGCTGGTTTGCGGGCAACGCCGATATGGCTGGTGACTACCTCGGTTACGACGGTCCGTATCCGCCACCCAACGACCTGCGCGTGCACCGGTATTTCTTCCGCCTGTTCGCGCTGGACTGCGAGCGCTTGCCTGTGCCCGAACGCTTCACTGCCGCCGATGTGTTCCACGCGATGCATGGCCATGTGCTGGCAGAAGCTGCGGTATGGGGAACGTACTCGCTCAATCCAGGCATCGCTGCGGCGCACTAACTACCCGCCCGATCGAGGGGGTGGGCAGATTTCACATCAGCCGTTTGCCGGAATCAGCAGCAGCAGCGCCGCCCCCAGCGCGATGCGATAAAACGCAAACGCCGTGAAGCGATGGGTCTGGATATAACGCAACAGCCATTTCACCGCGACAAAGGCCGTGATCGTCGCCGCCACGAAGGCGATTGCAAGCGCCGTCCAATCCTCGCCGGCAATCCCGCCGGACTTGTAGACAGCGAGCAGCTCATACGCGGTGGCGGCGAACATGGTCGGGATGCCGACCAAAAACGCGAATTCGGTCGCCGCCACGCGACTGGTGGTGCCGGCCAAGAGCGCCACGAAGATCGTCGCCGCCGAACGCGACGTCCCCGGGAACACGCCCGCAACGACCTGTGCGATACCGACCAGGACGGCAGTGGTCCACGAGACCTCGCGACGTTCGCCCAGCATCTGCGCGCGCCTGGCTGCCAGTTGCTCGGCCACCAGCATCCAGATCGCGCCGATCACCAGCGCCCAGGCCACCGGCCGGAGTGTCGTCGGCAATTGCCAGCCGACTTTCTTGACGATCAAGCCGAGCACCGCCGTGATTGCAAATGCCACGAGGAGTTTCAACACGTAATCGCGGATCTCGCGCACGCGCAGACCGGTTGCCAGCTGCCACAGCCGGCGCCAGTAGATCAGGACCACCGCGAGGATGGCGCCGGCCTGGATGGCAATGTTGAACAGGTCACTGCGATGCCCCAGCCAGCGCTCGGCGACCAGCAGGTGCCCGGTGCTGGAGATCGGCAGGAATTCGGTGATGCCCTCGAGGATGCCGAGCAGCGCTGCAGCGGGGAGATCGGTCATCTGGAAGCCGTAAGGGAAGCGGGACAGGTGAAGCATATCCGAGCCGTCGAACGCACCAATATCGGGCAATTGTTCAAGCGGCGCACCAGAGTGGTGCGTTTTCGGTTTTGGCTAACGGTCCCGGGCTTACGAATCAATCACTTGGGAATGTTTCGTGGCTGGCACGGGGCTTGCGACTAGGAACGGGAGAAACCCGATTCCTCTCCCGCCTCTCCACTTCCGGAGCTTTACCCATGTCGCTCGAAAATGTCGAAAAAATGATCAAGGACCACAAGGTCGAGTTCGTCGACCTGCGTTTTGCCGACATGCGCGGTGTGCAGCATCACGTGACCTTCCCCAAATCGATCATCGATGCCAGCCTGTTCGAGGACGGCAAGATGTTCGACGGTTCGTCGATCAGCGGATGGAAAGGCATCCACCAGTCCGACATGGTCCTGTTGCCGGATCCGTCGACCGCGTTCCTGGATCCGTTCACCGCCGATCCGACGTTGGTGCTGACCTGCGACATCCTCGATCCGGCGACGATGCAGGCGTATTCGCGGGACCCGCGCGGCATCGCACGACGCGCCGAGGCGTACCTGAAATCCAGCGGCGTCGCCGAGCAGGCGTTCTTTGGCCCGGAGCCGGAATTCTTCATCTTCGATTCGGTGCGGTACGCCAACGAGATGGGCCATACCTTCTTCCATATCGATTCCGAAGAAGCCGCTTGGAATTCCGCGAAGGAATACGCCGGCGGCAACAGCGGCTACCGTCCTGGAATCAAGGGCGGCTACTTCCCGGTGGCGCCGCTGGATTCGCTGCACGACCTGCGCGCGGAAATGTGCAAGACGCTGGAAGCCGTCGGGATCGAAGTCGAAGTGCACCACCACGAAGTCGCCAACGCCGGCCAGTGCGAGATCGGCACCAAGTTCAGCACGCTGGTGAAGAAAGCCGACGACCTGCTGACGATGAAGTACATCATCAAGAACGTCGCGCACCGCAACGGCAAGACCGCGACCTTCATGCCCAAGCCCATCGTCGGCGACAACGGCAGCGGCATGCACGTGCACCAGTCGCTCGCCAAGGGCGGCACCAACCTGTTCACCGGCGACGGCTACGGCGGCCTGTCGCAGATGGCGCTGTGGTACATCGGCGGCATCTTCAAGCACGCGCGCGCGATCAACGCGTTCGCCAATTCGACGACCAATTCCTACAAGCGCCTGGTGCCGGGCTTCGAGGCACCGGTGATGCTGGCGTACTCGGCCAGCAACCGTTCGGCGTCGTGCCGCATCCCGTACGTCGCCAACCCGAAGGCACGTCGGATTGAAATCCGGTTCCCCGATCCGATGAACTCCGGGTATTTGATCTTCGCCGCGCTGATGATGGCTGGGTTGGACGGCATCAAGAACCAGATCGATCCCGGCGAACCCAGCGACAAGGACCTCTATGACCTGCCGCCGGAAGAAGCGAAGAACATCCCGACCGTCTGCCACAGCCTCGACCAGGCGCTGGACGCCCTCGACAAGGATCGGGAATTCCTCAAGGCCGGCGGCGTGTTCACCGACGACTTCATCGATGCGTACATCAGCTTGAAGATGAAGGAAGTCACCGCGTTCCGCGGCGCCACGCACCCGCTGGAATACCAGATGTATTACGCGATCTGACCGGCACAAGCTGCCTGGCACGAAGGCCCGCCATGCGCGGGCCTTCGTCCGTGCGGGACCGTCTGCCCCATAATGGTGCAATGACTTCCGTGCCTGCCCTGGATGCCTTGACCACGCCAGTTGCCTGGGCGACGCCGGATGGCGAGCTTCAGGCGGGTAACGCCGCCTTCGCCCGCTGGCTGGGAATCAGCGGCAAGCGATTGCCCGGCCTGCCATTGGCAGCACTCGAATACGAAGGGGACGCGCTGGCACGGCTGGTCGCGACCGATCCGCAAGGGGAGTCGGCACGGCTGCGCAGGCTGGCCTTTGCCTTCCCGGGGAGCGGGTCGCCCCGCTTCGCCGACATCCTTCTATCCCGACGCGCTGAGGGTGGTTGGCTGCTGGAGGCGCATCCGGTGGAGGAGTTTCCGGGTGAGGATCCGGCGCTGGCCTTGCCGTCGGCGCTGTCGGCGACGCTCAAGGGCTTGGCGCATGAGCTGCGCAATCCGCTGGCGGGCCTGAAAGGCGCGGCGCAATTGCTGGCGCGACGGATCGATGACGAGGAAGGCCGCGAACTGACGGCGTTGATTGACGGGGAAGTCGGCCGGCTGACCGGCCTGCTTGATCGCTTGTTGTCGCCCACGCCAGCACGGGCCTTCGAGCCGGCCAATATCCATGTCGTGCTCGAGCGGGTGCTGCGCCTGGCCGAAAGCGACGCAGGTTGGGCCGTGCGCCTGGTGCGCGATTACGACCCCAGCCTGCCGGACATCACCGGCGACGCTGATCGTCTGACACAGGCGCTATGGAACCTGGTGCGCAATGCCATCGAAGCCGGTGCCGCCACCATCACCCTGCGCACGCGCGCCGAGCACGGCCTTCGGATCGGCGATGAAACACATGCATTGGTGCTGCGGCTGGAGATTGCCGACGACGGCCGCGGGGTGCCCGAGGCCTTGAGCGAGCGCGTGTTCCTGCCCCTGGTCAGCGGCCGCGCCGAAGGTAGCGGGCTGGGCCTGGCATTGGCGCAACAGGTGGCGCGCGAGCATCACGGTTCGCTGGCATACCGCTCGCGACCGGGGCACACGGTGTTCACGTTGTTGTTGCCGATGACGCTGAATGAGCAACGCCCATGAGTCTGGTCGTGCCGGCACGCGATCGCGCGATTTCCACGCGGGCCTTCGCATGAGCAGCCGTCATGTCTGGGTCGTCGACGACGACCGCAGCGTCCGTTTCGTGTTGTCCACGGCGCTGCGCGAAGCCGGTTATGCGGTCGACGGATTCGACTGCGCGCAGGCGGCACTGACGGCGTTGCAGACGCATGTACCCGACCTGATCTTCACTGACGTGCGCATGCCTGGCGACGGCGGGCTGGTGCTGCTGGACAAGCTCAAGTCCGCACATCCGGAATTGCCGGTGATCGTGATGTCGGCCTATACCGATATCGCCAGTACTGCCGGTGCATTCCGCGGCGGCGCGTATGAGTTCCTGTCCAAACCGTTCGACCTCGACGACGCCGTTGCGCTGGCCCGGCGCGCGCTGCCCGGCGAGCCTGTGTCGGAAGCAGCGTCTGCTCTCGACGAGCCAGTCGTCCCATCGGGCGCATCGCTCGATGCGCAACTGATCGGCACCACGCCTGCCATGCGTGCGTTGTTCCGCACGATCGGCAAGCTCGCACAGGCGCCGCTGTCGGTGCTGGTCACCGGGGAAACCGGCACCGGCAAGGAACTGGTGGCGCGCGCGCTGCATCGCGAATCGCCGCGCGCGCGCAAACCGTTCGTGGCACTCAATACCGCGGCGATCCCATCGGAGCTGCTGGAAAGCGAACTGTTCGGCCATGAAGCCGGTGCGTTTACCGGCGCGACCAAGCGACATGTGGGCCGCTTCGAGCAGGCCGATGGGGGAACGCTGTTCCTCGACGAAATCGGCGACATGCCGGCATCCTTGCAGACCCGCTTGCTGCGCGTGCTTGCCGAAGGCGAATTCTTCCGCGTCGGTGGGCGCGAACTGATCCGCGTTGACGTGCGCGTGATTGCCGCGACGCATCAACCACTGGAAGCGCTCGTTGCCGATGGACGGTTCCGTGCCGACCTGCTGCATCGGCTGGATGTCGTCCGCCTGCAGCTGCCACCGTTGCGCGCGCGACGCGACGACGTGCCGCCCCTGGCGGCGAGTTTCTTCGCATCGGCCGCGGCGAAACTCGGCACGCCGGCGAAGCGTTTCGCGATTCCCGCACTGGAGCGTTTGCGCACCTACGACTGGCCGGGCAACGTGCGTGAGCTGGAAAACCTGTGCTGGCGATTGTCGGTGCTGGCCCCTGGCGAAACGATCACGCGCGACGATTTAAATCACGCCCTCATCGCGCCTGCCGTGACCTCCCCACTTCCAGATGGCGCTGATTGGGAGCGGTCGTTGGGCGCGTGGATCCAGGCGAAATTGGCCGCCGGCGAAAGCGATCTGCATGGCCAGGCCCGCACGCGCCTGGACCGGGTCGTGCTGGACGCCGCGCTGGCACATACCAGAGGGCATCGCAGCGACGCTGCCGCGCGGCTTGGCCTGGGCCGCAACACCGTGACCCGAAAACTTGCGGCGGACCGGCGAAAATAATCCGGCGAAGTTTGCGACACTGGCGCATGCATGACGCCGCCCAAACCCTGTTTCTTGGCCTGATTTCGGGTACCAGCGCGGACGGCATCGACGTCGCGCTGGTGCGCTTTGCCGATGGCACGCCGCATGCGCGCTGTGAACTGCTGCGTGGGCACACGCATCGCTGGGATACGGGTATCCGCGCACGCCTGGTCGCACTGGGGCAGGGCGGTGACTGCGAGTCACTGGATGAGCTAGGCAGTCTCGACGTGCTGGTCGCGCAGGCGTTTGCCGATGCCGCGCTGGTGCTTCTCGACGCCGCCGGCGTGTCAGCCAAATCCGTGCATGCGCTCGGTTCGCATGGGCAGACCATCCGCCATCGTCCCGACGCAATGGCGTTCGGCCAACGCACGCCGTTCACCTGGCAACTCGGGGATGGCAATGTCATCGCCGAGCGCACCGGCATCACCACGGTATGCGATTTCCGCCGCCGCGATGTCGCAGCAGGGGGCCACGGCGCTCCGCTGCTGTCTGCGTTGCATGCGGCATTGCTGCATGCGCAGGACGAGTCACGCGCGGTGCTCAACCTCGGCGGGATCGCGAACCTGACCATGTTGCCCACGCAGGGCGCCGTGCGCGGATTCGACACCGGCCCGGCCAATGCAGTGATGGATGCATGGTGCGAGCGTCATACCGGCGAGGCATTCGATGCAGGCGGTGCATGGGCGGCGAGCGGTCGTGTGGATCCCGACCTGCTGGGCTCGCTCCTGCGCGACCCCTGGTTTGCATTGCCGCCGCCCAAGAGCACTGGCCGCGAACACTTTCACCTGGCGTGGTTGGAGGAACGATCAGGCGACATGCCCCTGGCGCCGGAGGACCTCCAGGCCACCTTGCTGGAAGTGACCGCCATCAGCGTGGCCGATGCATTGCGTGCAACCCAACCGGACACCAAGCGGCTGCTGGTTTGTGGTGGTGGCGTGCACAACCCGGTGTTGTTGCAACGCATCGCAGCACGCTTGCCGGGTGTGGTGGTCGAGTCGACCGCCGCGCATGGCGTGGATCCGGATTTTGTCGAGGCAATGGGATTTGCCTGGCTGGCGCGCGAAACCATCGCGGGACGCGCGGGCAACCTGCCAGCGGTGACCGGAGCGCGCGGACCGCGCGTGCTCGGCGCGATCCATCACGCCTGAGGCTATTCCAGGCTGAAGCTTGCCGCGATCGACTGATCCGGCCCATCTTCCCGATGACGTGTTGGCTCGGCCCGTCCGATCATCGCAAAGCCGGGATCGTTCGGCGTCTGTTCCAGCGCGGCGATGGCCGATTTCAGCACATCGGTTTCGTGTTCCGCCAGTCGGATCGCGGCACTGTGTTCGCAGGCTTGCAGCCCCAGGTCGAGCGCGCGCCGCAGCGTCTCCCCGGTCTCCCATCCCTGCGCATCCGCCAGTCGACGGATGCGGTCGGCCAGGCCACTGTCGATGTCGCGAATCACGATGTCGGTCATCTTGCCGCCTATATCCGTGTCACGTTGCCCGAATCTAGCATCCATCGTGCCGGATTGTGGGCGGATGACGTGGCTATCGGATGGCCGCTGCATCGGCCGTGGCAAACCGCGGCCACAGATAGATGAACAATCCTGTTGCTGGCAGCACGGCCACCGTGGCGATCAGGAAATACGTGTTGTATCCCGTGGCCTCGACGATTCCCCCCGCGAATACGCCCAGCACCTTGCCGGGCAGGTTGACCATCGAGCTGAGCAGCGCGTATTGCGTCGCGGTGTGTTGACGATTGACCAGCGAGGACAAGAACGCCACGGCTGCGGTGCCCAGAAAGCCGAGACTGAGGTTTTCCGCGGAAATGACCAGCGTCAACGCGCCAATCTCGCCGTGATGGCTGGTCAGCCAGATATAGAGCAGATTGCAGCTGGCGCACAGCACGATCGAAGCCAGCAACGGCTTGCGCACGCCCCAGCGCGCGATGGCAATGCCGGCAAGGAAAACGCCCAGGATCCCCATGCCGACGCCATAGCCTTTGGTGATCGCGCCGATGATGGTTTTGGTGTAGCCCATGTCGATGTAGAACGGACTCATGATCCCGCCGACCAGCGCCTGTTCGGGGATCTTGAACAGCAGGATGAACAACAACGTCAGCGCCGCCGTCTGCCAGCCGTAGCGGCGGAAGAAATCCACGAACGGCTCGGCCACGCTTTCGCTCAGCCACTGCGTCCAGCTGGCAGGCCGGGTGCGCAGCACGTCGGGTTCGCGCACCAGCAAGGTCGTCGCCAGCGGGATCAACATCAGCACTGCCATCAGCTGATACACCTGCGGCCATGCCAGGTGATCGGCCAGGATGAGCGCGGCCATGCCGGTCACGATCAGGGCCACGCGATATCCGAGTGAGTACGTCGCCACCAGCGCACCTTGCGCCGTGGGTGGCGCGATCTCGATGCGATAGGCATCCACCGCGATGTCCTGGGTCGCGCCGGCGAATGCGACCAGCAGCGTGCAGCCGACAAACAAACCCAGTTGCGTCGGGGTCACCATCGCCATCGCCAGCAGGCCGATGACGACACCCGCCTGGGCCAGCAGCAACCAGCTGCGCCGCTGCCCCAACCGCGACAGCAGCGGTAGGCGCGTGTGATCCAGCAAGGGCGCCCACAGGAATTTCAACGCGTAGGTCATGCCGGCGCTGGCGATCAGGGTGATGTTTTTCAGTTCGATGCCGTTGTCTTTCAACCAGTACGCGAGCGTGCCGGCGACCAGCAGGAACGGCAGGCCCGAGGAGAACCCGAAGAAAAACATCGTCCATGCCGCGGGCTGGGTAAATGCCTTCCAGGCTGGCGGCTTGGCGGGCTTTGCATCGACGTTCTCGTTCACTCGGAATACTCGACAAGAAACGGGGCATGGTCCGAAAACCGTGGCGTTGGCGTGATCTGGTAGCCAATCAATTTTTCGCGCAGCGACGGCGTCACCAGCTGGTAGTCGATCCGCCAGCCGACGTTGTTGGCGCGTGCCGCGCCACGGTTGCTCCACCAGGTGTAATCCTGGCCCTCTGGATGCAGTGCGCGATATGCGTCCACCCAGCCCGCCTCCTGCATGCACAACTCGTTGAGCCAGTCGCGTTCGGCCGGCAGGCAGCCGGAGTTTTTCTGGTTGGATTTCCAGTTGCGGATGTCCAGCGCGCTGCGCACGATGTTCCAGTCGCCGCACAACACGTAGTCGCGGCCACTCGCCAGCCACGCATCGAGGATTGGTTTGATCCACGCCATCACGTCGAACTTGAATCCCTGCCGCAATTCGCCCGACGATCCGGACGGCACGTACATCGACACCACGCTGAGGTTGCCGAAGCGCGCTTCCAGGTAGCGGCCTTCCTCGTCGAATGGCGCCCAGCCGATCGCGGTGCGGAGTTCATCGGGTTCGCGCCGCGCGTAGATGGCGACGCCGCTGTATCCCTTCTTCGTCGAGGCATCGCGAAAAAATGCCTTGTAGCCGGCTGGCAGGAATACTTCGCCGGTCAACTGGTGCTCTTGCGCCTTGGTTTCCTGCACGCACAGGATGTCCGCGTCCTGGCCGGCGAACCAGTCGAAAAACCCCTTGCTCGCTGCCGATCGCAAGCCGTTGGCGTTGAAACTGATGATGCGCATGGTGGTTGCGAAAGCAGGATCCGGACGTGACCCAAGGGTAGCGGATTCGGACGCGGCTATGATTCGCTTGTGCACGCTCCCCACGACGTCCGTGTCGCTCCCGTTGATGCTTCCAGCGTCGAAGCGGTTCGGCGACTGCAACTCTGTGGAGGTCAGTCGCTGTATGTCGGCGATCCGGCGTTCAACCTGGACAATGCGCAGCTCGACCCGCTCAGCGAAGCGATGGCGGTGTTTGCCGGCGACCGCGTCATCGGGTTTTACAGGCTCGACTTTTCCCCCAACGCCATCTGCGGGCGCGCTTTCGACGTGCCCAGCGTCGGCGTGCGGGCGTTCCTGATCGACGCCCGCGAACAAGGCCGCGGTCATGGTAGCCGTGCCGCGATGGCGATGTGCGCGGATGTGCGCCGACGCCATCCGCAACGTCGGTTACTCGTGCTGGCCGTGCACTGCGTCAATACCGAGGGCATCGCGGCCTATCGCAACGCCGGCTTCATCGACACTGGCGAGTTGCTGGGCGGTGGGCGCGCCGGTCCCCAGCATCTGATGCTGCGCAGCCTGGACCACACCGACACAGCAACTCCAGGTCTCCCGGGGCGGGAGTCGTGCGTGGGACAATGACGCCAATGGATGCCTTCCGCCGTCGTTTCCTCGATCTGGCCATGCAGGCGCAAGCGCTGCGTTTTGGTGAGTTCACGCTCAAGTCTGGGCGCAGCAGTCCGTATTTCTTCAATGCTGGATGCTTTGATTCCGGCGCGTCCCTGTCGGTCCTGGGCGACTGTTACGCCGACGCGATCGATGCGGCGGATGTGCCATTCGATGTGCTGTTCGGGCCGGCCTACAAAGGCATTCCGTTGGCGACGGCGCTGGCCTGCAGCTACGCCCGCCGTGGACGCGATCTGCCGCTGGCGTTCAACCGCAAGGAAGCCAAGACCCATGGTGAAGGCGGACAGCTGATCGGGGCATCGTTGGCTGGCCAGCGCACTTTGATCGTCGATGACGTCATCACCGCCGGCACCGCGATCCGCGAGGCGTTGGCGCTGATTCGTGACGCCGGTGGGATGCCGGCGGGGATCGTGATCGCGCTGGACCGGCAGGAGGTGGTCGATATCAACGCACCTGCCCGGCTTTCGGCCGCGCAGCAGGTGGCGGGCGAACATGGCATCCCGGTGGTCGCCATCGCCACCCTGACCGATCTGCTTGCGTTTGCGGGCGAAAGCGCGGAACTTGTCGCCCAGCATGCTCGGCTGCTTGGATATCGTGACCGCTACGGTTGCACCGCGTCATGAGCTCGCCACGAGCTGGACTTGATCCGCCGTGGTTTGGTCAGGAATCCAGCGCCAGGTTCATTTGCAGAAAGATTGGAACATTGCAGGGGGCTGCAACCATGACCACATATCGATTCGTCATCACCGCTGCGTTGCTGGCGTTGGCCACGGCCGCAACCGCCGAGGATCACAAAAAACTTTATTGCTGGAACGACAACGGCCACAAGACCTGCGGTGACGCCCTGCCACCGGAGGCCGCCGCGCATGCCCGCACGGTCATCAATGCAGACAATGGCATGCATACCGGCGAAATCGCCCGCCCGCCAACACCCGAAGAGCGGGCCGCAGCAGCCGTCGCCGCCAGCCAGGAGCAGATGGCCGCCGACGCCCGTACGGCTGCGGAGCGTCGTGATCTGGCGATGGTCGAGTCGTACAACACCGAGGCCGACCTGCGCCGCGCCTATGGCGAACGCACCGCCCTGCTGGATACCGGCATGAAAGCCTCGACCATGGGCAAGATCAACCTGAGGCTGAGCATGGTGAGTCTGCTCAACGAGGCGAGCGACCTGGAATTGTCCGGCAAACCGGTCCCGCAGGTTCTGGTGGCGAAACTGCAAGCCCAGCATGCGGACATGATCAAGCAGAAACGCATCCTGGCCGTACAGCAACGTGACCGTGCCGCACTGGACAGTGAACTGGCTGATGCACTGACACGCTATCGCACGCTCAAGCAGGCCGAGGCTGGGGGGGCGGTCACCACTGCGCCTGCACCGGCTGTTCCTCCAAAGAACTGATCACGGGAGTCGTCACCCCTTCGATTCCGACTGAATCGCGGGTGTGCTGTCACTTCCTCAGAGCGAATGGCCGAACTGCTGCAGGAACTGTTCGGCGAATTCGGCATAGGTGAAGCGCTGGTTCTGGGTGCCGGGATGCTCGATCTTCAGCGCGCCCATCAGCGACGCCATGCGCCCACAGGTCGGCAGATCGTACTTACGCATCAACCCGAAGATGAGGCCGGCGCGATAGGCGTCGCCGCAGCCCGTGGGATCGGTGAGGCGGCGTTCGTGCGCGGGCGGGATGTCGTGGAGCGTGCCGCGGGTGTGGATGCGCGAGCCTTGCGGGCCTTGCGTCACGATGTAGGCGGCGACCTTTCCGGCGATGGTGGGCTCGTCCCAGCCGGTGCGCTCCTGCAGCAGGCTGGACTCGTAGTCGTTGACGACGACGTACTCGGCCTGTTCGATGAAATGTCGGAATTCGTCGCCGTTGAACAGCGGCAGCGCCTGGCCCGGATCGAAGATGAAAGGCACGCCGCGCTCGGCGAATTCCCGTGCGTGCTGCAGCATCGCGTCGCGGCCGTCCGGTGCCACGATCCCGAAGGTGGCCTCGGTGACGTCGCGCACATGGTTCTCGTGGCTGCGCATCATCGCGCCGGGATGGAAGGCGGTGATCTGGTTGTCGTCCAGGTCGGTGGTGATGAACGCCTGCGCGGTGAACAGCTCCGGCAATTCCTTGATGTGGTCCTGGCGGATGCCATGCTCGTCGAACCACTTGCGATACGGGCCGAAGTCCTGGCCGACGGTCGCCATCGGGATCGGGTCGTCACCCAGCAATTTCAGGTTGTAGGCGATGTTGCCCGCGCAGCCGCCGAACTCGCGGCGCATCCGAGGTGCCAGGAACGACACGTTGAGGATGTGGACCTTGTCCGGAAGGATGTGGTTCTTGAACTGGTCCTGGAACACCATGATGGTGTCGTAGGCGAGGGAACCGCAGATCAGTGCAGACATGGCAAAACCTCGAGCGCCGGCGGCTTGGCGAAGACAGGAAGGATGTTTGAAGCGGACTCGGCGGCGCGCGCTGGACGCAGCGTGCTCGTCGAAGCGTTCCAATAACAACGGAATCGGAGCGTAGGTTAGCCGGTGAGTTGACGTCGTCCAAGTTCCGCGTTTTGCGACGCTGGTGGAATTACGCTGGATTGGAGCCCATTTGTGTTGCCGCTGCACTGGCTGGTTGCTAGGCTAGCCAATCCCCCGCGCGAGCCTTCCGGCTTTCGAACGCGCCCGGCTTCCCCCGGCCAATGTCCCATCCCTGACGGACCCCTGATGTTCAAGAAGTTCCGCGGCATGTTCTCCAATGACCTCGCCATCGACCTGGGCACGGCCAACACCCTGATCTACGTGCGCGGCCAGGGCATCGTGCTGAACGAGCCGTCGGTAGTCGCGGTGCGCCAGGACCGCGTCGGTACCGGGCCCCGCTCGGTTGCCGCGGTCGGCAGCGAGGCCAAGCAGATGCTTGGCCGCACGCCAGGCAACATCACCACGATCCGGCCGATGAAGGACGGCGTCATCGCCGACTTCACCTACACCGAGGAAATGCTCAAGCATTTCATCCGCAAGGTGCACAAGTCGCGTTTCCTGCGGCCCAGTCCGCGCGTGATCGTGTGCGTACCGTGCGGCTCCACCCAGGTCGAGCAACGTGCGATCAAGGAATCCGCGCTGGAAGCCGGCGCCCGCCAGGTCTCGCTGATCGAGGAGCCCATGGCCGCGGCGATCGGCGCCGGCATGCCGGTGACCGAGGCGCGCGGCTCGATGGTGGTCGATATCGGTGGGGGCACCACCGAGGTCGCGGTCATTGCGCTCAATGGCATCGTTTATTCGCAGTCGGTGCGCATCGGCGGCGACCGCTTCGACGAGGCCATCATCGCCTACGTGCGCCGCAGCCACGGGATGCTGATTGGCGAATCGACCGCCGAGCGCGTCAAGATCGAAATCGGTTGCGCCTTTGCGCAGGAACACGTGCGCGAGACGGAAGTCTCCGGCCGTCATCTGGCCGAGGGCGTGCCCAAGATGATCAAGATCAATTCCAACGAAGTCCTGGACGCGCTACGCGAGCCGCTGGCCGGGATCGTCAGCGCGATCCGCCAGGCGTTGGAACAGACTCCGCCAGAACTGTGCGCCGACGTCGCCGAGCGCGGCATCGTGCTGACGGGTGGCGGTGCCATGCTGCGCGACCTGGACCGGCTGATCAGCGAGCAGACCGGCTTGCATGTGCAGGTCGCGGATGACCCGTTGACGTGCGTCGCGCGCGGCGGTGGACGTGCGCTGGAGTTGCTGGACATGCACGGCAACGAGTTTTTCGCGCCGGAGTAACACGCGCTGATGGTTTCCTTCCCCGCTCAGGGGAAGGCCGGGAAGGGGATGGGTTTGATTGACTGGTGGCTTTGTGCATACACCCATCGCCATCGATACCTTCCCCTTGAAGCAGAGGGGACCAACACGTGGGCTCCTGCGCCCGTGATCTGCTGAGATGTCCTCCTACAGCACTCCTGCACCACGCCCTGGAGACATCGCCGGGACATTGAGGTTGCTGGCCTATCTGGCGCTCGCGATCGCGATGATCGTGATGGATCATCGGGGCGGTTGGCTGGCACAGATCCGCGCCCGCGGCGAAGCCGCGGTGCAGCCATTGTGGTGGCTCGCAGGATTGCCCGGCCGCGTCAGCGAGACCATGCACGACGATGCCTCGACGCGCACGCAGTTGTCCGACGAGAACCGTGTCCTGCGCAATGCGTTGTTGATCAGCGGTGCGCGGCTGGCCCGGTTGCAGGCTTCGGCGGCGGAAAACGCACGCCTGCGTGGCCTGCTTGGCGCCGCCCAACGCGGCGGTTTGAACGTCCAGCTCGCGTCGATCCTCAACATCGACCTGGACCCCACCCGGCAGCGCCTGATCCTGGATGCCGGCAGTCGCGACGGCGTGCAGGCTGGGCAAAGCGTGATCGATGCCGGCGGCCTGCTTGGACAGATCATCCAGGTGCAGGCAAACACTGCGACCGTGTTGCTGATCACCGATCCCGACCACGCCGTGCCTGTCGTTGTTGCCCGCACCGGCATGCGCCTGGTGGCGTATGGCCAGGGCCGTAGTGACCGACTGGAGCTGGAAAACATTCCCTTGTCCAGCGACCTGCGCGCTGGCGACAGCGTAGTGACCTCGGGGTTGGGAGGGCGGTTTCCTTCGGGATTTCCAGTGGGCACCATCATGGCGCTGCATCTGGACGACACACGTTCGTTCCTGGCGGGTGACTTGAAGCCTGCAGCGCAGCTGGATCGTGGCCGGGATGTCCTGTTGCTGCAGTCCGGACCGTTGCCGGCGCCTGCCCCCATCAACCCGGCATCGCCCAGTTCCTCGTCGCCCACGCAAGGTCCTCCCGCCTCTCCTGGTCCCCGGCGACAGCCTTCGGGGCTTCCCCAAGCCGCCGCGCAACCACCCGAAACCGCAGCTCACCGCCCCCTGTCCTTGCAACGCAGGGAGCCGAAACGCCCATGATCCGTCGCAGCCAGTGGCTCCTGCCGATCAGCGTCTTCATCGCGCTACTCCTGGGTCTGTTGCCCCTTCCCGCCCTGCTGCAACCGGTGCGGCCTTACTGGCTGGCGCTGGTGGTGGCCTACTGGGTGATCGAGGATCCCGACCGCGCGGGCCTCGGCTTCGCTTTCCTGATGGGGCTGCTTGCCGATCTGGCGTTTGGTGGGCTGCTCGGCGAGCAGGCGCTGCGGCTGACGGTGATGGCCTTCATCCTGCAACGCTTCCGCTCGCAGCTGCGGTTTTTCCCGCTGTCGCAACAGTCGCTGGCCATCGGTGGACTGCTGCTCAATGATCGCGTCGTCAGCGCCGCGGTGCATGTCACGCTGGGCGAGCCGCAGTTGCCCTGGAGTTTCTGGTGGGCGCCACTGGTCGGGATGGCGCTGTGGGCTCCGATCTTCCTGCTGCTGGATAGCGTGCGCCTGGGCCGCAGGGCTTGATGCGATGGCGCTGCAACGTCGACCACTGAAACAGCCCGGAGCGGAGGCGGCGCAGTTCCGCGTGCGCGCGCTGATCGGGTTTGCGCTCGTGCTGCTGGTGCTCGGCGGGCTGGGTGGGTGGTATTTCAGGCTGCAGGTGATCGATCACGCCGACTACGCCACGCGCTCACGGGCCAACCGGATCAAGCCGCGTCCGGTGATCCCCGGACGCGGGCTGATCCTGGATCGCAAGGGGCGCATCCTGGCTGACAATGTCCCCGCATTCCGGTTGGACGTTGTCCCCGAACAGGCCGGCGACATCGGCCCACTGATCGCGGGATTGTCCAACATCATCGCGCTCAGCCCCGAGGACATCGAGCAGTTCAACGCCGATCGCAAGGCAACGCGTGGATTCCGCCCGGTCACGTTGAAGTTGCGCATCAGCGAGGAGGAAGTCGCGCGTTTCGCAGTCGATCGCTGGCGGTATCCAGGCGTCGACGTGGTGCCGTATCTCAACCGCCGGTACCCATATGGCGACCTGTTCGCACACGTGATCGGGTATGTCGGCCGCATCGACCAAGCCGACCTGTCCAAGCTGGGCGAAACCAGCAGCGCCTTCACCCACACCGGCAAGAGTGGCATCGAGCGCTATTACGAAGAGGCCCTGCGCGGACGCATCGGGTACGAACAGGTCGAAACCAATGTTTCGGGCCGCGCCCTGCGCACGGTGGGTCGTATCCCGGCACTGCCAGGCGCTGACTTGCGGTTGTCGCTGGACCTGGACCTGCAGCGCGCGGCGGTGGCGGCCTTCGGTGACTTCGACGGCTCGGCCGTCGCGGTGGATCCCCGCACCGGCGAAATCCTGGCGATGGTGAGCCTGCCGAGTTTCGATCCGAACCTGTTCGTCAACGGCATTTCCCACGCCGATTACAAAATATTGACCGACGACCTGTCGCGCCCGTTGTTCAACCGCAACCTGCTGGGCGGCGGCCCGCCGGGGTCCACGATCAAGCCATTCCTCGGACTGGCGGGCCTGGACAGCGGGCTACGACGTCCGCAGGACAAGGTGTTCTCAACGGGGGAATTCCATATTCCCGGGCAGCGTCGCGGCTACCGAGACGCGCACGGTGGGGAAGGCTGGACGGACCTGCGCAAGTCGATCTCGCAGTCCGTGAACTTCTACTACTACAAGCTCGCCTATGACATGGGCATCGATCGCTTCGATACCTGGTTGCGGAAATATGGGTTCGGGGAAACCACCGGCATCGACCTGCCCGGTGAAACTGCAGGCATCCTGCCGTCGCCGGCGTGGAAGGCAAAACACAGCAAAGAGCCGTGGTATGTCGGCGAAACCGTCATCGCCGGCATCGGCCAGGGCTACTGGAAAGTCACCCTGCTGCAGCTGGTTCGCGCGACCGCGGCGCTGGCCGACGACGGCATGCGCCATCGCCTGCACCTGGTGCAGCAACGGCGCGATGGCTACAACACGCCATGGCGCACGCTGCAGCAACCGGCGCCCGTGCGCATCAGCGACAACCCCGACCATCTGCGCGCGGTGCACGAAGGCATGCTTGGCACGATGCAGCCCGGCGGCACCGCCGCGGCGGTCGGCCAGGGTGCGCAATATCCAATCGCCGGCAAGACCGGCACCGCGCAAAACACCAGCCGCAAGGGCAACATCAGCGTCAACCCGCACGCGTTGCCGCTCGCGTTGCGACACCAGGCGTGGTTCATCGCTTACGCGCCAGCGGATCATCCGACGATCGCCGTGGCGGTGATGGTCGAGCATGGCGGCTTTGGCGCCAGCACCGCAGGGCCAATTGCGCGCAAGATCATGGATGCGTGGTTGTTGGGGACGATGCCCGAACCGGAACGCAATCCGGAAGTGATTGTCGGGATGCGGGATCCCGGGACCGGGCCAGTGAAGTTGCAGCCTGGAAGTCCCGCACCTGTTTCGGAAACAGCGCCCACCCGCGAGAGCGCCGCGCCGCTTGCAGTTTCAGAGCTCAGTGCCCAATCCAAAGCCGCGCGTCGCGTCACGCCATGACTGGGGCTTCGCCATGACTGCGATCGCACGCTGGCTGCTCGATATCCTGGCGCGGTTGTTGCGTTCGCTCGACTGGCCTTTGTGCATCGCGCTTTTCGCCTTGATGGGGATTGGCCTGGTCGTGTTGTACAGCGCGGGCAACGAATCGATGCAGCTGGTGATGGGACAAGGCTCGCACTTCGTGCTCGGGATTGTCGCGATGTGGGCGCTATCGAGGTTGCCGACGACGCAACTACGGCATTGGACGCCGCTGGTGTACATGGTCTCGGTGATTCCTCTACTCGCAGTGCTGGTGATCGGCCACGGCAAGCACGGCAACTTGTGGATCAACCTCGGCGTGTTCTATTTCCAACCGGCCGAACTGATGAAGTTGAGCCTGCCCATGATGGCGGCCTGGTATCTGAATCGCGAAATCCTGCCGCCGCGATTGCGCGTGGTGCTGGTCACCGCCGCGATCATCGCGCTGCCGACCTTGCTGATCCTGATGCAGCCGGATTTTGGCACCGCGATGCTCGTCGGCATCAGCGGCGCGTTCGTGCTGTTCCTGGCGGGCTTGTCCTGGTGGTGGTTCATCGCGGCGGCCGCTGGCGTAGCAGGGGTTGCGCCGGTGGCGTGGTTCTGGCTATTGCGGCCGTACCAGAAGGATCGAATCCTGACCTTCCTCAATCCCGAATCCGACCCGCTGGGGACCGGCTGGAACATCATCCAGTCCAAGATCGCCATCGGTTCTGGCGGCTGGACCGGCGTAGGCTGGGGCCATGGCTCGCAATCGCACCTGGACTACCTTCCAGAGCACACCACCGATTTCGTCTTCGCGGTGCTGAGCGAGGAGTTCGGCTGGTTTGGCGTTGCCACGGTGCTGGCGTTGTACCTGTTCGTGATCGGCAGGTGTTTGTGGATCGCCAGCCAGGCGCGGGATGGATATTCGCGGTTGCTGGCGGGCAGCCTGGCCTTGTCGTTGTTCGTGTACGTCATCGTCAACGGCGGCATGATCGCCGGACTCTTGCCGGTGGTTGGTGTACCGATGCCGCTGCTGAGTTACGGCGGGACATCGGCCGTATCGTTACTTGCCGGGCTGGGCGTGGTAATGGCCGTTCGGGTGCGCAAGCCGGTGCACGGGTATTGACGCACGCGGGCGCGCGCAGGAATGCAACGATTGGCGTGCTCCCCACGGCGCTGATACCCTCGCGACAATGAATCGACGCGTATTGACCCTCTCGTTTGTCCTCGCGCTTGGCGGCTGTGCCACGCAGGCACCGTCTCCTCCGCCCTCGGTCGGAACGCCGCTTCCCGCGCCAATGGCACCAGCCGATGCCTTGCTGGCACCTGTGCCGCAACCGCCGGAACGGCCCGTTGCGCCGGCATCGGTGACCGATCCAATGATTCCACAAGCGCAGCGTGTCGATGCGTTCGTCGATTACACCGCGCGTACCTATGGCGTGGCGCCGCAGGCGATCCGCGACGGACTGGCGCAGGCGCAGTTCATGCAACGTACGGTGGACATCATTTCGCGTCCGGCTGAAGCCGTGCGCACCTGGCGGGATTACCGGCCGATTTTCCTCAACGATGCGCGCATCGCCGGTGGCGTTGCGTTCTATGCGCAGAACCGCCTCGCGCTGGACCGCGTCGCCGCAGCCAGCGGCGTGCCGGCCGAATACATCGTCGCGATCATCGGGGTGGAAACCAATTACGGCAAGAACACCGGCAACTACCGGGTGCTGGATGCGCTGTACACGCTCGCATTCGGGTATCCAAAACGGGCGCCGTTTTTTGCCGGTGAGCTCGCACAACTGTTCGCGCTGGGCAAGGACGAACGCATCGATGTCGCCACGCTGAAAGGCAGTTACGCCGGGGCGATGGGCCTCGGACAGTTCATGCCATCGAGCTATCGGCTGTGGGGCAAGGACGGCGACGGCGATGGCCGGCGTGACCTGATCAGTGACAAGGACGATGTCTTCGCCTCGATCGCGAATTATTTCGTGGTGCACGGATGGCAGCGCGGCGGCCCAGTCGTTGCGCGTGCGACGCGCGATACGACTGCGGCGGAGTTCATCCCCGACGCGATCGATCCGGTCTATCCCATGTCGGCGCTCGCGCAACGCGGCTATCGCCCGCAATCCGGCGAGCCGCTTGCCAATGCCGGCGAAGGCGCAACGCTGGTGACGTTCGAAGGGGAGGCAGGCAAGGAATACTGGCTGGGTTACCGCAACTTCTACGTCATCACCCGTTACAACCATTCCCCCATGTACGCGATGGCCGTGCACCAGCTGGCGCAGGCGATCCGGGCGGGCAGTGGCGGCACATGAGGGCGACGTTCGTCGGGGTTGCATTGGCCTGCAACAGCTTGCTGCTCGCGGCCTGCGCTGGTGCACCGACGAAGCCCGCCACGGCGCAGGCACACGAGCGCATCGATGCGCCGGCCCCGACCCACGCAAGCCGTGACGGCAAGCGCAAATCTCCTTACGCCCCCGCGCAGGAAGACCTGAGCAAGCGCGGAAACTACACGCGTGGCGGGCTCTATGCGCCTGAAATACAGGACAGCGCTCCTGACGGCCTGCCCGATGTCGACCTGATCCCGGAGCCCGAAGTCAAGGCCGAGCCGCGATCGCTGTATGGCAATCGTTCGCCTTATGAGGTGCTCGGCAAGAGCTACGCCATCGTCGATGACCCGTCGCATTACGATGAGGTTGGATTGGCGTCGTTCTACGGCAACAAGTTCCACGGACGCCGCACGTCCAACCTGGAGGTGTACGACATGTATGCCTTCAGTGCCGCGTCCAAGACGCTGCCGCTGCCCAGTTATGCACGCGTGACAAACCTTGGGAACGGAAAATCGGTGATCGTGCGCGTGAACGATCGTGGGCCATTCCACGAAGGCCGCATCATCGACCTGAGCTATGCCGCTGCGGTGAAACTCGGCGTGGCACGCGCCGGCACCGCGCGTGTGGAAGTGAAAGGGTTGAGCCCGGGAGATGGCGCTTCATCGCAGGCGGTCCGTGATCCTGACGACCACCGCGCCGCAAGCCCGAATCCGTCCTTGCTGGCGTTGCCTCCGGGCGTGCATATCGCGACCGGCAGACCACGACCGGCAAGCGCCATCGACACGTTGTTGTCGGCCTTGCCGATCGCCAGCGCCAATGCCGGCGAGCGGCCGCCGCAACTCGTCGCATCCACGGGGAGTCCACCCATTCCCGATCTGCCGGCATTGCCTGCCACGACTCCACAACCAGCTGTCAGCCAACGATTCGACATGCGCCAGGACGGCCGCACGATGACGGCCGACGAGTTTGACGCGTGGATGCGCGCGCGACGCCTGCGCGTGGCCACCGGGAAGCCGGAAACGCCGGCCAACCCCGGCGAGCCTGCGCCAGTGCCCGTGCCACGCGTGGCACCGATCGCCAGCGAAGTCGCACCGGCCCAGACCGCCATCGCTGCGAATGCACAGACCTTCCAGGTCGCCAGCTTCGCCGCTCGCGCCAATGCCGAGCACGCGCTGGCCATGCTCACCGCAGCCGGCATCGACGGTGCCCGCCTGCTCGACGCCGATGCCAACGGCCACAAGGTGTGGCGCCTGCGCGTTGGACCAGTGACTCCTTCCGCCGCGCCGGAACTCGTCGCGCGCCTGCAAGGTCTGGGTTTCAGCCAACCCCAGCGCGTCCGCGAGTAAACTCGCGTCTTCTTTCATTTGTTTCATTCCGGTCACGGATGGCCGGTCATCCGGAGTTCGTTGTCTTGAAGTTCAGCATTTTCAGCCGCGCCTTTTTCACCGCAGTGGAGACGCTCGCCGTCGTCCTTGTCGCGGCCCATACCACCAACCACCCCCCCCCCCCCCCCCCCCCCCCCACCG
>JBBRZH010000035.1:0-22726 GCA_038236935.1 Lysobacterales bacterium
CTGGACTACTGGCGTCTGCAGTTGGGCGACACCATCACCACCGTCGGTGCGCAGACTGTGTTGAACGCCTGCTACCAGAACAACGGGAGTGCGTTCTGCCCGCTGATCCACCGCGGTACCGATGGCCAGATCAACTTCATCGCACAGCCAACCGTCAACCTCGGTCGCCTGGATGCAAAGGGCTGGGACTTCGGTGCGCATTACAAGCTGCCCAACACGGCGTGGGGTGCGTTCACCTTCGGTCTTGACGCCACGTATCTCGCTCAATGGGACAACGACACCGACACCACAAGCAATCTGGACGCTGTTGTCCACGTGGTCGGCCACTACAACAAGGATTACGGCAACTACGCCCGCCTCCGTGGCCGCGGAACCATCAACTGGAGCATGGGCGACTGGTCGGTGGGCTGGCGCACACGTTACGTGGGCAATGTCGATGTGGGCAATGCCGATACGCGGCAGGGTTCCAGCGCAGACGCGGGTTGCGCTCTGGATGCGTTTGGCAATCCGAACCAGTTCTGCGGCATCGAGCTCAAGTACGGCGGTTATGCGATCCACAGCCTGAACGTGGCGTACCACCTGCCGTCGATCAACTCGACCTTCGAGGTTGGTGTCGACAACCTCGCCGACAAGCAGCCTGCGAAGTTCTACCAAAACAACGTGCTCAACGCCAACGCGGACGTGAACACGTATGACACGATCGGCCGGTATTACTTCGCGCGTTACACCGTGAAGTTCTGATCCAAATCGTTCATTGCTAGATTTGGGGGCCGCGCGGCATGCCGCGCGGTCCTTTCAATTGACCACTTGCCATCCAGCAATGACTTTACGTTTATGCATACGATTCGATGGCCGCGCGGATACTTTCCGCATGCTGATTTTTGAAGTCAGAGGCCGCCGGGGGCAGGTCGACATAATTCACTTGTATTCATCGAGAGAAACATTATGGAAAAGCGAACAATGCTACGAGCGATTCTCATAGGCGGCCTGTTTGGCGGCGCGCTTGACTTGTTGTTTGCTGTTTCGTTCGTTGGTTACAAGGGCGCCGCACCAAGTCTGGTATTTCAAGCTATCGCTAGCGGCTTTTTAGGCAAGGCGGCGTTTTCCGGGGGTATAGGCGTGGATGCGCTTGGTATCGTCTCTCATTTTGGCCTGTCTCTCCTTTGGGCTGGGTTGTTTGCCGCCGCTGCATGGCAATTTCCCGCAATAACGCGTCGCCCGGTACTCGCCGGTGTTGGGTTCGGAATCGTGGTTTTTCTCTGCATGCGGCTCGTTGTGTTGCCTCTCTCTGCCTATCCAGGGAAGGTCACGTTGTCCGTGCTGGATCTGTTGCCATGTATGTTCTTATTCGGCACGCCAATCGCCGTGTTCGTTAGCCGTGCAGTACGGGCATGCAGGCCCGAAATTCATTGAAGCCGAAATAGCTTCGCTCAAGAAAATAGTGGTTAAAATAAGCGTAACCGCCTTTTCCTTAGCTACGGCCAGTCACCCTGAAGAAGGATGGACATTGCTTCATCCATCCCGATCCGAGTCAGATGCGCAGTGTCACTATTCGAGAAGCGGCACGCTTGCGGACGCTTCCCGACAACTACTTCTTCGAGGGAAAGCAGGGCTGAAAGTATGGGCAGGTCGCCAATGCCATCCCCCCGTGGATGGCGCGACAGATTGCATCTGTTGTGCACTCTTACTTGATAGGCTGAGTTGCGCCGCGAAATTCAGCCCGTTGCACGCCTGACCGTATCGCTGTCTCAAGGTCGTGCAGCGTGGAGTCCGAGACATCCCGCAAGCCACACTCCCAGACGACGATTACACGCCACCCAAGATCGATGAGTGCCTCGACAGATCGGGCGTCCCTTGCTGCCTTGCCGGCAATTTTCGATTTCCAGAATTCTGTTCTTGTCTTCGGGGCAGCTGCATATCGACAACTACCATGCCCGTGCCAGAAGCACCCGTTGACGAAGACGACCGTGCACCACCGTGGCAGCACGAGGTCAGGTTTGCCTGGCAGACCCTTGCGTATTAGGCGCAAGCGCAAACCGCGGGAATGCAGGTAGCGCCGCACCTTCCATTCCGGTTTAGTGTCACGAACGAATGGAGGCCCTCATCCGTGACCGAACAGCCGGTAAAACGACGCCGGGCATGCTGAGTACCTAAATAGACGCCCAGAGGCGCTAGCTTCATTAGTTCTCGTATGCGAATCCAGCCGCTAAGGCACAATCAAACGCCAGTACCTGCGGTCGCCTGGGAAAAGGGGCATGTCAGGGGGTATCGCAAGATTTGTGTGGTAAATAAATCAAGCAAAACAAATAGATAGGTTATGCATGCTTCTCATGATCGATAACTACGATTCCTTTACCTGGAATCTCGTGCAGTACCTGCAGACTCTGGGGGCTGACGTGCAGGTGGTGCGCAACGATGCGTTGTCGGTCGACGACATCCGCAGGCTGGCGCCGGAGCACATCGTCATCTCGCCGGGGCCGCGCACGCCCAACGAGGCGGGTGTGTGCGTCGACGTGATTCGAGAGTTGGGCGCGCATGTCCCGATCCTGGGTGTATGTCTCGGGCACCAGAGCCTGGGCCAGGCCTATGGCGGCGATGTGGTGCGAGCAAAGACCATCATGCATGGCAAGACCTCACGCATCCGCCACGAAGGCAAGGGGGTGTTCGCCGGCTTGCCCGACCGGTACGTGGCCACGCGCTACCACTCGTTGGTGGTGTCGCAGGAAACCTTGCCGCACTGCCTGGAGGTGACGGCGTGGACCGATGATGAGGAGGGCGCGATCGAGGAAATCATGGGCCTGCGCCATCGCGAACATCCTGTGCAGGGGGTGCAGTTCCATCCCGAATCCATCCTGACCGAGCACGGGCATGCGTTGTTGAAGAATTTCCTGGAAGCATGATTTCCAGGCCTTAGGTCCTCCGCATTTTTTCTGTGTCTCTGTCACGGTGGGCCTGGGCCCGCCCTCCGGAATCGGAATATGTCCATCACCGCGCAACAGGCTTTGCAACGCACGATCGAGCATCGGGAGATATTCCACGATGAGATGGTCGATTTGATGCGCATGATCATGCGCGGCGAAGTGTCCCCGACGATGACCGCGGCGATCCTGACCGGCCTGCGCGTCAAGAAGGAAACCGTCGGCGAGATCGCCGGCGCCGCTACCGTGCTGCGCGAATTCGCCTTGCCGGTGACGGTTGCTGACACCGCGAACATGGTCGATATCGTCGGGACCGGCGGTGATGGTGCCAACACGTTCAATATCTCCACCGCGGCGATGTTCGTGGTCGCCGCGGCAGGCGCAAAGGTCGCCAAGCACGGCAATCGAAGCGTCTCGTCCAGATCAGGCAGCGCCGACGTGCTGGAAGCGCTCGGCGCGGCGATCGAACTGACGCCGGCCCAGGTCGCGCGCTGCATCGCCGAGACCCGCATCGGTTTCATGTTCGCGCCGATGCATCATCCCGCGATGAAGACGGTCGCGCCGGTGCGCAAGGAGATGGGCGTGCGAACGCTGTTCAACATCCTGGGGCCGCTGACCAATCCAGCCAGTGCGCCGAACATCCTGATGGGAGTGTTCCATCCGGATCTCGTGGGCATCCAGGTGCGGGTCCTGCAGAAACTCGGCGCGCAGCGGGCGCTGGTGGTTTGGGGGCGCGATGGCATGGATGAAATTTCTCTGGGCGCATCGACGCTCGTCGGTGAGTTGCGTGATGGCGTCGTGTCGGAGTATGAAATCCATCCGGAGGATTTCGGCATCGCCATGGCATCCAGCCGTAATCTGCGCGTCACGGATGTCGCCGAATCCCGCGCGATGGTGTTGTCCGCGCTGGACAACACGCCTGGCGTGCCGCGCGACATCGTGGTGTTGAACGCCGGTGCCGCGCTGTACGCAGCCGGTGTGTCCGATTCGATCGATCGCGGACTCGTACTGGCGCGTGAAGTGATCGCCTCGGGCGCGGCGCTGGCCAAGTTGCAGGAGTTTGTCGGTATCACCCGCATGCTGGCCGGCGAAGTCGCCAGCGCATGAGCGATATCCTGCACAAGATCCTGGCGCGCAAGGCCGAGGAAGTCATCGCGCGCCATGCACGCCTACCGCTGCGGGAACTCGTATCACGCACGGCGGGTATTTCACCGCCACGCGGTTTCGCTGCTGCGATTGCATCCACCATCGCGGCCGGAAGGCCGGCCGTGATCGCGGAAATCAAGAAGGCAAGCCCGTCAAAGGGAGTCATCCGCCCGGATTTCGACCCTGCGGCGATCGCGCGCAGTTATGCAGCAGGCGGAGCGACGTGCCTTTCCGTGCTGACCGACATGGATTTTTTCCAGGGAGATGACGCGTACCTGCAACAGTCGCGCGCTGCCTGCTCGCTGCCCGTGCTGCGCAAGGATTTCGTGATCGATGCATACCAGATCCATGAAGCGCGCGTGCTGGGTGCCGATTGCATCCTGCTGATCGTCGCGGCCCTGGACGACGAACGCCTGGCGGAATTTACCGCGTTGGCAATCGATCTTGGCATGGACGTGCTGGTCGAGGTGCACGACATCGATGAGCTCGAGCGTGCATTGCAGGTGCCTGCGCCGTTGCTTGGCATCAATAACCGCAACCTGCGCACGTTCGAGGTAACGCTCGAGACCACGCTCGCGTTGCAAAGTGCGGTACCACGCGACCGCATGCTGGTGACCGAAAGCGGAATCACGACGCGCGCCGATGTCGAGCGAATGCGCAATGCAGGAGTTGATGCCTTCCTCGTCGGTGAGGCCTTCATGCGCGATGCCGATCCTGGTGCGGCGCTGCAGCGGCTATTCTTTCCGTCATGACAACAGCATTCCCCCAGACCGCCGCCGATGCACCGCTGGTGGTGTTCGACTTCGACAATACGTTGTATCGCGGTGACTCAGGTGGAGACCTGCTGCAATGGTTGTTGCGCCGGAGCGCCTGGCGCGTGCTGGCGGCGCTGATCGCTTCGCCGGTGTTGCTGCTTCTGCTGGCATTCCTTCCGACCCGGCGCAGCGGGATTTCGGCCTATCTATGGATCGGCACGCTGGGTTTGAAGGATTACCGCGATCTCAATGCATTGATCAAGCGGTACGTAACGGACCGCACCGATTACCTGCGTGGCGCGTTGTTGCCGATCGCACTAGGAGAGCTTGATCGACATTTGCAGGCCGGCGATCGTGTCGTCATCGCCACTGGAGCGCCACCGGAGCTGGCGCACGCCATCCTCGCATTGGTCGCGCGACAAGACGTGCCTGTTGTCGGCAGCCATGAAGCTCCCTGGTTCGGCGGGCTCATCACCGTGGATCACTGCCACAATGAGAACAAGTTGCGCTGCTTGATCCGTGACGGCTACGGCGGCCCGATCGCGATTGCCTATTCAGACAGCAAGGAAGATTTGCCGCTCCTGACAAAGGCGAAACAACCGGTGGTCGTCAATCCAAAGACCTCAAGCATGTCGTTGTTGCGCCGCTCCTTGCCGACGGGTACCCAATTCCTCAACTGGGGCATCACGACGCGTGCTGGAGAGCCGGTGGCGGCGGCGAATGCCTCGGATGCTGCCTAGTCGCCCAGCAGCTTGAAAAAATGCCGGGAGCCATCCGCATATCCGCATCCGTGATAGAACTCGTGCGCATCAAGGCGGGACGGGTTGCTGGTCACCTCGATGCGCGCGCTTCCAGCGCGGCGGGCGATGCCTTCCACCTCGCGCAACAGGCGTCGTCCGATGCCCTGCCGACTCGCTTCCGGGCGTACGACCAAGGCAGTGATGCGTGCCTGGTCCTCCCCTCGTGTCACTGAGTACCGCACATCAAGTGCGATCAATCCGTGCACGTGCCCGTCGATTTCTGCCAGCAGCAGCTGATGTCGGGGATCACCCAACACCATTGCAATGCGGTCGGCTGCTTCATCGCGGGTGCAGGGATAACCGAGGAGTTCAAGCAGCATTGCCACGTCGCTTGCGTCACCGGTTGCGGCCGCGCGGATGCGTGGCTCGCTCTCAGGCGGCTGGGCGCGCGCCAACGTCAGCGCGTGCCGTAGAGGACGACCGTCTTGCCGCGCGCGTGCAGGATGCCGTCCACCTGCAGCTTCTTCAGCACCCGCCCGGCCATCTCACGCGAGCAGCCGACCAGCCGCGCCAGCTCCTGCCGCGACACCCGCAACTGCGTGCCTTGCGGGTGTGTCATCGCTTCAGGTTCGTGGGTGAGGTCATGCAGGGTGCGGATGATCCGATCGGTCACATCAAGGAAGGCCAGGCGCCCGGCCTTGCGGCTGGTATCCAGCAGCCGCCGCGACAGCTGCGAGCCGATCGCGTAGACGATCTTGGTGGCGTCGCCGGCGAGCGGGCCGTCGAACAGCTGGTACAGGCGCTCGTAACTGATTTCGCCAAGTTCACATTGGGTGCGCGTGCGCAGGATGACTTCGCGCCGGTCCGATTCGATGAACAGGCCCATTTCGCCGACGAACTCACCGACACCGAAATAGCCCAGGACCAATTCGCGGTCGTCGTCTTCCTCGGTGATGATGCTGACCGAACCGTTGACGACGTAATAAAAGGTTCCGGCAGGATCCCCTGGGCGGAAGACATCCGTGCGCGGTGGGTAGCGCCGACGATGGCAATAACCCAGGAACCGTTCAAGGGCTGCAGCATCGGGCGCCAGGGGGCTCGTGGGGCGCCGCAGTGCGTGGGTGACGATCGGTACGAAGTTGTGGGCGCTGGCTGGCATGGCCCAAGACTATGACGTTGCAGTTCCCACGGCAAACATTCTGTGACCAGTTGCTCACCCGGCCGTCCCCCGGGCGCTAACCCCGCTTCACGGCTGGATGCCGCATAATCCGGCCCTTCGCCAGCCACGGCTGGTATCACGAGGGAATCATCGCCTTGGTCAAGCCGCTGCCGCGCCTGAAATTGCAGGGTTTCAACAACCTTACCAAGGCGCTCTCGTTCAATATCTACGATGTCTGCTATGCCGTGTCCGAAGAGCAGCGGCAACGCTACATCGCGTACATCGACGAGGTGTACAACGCCGACCGGCTGACCCAGATCCTCAGCGACGTCGCCGAGATCGTGGGTGCCAACATCCTCAACATCGCACGCCAGGATTACGATCCCCAAGGCGCTTCGGTGACGATGCTGATCTCCGAGCAACCGGTCATCGACAAGGCCGATGCCCGAGGCGTCATCTCCGATGCCGTGGTCGCGCACCTGGACAAGTCGCATATCACGGTGCACACCTATCCGGAAACGCACCCCCAGCACGGTATCGCGACGTTCCGCGCGGACATCGACGTCGCTACCTGCGGCGTGATCTCGCCTCTTAAGGCGTTGAACTACCTGATCGAGACCCTCGAGTCCGACATCGTGGTCATGGACTACCGCGTGCGTGGATTTACCCGGGATATCAAGGGCAAGAAGCACTACATCGACCACCGGATCAACTCGATCCAGGAATTCCTGGCCAAGAACATCCGCTCGCGTTACGAGATGTTCGACGTGAACGTCTATCAGGAAAACATCTTCCACACCAAGATGCACCTGAAGGACTTCGACCTCGACAACTACCTGTTCGAGGAAAAGGCGAAGAACCTCTCGTTCAAGGACCGGATGAAGATCGAGGCGCTACTCAAGCGCGAGATCGAGGAACTCTTCCACGGGCGCAACTTGGTCGAATGACCAAATTGCTACCCGAAGTTTGCCGCGCAAACTTCGGGCCCCTGGCTGTGCTTCCAATGACCCCACTGTCGCGCGCCCCTTTTCCAAAAAGGGGCTGGACCGCCATGAAGACCCCTCAAATTCTGTAGGCGATCGTCTTCATCAGCTTGGACGCCGCCGCCATCAGCATCGGCACGGGTTGCGGCAACGCGCGCGCGCCTTGCGCTTCCGCCTGCTCCGCATGTCGGGCTTCATCGGCTTTCATCGTCGTTAGGATCGCGCGGCTGCGGGCATCGGCGGCAGGCAGCGTCTGCAGGTGCGCGTCCAGATGCGCTTCTACTTGACGTTCGGTCTCGACCACGAAGCCCAGGGTCCAGCCATCCCCGCGTAAGCCTGCCAATGCACCGATCGCGTAACTGCTCGCATACCACAGCGGGTTGAGCAGGCTGGGGCGGCTATCCAGCTCGCGCAGGCGCTGGGCGCACCAGGCGAGATGGTCGGTTTCCTCCTGGGCGGCGGCCAGTAGTTGCGTGCGGGTGCGCTCATCCCGGGCGACCGCGGCCTGACCCACATACAGTGCCTGCGCGCAGACTTCCCCCACGTGGTTGACCCGCATCAGGCCTGCGGCGTGGCGGCGATCCAAGTCGTCCAGCATGATCTCCGGTTCGCCTTCACCGGGATTGGGGCGCCGGGCGCGGGCGCTTCCAAACACGGTGCCCAGGGCGTTCTGGGCGTCGATGAGAATGCGGTCGAGGGGGCTGAAGTCGCGACGGGTCATTGGGTGATTGCTGGCCTTGGATATCGCGATCATGCCCTGCGAAAGTGTGATCGGGTGGCGAACATCCGACCCTCTGGTCTGCTCTTCCGGCGCTGGGCGACTTGCGGCCTCCGGGCAGGCCCGCTATCATTCCGCCTCTTTGGTTCCGCCATTCCCGGTGGAACATGACAGCGCGAGGCAAAGTTCCGCCGATACAAGGCGCGGAATCCGCCCGACAAGGTACCCATAGCAGACCCCGCATGAAGACTTTCAGTGCCAAGAACGAGACCGTCCAGCGCGACTGGTACGTCGTCGATGCCGAGGGCAAGACCCTGGGTCGCCTCGCCACAGAACTCGCCCGCCGCCTGCGTGGCAAGCACAAGCCGGTCTTCACCCCGCACGTTGACACCGGCGACTATCTGGTCGTGGTCAATGCCGAGAAGATCAACGTCACCGGCAACAAGCTGCAGGACAAGATGTACTACCGGTTCACCGGTTACGTCGGCAACCTGAAGTCCGAGAATCTCGCCCAGGCGTTGCACCGCCATCCCGAGCGCGTGATCGAGACCGCCGTCAAGGGCATGCTGCCGAAGAATCCACTCGGCCGCGCCATGTACCGCAAGCTCAAGGTCTACGCGGGCCCGAACCATCCGCACGCCTCCCAGCAGCCGCAAGTCCTGGAACTCTGACATGGCCATTACGCAGAATTACGGCACCGGCCGTCGCAAGTCTTCCACCGCACGCGTGTTCCTGCGCAAGGGCGACGGCAAGATCACCATCAACGATCGCACCATTGAAGACTTCTTCGGTCGCGAGACGGCGCGCATGATCGTGCGCCAGCCGCTGGAGCTGACCAAGTCGACCGACAAGTTCGACGTGCTGGTGACGGTCGAGGGCGGTGGCAACACCGGCCAGGCTGGCGCCATCCGCCTGGGAATTTCGCGTGCGCTGGTCGAATACGACGAATCGTTGAAGACCGAACTGCGCAAGGCCGGATTCATGACCCGCGACGCCCGCGAAGTCGAACGCAAGAAGGTCGGCCTGCACAAGGCGCGTCGCGCCACGCAGTTCTCCAAGCGCTAATCTAGGTCAAACACAGGTTTCATAGCCCCGTAGCCAAGCGGTAAGGCACCTGACTCTGACTCAGGCATCGGTGGTTCGAATCCATCCGGGGCTGCCACATCAAGCCTTGCAGCACTGCAAAAGCCCGCCTCGCGCGGGTTTTTGCTTTGCCGGCCCCAACACATCGCAGGAGAGCACCCGTGGTTGCCAGCCTTGCAGCGCCGTTCACTTCGGTCGATGAGCTGGTTCCGCAGATGCGCGGATGCGGGTACTCAGTGCTGGCGCCCGACAACGTGGCGGACCTGTGTGGTGTCGATCTCCCATCGCTCGATGCCCTGCACGACAGCTGGAACGATCTCGCCCCCGATCTTTATCTCAAGGATGGCGGCCATTACCGCAAGCGCCGGCATTCGTGCTTCGTGGTCGAAGATGGCCGCGTGCTGCAAACCCCGCATCGCGCGCATTGGCAATCAGAGGAATACAACGCCTTGCATGGCGGCATGCGTCGCTGGTTCGAGCCGATCCGCGATGACGTGATCGCGCAGCCGGCGTGGTCGCAGGTGCTGTGCTCGCTGGCCAGTCTGTTTTCGCAACTGCAGCGCGAGCCGCGCTGGCATGTCGAGGCACACCAGTTCCGCATCGATACCAGTCAGGGCATCGGCCGGCCGACGCCTGAAGGCGCGCATCGCGACGGCGTGGACTTTGTCGCGGTGTTCCTGGTCGATCGGGTTGGCATCAAAGGTGGGGAGACCCGCGTATTCGAGGCGGCCGGACCCAATGGCCAGCGCTTCACGCTGTCGCAACCATGGTCACTGCTGCTGCTGGACGACACCCGCGTCATCCACGAATCCACGCCGATACAGCCGCTGGACGAGCAGGGTCATCGAGACACGTTGGTGCTGACGTACCGTGCAGGTGGTTTCCAGGGGGATTGAACGCCGGGCGGTACAATTGCGACGGCAGAATCCCGGACACACACACGATGAAATTGGCTTCATTGAAAGAAGGCGGCCGCGATGGAACGCTGATCGTCGTCTCGCGCGACCTCTTGCAGGGCGTACGCGCCACCGGGATTGCACCGACCCTGCAACGTGCGCTGGAAGACTGGTCGAACCTCGCGCCGCGCCTGGCGGCATTGTCCGATGCGCTCAACGACGGCAGCGCCGATGGCACCTTCGGCATCGACATGGCGCAGCTGGCAGCGCCGTTACCACGCGCGTATGAATTCGTCGACGGCAGCGCGTACCTGCCGCATGTCGCGCGCGTGCGTCGCGCCCGCGGCGCCGAGGTGCCGGAGAGTTTCTACACGGATCCGCTGATGTACCAGGCGACGAGCGCCGGGTTCCTGGGGCCGCGCGATCCCGTGCGCGTCGCCGATGAGAGTCATGGCATCGATCTGGAAGCCGAGATCGTGATCGTTACCGACGACGTGCCGATGGCGGTGACGCCGGAGCACGCCGCCGCGCATATCCAGCTGATCGGCCTGGTCAATGACGTCTCGCTGCGCAACCTGATCCCGGGTGAGCTGGCAAAGGGATTCGGCTTCCTGCAGTCCAAGCCTCGCTCGGCGTTGTCGCCGGTGTTCGTGACGCCCGACGAGCTCGGCGACGCATGGCGCGGCAGTAAACTGCACCTGCCGCTGGTGACCCATGTCAATGGCGAGTGGTTCGGCGCACCCGAAGCCGGTGTGGACATGCAGTTCGATTTCGCGCAATTGCTGGCGCACGTGGCAAAAACGCGACCGGTGTCCGCTGGAACGATCGTCGGCTCAGGCACGATCGCCAACGAGGACACCAGCAAGGGAGCATCGTGCTTCGCCGAGAAGCGTACGGTGGAGACGCTGGAACACGGCAAGCCGCAGACGCCTTTCATGTCCTTCGGCGACCTGGTGCGGATCGAAATGCTGGATGGCGCGGGCGAGAGCATTTTTGGCGCGATCGAGCAGCGTATCGAACGCCAGCCATTGCCTTGACCTGGGCAACTGAACCGTCCGACGGCCGGATCGTGCGACCGGCGGTCGGCTGAGCCATCACTTGCCGGGCTAAGGTGCCTGTTGCGGCGCTGGTGACGGTGCCACCGCATGGGGAGCGGAAGGACGCAATGGTGATCGAAAAGCTGTGCCTGTTTTCCTATTGGCGCTCAAGTGCCGCCTATCGCGTGCGCATCGGCCTCAACCTGAAAGGGCTGGCCTATGACATCGCGCCCGTGCATCTGTTGCGCGATGGCGGCGAGCAGCACAGCGATGAGTTCAAGGTCACCAATCCGCAGCAACTGGTTCCCGTCCTGCAGCATGGGCATCGCATGTTGCGGCAATCGGTGGCGATCCTGGAATACCTGGACGAAATGTGGCCGGCACCAATGCTGCTGCCGGCGACTGCGCGCGAACGCCAGCGCGTCCGCGGCTTGGCGCAGCTGATCGCCTGCGACATCCATCCACTCAACAACCTGCGTGTGCTGCAATATTTCGAGCGCGACTGGGGCGTACCCCAGCCGGAGCGTGATGTATGGATGCGGCACTGGATGGTCGAAGGCCTGTCCGCCTTCGAGGCCCTGTTGCTGGATCACCCGTCCACCGGCACCTTCTGTGACGGGAATACGCCAACGATTGCCGATTGCTGCCTGATCCCGCAGCTCTACAACGCCCGTCGGTTCGCCATCGACATGTCGCCTTATCCGACGATCACGCGGATCGAGGCCACCTGCCTGGCGCTACCCGCATTCGACGCCGCACGACCGGAGCGGCAGCCCGACGCGCCGTAGTATCCCAGCGTGCGGACGGCGATCCGGCTCAATGCTGGCTTGACGCGCTCGCGAACACCTCGGCATACGGATCATGTTCCCCGCTCGAGCCTTCGGACAGGCGGAACTTCAGCGCCAGGCCGTCGCGCGAATCGGCGGCGCGCAAGGCTTCCTCGCGCTCGACGCGGCCTTCCTTGTACATGCGAAACAGGCACTGGTCGAAGCTTTCCATGCCCGCTTCCAGCGATTCCTCCATCGCCTGTTTCAACTCGTGGATCTGGCCGCGACGCAGCAGGTCGCGGATCATCGGCGTGTTGATCAGGATTTCGGCCGCAGGCAGGCGCCGGCCATCGACACCCACCACCAGCCGCTGCGACACCACCGCCTTGAGGTTCAGCGCGAGGTTCATCAGCACGTTCTTGTGAGCGCCTTCCGGGAAGAAATTGAGGATGCGCTCGATGGTCTGGTCGGCGTTGTTGGAGTGCAGGGTCGCAAGGCAAATGTGGCCGGTCTCGGCGAAGGCGATCGCCGCTTCCATCGTCGTGGCGTCGAGGATTTCGCCGATCAGGATCACGTCCGGCGCTTCGCGCATCGCATTCTTGAGTGCATTGTGGAACGCGTGGGTATCGATGCCGACTTCGCGCTGGTTGACGATCGACTGCTTGTGCTTGTGCAGGTATTCGATCGGATCCTCGATGGTGAGGATGTGCCCGGTACTGCAGGAATTGCGGTGATCGATCATCGACGCCAGCGTGGTCGACTTGCCCGACCCGGTCGATCCGACGATCAGCACAAGCCCGCGCGGGGCCATGATGATGTCCTTGAGCACTTGCGGCAGTTGCAGTTCCTCGATCGAGGGGATCACGCTGCGGATCGCGCGGATCACCATGCCTACTTCGCCGCGCTGCTTGAACACGTTGATGCGGAAGCGACCGGAATCCTGCAGCGCCAGCGCCATGTTGAGTTCAAGATCGCGCTCGAACATCGGCACCTGGCCTTCGTCCATGAGTGAATAGGCGATCTTCTTGACCATGCCGGGCGGCAGGCCGGTACTACCCAGCGCATGCAGCGTGCCTTCGACCTTGATGTACACCGGCGCGCCGGTGGTCAGGAACATGTCGGAGGCGTTTTTCTCCGTCATCAGCTTCAGGAAATAGCCGATATCCATTCATCCACCCCTCAATAAGAAGCCATCGTTGCAGACAACGCATAAGCTGATGAGAATGACCGCGCGTCGCCCCTCCGCCACACGGCACCCCGATGAATCGAAGCTTCGCACATAATTCCTGCGCCCGGCAGGCCATCACCACGCGGATCACGCATCTGCTGTTACCGCTGGCTTCGGCGCTCCTGCTCGGCGCGTGTGCGACCCTGCCGCCGCCCACCAGCGAGCTGGCGGCCGCGCAGGAGGCGGTGGCGCACGCTGCCGGGGTCGATGCCGATCAGTACGCCGGCGACACGATCGCGCAGGCGCGCAGCGAGCTGAGCCAGGCTCAGGCGGCCCTGGCCAAGGGGCACGACGATGATGCTCGTGCGTTGGCGGTTGCCGCCGCGAGCGATGCCGAACTCGCCAGTGCCACCAGCGTTGGCGCCACCACCCGCGCGGAATACACGCAGCATCGCAACGAAATCGTCGAGCTGCATCAACGCCTGCAACTGCCGGGCGAGCCGGTCCCGCCGAGCGTGATGGATGCGCCAACGCCGATGATGCCTTCCGCCACCCCAGCCGCCGGCGCGGAAGCTGCCGCCGTGGCCGGCCGGCTGCAGACGCTGGAGGCCGATCCGCGCCTGAACGCCTTCGCCGCCTATGAACGGCTGCGTGCGCATCAGGCGGTCGATGCCATTCCTGCCGCCGGGAAACGTGGCCGTGATAACGCTGCACGCATTGCCGGGCGTCGGGTGGCCATTGCCGAGCTTGCCGCGCGCACCGAAGCCACGCGTCGCGATATCGACCGTCTTGAACGCGAGCGCAGCGAATTGCTGGTTGAAGCCAGCCGACAGGATGCCGAGCGCGCCCGCCAGGAAGCCGAACAGCTACGCGTGCAGGCGCAGGTCCAGGCCGAGGAAACGCAACGCCTGCGCGCTCAGGCCGACGCTGCGGCCGCCGCCCAGCAGCAGGCCGAGAACGTGATCGTCGATGTCACCAACGATCAGACGGCGAAACTTGCGGCCGCCAGGGAAAAGGAGGCGGCGCTGGACCGCCAGGAAGCCGACCTGCTGGCTGGAAAGCCTGCTCCTGCTGCCAAGTCGGCGAAGCACGCCAAGCCAGTGGTCAAGAAAAAATCCAAATAAATCAGCAGCTTGCTGTCAATTCTGCACCGATCTGTTCAGCCGGCCAGCCGTCCGGAATTCAGACTTGGCCGCTTGCCCGTGCCTGCCTTGGGGAGTAGGGTCAAAGCTCCAGGCAGGCCCTCGTTTTCACGTCGCCTGGCCACGCAAGTGAACCGATGGCCCATGCATTTGTCCAAGCACTAGCACCGCAAGAATGTCCAATTTCGTGTGCGGGCTGAGCGTCAAGCTTTGATGACATAAATTCCCAAGCTGAAGGAGGTTTCATGTTCGAAGGGCAACCCCAGGCAGACGTCGATGCATTGATCCAGGGCAACTCAGAATTCAAGCAGCTCTACCAACGCCACAAACAACTCGACAAACAGGTACTGGACGCCGAGCTCGGCGTGCTGCCGATCGACGACACCACGCTGATGCAGATGAAGCGCGAAAAACTTGCGACCAAGGATCGTCTCACCCGTCTTTACGACGTCCTGCATCACTGACGCATTCCTGTTTTTCATCGCGGGCGGCGGCGACCTCCTCGTCGATCGCCGCCGTCCGCGAGCCGTACTGACTTTTCCCGGTCACACGAACGATAATCGCGCTCTCGCCGCAACAGCGACTCGCGCATGACCATCCATCAATCCGTCCTTGCCCTCGTCGGCGAGACGCCCATCGTCCAGGCGCAGCATCTCGACGCGGGTCCCTGCACGCTTTTCCTCAAGCTCGAAAGCCAGAACCCGGGAGGTTCGATCAAGGACCGCATTGGCCTGTCCATGATCGAGGCGGCAGAGAAACGCGGCGACATCAAGCCCGGCGATACCCTTGTCGAAGGCACCGCCGGCAATACCGGCATTGGCCTGGCGCTGGTGGCGCAGCAGAAGGGCTACAAGCTCATCCTTGTCGTGCCGGACAAGATGAGCCGCGAGAAGATCTTCAACCTGAAGGCGATGGGTGCCCGGGTGGTGCTGACGCGTTCGGATGTCGCCAAGGGCCATCCGGACTACTACCAGGACCTCGCCGCGAAGATCGCCAGCGACACGCCCGGTGCGTATTTCATCAACCAGTTCGGCAATCCCGATAATCCGGCCGCGCACGAATTCGGCACTGGTCCCGAAATCCTGCGTCAGATGGATGGCGACCTTGACGCGATCGTGTTCGGTTGTGGCAGCTCCGGCACGATGACTGGGCTGTCGCGCTGCTTCGCGCAATTTTCGCCGAAGACCGAACTGATCCTGGCCGATCCCGTCGGTTCGATCCTGGCCGAGTACATCAACGAAGGAACGCTGAGCGAGAAATCCGCGAGCTGGCTGGTCGAAGGCATCGGCGAGGATTTCCTGCCGGCCATCTCCGATTTCTCGCGGGTCAAGCAAGCGTATGCCATCAGCGACAAGGAAAGCTTCCTCACCGCACGCGAGCTGCTTGAAAAGGAAGGCATCCTCGGTGGCTCGTCGACCGGCACGCTGCTTGCCGCCGCGCTGAAATACTGCCGTGCGCAGACAACACCCAAGCGCGTGATGGTGTTTGTCTGTGACACCGGCAACAAGTACCTGTCGAAGTTGTACAACGACTTCTGGATGCTGGATAACGGCTTCCTGGAGCGCCAGCAACACGGTGATTTGCGTGACCTGATCCTGCGTCCGTTCTCGCAGCGCGACACCGTCGTCGTAGGTCCCAACGACCTGCTGGTGACGGCGTACCAACGGATGAAGCTGTATGACGTCTCGCAGCTGCCAGTGATGGACGGCGACGACCTGGTCGGCATGGTCGACGAATCCGACGTGCTGCTGCACGTTTACGGCGACGAGGTGCGTTTCCGCGATCCGGTGTCGACGGCGATGGTCAGCAAGCTTGACCGGCTGGACGTGAAATCATCGATCGAGTCGTTGCTGCCGGTATTCGATCGCGGCCACGTCGCCATCGTCACGGATGGGACGAAATTCCTCGGCCTGATCACCCGCATCGACCTCCTCAACTACCTGCGCAGGCGCGTCCAGTAGTCAGGCTTGCAGGGTGCGGATGATAGAATCAACGGCTGCGTTTTCAGGGTTGATCCAGATGAATGACTCCCACGACGACGGCTCGAAAGCGTCGCGTCCCGGCCTCGGCACGCTCGCCATCCATGGCGGCCAGTCGGTCGACCCAAGCACTGGCGCCGTCATGGTGCCAATCTATGCGACCAGCACCTATGCCCAGTCCAGTCCCGGCGTGCACCAGGGTTTCGAGTACTCGCGCACGCACAACCCGACACGCTTCGCCTACGAGCGATGCGTGGCGTCGCTGGAAGGCGGCACCCGCGGCTTCGCATTCGCGTCGGGACTTGCCGCCACATCCACGCTGCTTGAGCTGCTCGACAGCGGCGACCATGTCGTGGCGATGGACGATGTCTACGGTGGCACCTATCGTCTTTTCGAACGCGTGCGCCGGCGCAGCGCGGCGCTGGATTTCAGTTTCGTCGACCTGACCGACCCGGCGGTATTCGAAGCGTCGATCAAGCCGAATACGAAGCTCGTCTGGATCGAGACGCCCACCAACCCGACGCTCAAGATTGTCGATATCGCAGCCATCTCGGCAATCGCGCGCAAGCGCGGACTGCTGGTGGTGGTCGACAACACCTTCGCATCGCCCATCCTGCAGCGTCCGCTTGGGCATGGCGCCGATCTCGTCCTGCATTCGGCCACCAAATATCTCAATGGTCACTCCGACATGGTCGGCGGCATGGTCGTGGTCGGCGACAATCCCGAACTCGCCGAACAACTGGCGTTCCTGCAGAATTCGGTCGGCGCGATCCAGGGGCCGTTCGACAGCTTCCTTGCGCTGCGCGGACTGAAGACGCTGCACCTGCGCATGCGCGCGCACTGCGAGAACGCGCAGGTGCTGGCGGAGTTCCTCGCAACACATCCCTCGATCGACAAGGTCGTCTACCCGGGCCTGGAATCGCATCCTCAACATGCACTCGCAGCGCGGCAGATGGATGGCTTCGGCGGCATCGTCTCGATCTGGCTGAAAGGCGGTTTCGACGCCGCAAAGCGTTTTTGCGAACGCACCCAGTTGTTCACGCTTGCCGAGTCGTTGGGCGGCGTGGAAAGCCTGGTCAACCACCCCGCGGTGATGACGCATGCCTCCGTGCCCCTTGAGCGGCGCGCTGCACTTGGGATTGGCGACAACCTGGTCCGATTGAGCGTGGGGGTCGAAAACGTTGGCGACCTGCGCGGCGATGTCGAAGACGCATTGCTTCCATGAGGTTCCAACGAACGCGGTCCGGGTTGCGAAACCGAGAATGAACTTCCCGGCCAGTTCCACCATCAAGGGACCATTTTCGGCGTTGCTGACACATTGGTCGCTCACATCCGAGCTGGCCAAGCGCGAGGTGCTGGGGCGGTATCGAGGAGCCAGTTTCGGGCTGCTGTGGACCCTGCTGACGCCATTCTTCATCCTGTGCGTGTACACGTTCGCCTTCGGGTCCGTCATGGGAAGCCGCTGGCCGCAGATCGAGAGCCGCCATACGCATTTTTCGATCATCCTGTTCTCCGGCCTGATCGTTCACGGGTTTTTTGCCGAATGTTTTTCGCGTGCACCCGCATTGGTGGTCTCCAATACCAACTTCGTGAAAAAAGTCATCTTTCCGCTCGAAATCCTGCCGTGGCCGATGGTCCTGTCCGCGCTCTTCCATCTGCTGATGAATGTCATCGTGTTCATGGCTCTGCACTATGCGATCGACGGCCAGATCGCTTGGACAATCGTCTTCTTTCCGCTGGTGATGCTGCCGCTCGTCGTTTTGACGCTGGGAGTTTCCTGGTTCCTGGCTTCCCTGGGCGTCTATCTGAGAGACATCAGCCAGGTGACCGGCGTGATTTCGATGGCAATGCTTTTTCTATCCTCGGCGATGATGCCGCTTGCAAACGTGCCCCAATCGTATCGATGGGTGTTCGAGATCAACCCATTGACCTTCATCATCGATCAGGCGCGGGAAGTGATGCTCTGGGGGCGCATGCCCGATTGGTTGGGACTTGGCATCTACCTTGCCGCGGCCGTTGCGGTCATGTACGGCGGACGGGCGTGGTTCATGGTTTCCAGGCAGGGGTTTGCCGATGTCCTCTGACCAGGCAATCAGGATTCGTGGGCTGAACAAGTCGTTTCCGATTTACAGCAAGCCCCACCATCGCCTCCTGCAGATCCTCACGCCGTCCTCCAGCAAGCCCTGGTTTCGCGAATTCCAAGCGCTACGAGACATCAACATCTCGATCGGCCGGGGGGAAACCATAGGCATTGTCGGGCGCAACGGGTCAGGAAAGTCGACGCTGCTCCAGTTGATCTGCGGCACGCTTGCGCCCAGTTCCGGAGAGATCAGCGTGCGTGGTCGCGTGGCGGCCCTGCTTGAGCTGGGCGCGGGTTTCAATCCGGAATTCACCGGTCGCGAAAACGTATTCCTCAATGGAACGATCCTGGGTCTGAAGCGGGAAGAAGTGGTTGCCAAGTTCGAGGAGATCGCCGAGTTCGCGGATATCGGCGACTTCATGGATCAACCGGTCAAGAGTTATTCCAGCGGCATGTATGTACGCCTGGCTTTCGCCGTGGCGATCAACGTCACGCCGGACATCCTGATCATCGATGAAGCCCTGTCTGTTGGGGATGAGGCATTCCAGCGGAAATGCTTTGCGCGGATCGACTCCATTCGCGACGCAGGATCCACAGTGTTGTTCGTGTCGCACTCCGCGGGAACCGTGGTGGAGTTGTGCGACCGCGCCATCCTGCTGGACCAGGGGGAATTGATTGCCGAAGGGACGCCAAAGCAGGTCGTCGCCCGCTACCAGAAACTACTGTACGCGCCCGCGCACAAGATGGCGCAGGTTCGCGAGGAAATCCGCGCGCAAATAGAGTTCCAGAAACCCGTGGACCTCTGCGTGTCGTCCGATGCCCATGAGGCCCCGGCGTTGCAGGACGCGCTCCATGCCTATCGGGACGAAGGGATGGTGTCATCGAGCATCGTGGTCTATGAAAACAGAGGCGCCCGCATTAGCGACCCACACATACAGACTCTGGGCGGCCGGCGCGTCAATGTCCTCGTCCCAGGGGACGAATACGTCTATACGTACCAGGTCGACGTGGAAAAGCCTCTGATGAATGTTCGTTGCGGAATGATGATTCGTTCGGTGACGGGTCTGGACATCGCGGGAGCGGCGACCGCGAACCAGCGCGATGTTCACAACGCTTATGAATCCGGGACGGTGCTCCACGTTCGTTTTCGCTTCCGTTGCCTCTTGACGCCCGGGACGTATTTCCTCAACGCAGGCGTCATTGCCAAATTTGGTGACAACGAGGAGTTCGCGGACAGGAGGGTCGACGTGGAGATGCTGCGCGTCCAGCATTTGGACAATCGCCTTGCCACCGGGTTGGTCGACATGGACGTGGTCCCGCATCTTCGGGTTGGACTCCAGTGACACGAACAGGCTTTCCTTCCACAGGTGCCGAAATGGATACCAGCAGCTCCGGAATCCTGGTTCTGGGAATGCATCGCAGCGGGACCTCTGCGCTGGCGCGGATCCTGAATCTGGGTGGAGCTGATGTCGGTGCCCGTATCCTGGGGGCAAGCAAGGGCAACGAGGTGGGCCATTGGGAAGATGCCCTTGCGGTCGAACTGCACGAACGCCTTCTGGCCAGCTTCGCCACGCAGTGGGACGAGCCCTATTCGATTCCCGCAGGCTGGGAGCATAGCGAGGCTGCCCAGGACGCGAAGCGGCAGATTCGCGGATACCTGGCGAGCAACAGAAGTCGGCAGTCGTTATGGGCAGTGAAAGACCCCCGGCTCTCGCTGTTCGCGGGCCTGTGGAGTGAGGCTGCGCTCGAGTTGGGTATTCCACTTGGCGCCGCGGTGGTGCTGCGCCACCCGCTCGAAGTGGCACATTCATTGGCGGCACGCGACGGCATCCCCCAAGGCAAGGCCATGCTGCTGTGGCTTGAGTACACGCTTGCCGCGGTGAAGAATGCCGAGCGAGTGCCGTCCTTCGTCCTGACCTACGATCGCCTGCTTTCGGACTGGCGAGGCTGCATCGCGTTGCTGGCGCGGTTGCCCGGCGGCGAACGCCTTGGGTACGACCAATCCGTTGCGCTGGAAGTCGATCGGTTCCTGGATCGTGGCTTGCGCCATCACGCGGGAAACGATCTTGCGCAAGTGCCGACGGTAGTCGCGGACTTGTGGGAAATGCTCTCGGGACTTCCAGCTGACGGCGGGCTGCCGGCCGGGACGGCAGCAAGAATTTCGGACGCATCGGGGGCGGTGCGCGAACTGCTCCATCCGGTTCTCGATGACATCCGCGTGGAACGGCGCGCCTTGTGGGTGCGGGTCGCCAATGCCGAGGCCCCTGTGGTCCAGGCAGCGGCCGCGCTGCCGGTTGCGTTGGAGGAAGTGCGCAGTCGACTCGACAGCCACCATCGCGATGTGATCCGGGCGTTCTCCGATGACATACAGGCCATGCAGCAAGTCACCGCATTGGCGCTCCAGCGCACGGCGGCCGCTGAGGAAAAGTATTCCGAGAAGATCATCGCGGTGGCTGAGCTTGAGCGCGACAGGAAAGAACAGTTACACGAAATCCAAGTGCTTTCGCACAAGATGGAGGATCGGCAGCGCGAACTGGCCGCGCTGCGCCAGGACGTGTCGCAGTTGCGCGACGCATCGGCTCAACTGGCTTTGGTGAAATCGTCAATGTCATGGCGGCTAACGAGGCCGTTTCGCGTTTTCTTCAGGCTCTTGATGGGGAGGGTGACGACGTCGGATGGGTCAAGGCTTCGGACATCAGCACGATCCGTGTTGGCTGCCATGCCCCTGCTTCCGGAAAGTGTTCGCAGTCATCTTATCCAGCAAACCATGAAGGGCGGTGTCCAGCCCGCAGATGTTCCTGCGGCAATGGCTCCGCTGCTTGGACTTTCACAAGCGCAAGACCTGCCTGACGTCTTCGTCTGGGCGGTCATCGATTGGCACTTTCGAACCCAGCGGCCCCAGCACCTCGCGCGGGCGCTGGCGGAAAAGGGGCATCGCGTTTTCTACATATCGAATAATTTCCTGGATAGTCCCGAACCTGGTTTCTCGGTCGATCGGCTAGGGGACGATGGAAGGTTGTTCCAGATCCATTTGCACCAGGAATTTTCCCCCGCCATCTATCACGGGATGCCCGATGCATTGCAGATCGAACGCATGCGCGCCAGCCTTGCACGCCTGCTGGGGTGGACCGGCACGCGGAGCAGCGTTTCCATTGTCCAGCACCCGTATTGGAGCAAGCTTGTTCGAGCGGTGCCCAATGTTCGCGTCGTGTACGACTGCATGGATCATCACGGTGGTTTCGAAAACAACGCAACCGCGATTCTGGAGGCCGAAAAAACCCTGATCAGCGACGCGGATCTGGTGATCGTCAGCTCCTCATGGCTGGAAGCGAGTGTTGGGCCGGAGACCCGTGCGATCGCGACCATCCGAAACGCAGCGGAGTACGCACTTTTTTGCACGCCTCCGCAGGAGATCTTCCAGGATCCCACTGGTCGGCGCATCATCGGGTATTACGGCGCCATCGCCGAGTGGTTCGACCTTGATCTGCTACGCGCGGTAGCGGTGGGCAACCCCGGCGCCCTGATCATGCTGGTGGGCTCCGACACGGCGGGTGCCGCGGAGGTGCTGGCCGATCTTCCCAACGTTGGATTTTCCGGGGAGGTTTCCTACGCAAGCCTTCCGTACTACCTGCACGGTTTCGACGTCTGCCTCCTGCCCTTCAAGGTCATTCCGCTGACGTTGGCCACCAATCCGGTCAAGGTGTACGAGTACCTGGCGGCAGGGAAGCCTGTGGTGGCGGTCGATCTTCCGGAGATGACCCAGTTTCGGGGGCTAGTGGAAATCGCAACCGACTACCGCGCATTCGTGTCGCTCGTCACCGAGGTGTTGACCTCGCGTGCTGATCCGCTTCAGGCCCGCGCCAGGCAGGTCTTTGCAGCCGAACAGACGTGGGACCATCGCGCACAGTCTCTGGATACCGCCCTGGCTTCGATCAAGGAGCCGCAAATCAGTGTCGTCGTGCTGACGTACAACAACCTGGAGTACACCAAGGCCTGCCTGCAGAGCCTGGAGGCGCATAGCGATTACGCCAACCTGGAAATCATTGTCGTCGACAATGCATCGTCCGACGGTTCTCCCGAATGGTTGCAATCATGGGAGTCCGACAACTCAGCGGCCGGCCACCAACGCCGCCTTGTACTCAATCCGGTCAATTC
>JBBRZH010000036.1:0-22142 GCA_038236935.1 Lysobacterales bacterium
AACGCACTTTTGGGCTGTTCCCCGTTCGCTCGTCACTACTCAGGGAATCTCGGTTGATTTCTTTTCCTACGGTTACTGAGATATTTCAGTTCACCGCGTTCGCCTTGCATGCCTATGTATTCACCATGCAATACTCCTTGCGGAGTGGGTTTCCCCATTCGGACATCTCCGGATCAATGCTTGTTGCCAGCTCCCCGGAGCTTTTCGCAGGCTGCCACGTCCTTCATCGCCTCTGACCGCCAAGGCATCCACCGTGTGCGCTTATTCGCTTGACCATATAACCTCAAGTTGCCTTGGTGTCCTATGGACTTCACACTCATTTACTTCGCCTTAGCCTCTACGACACGTGTGAGACTTCGTCTCAAACGCTCATTACGTCCCGAATTGTCAAAGAACACACCGAAGCTACAATGCTTCGGTGCATAAAAGTGTGTGCGCAGTCATTCCACATGATCGATCTGAGGCGTGCCTCACTGGTGGAGCCAGTCGGGATCGAACCGACGACCCCCTGCTTGCAAAGCAGGTGCTCTCCCAGCTGAGCTATGGCCCCATGAACAATGAGCCTCGCCCTACGGCTACGAGCTTCCCAATCCCTTGGTGGGTCTGGGAGGACTCGAACCTCCGGCCTCACCCTTATCAGGGGTGCGCTCTAACCACCTGAGCTACAGACCCAGGGGATCATGGTGTGGAATGCAGGAGACTTGTGCGGACGCCTGTCGCATGGGACAGATCGTTACTCTAAAGGAGGTGATCCAGCCGCACCTTCCGATACGGCTACCTTGTTACGACTTCACCCCAGTCATCGGCCACACCGTGGCAAGCGCCCCCCTTGCGGTTAAGCTACCTGCTTCTGGTGCAACAAACTCCCATGGTGTGACGGGCGGTGTGTACAAGGCCCGGGAACGTATTCACCGCAGCAATGCTGATCTGCGATTACTAGCGATTCCGACTTCACGGAGTCGAGTTGCAGACTCCGATCCGGACTGAGATGGGGTTTCTGGGATTGGCTCACCCTCGCGGGATTGCAGCCCTCTGTCCCCACCATTGTAGTACGTGTGTAGCCCTGGCCGTAAGGGCCATGATGACTTGACGTCATCCCCACCTTCCTCCGGTTTGTCACCGGCAGTCTCCTTAGAGTTCCCACCATTACGTGCTGGCAACTAAGGACAAGGGTTGCGCTCGTTGCGGGACTTAACCCAACATCTCACGACACGAGCTGACGACAGCCATGCAGCACCTGTCTCACGGTTCCCGAAGGCACTCCTCGATCTCTCAAGGATTCCGTGGATGTCAAGGCCAGGTAAGGTTCTTCGCGTTGCATCGAATTAAACCACATACTCCACCGCTTGTGCGGGCCCCCGTCAATTCCTTTGAGTTTCAGTCTTGCGACCGTACTCCCCAGGCGGCGAACTTAACGCGTTAGCTTCGATACTGAGAGCCTAGTTGCTCCCAACATCCAGTTCGCATCGTTTAGGGCGTGGACTACCAGGGTATCTAATCCTGTTTGCTCCCCACGCTTTCGTGCCTCAGCGTCAGTACTGGTCCAGGTGGCCGCCTTCGCCACAGATGTTCCTCCCGATCTCTACGCATTTCACTGCTACACCGGGAATTCCACTACCCTCTACCGCACTCTAGCCTGCCAGTATCCAATGCAATTCCCAGGTTGAGCCCGGGGCTTTCACATCAGACTTAACAGGCCACCTACGCACGCTTTACGCCCAGTAATTCCGAGTAACGCTTGCACCCTTCGTATTACCGCGGCTGCTGGCACGAAGTTAGCCGGTGCTTATTCTTCCGGTACCGTCAGAACCCCGGGGTATTAACCCGAAGCTTTTCTTTCCGGATAAAAGTGCTTTACAACCCGAAGGCCTTCTTCACACACGCGGCATGGCTGGATCAGGCTTGCGCCCATTGTCCAATATTCCCCACTGCTGCCTCCCGTAGGAGTCTGGACCGTGTCTCAGTTCCAGTGTGGCTGATCATCCTCTCAGACCAGCTACGGATCGTCGCCTTGGTGGGCCATTACCCCGCCAACTAGCTAATCCGACATCGGCTCATCTTGTCGCGCGAAGCCCGAAGGTCCTCCGCTTTCACCCTAAGGTCTTATGCGGTATTAGCGTAAGTTTCCCTACGTTATCCCCCACAACAAGGCAGATTCCGATGTATTCCTCACCCGTCCGCCACTCGCCACCCAAGGAGCAAGCTCCTCTGTGCTGCCGTTCGACTTGCATGTGTTAGGCCTGCCGCCAGCGTTCACTCTGAGCCAGGATCAAACTCTTCACTTAAGTTTTGCGGCTTCACCGATAAAGGTGTTGCCAATTGCTTGAGTGCAGTGTTCGTCCAAAGCCCCATCACTACTCGATTACTTGCATTCTCATGCTTTCTTGAATTGATTTGGAGACTCTGTTACGAACGCCTGCAAATGGACAGTCATCCACCCGCCAGACGCCCGCACAAGTCACCTGCGCACACTGTCAAAGATCGTCGGGATCGGCCTCAGCGCCTGATCCCTTGGTCTGCACCGTAGTGCCTGACCGAGCCGCACATCATACATGCCTTTTGGGGAACGTCAACACCTTGTGAGGGCTTTTTTCGTTCCCCGGCGGAGGTGCGATTGGCGCCACCGGGCAGGGCGCGCATTGTGCACGGCAGGCCGCAGTTTGGGAAGAGGTTCGTGTTCTTGACTGGCATAGATGCGTGTTCGATGGTTCAGCTACCTGCACCCACCCGGAATGTTTGATGAGCGCCATTGGAAAAGTGATTTTTTGCTGCCTGTTGAGCCTTACCAGCTGCGCGAGCGGCGGCTCATGGGTAGAGCTCGGCGGCAAGCGGTACAACGTCGAAATCGCCAACACTGACGCCCAGCGCGAAAAGGGCCTGATGTTCCGCGACGAACTCGCCGCGGATCACGGAATGTTGTTCGTGCATGAGCGCCAGGAGCCGCTCGCCTACTGGATGAAGAACACCCACATCCCACTGGACATCCTCTACTTCGACGATGCGCGCGTGCTGGTGTCACAACAACGCGATGTACCGCCCTGCTCGCTTGGGGACGCATGCCCACCGTATCCAAGCGATGCACCTGCGCGATACGTGCTCGAGCTCAATGCAGGCGAAGCAGCGAAGCTTGCATTGCACAATGGCATGCAACTGCGCATTGATCCGCACATTGCGATCGCGCATTGAACGGTTAGAGGAGAAATGCTTGCGCCGTGTTGCCAGGCGGCGCAGTCTTCAATCATGCGTGCAGATACAGCACTTCCAGAATGGAATTCGCTCGCCGGGCTCGGCGACAACAATGTTCCGTTGCTGGCCACGGCGTTGCTCATTGCACGCGATGAATACCCTTCACTCGATGCAGCGCTCTACAACGGCATGGTGCAGGCGCATGTCCAGGAGTTGCGCGGCGAAATCAAGTCGATCGCTACATCCACCCTGAAAATTCAGGCGATCAACCGCCACCTGTTCGACGACGCGGGCTTCGCAGGCAACCACGACGCCTATTACGATCCACGCAACAGCTATCTCAACGAAGTGCTCGAACGCCGGCTCGGCAATCCGATTTCACTGGCGATCGTGCAGATGGAAGTCGCCCGGCGGCTTGGCGTTCCGCTTGACGGCGTTTCGTTCCCCGGGCACTTCCTGGTGCGATTGCCGATCGACGATGGAGTGCTGGTGATGGATCCGTTCAATCGAGGACGCCCACTGGACGAGGACGAATTGCGCCAGCGCGCCCGACCTCACCTGGGAGGGGAAATGCCGGATGACGAAGCCTTGTTCCGGATTCTCGATCCAGCATCGAACCGCTCGATGCTGATGCGCATGCTGCGCAACCTGCATGGCGTCTACGTCGGACAGGAGGACTGGGCGCGTGCAGTCCGCTGCGCCGATCGGCTGCTCAAGCTGGCGCCGGACAATGCCGAAGCATTGCGCGATCGCGGTCTTGGCTATTTCAAACTCGGGCATCACCATGGCGCGCGGCAAGACCTGGGTCGTTACCTGCAGCTGCATCCGCAAGCGCCCGACTCGGGCTCGTTGCGCGAACGCGTCATCGAAATGATCCAGGGTGCGAAACCCAACTAACAGGCGACAGGCCAGTTAGAGCAACATCATCTCGAAATCATCCTTGGTGACTCCGCAATCCGGGCACGTCCAGGTGTCGGGAATGTCGTCCCAACGGGTGCCTGCGGCGATACCTTCTTCCGGCAGCCCCGCCGCTTCGTCATAGATGAAACCGCAGACGACACACATCCAGGTGCGAAAGGCGGTGGCGGTGGCGGACTCGTTCATCGGCTTCAGGATCATCGCGGGCCGCCATTGTCCCATCACTGGAGCGCTGCCGGAAGCCACTGGAAGCACGATAATGAAGCGCCCCATCCAACAAACATGGCATGAATCCGACGCCTTCCCACCGACTACCGCGTGGCGTGTACCTGATCACGCCCGAAGAGCCTGACGACGCGCGCTTGCTGGCGAGGGTCATGCCCCTGTTGCCGCATGTCGCCTGTCTTCAATATCGCAACAAACTGGGTACCGCGGCGCAGCGCAAACGGCAGGCTCATGCCTTGCGGCTTGCATGCCACGAGGCCCACGTGCCGTTCATCGTCAACGACGATGCGGTGCTGGCCGGCGAAGTTGGCGCCGACGGCGTGCACCTGGGTGAACACGACGGCGCGATCACGGCCGCGCGGATGTTGCTGGGTCCCAGCGCCTTCATCGGGGTGTCGTGTTATGACGATGCGTCGCTCGCCCATCATGCGACGGCGGCAGGTGCGGATTACCTGGCCTTCGGTGCGTTTTTCTTGTCGACGACCAAGCCGCAGGCTCGCCGTGCGCCGATCGCGTTGTTGCGCGAAACGCAGGCCCTGGGGCTGCCGCAAGTGGCGATCGGCGGCATAACGCCTGACAATGCACGCATCGTGATTGCTGCAGGAGCCGACTTGATCGCAGTGATCAGCGGGATCTTCGACGCACCCGATCCGCTCGCCACGACACGCGCGTATGCCGCGTTGTTTGATTGACCACCCACCTTCGATCCTCCGGAAGATCATGGACACACATCGCTCGCATGCCTTGTTCACCCGCGCCCAGGCGTTAATGCCAGGTGGCGTCAATTCGCCGGTGCGCGCATTCAAGTCGGTGGGCGGTGAGCCGTTCTTCGTGCAACGCGCAGAAGGCGCGCACCTGATCGACGTCGACGGAAATCGTTACATCGACTATGTCGGCTCGTGGGGACCGATGATCGCCGGCCACAACCATCCGGCGGTGCTCGATGCGGTGGTTCGTACGGCGCGCGACGGCTTGAGTTTCGGCACGCCCAATCCGTTGGAAGTCACGATGGCCGAGACCATCGCGCGACTGGTCCCGGGTTGCGAGATGGTGCGCATGGTCAATTCCGGCACCGAGGCGACGTTGTCGGCGATCCGCCTGGCACGTGGTGCCACGGGGCGCGCACGCATCGTCAAGTTCGAGGGTTGCTACCACGGACACGGCGACTCATTCCTGGTCAAGGCTGGCAGCGGTGCGTTGACGTTCGGCGTGCCGACATCGCCGGGTGTGCCGAAGGCATTGGCCGACCTGACGTTGACACTTCCCTACAATGACTTCGATGCCGCCACGGCAATGTTCGACACCTGTGGCGACGATATCGCCGGCATGATCATCGAGCCGGTGGTCGGCAACGCCAACTGCCTGCCCCCACGCGAGGGCTTTTTGCATCACCTTCGTGATCTGTGCACACAACACGGCACGCTGTTGATCTTCGACGAAGTCATGACCGGATTCCGTGTTGCACTTGGCGGTGCGCAGGCGCGCTTCGGCGTGACGCCGGACCTCAGCGCGTTTGGCAAGATCATCGGTGGTGGCATGCCGGTGGGCGCATACGGCGGTCGCCGCGAACTGATGGAGCAGATCGCGCCGAGCGGGCCGATTTACCAGGCAGGCACGCTCAGCGGTAATCCCGTGGCAATGGCAGCCGGGCTGTCAATGCTGGAACTTGTCCAGGCGCCGGGATTTCATGACGCCCTCGAGCGGAAGACGAACATGCTGTGTGACGGGCTGGAGCAAGCTGCGCGCGACGCTGGAGTGCCCTTCTCGACCAATCGCATTGGTGGCATGTTCGGCATGTTCTTCAGTGCCGGTCGAGTCGACACCTATGCACAGGCAATCGCCTGCGACATAGCTGCGTTCAACCGTTTCTTCCATGCGATGCTGGAGCGCGGCGTGTATTTCGCCCCTTCCGCATTCGAGGCCGGGTTCATGTCCAGCGCGCATGGAGATCCAGACATCGCAGCGACCATCGAGGCTGCGCGCGAAGCCTTCCAGATCGCCAAAGGATGATGGCATGAGCCCGTTGAGTGGATGGCGTCTTGCAACCCTGGCCGTGCAGGCCGGCGCCGAACCGGATCTGGAAACGGGCGCCGTCGCGCCGCCGATCCACCTGGCGACCACCTTCAAGCACGAGGCCGATGGCACGCGCATCGCCGGCTACGAATATCAACGCGAAGGCAACCCGACGCAGGACCGGCTGGAAACCGTGCTTGCGGCGCTGGAAGGTGGAGCTGCCGCATTGGCGTATGCCTCGGGCATGGCGGCGATCACCGGATTGCTCGAATCGTTGCCAAGCGGCGCACGCATCCTCATCCCCGATGATTGCTACAGCGGTCTGCGTTTTCTTGCACGCGAATTCCTTCCCGAACGCGGCATCGAAGCCGTCGCCATCGACTTCGCGGATCTGGAAGCGGTTGAATCCGCCTGCACCGACCCGGTCGCGCTGCTCTGGGCGGAAACGCCATCCAACCCGCAGCTGAAGGTCTGTGACATCACGGCGCTGGCGGAAATCGCGCATCGGCACAATGCGCTGCTTGCATGCGACAACACCTTCGCCACGCCCATGCTGCAACGGCCGTTGACACTGGGTGCGGATGTGGTCATGCATTCGACGACGAAATATTTTGGCGGCCACAGCGACGTGCTCGGTGGTGCCTTGGTCTTCAAGCGCAGCGATGCCCTGTATCAGCGGGTCGCCCATCGCCGCCACATCACGGGTGCGGTGCTGTCGCCCTTCAGTGCATGGCTGACGTTGCGCGGCTGCCGCTCACTCCCAGCACGAATGGCATTGCACTGCGCCAATGCACGCAAGCTGTCCGAATTCCTGGCGTCCCATCCGGCAGTCGAGCGGGTGAATTATCCGGGCCTTGCGACGCATCACGGCCACGCGGTCGCCGCACGACAGATGTCCGACTTCGGCGCCATGCTGAGCATCCTTGTACGGGGTGGCCGCGAAGATGCACTTGCCGTCGCGGGCCGGTTGCGTCTGTTCACCAACGCAACGTCGCTCGGCGGCTGCGAATCGCTGGTCGAGCATCGCGCTTCGGTCGAAGGACCCAATCCAGTGTCGCCGCAGAACCTGCTGCGGGTGTCGGTCGGGTTGGAACATGTCGATGACCTGATCGCGGATTTCGAACAGGCATTGCGTAACGACTTGGCATAGGCGCGCCGCAGGGATATCCACGCGCGTTGCTGTCGAACGCGCCGCCACGCGCTGGCGAGCTTCAACTACGGACTTTAAACTCGCTCAGCACGTTGACCCCTACCAACTCCCGGTATTGGGCATCGAAACCCACGGCTCCTGCGGCGGCAATGCATCACCCTTCTGCAGCAACTCGATCGACACCAGGTCCGGCGAACGCACGAATGCCATGTGTCCATCGCGCGGCGGGCGGCTGATGGTGATGTCCATCGCTTTCAGGTGTTTGCACAGCGCGTAGATCTCGTCGACACGGAATGCAAGATGGCCGAAGTTGCGGGCGCTGCCGTAGTCCTCGTCGGCATCCCAGTTGTAAGTCAGTTCAATCTCGGCCTCGGGGCTGTCTGAAGCCGCCAGGAACACAAGGGTGAATTTCCCTTGTGCGTTTTCCATCCTGCGTGTTTCACGCAGCCCGAGGCCTTGGCAGTAGAAGCGCAGTGAAGCATCAAGGTCACGCACGCGCACCATCGTGTGCAGGTATCGCATGTTGAGTCCTCGGCTTGGATCAATGGCCCGTCAGTCAAGGAACAGATCCGGAAGCAATCGTTGCGAAGGATCGACCGCATATTGCGAAAAATCCGTGACCCCCGCATCGCGCAGGACATCCTCGTCGATCAGGAACTTGCCGGAACAATCGCGCGCCGACCGCACCAGCACTGCGTGGGCGGCATCGGCGACGATTGCCGGCGTGCGGCACCACGCAGGATCGACGCCCGGGATCATGTTGATCGCATCGGTGGCGATGACGGTGCGCGGCCATAGCGCATTGACGCCGATGCCCTGTGGCCCAAACTCCGCCGCAAGCCCAAGCGTCACGAAGCTCATCCCCATCTTCGCCAGCGTGTACCCGGTGTGCGCGCCCCACCATTTCGGGTCAAGCGAGGGTGGCGGCGCGAGCGTGAGGATGTGCGGATTCGGCGCTTGCAACAGCCACGGCAGGCATGCCTGCGCGCACAAAAAACTGCCGCGGGAATTGACCTGCTGCATCAGGTCGAAGCGCTTCATCGGCGTGTCCAGCGTCCCGCGCAACCAGATCGCGCTGGCGTTGTTGACCAGGATGTCGATGCCGCCAAACGTGTCGACGGTGGCCGCGACCGCGGCGCGCACCTGGTCTTCTTCGCGGATATCACATCGCAAGGCCAGCCCCTGCCCGCCCGCCGCGATGACTTCGGCCGCAACGCTGTGGATGGTGCCGGGCAGTTTTGGATTGGCGACGTCGGATTTCGAGGCAATCGCGACGTTGGCGCCATCGCGTGCGGCTCGCAATGCGATCGCACGGCCGATCCCGCGCGAGGCGCCGGTGATGAAGAGGGTCTTGCCGGACAGGGTATTCATCGATCGATCCTCGTTGCTCAATTCAAAAGTTCCAGGCCATGGCGATGGCGGATTCAGGGCTGTGGCCCCTGGCCTTCATTGTCTTCCCAATGCAGCAGCTTGCGTGTCACGAATCGGTACACGGGCTTGCCGGTGGCGAACCACGCGTCGCGCACCCAGGAATGGCGTTTCAACACACGCCGTTCGATCGGCGTCAGTGCGCCTGGGCAATAGGTGCGTTTGTGCTTGAGCAGGTGGCGCAGGTCTTCGCGCGCCAACAGGCGCATCCACCGGGATCGCGGATGTGCGCGTACGGCGAGCTGGAAATCGATCAGCGCCGGGCTGCCATCGTCGAGCACCAGCCAGTTGGCTTCCTTGGCGAGATCGTTGTGCGCCACGCCGCGACGATGCAACGCCTGCAGCAAGCGGCGTGCGTTCTGGAAGTAGTGAATGTCGCCATGTGGAGGGCGCTGGTACATCGCCGCACCGGCCATGTAGCTGCGATCAAGCACGCGGCCATCCCAGCGCAGCAGTTGCGGCGTTGCCGCCATCCCGGCGATGCATCGCAATGCACGAGCCTCACGTCGCGCCAACCACCATGCCGGCAGGCGCAACCACACTGGCACATGGCGAAGGTCTCGCCGGACGAACATGCCGTCCTCGCCGCGCATCAACGCAATACGACCAAAGCTGTCGGCCTTGAGCGCCTGGACTTCAGTTGCGTCCGCGTCCGTCATCGAGCCTGCGTCGCGGCGAGGAACCGCCGCGGGGCGCCATCGAATCCACCATTGGACATGAACACGACATGGTCGCCGGCGCGCACGCGGTTGCGCAGTTCCGTCACCAGCAGATCGACCGTCGGCGCAGCGACGCCGTCGCCACGCAACGCGGAAACCACGGTACTGGCATCCCATGCCAGCTCGGGGCGTTGCAGGAAGACGACGAGATCGGCGTCGGCGAGCGACGGCGCCAGTGCATCGGCATGCGCGCCCAGGCGCATGGAATTGCTCCGCGGTTCCATCGCCACCACGATGCGTGCGTCGCCGACTTTCGCGCGCAGGCCTGCAAGCGTGGTGGCAATTGCGGTCGGATGATGCGCGAAATCGTCGTACACGGTGATGCCGTCGCATTCGCCGAGCACTTCCATGCGGCGCTTGACGCTGCGGAAACCTGCGAGCGACGGCAACACCGAACCAACATCCACGCCCACTGCGTTGGCTGCGGCAATCGACGCGAGTGCATTCATTACGTTGTGGCGGCCGAGCAGCGGCCAATACACCTCACCAATATCGATGCCATCGTGCACCACGACAAAGGCGCTGCCGTCGTCGCGGATCAGGCGCGCAGTCCAGTTGTAATTATTTCCGTCCAGGCCGAAGCGTTCGACAGGCGTCCAGCAGCCGATCTGAAGCACTTGCGCCAGATGCACGTCCTCGCCGTTGACGATCAATCGACCACGTCTCGGCACGGTGCGCACGAAATGGTGGAACTGGCGCTGGATCGAGGCGACATCGGGAAAGATGTCGGCGTGGTCGTATTCAAGGTTGTTGAGGATCGCCACCAGCGGCCGGTAGTGCACGAACTTGCTGCGCTTGTCGAAGAATGCCGTGTCGTATTCGTCCGCCTCCACCACGAAGTCGCGCCCGGAACCAATGCGCGCCGACGCACCGAAATCCTCTGCGACGCCGCCAATCAGGAAGCCGGGTTGCCGTCCCGCAGCCTGTAGCAGGTACGTCAGGATCGTGGTGGTCGTGGTCTTGCCGTGGGTGCCGGCGACCGCAATGGTGTCGCGGCCGGGCAGGACGTTTTCCGCCAGCCATTGCGCGCCGGAGGTGTACTTGCGGCCGTCATCGAGCACCTGCTCGACCGCGGCATTGCCTCGCGAAAGTGCGTTGCCGACGATGATCTCGTCGCAGTCGCTTGAAATATTGTCCGGCGCATATCCCTGGCGCAGCGCGATGCCGAGCGTTTCCAGCTGCGTCGACATCGGTGGATAGACGGCCTGGTCGCTGCCTTCGACAACGTGTCCCAGTTCGCGCGCCAGTGCGGCGACGCCGCCCATGAAGGTGCCGGCGATGCCAAGGATGTGGAGTTTCATGCTCGCAATCCGATCAGCGTCCGCCGACAAGCTGTTGGTCTAGGGCAGTAATTTGCTGTTCTGACAACCAGAACTCACGCATTCGCGATAGCGGCTCTGCAGGAATTGCGTGCGCTCGATGGTGGCCTGCGTCGCGCAGTCCAGATCGACCAGGAAAGCATCGTTATGCCGCATGGAACAGGATTCATTACGGTGCTCCATCCATTGCCCTTCTCCCTTGCGGAGGGCGGAGATTCCGGAAGCATCCAGTTTTCCCGACAGCGCCTTATAGGCAACGTTGAGATCAGTGTCAGCCTGCTGGTAGACCTTGTTCAGGCAGTACAACCCGTCGAAGTCGTTATGCGGACGGTCGCACGCTGAATTTGCAAAAGCGCCGGTGCTTGCCAGCAGCAGCATCGTTCCGAGAATTATTTTCATCGTCTTCCTTGTCAAATCTGAAATGAATCGGGGAATCAAGCGATGAAATGCTAGCCGACTTCCCGGCTTGGCGCGATCGCTTCCACGATACGGGTGAACACCTGGTCCAGGGTGCCGACGCCATCGACCACGGCCAGCATCCCGTGCTGCCGGTAGTAATCGACGACCGGCGCGGTCTGTTGCGCATAGATGTCCAGGCGCTTGCGCACGGATTCGGGATTGTCGTCGGCGCGGCCCTCGGCTTTTGCACGACCCGCGATGCGCTGGACCAACAGTTCACTGTCCACGTCGAGCTGGACGGCGCAATCGATCGGCTGGCCGATGCGGGCGAGCAGCTCGCCCAGCGCGCTGGCTTGAGCCAGGTTCCGCGGGTAGCCGTCGAGGATGAAGCCGCTATCGCAGCTTTCCCCCGAAGCGCATGGGCGCGAGAATCGCGCCTCCAGCATGCCAAGCAGGATCGCGTCGGACACCAGGTCCCCGCGCGCCATGATTTCCTTCGCCGCAAGCCCGAGCGTGCTTCCAGCGGCGACTTCGGCGCGCAGCAGGTCGCCAGTGGAGATGTGCGGCACCTGCAGGTGGTCCTTCAGGCGTGTCGCCTGAGTGCCTTTGCCGGAACCCGGCGCGCCCAACAAAACCAATCGCATCGATGACTCCAGGGGTTGAATCGGACGGTCGAGGCAGAGCGCTCGCCCGCTCACGACGGCTCGGCATTGCCCGAGCCTACACTGGCATTGCCCCAATGCATGCGGGACCGCCAAGTGGCGGGCCAGCTTACCGCATGGCCACCCGAAACTTGCCGAGGATCCACCCGATGACCGCTGGAAACCTTCTCTATGCGCAATCAGGTGGCGTCACCGCCGTCATCAATGCCACCGCGAGCGCAGTGATCCAGACAGCGCGCGCGCGGGGCGTCAAGGTGCTGGCTGGCCGCAACGGCATCCTGGGTGTGTTGCGCGAAGACCTGATCGACACCTCGAAGGAATCGCTGGTGGCCATTCGCGGGCTGGCGCAGACGCCGGGCGGCGCGTTCGGTTCATGCCGGTTGAAGCTCAAGTCGCTGGACGAAGATCGCGCCCGCTACGAACGCCTGCTCGCGGTGTTCAAGGCGCACGACGTGCGCTGGTTCCTCTACAACGGCGGCAACGATTCGGCAGATACGGCGTTGAAGGTGTCGCAACTGGCGGGCGAATTCAGCTATCCGCTGACCTGCATTGGGGTGCCGAAGACGGTCGACAACGACCTTGCCGTCACCGATTGCTGCCCGGGTTTCGGTTCGGCGGCGAAATACACCGCGGTGTCGGTACGCGAGGCGGCGCTGGATGTCGCGGCGATGGCGGAAACCTCGACCAAGGTCTTCATCTACGAAGCCATGGGTCGCAATGCCGGCTGGCTCGCTGCGGCCGGGGGATTGGCGGGGCAACACAAAGACGACGCGCCGCAGATCATCCTGTTCCCGGAGCGTGCCTATGACGAGGACCCCTTCATCGAACAGGTTCAGGCGGTGGTCGCGCGCGTCGGATGGTGTGTTGTCGTCGCCAGCGAAGGCATCCGCAGGGCCGACGGGACATTCGTCGCCGACGCGGGCGCGGGCAAGGATTCCTTCGGCCACGCGCAGCTTGGTGGAGTCGCCGCGCATCTTGCGGCACGGGTCAAGGATCGGCTCGGCGTGAAAGTGCATTGGACGCTACCCGATTACCTGCAACGTTCGGCGCGGCATATCGCCTCGAAAACCGATCTCGACCAGGCTCAGGCCGTGGGCAAGGCCGCAGTGCAATGCGCATTGAAGGGCATGAATGCCACGATGCCGGTGATCATGCGCACCAGCAACGCGCCGTATCACTGGAAGATCGAGGTCGCAAGCCTGGACCAGCTCGCCAATCGCGAAAAGAAGATGCCGGCCAACTTCATCCGCAAGGACGGCTACGGGATCACCGCGGCTGCGCGGCGATACCTGGAGCCACTGATTCGCGGCGAGGCATACCCAACGTATGCGCGCGATGGACTGCCAAAGTACGTGGCACTGAAGAATGTCCAGTTGCGGAAAAAACTGCCGGCCTGGGACGCTTGAAGCGCTTGGACCGGTGGTTCTAGATTGCTTCGTGCCCCACGTCGAGTTCGCGAACATGCTTGGTATCGCGACGCTGCTCGACCAGCCCACGCACGCGTTCGCGCACGCTTTCGGCATCCTTGACATCCGCCAACACCACGGTGGGTGTGGTGGTGTCCGAGGTGCTCAGGACAATGTCGCCGATGCCCACCATTCGCTGCCAGAACGTCTGCTGGAAATGCGTGTCCTTGACCCGGTACAACTCCAGGTCGTCGGTGACCCGGTTGAACACTCCCCGCGTGACCTTGAGGCGCTGATCGGTCAGCGCGTAGCGCGTGCCACGCGTCACCAGCGCACGCCACAATGCCCACGGAATCGGGATCAGCGCGATGCACGCAACCCATGCCCCGATGTTCTGCCACTGGGACGGACTACCGCTCCAGACGCCGTGCTCGTCGATCGCCGAAGAGGTTCCGCTTGCTGGCTCGCTCATCTTGTGCGCTCGGTTACCGGGACGACCCCATCATAAACGCCCGTCGGGAGCCTGCCGCGCTTCAACCCCCGCAGGCCTTGCCCTCCATCACCATCGAGGCCGCATACATCGGCACGCGCGCCAACTGACCGGCCTTGGCCTTGGCGACCGAGTCCGCCAGGTAGATGCGCGAGCGACCTTGGCCATCGAGTTTCGGCGGTGCACCTGCTGCTGGTCGGCGCCACACGCGCACGGCGGCTTGCTGCGACGGGCACGAGGCACTGGGCACGCGGATCAGGTCGTTGAGGATCCAGCCGTCGGCCAAGCTGGGCTTGGCCTTGGCAGCGTCCACGAAGTGCGCCCGCGACTGGCAATTCGGGCTGGTCTGCACGGCGTCGAACTTGTACGGCTGCGCGGCGTCGCCGGTGAACTGACCCTCCAGTCGGGTGCAGGCCTCGGGAATCGTCCGCAGCGTGTGCACCGCCCCAACCGCTTGTGCGGTGGCGGGATCGCGCTTGATTTCCGGGGCGGGGTCGGCCGCCATGGACAGCATCGGTGCGAGCGACAGTGCGGCGACGAATAGAAGGACAGGACGCATGCGGATCTCCATCGGACAATGAAACAGGAAATGGGGAATGGGGAAGGGGGAATGGGGAATGGGGAATGGGGAATGAAGCAGGGGTCGCAGGCTCGCACGAACGTCCTGAACCCGGGCCTGAACCGGGGGGGCGCGATTCCGCCTGCCTCGAGCCTGTGCCATAGTCGGCCGGTTGCCACTTGGCATCCACTCTGGGGAGGGTTTCATGCTGGTTGAATATGGTTTGTATCTGGCGCTTGCCTGCGCGGCACTTGCGATCCTCTACGGCATCATCTCGGCGCGCTGGATCACGGCACAGTCCGCCGGCAACGAGCGCATGCAGCAGATCGCCGCGGCGATCCAGGAAGGCGCACGCGCCTACCTCAATCGCCAGTACATGACCATTGGGATTGCCGGGCTGGTGCTGTTCGTGGTGATCGGGTTTGCACTGAACTGGCAAACCGCCATCGGATTCATGATCGGCGCGGTGCTGTCGGGCGCGGCCGGTTACATCGGCATGAATGTCTCGGTGCGCGCCAACGTGCGCACCGCTGAAGCTGCACGCCGCGGCATCGGCCCGGCGATGGACGTCGCCTTCCGCGGTGGCGCGATTACTGGAATGCTGGTCGTCGGCCTGGGCCTGCTGGGCGTTGCCGGCTACTGGATGGTGCTGCAGAACATGGGCTTCACCGGCGAACCCGCGCTGCACGCGCTGATTGGGCTGGCCTTTGGCGCGTCGCTGATCTCGATCTTCGCGCGCCTTGGCGGCGGCATCTTCACCAAGGGTGCGGATGTCGGCGCGGATCTCGTCGGCAAGGTCGAAGCGGGCATTCCCGAAGACGACCCGCGCAACCCGGCCGTGATCGCGGACAACGTCGGCGACAACGTCGGCGACTGCGCCGGCATGGCGGCGGATCTCTTCGAGACCTACGCGGTCACCATCATCGCGACGATGCTCCTGGCAGGCCTGAGCTTCGTCGACAACGTCAACGCGGTGCTGTACCCGCTGGTGCTGGGAGGCGTGTCGATCGTGGCGTCGATCATCGCGACGTTCTTCGTCAAGGTGAAGCAGGGCGGCTCGATCATGGGCGCGCTGTACAAAGGCGTGATCGTGTCGGCCGTGCTGTCGGCGATCGCGTTCTGGTTCGTCACCGCCGACCTGTTGCCCGACGGCCTGACCTCCGGCGACGGCCTGGTCATTTCCAGCATGGCGCTCTTCCAGTGCTCGCTGATCGGCCTGGTGCTGACCGGCCTGATCGTGTGGATCACCGAGTACTACACCGGCACGCAATTCAAGCCGGTGCGGCACATCGCGCAGGCCTCGACCACCGGCCACGGCACCAACATCATCGCGGGCCTCGGCATCTCCATGAAGTCGACTGCGATGCCAGTGATCGTGATCTGTGCGGCCATCTGGGGTGCGTTCGCGCTCGGCGGGCTGTTCGGCATCGCCATCGCCGCGACCGCGATGCTGTCGATGGCCGGCATGATCGTCGCGCTCGACGCCTACGGCCCCATCACCGACAACGCCGGCGGCATCGCCGAGATGGCGGAACTGCCGCCGGAAGTGCGCAACATCACCGATCCGCTGGACGCCGTTGGCAACACGACGAAAGCCGTGACCAAGGGGTATGCGATCGGTTCGGCGGCGCTTGCGGCACTGGTGCTGTTCGCCGACTACACGCACAACCTGGAAACGCATTTCGGCAGCGTGACCACCTTCGACCTGTCCAACCATTACGTGATCATCGGGCTGCTCATCGGCGGACTCATCCCGTACCTGTTCGGCGCGATGGCGATGGAAGCCGTCGGGCGTGCCGCAGGCGCAGTGGTGGAGGAAGTTCGCCGCCAGTTCCGCGACATTCCCGGGATCATGGAAGGCACGGGCAAGCCGCAATACGACAAGGCCGTCGACATGCTCACCAAGTCGGCGATCAAGGAAATGATCGTGCCGTCGCTACTGCCGGTGCTGGTGCCGGTGGTGGTAGCGTTCGGCTTCAAGTGGCTGTCAGGTTCGTCCGAGGCCGGCGCGCAAGCGCTGGGTGGCGTGCTGATCGGCACGATCGTCACTGGCCTGTTCGTCGCGATCTCCATGACCACCGGGGGCGGTGCATGGGACAACGCCAAGAAGTACATCGAGGACGGCAACTTCGGCGGCAAGGGCTCCGAGGCGCACAAGGCCGCGGTGACCGGCGATACCGTCGGCGATCCGTACAAGGACACTGCAGGGCCGGCGATCAATCCGCTGATCAAGATCATCAACATCGTGGCGTTGCTGCTGGTGCCCTTGCTGTAGGGGTACGAGCACAGCCTCATTGTCAAAAAGCCCCGCCCAGGCGGGGCTTTTTTTGTTTCCGCGTAGAATGCGCGCCCTCCCCCAACCTTTGCGGCCATTACCGCGCATCAGCAACCCGGAGCTATTGAATGGGCCTGGACCTCGTCGCCACCGGCAAGAACCCGCCGGACGAAATCAACGTCATCATCGAAATCCCCAAGGATGCCGAACCCGTCAAGTACGAAGTCGACAAGGCCTCCGGTGCGATCTTCGTCGACCGCATCCTGTCCACGCCGATGCGCTATCCGTGCAATTACGGCTACATCCCGCACACGGTCTGTGGCGATGGTGATCCGGCCGACGTGCTGGTGATCCTGCCGCTACCGCTGATTCCGGGTTCGGTGATCCGCTGCCGACCGGTTGGCGTGCTGAAGATGTCCGATGAAGCCGGTGCCGACGAGAAGATCCTGGCCGTGCCAATCGACTCCGTCTTCGCCGGCTACAGCCACATCGACGACATCGGAAAGGTCAGCAAGCACTGGCTCGAGCGCATCGGCCACTTCTTCGAGCACTACAAGGACCTGGAGAAAGGCAAGTGGGTCAAGCTGGATGGCTGGGGCGACGTGATCGAAGCCAAGCGGATCATCCTGGATTCGATCAATCGCTATGACGCAGCGCCGGATAAGCCGCATTTCTGATTGCAGCGATTCAAGCTGAAGGAAACATCAGCCGCGATCCGATACTTCTTCGGCCTTGCGGTTCGTCACGGCGGAGACGTCATTGACGGCGAATTTCGCCAGCATGGTCATCGTGGCGTCGTACCAATTGGCATCGTTGCGCAACACAAGGAATTGGCCGCATTCGCGCACGTCGGCAGCGAAGCGATTCATTGCGGCGCGGAATTCATGGCGTCCATCCACCCCATCGCCATGGCGGGCCCATAACGCACGCCAAGTCCGTGAGAGTTGGCCTGCATGCAGCCTCGCCACCTCCAGTTGCGGATGCGGATGCGGAATCGTATCGGAGAACAGCATCCCGAGATGTGCGTTGAGCTCCCACGGGCTGATCACATCGGGAACGTTGACCGCTTCGAATTGACATGCAGCCGACTCATCGCCTGCCGACACCTTGCGCGCCTGCCAGAACGCGCGCGGCGCATCATGGGCACGTCCACGCGCAAACAACTCCCAGAAGCCATCGCCACCGACGGTGTCCACCACCAGGTGGATCCGGGAAACATCCGCATCGTTGAGCACGCGATGCGGCCGCCATGTATCGAAAATCCAGCACTCGCCTGCCGCCATGTGCGTCGACGCATCCCCGCAATCGAAACGCACGGACGGGTGGGTCACGATGGGAACGTGCACACGCATGCGCTCTGTCCAGTAGTAACCCTGGTCGACATGTGTGGTCACTTCCGCATGGCCCGACAGGCGCATCAACCGCGTGCGCCCGATGACGACGCCCAAGCTTGCAATGACATGCGTGAGATACGGGCATTGCGCCAGATAGGGCGTGGGCAGCATGGGGCCCGCGAACGCCTCATTGCCGGGATCTCCATGCACCGCGACCAGCGGCAACATCGAGTTGCCCGGATAACCCTGCGGATGCGGCCGCCAGGATCCCTCTCCAATCGCCGCGATCTCCCCCATGAGTGCCGCCGCGTCGAACACCAATGGCAACTGGATGAATGGAACCTGCAATCTCAAGGCCGTCTCCGACTGATGTAACCGCTATCTTGCAGCGCTATTCAACACGATAGACCTGTGCACCGGCTTCGCGGAATTCCGCGGCTTTCTCCGCCATGCCGACATCCAGCGCCGCGATTTCCCCCACGCCGTGCTCAGCCGCGTAGTCCCGCACGTCCTGGGTGATCTTCATGGAGCAGAAATGCGGGCCGCACATTGAACAGAAGTGAGCAAGCTTGTGCGCATCCTTTGGCAGGGTTTCGTCGTGGAAGGATTTCGCCTTCTCCGGATCGAGCCCCAGGTTGAACTGGTCGTCCCAGCGGAACTCGAAGCGCGCCTTCGACAATGCATTGTCACGAACCTGTGCACCCGGATGCCCTTTCGCAAGATCAGCCGCGTGTGCGGCGATCTTGTACGCCATGATGCCGTCGCGCACGTCTTCGCGATTCGGCAGGCCGAGATGTTCCTTCGGGGTCACGTAGCAGAGCATCGCGGTGCCGAACCAGCCGATCATCGCCGCACCGATTGCTGACGTGATGTGGTCATAGCCCGGTGCGATGTCGGTGGTCAGCGGCCCAAGCGTGTAGAACGGCGCTTCGCCGCATTCGGCCAGCTGCTTGTCCATGTTCTCCTTGATCAACTGCATCGGCACGTGGCCGGGGCCTTCGATCATGGTCTGCACGTCATGCTTCCACGCGATCTTGGTCAACTCACCAAGCGTTTCCAGTTCACCGAATTGTGCGGCGTCGTTGGCATCGGCGATGCACCCGGGGCGCAGGCCGTCACCGAGCGAGAACGCGACGTCGTACGCCTTCATGATGTCGCAGATGTCTTCGAAATGCGTGTAAAGGAAGTTTTCCTTGTGGTGCGACAAACACCATTTGGCGAGGATCGAGCCGCCACGCGAGACAATGCCCGTGACGCGTTTTGCGGTCAGCGGCACGTAACGCAGCAGCACGCCGGCATGGATGGTGAAGTAGTCGACACCTTGCTCTGCTTGCTCGATCAGCGTGTCGCGGAAGATCTCCCACGTCAGCTCCTCGGCGCGTCCGTCGACCTTCTCCAGCGCCTGGTAGATCGGCACGGTGCCGATCGGCACCGGCGAATTGCGCAGGATCCACTCGCGCGTTTCGTGGATGTGCTTGCCGGTGGACAGGTCCATCACCGTGTCGGCGCCCCAGCGGATCGCCCACACCAGCTTCTCGACTTCTTCCGCGATCCCCGACGACACCGCGCTGTTGCCGATGTTCGCGTTGATCTTGGTCAGGAAGTTGCGGCCGATGATCATCGGCTCGGATTCGGGATGGTTGAGGTTGTTGGGCAGGATCGCGCGACCGCGCGCGATTTCGTCGCGGACGAATTCCGGCGTGATGAACTGCTGGATATTGGCACCGAAGCTTTCGCCACGATGCTGCATCAGCAGCCCGGCATCACGGATCGCGTCGATGCGCTGGTTTTCGCGGATCGCTACGAATTCCATTTCGGGCGTCACGATTCCGCGCCGTGCGTAGTGCATCTGCGAAACGTTGGCACCGGCGATGGCACGGCGTGGCAGCGGCCTATGGCCGAAGCGCACGGCGTCCAGGCGCGCATCGGTTTCGCGTCCACGACCGAATGCCGACGACAACGCCGGCAGCGGTTCGCTGTCACCGCGCTCGGCGATCCATTGCGCACGAAGCGGCTGCAGGCCCGCCGACAGGTCGATGCTCGCGTCAGGATCCGAATACGGGCCCGAGCAGTCGTAGACGGTGATCGGCGGATTCTCCTCGCCCCCGAACAGTGTCGGCGTCTGTGTCTGCACGATCTCACGCATCGGCACCCGCAGGTCCGCGCGCGACCCCTGCACGTGGATCTTGCGCGACCCCGGAATCGGCCGCGTCACCGCGTCGGAAAGCTGCTCGGTGTCATGGATGAGTTGCGAGGGCACTGCGTTCATTGGCATTCGTCCGGAAAGGGCGCTCGTGTGAGCGGACGAAGCGGCGGCGCGTGCACCGCAGGACGGCACCGCGAAGCTTCCTACGCCGGCATCGACATGTGCACGTACAGCACGCACGTCGACCACGACCAGGTTCGAAGGGACTGTCTCAACCGGCGCTGGTGGATCCGCGCCGGTACCCCCGCTTCAAGAGCCATTTCATCATGCAAAGGCAGGCAGGGCCAGTGAACCCGTCCAAAGGGACCGCAAAGGGGATGGATCACTGCCACAAAGGCTTTCGAAACCAGCTTGCTCGTCATCCATCCTTCCATCGCGAGAAAGCGATATAATATGCCCGCCCTGCCGAGGGGCGCTGCGACCACGACCTCAGAGCGTGGCCAGGCTCGGCAAGGTTTCACTGTAACGGCGCCCGTTTGATGCGAGTCCATGCCGATCCGGCCCGACTCAATGAACGGAGCAACGCCATGAATGCAGTCAGAAAGATCTTCTCGACCGAAGGCGACTACAAGATCGCCGACATCACCCTGGCCGACTTCGGCCGCAAGGAAATCGACATCGCCGAGCACGAGATGCCCGGGCTGATGTCGATCCGCGGCAAGCACGCCGCCGCCAAGCCGCTGCAAGGTGTGCGTGTGACCGGGTCGCTGCACATGACGATCCAGACCGCGGTGCTGATCGAAACCCTCAAGGACATCGGCGCCGACGTGCGCTGGGCGTCGTGCAACATCTTCTCGACCCAAGACCACGCCGCCGCCGCGATCGCCGCGACAGGTACGCCGGTATTCGCGTGGAAAGGCGAGTCGCTGGAGGAGTACTGGGACTGCACGCTAGATGCGGTGACGTTCCCGGGTGGCAAAGGTCCGCAACTCGTCGTCGATGACGGGGGCGACGTCACGCTGCTGATCCACAAGGGTTACGAGCTGGAACTGGGTTCGAAGTGGGTCGATGAAGCGGCGGCCTCGCACGAGGAAGGCATCATCAAGAATCTCCTCAAGCGCGTGGCGAAAGAACGTCCCGGCTTCTGGACCAATGTGGTCAAGGACTGGAAGGGTGTGTCGGAAGAAACCACCACCGGCGTGCATCGTCTTTACCAGATCGCCGAACAGGGCAAGCTGCTGATTCCCGCGATCAACGTCAACGACTCGGTGACGAAATCGAAGTTCGACAATCTCTATGGCTGCCGCGAGTCGCTGGCCGACGGCTTGAAGCGCGCGATGGACGTGATGCTTGCGGGCAAGGTTGCCGTCGTCTGCGGCTATGGCGACGTCGGCAAGGGATGTGCACATTCGCTACGCGCCTATGGTTCGCGCGTGGTGGTCACCGAGATCGACCCCATCAACGCATTGCAGGCATCGATGGAAGGCTTCGAGGTCAATACGGTTGAAAGCACGCTCGGCCGCGGCGACATCTATGTCACCACCACCGGCAACAAGGACGTGCTGACGGTCGAGCACCTTGGCCACATGAAGGACCAGGCGATCGTCTGCAACATCGGCCACTTCGACAACGAGATCCAGGTCGATGCGCTGAACGCAATGCCGGATGTCGCGCGGCTCAACATCAAGCCGCAGGTCGACAAATACACATTCGCCAATGGCAATGCGATTTTCCTGCTGGCCGAAGGCCGTCTGGTCAACCTGGGCTGCGCGACGGGCCATCCGAGCTTCGTGATGTCCAACTCGTTCTCCAACCAGACGTTGGCGCAGATCGACCTGTGGGCCAACAAGGACACCTACGAGAACAAGGTCTACATCCTGCCGAAGAAGCTCGACGAGGAAGTCGCTCGCCTG
>JBBRZH010000037.1:0-20687 GCA_038236935.1 Lysobacterales bacterium
GCGGAACTTGCCCAGGTAGTACTCGTATTCGTTCCACAAATGCGAGTAGCGGTCGTCGAAGCCACGGCGCAGCTCATACAGCATCGCGATCCGGTGATCGCGACGCACCAACAAGTTGTTCAACAGGTGGACGTCTTCCTGCGACAACACATGTCCCGCGGAAAGCTGCTCGGGAAGTGGGGGCTCCACGTATTCGGTATTGCGACGCTTGATGGTCGCCGCGTTGTCTCGATCCTTGGTGTAGTAGTAGATCGACCAGGCGCGGCGGGCCATTGCCTCGGGAAGATTGAGCTTGTCGAACCCGTGCCAGGAAGTCTCCGACGTTTCGAAGATGAACACCCGGTTGAGGATCGGCGCGAACGAAGACACCAAACTCTTCCCGCGATACACATTCGGATCCAGGTGGGTCTGGATGTTGCCGCCCCACGCGTCCTCCCACTGTGGGTTGAGGTAGAGCAGGAAGTTCAGTCGCCGATGCGAAAGCGTCTTGGGGTGGTAGTTGAAGTCCAGATGCACCGGGAGGAATGTCCTGCTTCGGCTTTCCCGTAGGCCGCCGCCAAAATAATCCGGGTCGAACTCCAGGTCTGGAATTCCCGTGATACTGGATAGGTACTCTAGGAACCTCGGACTGCTCGAGACCTTGTCCAGCTCCCTGAAGGCCGGCGGAAATGACGCGACTTCGCCATTGGCGTAGTTATCGCCGATCTTGTTCCCGTCCTCCATGCAGAAGCGTTCGTACCCAGGCTCGCCGCGTTTCGGGAAGTCTGCGCAGAGCGAATCGATGAAGCTTGGATCGAAGAAACCGTCGATGCACACATGCGGATACGGATATGCGCTCTGGAATCTTTCCGCCAACTCCGCGCACTCTTCCGGCGTCTTCATGGCGACCACGTTGTCATCCATTTCCGTCACATTCGCTCCAGTGGGATTCAATTTTGTTTACCTCCGGATCAAGGCAGCGCTGTTCTCAGCAATCCTTGCCGGTGATGGTGAGCGTCTGCAGCACCTTGCCGGCCGGACCCTTGAGCTTGAACGTCAGGCCGGGCTTGAGCCATGGCCCGGTCACGATGGAGCCCTTGGGGGGTTGCTGGGCGAAGGAGGAATCCTTGCCAGCGTCATCCACGACAAATATCCCCACTTGGCTGATGCTGGGATCGGTCACGTTCCAGTACAAGGTGGTGGTCACCCCTTTGGCGATTTCGCACGTCTTCACAAACGATGGGTCGGCGCAGAAGGCGCAGTTGGGGTCTACCGCTGGCGCCGGGGTATCGACAGGGGCTGTCGTGGCGCTCGACGCGGGAGCTTCAGCGGGCGGACGATTGCAGCCGGCAAGGCCTGCAAGCAGGATCAAGGCGATTAGGGTGCGTGGCATAGGTAGCTCCGTTATTTAGCTGATGCGGAATAAAGGGTTGGCGATATCTTGGCAGCGATTGGGTAGTCCATGTAGCGCTGCAATGCAGTCCCCCGCCGCCGCCAGTACCTCGTCGAGCTCGTCCTCCAGGCCCAGCCAAAACGGCATCCTGACCAGGCAATCACTGATGGTTTCCGTGATCGGTAAATCGCCGTGCGCGCGGCCAAACTTCCGGCCCGCGGGAGAGGCATGCAGGGACAGGTAATGGAAAACGCAGTGCACTCCACGTTGCTTCATCGCCGCGATGAAGTCCGAGCGCTGTGCAAGATCAGGAAACAGCAGATAAAACATATGTCCATTGTGGCGGACGCCGTCAGGAACGACCGGGCCCCGGATCCCAGTGCCTGGTAGATGGTTGTCCACCCAGTCGTTATAGCGTTTCCAGATGCCCAAGCGCCTGTTGGTGATCTCCAGGGCGGCCTCAAGTTGCGCCAGCAGGAATGCAGCGGTGATCTCGCCGGGCAGGTATGAGGATCCGAGGTCGACCCATGTGTATTTGTCCACTTGACCGCGAAAAAACCGACTGCGGTTGGTGCCTTTCTCACGAATGACTTCGGCGCGCTCGACATAAATCGGGTTGTTGATGAGCAGGCAACCGCCTTCGCCTGAAATGACGTTCTTGGTCTCGTGGAAACTATAGGCCGCAAGGTCGCCGATCGAGCCCAGCGGCCGCCCCCGGTATTCGGCCAGGATGCCCTGCGCGGCGTCCTCGATCACCGGCAGCTGGTGTCGTCGGGCGATCGCCATGATCGAGTCCATCTCACAGGCGACACCGGCATAGTGCACCACGCAAATCGCGCGGGTCCGCGGGGTGATGGCGGCCTCGATCAGCCGCTCGTCGATGTTCAGCGTGTCCGGACGGATGTCGACGAACACCGGAATCGCTCCCCGCAAAGCGAAGGCGTTTGCGGTGGAGACAAACGTGAACGAAGGCATGATCACCTCGTCCCCGGATTGGAGATCCAGCAACAACGCCGCCATTTCAAGCGCTGCGGTGCACGAGTGTGTGAGCAGGACCTTGCGGGCGCCGGTCGCGCTCTCAAGCCACTCATGACAGCGGTGCGTGAAGGGCCCGTCTCCCGACAAGTGCATGTTTGCGTGCGCTTGGCCGATATAGTCCAGCTCGCGACCGGTCATGTATGGCTTGTTGAACGGAATCATCATTCGTTCCATTGGTAACTGCGTCCGGCTTGCCGGCAGCTTTCCAGCCTTGGCGTCACAATTTCGGACGCATTATCCCAAGCGCGTAGGTTTTCAGCCAGCAGCATTTCCCGCCTGGATCCAAGGGTTTCTGCGTAGGGGGCACCGCTTGGGTCAGCGTTATCGAGCAAGCCCCGATTTCTCGAAGCCCGCCCGGCGACGCTGGGCCGATGATATCGCGGCCTTGATCTACCAGCTTACATTCGCACGTCCGATACGTTGTTCACTCAACTGCCGCCAGGATGATTCCCACCGCGATCACAAGCACACCCGCAATTCGACCCAGTGTCAGCGGTTCGGCAAAAACCCAGGCGCCTCCAAGGGATACCAGCACAAACGTGATTGCGGTGAACGGGTAGGCTTGACTCAAAGGTAGTTTGGTCAAGGCGACCATCCAGCACAGTGTGCCGGCAAATCCAGCGCACAACGCAATCACCATCCAAGGCCTGAATACCATTCCCGCAAGAAAGAATGCCTTGTCATGCCAGTTCGTGGGCAGCGTGCCTGCGAGATTGACCTGCCATTTAATTAGTAACTGACCAAATACAGTCAACAGTACTGTCAATGCAACGAAGAAATATCCCATGCGCAATACCTGGAGTGATTGCAGACGTTTAGAAGTGAGCGCCAGTGATGCAGGCGCACGGTCGTAATGCTCCACTGGGGACAGCAATGAGCCCTGTATGGCGCGCAGGTGATTGAAACGAACTAGCCGGAGTCATCTGCCTGGCGTCTCTGTCGGAGAACCCGGGCCGGCGCGCCACCCGCGACGCAATCGGCGGGAATGTCCCTTGTGACCACGCTACCAGCTGCAATCACCGCCCCGCGCCCGATGCGGACCCCTTGGAGAACAATTGTACTCGCGCCGATCCAGACACCATCTTCTACGACAATATCTGCGCCGTTATCCATGAACTCAGGATGGTCAGGGTCGTGTCCGGCGCTGTGAAACCTGACGTTTGGAGCTATGCACACCCGGTCGCCGATGATGATCCTGGTGCCGTCGAAGATGCTGCAGTAGAACTCGACACCTCGATTGACGCTCACATCCGAGCCAATCGAGACAAGCCATGGAAACTTGAAATAGATCCGATGATCGAAAAAGACACGACTCCCGCACTCGTGGAGCAACAGGCGCCAGACGGCATTGCGGATGAACCAGGGCGACAGATCCAACAGAAGTTGCAGTAACGTCAACACGTACACATATGCGCTGTTGACTAGCCGTTTGATCCCCGGTTTGCGCTGGATGACTTTCAATAGGCTAGACATCGGCGCTTTGTTCCAAAGCCATGGCAACCGGAATCAAATACGGCGACCAGCGTGCGACAGGACCGCTCAATGCGAGAGGCAAGTTTTAAGGACAGGCTCGGCGGATCGCTGTTCAATCATTGTTCGAGTCGGCCCATTCCCGACCGTAGACCAGTACGTCATGCAAGTGGCCATTTCGGAAGGCATGGCGGAGCAATCGACCCTCAGGCAAGAAGCCGGCCTTTTCATACATGTGAATCGCCACGGTGTTGAACGCAACGACACGCAACCACAATCGCCGCAGGCCAAGTTGGAGGGTGGCATACTCAACCGCAAGGGCAAGGGCGCGGACTCCAACGCCGCAACCGCGGGATTCCGGGGCGATTACAATTCCAAACTCGGCTACCTTTGCAATCCAGTCGATCGAGCGTATCTGGAAATAACCTAATAGCGCATCGGTCCCCTGATCGCGGATCCCCAGACACAGATCCTGTGGGGCGCCGCTCGGCGCGAAGCTACGGATCCATTCCCGCTCAGCCTCGATCGAAGTGGGGAACGGATAACCCAGTGCTCCATCACGGATGGAAGGGTCGGCTCGCCATGCATGGATTGTGTGCGCATCGTCTTCGCGCAGGGCGCTGAACACGATCTTCAACGGCGCGCCAGATTCACTCATTGCGGTGTCTCCAGGTTGATCGCCCGCTGCAGATGGTACCGAGGCCGATCCAGTGTTTCGCGATAGATCAAAAACATGTACGACGCCAGAATCCCCAAGCTGAGCACGATGAGACCGATCAGGAACAGCATCAGCACGATCAGCAAGGTCAGGCCTTGAGCGAGCCCCGGTCTGCCCATGAGGTACTGGATGACGACCGCAAGCAGGTAGAACATACTCGCTGCACAGATCGCCCCGCCAGTCCACAGCAAGAGTCGTTGCGGCAACGTCGTATACGAGACGATGCTCTGAAACGCCAAGGCCATTCGTTTGGCGAACGAGTAACTGCTACTCGAACCCACCCGGGGATCACGCTGGACCTGGACGAACGCGACGTCAAAGCCGATTGTGTGCATCAGCGGTCCATACACGACTCCGCGCTCGCGATAGTCCCGCAAAGCCTTGGCGACCTTATCGTTGAATGCGCGAAAAGTGCCCAGGTTCGCGACGTGGTTGCTGCCGGTGGCGTTGCTTACCATCCCATGAAAGGCATGGGAGGTGAGGCGCTTGAGCATGCCTTCGTCCCCGCCAACTTTTATCGTATAGACGATGTCGTGCGCTCCGCTTTCCAGCTTGCGCAGTAGATCAGGGATCAGCTCCGGCCGATCCTGCAAGTCGGCGTCCATCAGCACGTATCGGTTTCCTGAAGCATGCTCCAGCGCGGCGGAAATGGCGGCGTGCTGGCCGAAATTCCGGCTGAGGCGCATCGCTTTGACGCGGCTGTCCAGCTCGGCGGACGCGGCCAGAATCTCCCAGGATTCGTCCCGGCTGCCATCGTCGACCACGACAATCTCGAACGCGATTCCCGCTGATTCGAGCGTCGTTGTCGTACGGGAAACGAGCTCTCGCAGGTAAGGCGCATTGTTGTAGACAGGTATTAGCAGCGAAACCAGGTCCGGCACGATCGTCCTCCTTCAATCCGCGCTTGACTTGAACAATCGCACTTCCGGAGCGACGTAGTACTCGTCCAGACTGCAGGGGATCCGGCTGTCCATCCCGATGAAGCGCCGGCCAAGCGGGCTCAGAGATTCCAGTTGGCCGACAGACAGCATCTTCGGATAGTCGAAACGCTGCTTCATCCACTGCCGACATACGTTCAAGGTAATGGCGTGCCTGGCTCGTCCAGTCGTGTTCTCTCCACCGTAATGAAATGTCCGCGCGTTGAAGATCACCGCTTCGCCGGCCTTTGGGTAGACGCGAACGGCGTCCCGGAAAAAAGCCTGGTCGTCCGGCACCTCCAGGGAGCGGTGGGAACCGGGCAGGAAATAGGTCGCGCCGTTCTCGTCGGTAAAGTCGTCCAGCGCAACGAGTACCCCGACGTTGGTGATGTAGTCCAGGGACTGTGCCTGCGCGTCGACATGCACCCGCCGCGAAAAGTTCGAACCGTTGGGCGGCAGGCTCGATGACGTGAAGGCATACAGGATGCATGACGACGACAACAACCTGGACAGGTAGTCGTGCATGACGGGGTTCTCGAGGAACTCGAGAAAGACAGGATCATGCATCATCAAGTTGTGCACCATCCACTGGTCGCGATACCAGGGATTACCGGACCAGCGCGCCAAGTTTTCGTCGACAGCACGCTGCAGCGCTACTCGCGCGACTGATGCGGCAGCGGAGTCCATCACCGCCCCGACGACTGCAAAGCCATCGGTTCGGATGCGCGCTTCGATACCGGGCTGATACACCGCAGTCGCCATGGTCGCTAGCGGATCAGGACAACGCGCAGATACTTGAAGAGTGGTTCGGACACCGGCAGCACGCTGCGCAGGTAATCCTCCACCACGCCGGCATCGCGTTCGCTCTGTTCGTGCAGGACATTCCCCTGGCCCAGATACCACTGGAAGGAAACATCCACTCCCGAAAAGCCGATGTTTCGGGCGATGGTGGCGAAGTCCTGCGCGGAAATGCCACGCGTCGCGGTTTTCCATGGCTCGGCCGCCAGGAAGGTCTGCCCGTCGATGGCATAGTCGCTTTCGATCATTTCGTGCTGGGAAGCCAGCATCTGCACCTCACGCCGCACGATCGGGGTCGTGATCCCGTCGGCGCCATCACGTTCACCGACAAGGTTCACTTCGTCCCAGAAGCGTTTGTTGGGCAGCAGGTCGGCGTACATCATTCCGCCCGGACGCAGCACCCGGAAGACCTCTTTGAGGACCACCGAATAATCCGCCAGGTGATCCAGGAAAGAATATGCCGTTGCCGCATCGAATGACGACGACTCGAACGGAAGGGTCTCGCATTGCTGGTTGTGCAGGATCACGTTGCCGCTGCTCAGGTCAACGCGATCCAGCATCGCCCGGGTGATGTCCACGCCGTGGATCTCGTCGAACAGGTCCTTGGCCAGGTTGATGATGAAGCCTGTGCCGCACCCTACATCGAGCAATCGGCCGCGGCCCACCTGGGCGGAGACATGCTCCAGAACCGCACGCACTTTCTGTTGGTTCTCCGGGCGGAAGTGCGGCTCGCGTTCGTTATAGGTGGCGGCCATGGCGCTGTGCACGACGACATTCGCGCCTACTACGTCATCGGGCCGGTAAGGAGTGTTGGCGGTCATGCGGGGATCTCTTGCAGGAATTGTGGTCGAGCGCGAATTGCGAAGTCCCTTGCGGCAGGACCTGTCATCAACAGCAGGTCGAGTATTGAAACCGCATGGTCGAACCCCCCATGGAGCTGTGGGTATTGGGGGTAGTGATCGTAATCGAACCATTCTAACTGGATCGATTCTTTGGTGAACGCGGCTTCGTCAAGATAGCTCTGGGCCGCAGGGCCGCTGAGATAGGACGTCGCGCCCACCCGCCGGCAAATTTCGACAAGTCGTTCGGTTGGCGACATCCGGTCGTGATCCTGGTCGCTGATCAGGGACTCCACTTCAAGCACCCGGGTCTGGAGCCCCAGCAAAGCCGAGACGCCCCGGATGAATATCCGGTTGCAGTCGGACAGTCGTGTGCAGCGACCAGCTTCCCGGTACCAGCCTTCGATGACGGGGAGCATCTGTGCTGCGTGCGGAGCCTTGGCATACGATTGCGCCAAGCTGCGGAAGTGCTTGTCCGACCAGTTCGAGTTGGCAATTTCGACGTCGCGAATGCGCAAGGCACTTGAATGCTTGACCGGAACGGTGAGCCAGATCTTGCCGGCGTGCGTCTTGATCTGGTTCCGATTACGCCAATCGTTCTTGGTGGATTGAACGCTGTCCAGCAGGATGATCGTGTCAGCGTGGGATATGAGGTCGAAGTACCCCTTCCAGGGAATGTAGTTCGACTGGATGATGACAATTCTTTGGGACATTGGATCCTGGCAGGATTGCCGCTCGGCAACGCCGGATCTCGGCTCGACCGGTCGCCGCATGGCGTGCGATTATGTCACGGACTAAGCAATGGTCTGCGCCCGCGGGCTAGCTGCACTCCCAGGGGTCAACTGCATGTCCGATAAGCCCGAAATTCTGGCCTCGCGTACCGCGAGCAAGCTCTATAAGGGAGCTGGAGACGCACTGCGAGGCGCGGTAGTCGACAACCAGACCCTCGCGGTCGGCGGCTTCGGCCTCTGTGGCATTCCGGAGGCGCTGATCGCCGCGCTGCGCGATACCGGCGTCAGCGGCCTCACCGTCATTTCCAACAATGCCGGCGTCGATGGCTTTGGGCTGGGACTGCTGCTTGAGACGCGCCAGATCAGGAAGATGATCTCGTCCTACGTCGGCGAGAACAAGGAATTCGAGCGCCAATACCTGTCGGGCGAACTTGAATTGGAGTTCAATCCGCAAGGCACCCTGGCCGAGCGCCTGCGCGCAGGCGGGGCGGGCATCCCTGCGTTCTATGTGCGCACCGGATACGGGACCATCGTCGCGGAAGGGAAAGAAACACGCGAGTTCGACGGGCAACATTACGTGATGGAAACCGCGTTGAAGGCCGACGTGTCGCTGATCAAGGCCTGGAAGGCTGACACGGCCGGCAACCTGGTGTTCCGCAAGACCGCGCGCAACTTCAATCCGGCGGTGGCGATGGCCGGCAAGGTCTGCATCGTCGAGGTCGAGGAGATCGTCGAGATGGGCGCGATCGATCCCGACCATGTGCACCTGCCAGGCATCTATGTCGACCGCATCGTCCACAACCCGACGCCCGAAAAACGCATCGAACAGCGCACCGTGCGCGCAGGAGCCGTGTAATGGCCTGGACCCGCGAACAGATGGCGCAGCGCGCGGCGCTGGAACTCAGCGATGGTGCCTACGTCAACCTCGGCATTGGCTTGCCGACGCTGGTCGCCAACTACATTCCCGACGGCATGGATGTGTGGCTCCAATCCGAAAACGGCCTGCTCGGCATCGGTCCGTTCCCCACCGAGGACGAGCTTGACGCCGACCTGATCAATGCCGGCAAGCAGACCGTGACCGCCAGGCCCGGCGCAAGTTATTTCGGAAGTCAGGATTCGTTCGCGATGATTCGCGGCGGCCACATCGACCTGGCGATCCTGGGCGCGATGCAGGTCACCGACCGAGGCGACCTCGCCAACTGGATGGTGCCGGGCAAGATGGTCAAGGGCATGGGCGGTGCGATGGACCTGGTTGCCGGCGTCAAACGCGTCGTGGTGTTGATGGAGCACACCGCCAAAAAAGGCGAACACAAGATACTGCCGCAGTGCACGTTACCGCTGACCGGGATGGGGGTGGTCGACCGGATCATTACCGACTTGGCGGTATTCGACGTCACGAGCGATGGCTTGTTGCTGGTCGAAACCTCCGATGATGTGAGCATGGAGGAATTGCAAGGGAAAACCGGCGTCCCGATCAGGCGTTGACCGGGTCGCGCAGGGGTCAAGGACGGCGTTCGAACCAGAAACTGGACCCGCCGATCGGAATCCCCTCCGGGGTCATCAATGCGAGACGATCGGAACTGAAGAGCTTGTTGTAGTTGCTTCCGAACAGCACGCTGGTCTTCGGGTTATCGAGCAGATACGCGAGCAGGAGATACTGTTCGGTCCAGTAGATGTGCTGCTGTAGAGCCCAGTGACGCGGCATCGCTTCAGGCAGGAAGACATCGTGTACGTGCACCAGTAGACGTCGACTTAGCGCGGGCAGCACCCGGAGGTAAAGATGCAGGCAGTCGCTGCCTATTTTCACTGTGTGGGTAGAATCGATGAAAAGGATATCGCCGTCCTGGAGTAGGTTGTTCATCCAGCCCGCGCTGATACCCTGTACCGGTTCCCTGACGACATTGCGGACGTGCCGGATGGAGTCGAGGAACGGGCGCGGGTAGGGCTCGATGCAGTGGATTTCGCCGTGTCCGTTGGCTTCGATCGCCGCACTGGCGACAAGAGTCGAGAAGCCAGAACCGATCTCGAGGATGCGTCGGGGTTTGCGGCTGCGAATGAATGCGTAATAGGCCGCAGCATCGCTATAACCGAATTGTCCATTCTCCCAGAAGAAACCGGCCGGGGCATCCGGGTTGTCGTTCAGCGGTCCATCGAGTTCGCGTGAGTAAGGCACCAGTTCTTCCAGCACCTCAGCCATGCGGGTTTCGTCGAAGATGCCGTTGTGCAGGTAAGGGGTCGGCTCAGCGTGCTCGAACGAGGCCTCAAGTTCCTCGAAGCTCGGCACCGTCGAATAAAAGTTTGCCGGCACCAGGTTCAAGCCATGATCCTGAAGCTGCTTGCGTTGGGCCGGATCTGCCCAGAGCAGCGCTTGCAGCTGTGTCATGGTTTCGTGCGATAGCGGCATAGATTGGCTCACGGAAATTGGTTGGTGCGAGGCAACGCTCGCATTTGACTACGAAGGGATTCCGCGAAGCTTCATGGAAGCCTGGACGCGAGTCACGAAATGCATTCGGAGACTGCAGCTCCCGCATGCCGGTTGGCCTGGGCAAAAGAAAACCATCCGATGAGCGGGCCTGCAACCGAAGTCTACTGGCTTGGCGGCTGCGAGTCAGTGCCACATTCGCCCGAGATCTCTGGCATGCGATTCCCTGGAGGCATGCGCGCTGAATGGTTGCCGGCGTCAAATGCGTGGTGGTGCTGATGGAGCACACCGCCCAGTAAGGCGAGCACAAGATACTGCCGCAGCGCACGTTACCGCTGACCGCGTTGGGTTCCGTGGATCGTGAATGCGATGGGTTGCCCGCTTTCGAACGGGCTTGGCGTGAGCGATAGCTGGCATTCACGCTTCTGGTTGTGGGCGCGTGATCAACGGGCGCAACATTGTCCTGGTCCATTGTTCGGGCGACAGGTGATCGAATATGTCTGGAATCACGCGACCCGGTGCTCTTGTGCTGGCGCTGCTGGTCCTGGCGGGCTGCGTCAAAGGGCCACAAGACCATATCGCCATTCGTGCGGCCGCCCTGGCGCGCGATGACACCCAGCGCTCCGCCGCTTCAGTCCCGACCCTGGCCGCTCAGAAAACGTTTGCGGATTTCCCGGACCGGGGCGAACTGATCGCGTATCCCAGCAAGGTCGCCCGCCGGGATGGTGCCTACACCTGGCGCCGCACTGAGTTGAGCGAGGCGCATGCCCTGCATGCGATCGCCGACGGCCACCTGCGCGTCACCACGCCATCGGGCAAGCTTCTGGATTTCCAGTATGACCACCATGTCGAACACCCTTCGGGGGACTGGACCTGGATTGGACACATTGCGGGTCACCCAGACCAGCAGACCATCCTTACTTTCGGTGGGCACGCCGCCTTCGGTTCGATCGCGCAGCCGGGTACCTTGCCGCTGCGCCTGACCGTGCGCAATGGCGTCGGCTGGATGGTGGAGACCGACCCGCGCAGGGTTTCGGGGATCATCAATGCCGCGACCCGTCCGCAGCATCCGGACTTTCTGGTCCCGCCCAAGGCTGCAGCTCCAAGCGGTAACTTGCTTACCACGGCACCTTCGGCGGTTTCGTTCGCTTCGGCTCCGGACATGGCTTCGGCTTCCACGACACCGGCAACGACGGTGGACCTGGTCCTGGGCTACACGCCGGGGTTTGCCAATGCCAACGGCGGCGCTTCCGGTGCCGTCACCCGGCTCAACTACCTGGTTGACGTCACCAATGTCGCGTATACGAATAGTCAGATCAGCGCGAAGGCACGACTGGTGGGCACGGTTCTCGTGAACTATCCCGACAACACCAGCAACGACAGCACCCTGGAACAGCTGACAGGTTACAACTCCACCAGCAATCTAAAATCCACACCCGATCCTGCCTTCAATTCCCTGCGTGCAGCACGCGACCAATACGGGGCGGACCTGGTGTCGATGGTGCGCAGTTTCCGGCAGCCGACCAATGGCGGGTGTGGCGTGGGATGGCTGATCGGCGGAGGCCAAAGCGGTATCGCCCCAAGCGACGAATATTTCGGCTACTCCGTTGTCAGCGACGGAACCTCCGTCGGAGCCGATGGGAAATCCTACTACTGCCTTGATGAATCGCTGGCGCACGAATTGGGCCACAACATGGGGGCAGCGCATGACGTGGAAACATCCAAAGGCAGTAACGGTGTGCTCGATGCCGACGAATACGGCGCTTACCCGTATTCCTTCGGGTACAAGTCCGCTGCCGGCAACTTCTACACGGTAATGGCCTACGGGGACAGGGGGCAGCAGATGGAGCGCATCTTCTCCGATCCACGCAGCACGTTCTGCGGTGGTGCCCCGTGCGGGACTGCGGACCAGGCCGACAATGCCCGCACGTTGGCGCAGACGATCCCGATCGTGGGGACGTTCAGGGCTGGCACGGTCACGTCGACGCGGATCAAAGTGCCCAGCGACATCAACTTCGACGGCAAGTCCGATGTCCTGTGGTGGAAGCCCGGGTTGTTTGCATATTCACTGGTAGATGATTCGGGCTTCACTTCTGGACGTTACTTTCCATTGTCGACCAGCTATTACGTGGCCGCGACTGGGGACTACAACGCAGACGGCAAGGTCGATGTCCTATGGACCAGTCCAGCGAACGATCTTTACATATGGTTTGGTGACGGCTCGGCTTTCTCGCCCCCACAGTACGTAGGCACTTATTCCAGTGGGTGGACACTCATACCCGGGTCCAGCGACATCGACGGCGATGGCAAGTCGGATTTGCTTTGGTTCCGCCCCGGTTCGTTCGGGTACTCATTGATGGATGGCGCTCGCATGACGAGCTCCCGCTTCTTTTATGTCTCCGACAAGTACCGGGTGGCCGCAACGGGCGATTACGACGGGAATGGCAAAGTCGACTTGCTGTGGACCAGCGCGGCGAATGATTTGTACATGTGGCTGGGCGACGGCGTTGCGTTTGCGCCGCCGCAATTCGCCGGCACTTACGCAAGTGGTTGGACGCTGGTGCCTGGATCCAGCGATGTCAACGGCGACGGCAAAGCAGACCTGCTCTTTTGGAAACCGGGCCAGTTTTCGTATTCGTTGATGGACGGCGCTCGAATCACCGCTTCCCGGTTCTTCTTTGTGTCCGACAAATATCGCGTTGTAGCCACCGGCGATTACGACGGTAACGGCAGGATCGACCTGCTGTGGACCAGTGCCGCGAACGATCTGTATGCCTGGATGGGCAATGGTTCCGTGTTTGCGCCCCCGAGGTATCTCGGGACATATTCGCCCGGTTGGGCGGTGGTTCGCTAGCGTTCCAGGCAGTTCCAAACCAGGAGAGTGCCAAGTCCTTTCCGGATTCTTATTCGCCTGATTCCGCAACCACTGCGGCAATTCGCGTTGCCGCAGCCCCATCGCCGTACGGATTGTGCGCGCGGGACATCTGGGCGTACGCGGCAGGGTCGTCCAGCAGCCGGTTGACCTCTCGCACGATCAATCCGGGATCAGTGCCAACCAGTCGCACGGTGCCAGCTTCGACGGCCTCCGGCCGCTCCGTCGTGTCGCGCATGACGAGGACAGGCTTTCCCAGCGCAGGCGCTTCTTCCTGGATCCCGCCGGAGTCGGTCAGGATCAGGTAGGAGCGGGTCATCAGGTAGACGAATGGCAGGTAGTCCTGCGGCGCGATGAGGTGCACTGCCGACGATGCCCCCAGCAGGCGATGAACCGGTTCCTGCACATTCGGATTCAAGTGCACGGGATAGACCACCTGGACATCCGTGCGTTTGCCGAGTTCCTGCAGGGCCAGGCAGATGCTTTCGAAACCCTCTCCGAAATTCTCGCGCCGATGACCAGTCACCAGGACCAGTTTCCGGGCAGGATCGAGGAAATCAAAGCGAGCGGATACTTCGACCTCGAGCGCGGGATCGTGTTCGATGCGCGCCACCACGTCCAGAAGCGCATCGATCACCGTATTCCCGGTGACATGGATGGTGTTGGAGTCGATGCCTTCGGCCAGCAGGTTGTCGCGGGATCGCTGTGTGGGAGCGAAGTGGAGTGTCGCCAGGGGGGCCGTGAGACGCCGGTTTCCCTCTTCTGGCCATGGCGCCTGCATGTTCCCGGTGCGCAACCCGGCTTCCACGTGACCGATTGAGGCTCCCGCGTAATACGCAGCCAGCGAAGTGGCCAGTGTTGTGCTGGTGTCGCCGTGAACCAGGATGAGGTCGGGCCGACGCCTCGAAATGACTTCATGCATGCCCGACAGGATCTTTCCAAACGTGTCGGGCAGGGCTTGGCCGGGGGTCATCAAATCAAGATCTTCATCGGGTTCCAGCCCGAACAGATCGAGAACCTGGTCGAGCATCTGGCGATGTTGCGCAGTGACGACGATTTCTACCTCGAGGTTTGCCTTGAGCCGCAGCGCCTTGATGACTGGAGCCATCTTGATGGCCTCAGGACGCGTGCCGAAGACCACCATTACGCGTTTGTGCATTGCAGTCCCGTCGTTGCGGCTCCGTCTGTGTACATGGTTGCAGCGGCTCCTTGGTGTCTCGCAGGCATTACCTGCGCGATAGCGCCAACCGGATCCCCTGGTGTGGGATTCTGATCGTCGGGCGCCCCGGCTCGACCTGAACGCGCAAGTCTATCGGAGCATCCGGGCCTGCATCCGAATTGTTCAGGATCAGGGCGTAGGCCGCCGGCATCCATATGGCACTTCACCGGACGTAGACGTTTTGGGTTTAAGATGCCAACAGGTGACCCCGCTTATACGCTAGGTCACCGCCTCCAATCCCCTCGTGCAGACGTGGGGCAAATTTCCAATCACATTAGGGGAAGGATATTGAATACTGCAATGAAAGTTGGCCTGCTTGTCACCGGTCTTGGTTTCGCGATGGCCGCGTCAAATGCTCAGGCCGCTCTGACCACCCATACCTTTGTCAGCAACTCGGTTAACTATTGCCAGGCCTTTACACCGGGCGCCGCGAACACCATTCGCAATCGCGCGGTGGGCGCGGAGAATGTAGGCACCGCGACGATCAACATCGCGTGCAACTGGCATGCAATGTTTGGTGAGTCCGGCGCGACCAACCCAACAACGCTGGACATTTATTTTTACAACAACACCGCCGCGGCAATCACCGTAACCTGCACGATGTTCAATGGTTACCAGACACAAGGTGGTGCCAACCAGTTCCTGGTCACCAAGAGCGTTGTGATCGATCCGGGCACGCAGAACGACGCTTTCTTCACCCCCGCGGACAATCCGAATCCCAGTCCGACCACTTTGGGCAACGCTTTGATCAACCTCAATTGCTCGATGCCCACCGGTGCGATCGCCAACGACACCTACCTGCAGTGGACGCAGGATAACGGCGTCTAAGTTTCTCGCTGTAGCGTTACTACTGCGCAATGGCGCCGCCGGTCGGCGGCGCCATTTGCTTTTTAACCCGACGAACAAGAGGAGCAGATATGCGTAGGTTGGTAGTGGTGTTGGTGGCAGTCCTGATCGTTGGTCTGACATGGTGGAAAGTCAGCAACCGCCACGTCGTCGAGCCGCAGCCCGTCGAAAGCGATCTTTCGCAAGCGCAGGCGCCGCCTGCTGACCTCGACAGCCGGATGTATTCGCCGCAATCGGGAAGCGGGTCCGACCTTGCTTCCCAGGAAAGAGCCGCAAGCTCGCATGCCATTCACGCGGCCTCGGCGACGCAAGCCGTCCAACTCGTGGACGCCGGTCATAACAAACTGTTGTCCCAGTACCAGAATGAAAAGGTTGACGCTCAATGGGCCCGCACGCGTGAGCAGAGTCTGGTTTCCCACAGCGTTTCCCCGCAGATCCAGGACCTCAAGGTGGAGCCGAAGAACATGACGGTCCATTGCCGATCGACCACCTGCGCGATCACGGCGGATTTCGCGACGCGTGGGGCAGCCGATGACTGGCTGACGCTGTATGCCACCAATCCGGGGACCAATCTCTACAATCTCTCGTCGCAGGTCACGCCGAATGCGGACGGAAGCGCGCACATTCAGATCTACGGCCTGGCCAAGCACTAGCTGCCGCTGCACGCTGGCTGCCGACGACCGCCGCCAGCGTGCCCTTTGGCGCATGCAGCATTCCGCCGAGTTGAGGTGCACATAAGCCCTGGCCGACGCCGTCATCGAAAATATTGCGTTGCATCCCCCAGCGACCCCGGCGGGAATGCGCGCGGCCTGGGGCGCGACTTGCCGACGTTGGCTAGAATGGTCGCCTTGTCCTGACGTGTCGCGGCCACTCCAATGAAGATCCTTGTCGGTTACAAGCGTGTCGTGGACTACAACGTCCGCATCCAGGTCAAGCCGGACGGTTCCGGCGTGCTGACCGACGGCGTCAAGCTGTCCCCCAATCCTTTCGATGACATCGCGCTGGAAGAGGCACTGCGCCTGCGCGACAAGGGGATCGCGACTGAAGTGGTCATCGTCACGATTGCCCCGGCCAATGCCCAGGCGCATCTGCGCAATGGCCTGGCGATGGGCGCGAATCGGGCGATCCATGTCGTCTGTGACCAACCGATGCAACCGCTCACCGTCGCCCGCACATTGCTCAAGCTGGTCGAGAAGGAGCAGCCAGACCTGGTGATCCTGGGCAAACAGGCCATCGATGACGACGCCAGCCAGACCGGGCAGATGCTGGCGACGTTATGGGGCCGACCCCAGGCGACATTTGCCTCCAAACTTGAGGTAATCGACGACAAGGCAACGGTGACGCGCGAGGTGGACGCCGGCCTTGAGACGCTTGAGGTCGACCTGCCGGCCGTGATCAGCACCGACCTGCGGCTGAACGAGCCGCGCTTCATCAAGTTGCCGGACATCATGAAGGCCAAGGGCAAACCACTGGAAACGATCGCCTTCAGTGACCTGGGCGTCGATGCCGGTGATGGCTTGAAGACGCTTCAATACGCGCCGCCCGCCCAGCGAAGCAAGGGCCGGATGGTGAAGGATGCAGCCGAGCTGGTCGCGGCATTGAAACAGAAGGGGCTACTTTGATGGGCAAGGTCTTGATCGTGGCCGAGCATCTGGGCGGCAAGCTCAATGCCTCGACTGCCAAATGCGTCTCCGCGGCGCTGGCGCTGAAGCCCGAATCGATCGACATCGCAGTGTTTTCGGATGACCCGGCCGCGGTCGCCGCCCAGGCGGCGCAAATAGCGGGTGTCCAGAAGGTCCTGTCGGTGGCAAACCCCGCCAACGTCCATGCCATCGCACAGGTGCAAGCGCCCCAAATCGCTGAACTGTCCAGGGGCTATTCCCACGTCCTTGGGCCCAGCACCACCTTCGGCAAGGATTTGATGCCCTGCGTTGCCGCGTTGCTCGGGGTATCGCAGGTGTCGGATGTGATGGCGGTCGAATCCAGTCACACGTTCAAGCGCCCGATCTATGCAGGCAATGCCATCGTCACGGTCGAGGCTCCCGTCGACCACCCCGTCGTCGCCACCATCCGCTCCGCATCATGGCCAGAAGCGGCGGCAGGCGGCACGGCGGTGATTGAAGCCGTATCGCTGGATGTGCCTTTGCCTACGCACACCCGCTTTATCGCGTTGGCTGCCGGCAAGTCCGACCGGCCTGATCTGCAGAGCGCCGGGCGCGTGGTGTCGGGTGGTCGCGGCGTCGGCTCCAAAGAGAATTTCCAGATCATTTACACCCTTGCAGACAAGCTTGGCGCGGCAGTGGGTGCGTCCCGGGCGGCGGTCGATGCTGGTTATGTCCCCAATGAGCTGCAGGTTGGTCAGACCGGCAAGATCATCTCCCCGGAACTTTACGTGGCCATCGGAATCAGCGGCGCCATCCAGCATCTCACCGGGATCAAGGACGCTGGCACGATCGTGGCCATCAACAAGGACGCCGACGCGCCGATTTTCGAGGTGGCGGATTTCGGCCTCGTTGGCGATCTGTTCAAGCTGCTGCCGGAACTCGAATCCGCGCTGCCATGAAGGAGTCGTCCCTGGACATGGAAGATCCGCAACCTGGCGCATCGGCGGAGAGTCTTGGACTGGACCTGCGTCCGGGGGCCAGCCATTACCGCGCGTTCGTGGGCCCGCCGATGGATTACGACCTGGTTGCGGCCATGACGATGGGACTGTTGACGACCCTGGGGTTGCGCCAACACCACCAGGTGCTAGACATCGGCTGTGGCTCCCTGCGCGTTGGCCGGCTGTTGATTCCCTACCTCAATCGTGGCGGCTACACCGGGCTGGAACCCAACGAATGGCTTGTGCACGAGGGCATTGCAAATGAAGTCGGCCAGGATCAAATCGACATCAAGCAGCCGCACTTCGTGTTCTCACCCTCTGCCTCCAGCCTGATCGCCGAATCACGCCAGTACGATTACCTGTTGGCACAGTCGATCTTCAGCCACTCGGGCATTGACCTGCTCGAGCAGTGGCTGGGCGAATCCGCTCAACTGCTCAACGGATCGGGTGCGCTGGTCGCCACCTTCATCGCAGAGGAATCCGACACCGATCGTCTTGGCTGGATCTATCCGGATTGCGTTGGATTCACCCCGACGACGGTGCAAGGATTGGCGCTACGGCATGGCCTGGATTACGTGCCGCTGCAGTGGCACCACCCACGGCAAACCTGGGCGCTGTTCGGGAAGCCGGGGTTCGATGCGGGCTGGTATGAAAACCGCGAACTGTCCTGGAACACGTGTTTCGACCGCATCAATGGCCGCAGTCAGACCAGCGGGTAGGGTCACGGCAAATGGTCCGGGCTAGAATGGCCCGGTCCTTTTTGCGCATACATCGCATGCCTGCTCCCACTGCGCTTTCCCACCTCGATCGTCTCGAGGCTGAAAGCATCCACATCCTGCGTGAAGTCGCAGCCGGGTTCCGCAATCCGGTGATGATGTACTCGGTCGGGAAGGACAGCTCGGTGATGCTGCACCTGTTGCTGAAGGCGTTCCATCCTGCGCGCCCCCCGATCCCGTTGCTACACGTGGATACCGGCTGGAAGTTTCGCGAGATGATCGCCTTCCGCGACCGGCGCATTGTTGAAACCGGCGTCGAGCTGCGCGTCCATACCAATCCCGAAGGCGTCGCGCAGGGCATGGGCCCGATCAGCCACGGCGCAACCGTCCACACCGACGTGATGAAAACCCAGGCGCTGAAACAGGCGCTGGACCAATGGCAGTTCGACGCCGCCATCGGCGGTGCCCGCCGCGACGAGGAAAAGTCGCGCGCCAAGGAGCGCATCTTTTCGTTCCGCAACCCGCAGCACCGCTGGGATCCAAAGAACCAGCGTCCCGAGTTATGGAACCTCTACAACACGCGGATCCACAAGGGGGAATCCGTGCGGGTGTTCCCGATCTCCAATTGGACAGAACTCGACGTGTGGCTCTACATCTACCGTGAGAATATCCCCGTGCCGGGCCTGTATTTTGCAGCCGAGCGATCGGTGGTTGAGCGCGATGGCACGTTGATCATGGTCGACGACGAGCGCCTTCCGCTGCGCGACGGCGAAGTCCCTGCCATCAAGAAGGTGCGCTTCCGTACCCTGGGTTGCTACCCGCTGACTGGCGCCATTGAATCGGATGCCGACACGCTCGAGAAAATCATCGCCGAAATGCTGGTAGCGACGACATCGGAACGCGAGGGCCGGGTGATCGACCACGACCCTACGGCGTCGATGGAAAAGAAAAAACAGGAGGGCTACTTCTGATGCCGCAGTGTGCGTACGCCACCGCGATAGCTGCTTTGTCAGCGAAGAGCTGCACGTGAACGCCACCACCGACATCGCGGCCTACCTGCGGCAGCACGAAACCAAGGGTCTTCTGCGCTTCATCACCTGCGGTAGCGTCGACGACGGCAAGAGCACGTTGATCGGACGCCTGCTGCATGACACGAAGCTGCTGTTCGACGATCAGTTGTCCGCACTTGCATCCGACAGCAAGCGGCATGGGACGCAAGGCGACAACATCGACTTCGCGCTGCTGGTCGACGGACTTGCCGCTGAGCGCGAACAAGGCATCACCATCGACGTCGCGTATCGCTTTTTCGCCACCGAGAAGCGCAAGTTCATCGTCGCCGATTGTCCGGGGCACGAGCAGTACACGCGCAACATGGCGACCGGCGCCTCCACGGCCGACCTTGCCGTGGTGCTGGTGGACGCACGCAAGGGCCTGCTGACGCAGACGCGTCGGCACAGCTACATCGTGTCGCTTTTTGGAATCAGTCACGTGCTGCTGGCGGTCAACAAGATGGATCTTGTCGATTACGACCAGGCCACCTTCGAGGCGATCGTTGACGACTACAAGCGACTGGCAGCGCAGCTGGGCATTGACCACGTGGATGCGGTCCCGTTGTCTGCATTGAAAGGCGACAACGTGCTGATGCGATCCGAGGCAATGCGCTGGTACGAAGGTGCCAGCTTGCTGGAGTCGCTGGAATCCGTTGACGTGTCGCGAGCCGGCGCCAACATCGGGTTCCGGATGCCGGTGCAGTGGGTCTGTCGCCCGGACCACACGTTCAGGGGCTTCGCCGGCACCGTGGTTGCAGGTGCGATAAAACCTGGGGATGCGGTCGTTGCCCTGCCATCCGGACGACGCTCGCAGGTCGCGCGCATCGTTACAGCAGATGGCGATCTGGAGGTTGCCGTCCCCGGACAGGCGATCACGCTGACACTCGCCGACGAACTGGACACCAGCCGCGGCGACATCATTGCCGCCGCTGCGCAACCACCGCAGATGTCCGACCAGTTCGCGGCGCACCTGCTTTGGCTGGGTGAACAGCCCTTGCTCCCTGGTCGCCCGTACTGGTTGAAAATCGGGGCCTGCACCGTTGGCGCCAGCATCACCGAGATCAAGCACAAGATCGAC
>JBBRZH010000038.1:0-18931 GCA_038236935.1 Lysobacterales bacterium
AACCTTGGCGTGCAGGGCGCGGACCTGGGTGGACAGGCGATCACCGAAGTATTCAACGGACTGATGAGCGGCCACCCTGACCAGATCGACAAGAAAATCAACGCCAAGGCCGGCAAAATCGAAGCCGCGGCCATGCAGCTATGCAAGCAGTTGAAACCGGTGCAGGAAATCCAGCAGCAACTGGCGGCGACGCTGCCCGCGTTCGCGCCCTATGCGACGCTCAAGGCAAGCGATATCGAGGATTGCGGAAAACGCCATCAGGATGGCGCCCATGTCACCGTCGCGACGGATGCAGACCGAACGGAAATTCGCGACGACATCCGCAACAGGATCCGCAGCGGAATCCGCGAATCTGTCCAGCCAGGCACTCGCGCTGACATCAGAGCTGCCGACGCGCCCGTACCCGGCCCCGCCCACTGATCAGGAATGGATCCCGCCTTGCGCAAGCAGGGCGGGATCGAGCAGGCGTTCCAATTCGCCTCGTTGCAAACCGCTGTCTTCCGTCGCCACGTCGAGGATCGGTCGCCCTTCGGCATACGCACGCTTGGCGATCGCCGCGGCTTTCTCGTAACCAATGATCGGGTTGAGCGCCGTGACCAGGATCGGATTACGGTCCAGTGCGGCAGCCACCCGCTCGCGACGCACCTTGAGCCCGGCGATGGTCTTGTCCGCAAGCAACCGCATCGCATTGGACAGCAATCCGATTGAATCCAGCAGGTCATGCGCGATCAACGGAAGCATCACATTGAGCTGGAAGTTGCCACTGGCGCCGGCAACGGTGATGGCCGTGTGGTGGCCCATCACCTGCGCGCAGACCATGCACAGCGCTTCTGGAATCACCGGATTGACCTTGCCGGGCATGATCGAGCTGCCAGGCTGCAGCGCCGGCAATTCGATTTCGCCAATCCCCGCCAGTGGCCCGGAATTCATCCAACGCAAGTCATTCCCGATCTTCATCAGTGCAACAGCGAGTGCGTTGAGCTGACCGGACAATTCAACGGCGTCGTCCTGCGCCGCCAGCCCTTCGAACTTGTTGTTGGCCGATTCGAACTTCGTCCCGGCAAGCTTGGACAGCGTCTTTGCCATGGCTTTGCCAAAGCGCGGATCGGCATTGATGCCGGTGCCGATTGCGGTGCCGCCGATCGGTAGCCGTTTCAGCCGCTTTAATGCATCATCGATGCGGTCCTGCGCAGATTGCAGTTGCGCGGCCCACGCGCCGAACTCCTGCGCGAAGGTCAGCGGCATCGCGTCCATCAGGTGCGTTCGCCCCGTCTTGGTGATGTCACCAAGCGCCTTGCCACGACGCTCGATGGTCTTGCGCAGATGCTTCAACGCGGGCAGTAGCTGTTCGACTACCGCAACTTGGGCCGACACCCGGATCGCGGTGGGAACCACGTCATTGGAACTCTGGCCCAGATTGACATGATCATTGGGATGGATTTTCTCGTGTCCACGCGACGCAAGTGTCGCGATGACCTCGTTGGCATTCATGTTGCTGGAGGTCCCCGACCCCGTCTGGAAGACGTCAATCGGGAATTGAGCGTCATGCGCGCCTTCGGCGATGGTGAGTGCGGCCGCACGAATCGAAGCAGCCTCGGCGGCGGGGAGCAGGCCAAGCCCGGAATTGACTTCCGCCGCTGCCGTCTTGATCAGCCCGAGCGCGCGAATGAATCCGCGGGGCATCGGTTGGCCGGAAATCGGGAAGTTCTCGACCGCACGCTGTGTCTGCGCGCCCCATAGCGCATCGGCCGGCACCTGCAGGTCGCCCATGCTGTCGTGTTCCGTGCGGAATGCTTTCTTTCGAGTCACGTCGGTCCTCGCATCGATCTGTATGGAAAGTAGCTCCAACCGTCCTGAGCGCAAGCGCGCAGCGCTGATCCTTCGACTGCGGACCTGTGGCCCTACGCCCAGGACGAACGGTGTAAAGGGATGGCTAATCCGAGGATACGCTCCCGACCGTTTAGAATTGCGTGTCCCCTTGCTGCGCCCCCGCCATGTCCGACGCCCAATTGCTCGCTTTGTCCCCGCTCGATGGCCGCTACGCCGGCAAGGTCGATGTGCTGCGCCCGATCTTTTCCGAGTTCGGGCTGATCAAGGCACGCGTGAAGGTGGAGGTCGAGTGGCTGCTGGCGTTGGCCAGCGAACCAGGAATTGTCGAACTCAAGTCGTTCTCCGATTCCGCAGCCAATCGGCTGCGTGCGCTTGCCCGCGATTTCTCGCCGACCGACGCGGCGCGCGTCAAGGACATCGAGCGCACCACCAACCACGATGTCAAGGCAGTCGAATACCTGATCAAGGAACGCTTGGCCGACGATGCCGAACTCGGTCCATCCCTGGAGTTCGTCCACTTCGCCTGCACCAGCGAGGACATCAACAACCTCAGCTATGCGTTGATGCTCCACGAGGCCCGGCAACACGTGATGTTGCCGCAGCTCGATGGGTTGATCACGACGTTGCGCGGCATGGCGCACGACCACGCCGCGCTGCCGATGCTGTCACGCACCCACGGGCAAACCGCCTCGCCGACCACCGTTGGCAAGGAACTGGCCAATGTCGTCGCGCGGCTGGACCGGCAACGCAGCGTGCTTGCATCGCTACCGATGCCTGGCAAGGTTAACGGTGCGGTCGGAAATTACAACGCGCATGTCGCTGCCTATCCGGACATGGATTGGCCGAGGTTCTCGCAGGCGTTCGTGACGTTACTAGGCCTGGACTGGCAGCCGTATACGACCCAGATCGAATCGCATGACGGCATCGCCGAGCTCTGCGATGCACACAAACGCATCAATACCGTGTGCGTGGACTTGTGTCGCGACATCTGGGGCTACATCTCACTGGGCTATTTCAAGCAGACGCTCAAGGTCGGCGAAATCGGGAGTTCGACGATGCCGCACAAGGTAAACCCGATCGACTTCGAGAACGCCGAAGGCAACTTCGGCATTGCGAATGCGCTGTTCGAACACTTTGCAGCCAAGCTGCCGATCAGTCGCTGGCAGCGCGATCTCAGCGATTCGACCGTGTTACGCGCCCTGGGCACCGCCTTCGGCCACACGCTGGTGGGCGTGGAGGCTTTGCAGCGAGGACTAGGCAAACTCAACACCAACCCAGAGCGCCTGCAGGCCGATCTCGACAGCGCATGGGAAGTCCTGGCCGAGGCCGTGCAGACGGTCATGCGGCGCCATGGGCTGCCCAATCCGTATGAACAACTCAAGGCACTGACGCGCGGCCACGGCATCAATTCGGATTCGATGCGCGCGTTCATCGCGACGCTGGAGCTGCCCGTCGACGCAAAGCAACGCCTGCTGGACATGACGCCCGCCAGCTACATCGGCTTGGCAGAACGCCTCGCACGGGACATCTAGGTCATGGCGAAACGCGCGTTGCCGATCGAGGTCGATGCAACATCGTTGCCGCCGCTCGGCATGCCCCCGGCGATCTTCTTGCGTGATTACTGGCAAAAACGACCGCTGCTGATCCGCAACGCCTTTGCGGATTTTGTCTCTCCCATTTCGCCGGAAGACCTCGCGGGCCTCGCCTGCGAGGAGGCGGCGTTGTCGCGGATCGTTGCCCATGAGCGCGAGCACGATCGCTGGCTGCTGCGCCATGGACCGTTCCCGGAAGCAATGTTCCCGACGCTGCCAGATCACGACTGGACCTTGCTGGTGCAGGACGTCGACAAATGGGCCATCGATGTCGCCGCGTTGCTACCGGCATTCGACTTCCTGCCGCGCTGGCGCATCGATGACGTGATGGTGTCGTTCGCCGCGCCGGGCGGGTCGGTGGGCGCGCACGTCGACCAGTACGACGTGTTCCTGCTGCAGGCGCAGGGGCGGCGACGCTGGGAGATCGATACGAACCCCAACCCGCCCGTGCATTTTCGTCTTGATTCGGAACTGAAGCTGCTGCAACGCTTCACCCCCACGCATGACTGGATCCTTGGACCTGGCGATATACTCTACCTGCCGCCGGGCGTGCCGCACCACGGCATCGCGCAGGATGCCTGCCTGACCTTCTCGATCGGCATGCGCGCGCCGGCCGCGTCGGAATTGCTGGGGGATTTTGTCGATACATTGATTGAATCTGCGGACGACACACTGCGCTATCGTGATCCCGACCTGGCCCCTCCAAATGACGCCAATGAAATCGACGCCGCCGCAATGCAACGCGTGCTGGAGGCGTTGAACGTACTGCGGATGAACGATGCAGACCGTCTCGGTGACTGGTTTGGCCGCTTCATCACCCTGTATCGCAACGCGGGCGAAGCGGTGCCAGGCACCATCCCGCCACGCATCGAGATCGAATGGGCGCTCGAACAGGGCGCGCGGCTCCAGCGCCATCCGTGGACCCGAATGGCCTGGCGCAAGTCAGGCCGCAGCGCACGGCTGTACGTCGCAGGCCAGGATATGTCGTTGCCAGTTCGCGATGCGAGGCGTCTGGCTGCCGTCCCTGCAATCGATCGCGCGACCTATCAGGCACTCTCCGATCGGGGCCGAGATGCCGTCATCGAGTTGCTGGCTGCTGGTCATTACCAGCTGCCCGATGTTGATGAGCATGGGAGTGGCGACGTGCACGGGGAAATCCCTTGAGCGCAATGGCGTTCACCGCCATCGAGGACAAGGACGATGCCGTCGCAGTGGCCGTCGCGATCATTTCGGCGGCGCGGCGCGGTTTGTGGATCTACACCCGCGAGCTTGATCCCGGCCTCCTGGATGACCCTGAAGTGCTCACTGCGATGCGTCGCTTCGGTACCGCGGGGCGCGGCAACGAAGCACGGATCCTGTTGCAGGATGCGACCACGCCGCAGCGCAGCCACGCCCCCCTGCTCGCCTTGGCGCAACGATTGCCCAGTATTTTCCTGTTCCGCGAGGTCGTCGATCCCGTCGACCGGGCCTATCCGTCGGCGTTCATCGCCAACGATTCCAGCGGGTTTTACTTCCGGGGCCTGGGACATCGTTTCGATGGCGAAGCGGACCTCCATGCTCCCGGTCGGGCGCGGCAATTGCGGGCGGCGTTGGATCGGGTGTGGGAGCGGGCACGGCCGGTGACGGAATATCGCGCGATTGGCATCTAGCGTCCGACAGCCAAGGTAGACCCGTGATGCAGTGCGGCAATCGCTGCGGCTATAATTCACATCCTTTCGTTCAAGGCTCCGCATTTTTGCGGAAACTTCGGCGAATTCAACCGCTTATGCCAGCGCCTTCCTCTCTTTCGAGCTTCCCGACGCCATAGTGGACAGTCTCCTGAAGCAGTTTGCCCAGTCCTCGCAACTCGGCGCGAACGCCGGCTATATCGAGGATCTATACGAGCAGTATCTGGTATCCCCCGATAGTGTCCCAGCCAAGTGGAAGGCGTATTTCGACGACTTCAAGGGTCGCGAAGCAGGCGATGTCCCGCATTCTGCCGTCATCCACGACATTGCCCTGGCCGGTCAGCGCGCCGCGCAAGGGTTGATGGCATCCAGCTCAGGCGACGATCGCGATCGCGCCGTCGGCAAGCTGCTGACTGCGTACAGGTCGCGCGGGCACCTTGCGGCCAACCTGGATCCCTTGGGAATGGCGGCGAAGCCCGAGGCGCCGGACCTGTCACTCGGTTTCCATCATCTGTCCGACAGCGACCTCGACCGCGAATTTTCCACTGGCGGGGTGGGCGGCCGCGAGCGGATGAAGCTGCGCGACCTGCAGGTGCTGCTCAAGGCGACATACACCGGCTCGATCGGCACCGAGTTCATGCACATCACCGATGTCGAGCAGCGTCGCTGGATCTACGATCGCCTCGAACACGCGGCCGGCAACTATGGCCAGTCGAAAGACGCCAAATTGCGTATCCTGGAGCGCCTGACCGCAGCCGAAGGCCTCGAGCGTTACCTGCACACCAAATATGTCGGTCAGAAGCGCTTCTCGCTGGAAGGTGGCGACGCGTTGATCCCGCTCCTCGACGGGATGATCCGTCGCGCCGGCAGCGTCGGGGTCAAGGACGTCGTCCTCGGAATGGCGCATCGTGGCCGCCTCAACGTGCTGGTCAACACACTCGGCAAGCCGCCGCGAAAGTTGTTCGACGAGTTCGAGGGCAAGTTCGAGCACGCCACCAGCGATCGCGCGCACACCGGCGACGTCAAGTACCACATGGGCTTCAGCGCCAATCTGGCCACCGATGGTGGGCCGGTGCACGTCGCGCTGGCGTTCAATCCATCACACCTTGAAATCGTGGATCCGGTGGTTGTCGGCAGCGTGCGCTCACGCCAGAACCGTCGCAACGACAAGCAGCGCACGCAGGTCCTGCCCGTCCTGCTGCATGGAGACGCCGCATTCGCCGGACAGGGCGTGGTGATGGAATTGCTGCAGATGTCGCAGGCGCGCGGGTTTGCCGTCGGCGGAACGGTGCATGTCGTCATCAACAACCAGATCGGCTTCACCACCAGCGCTGCGGATGATGCGCGCTCGACGCTGTATTGCACCGATGTCGCCAAGATGGTCGGCGCGCCGATCCTGCATGTGAACGGCGATCATCCCGAAGCCGTCGCGTTCTGCACCGAGCTGGCATTCGATTTCCGCCAGCAGTTCGGCAAGGACGTGGTCATTGACCTGGTCTGCTATCGCCGGCACGGCCACAACGAGGCCGACGAGCCAGCCGCGACCCAGCCATTGATGTACCAGACGATCCGCGCGCACAAGACCGTGCGTGAGTTGTACGGCAACACGCTGGTCACTGACGGCGTACTTGCCGCCGATGGCGTCAAGGCGATGATGGATGCCTACCGCGACAAGCTTGATGCCGGACAAGTCACCACCGAAGTCGCCGAAATAAAGCCCGATGAATTTTCGATCGACTGGTCGAAGTACCTGCACGGAAAGGTGTCCGATCCCGTCGATACAAAAGTCGAACGCAAGCGCCTGGATGCGCTGGCGTCACGGATCAACACGATCCCTGACCATATCGTCCTGCATCCGCGCGTCGCCAAGATCTATGAAGACCGTCGCAAAATGAGCGGTGGTGAGTTGCCGGTCGACTGGGGCTTCGCGGAAAATCTTGCGTACGCAACGCTGGTTGACGGACAGCTTGCGAACGGTGGATTCAAGCTGCGCCTGGTGGGACAGGACTCCGGACGCGGCACTTTCTTCCACCGTCACGCGATCCTGCATGATCAGAAGACCGACGAGTATTACCTGCCACTGCGAGAGCTCGTGCAGAACCCCGAATCGGTCACCATCATCGACTCGCTCTTGAGCGAAGAAGCGGTGATGGGCTTCGAATATGGCTACTCCACGGCCGATCCGATGACGCTGGATATCTGGGAAGCGCAGTTCGGCGATTTCGCCAACGGCGCGCAGGTCGTGATCGACCAGTTCCTGTCATCTGGCGAAGCCAAGTGGGATCGATTGTGCGGGCTTGCCTTGTTCCTGCCACACGGGTACGAAGGCCAGGGCCCGGAGCACAGCTCCGCGCGACTGGAGCGTTTCCTGCAGCTGTGCGCGATGGACAACATGATCGTCTGCGCGCCAACAACCCCGGCGCAGGACTTCCACATGATCCGCCGGCAGATGTTGATGGCCACGCGCAAGCCGCTGGTGGTGATGACGCCCAAGTCGCTGCTTCGCCACAAGCTGGCGGTGTCGTCCCTGGACGAATTGGCCAATGGCAGCTTCCAGTGGTTGATTCCGGACACCACCGCAAGCGCCAAAAAAATCAAGCGCGTCGTCGTCTGCGCAGGCAAGGTCTACTTCGACCTGTTCGAGGAAGCGCAGAAGCAGAATATTACCGACGTTGCCATCGTGCGGGTCGAGCAGTTGTATCCATTCCCGCGCCCGCAACTCATCGCCGAACTCAAGCGCCATGGCGCCGCGACGCAAGTCGTCTGGTGCCAGGAAGAGCCACAGAACCAGGGCGCGTGGTACCAGATCCAGCATCACCTGCGCGCCTGCCTGCAGGGCAAGCAGTCCCTTCATTACACGGGCCGCGCGCGTTCGCCCTCGCCTGCGGCCGGTCATTTTGCCGAGCATGTCGCCGAGCAGGCGCAACTGGTCGCCGATGCGCTGGTGAATCCGTTGAATGGCGACGCAACTGTCGAATGAATCGATCATTGATCAGCAACACACCCTCACGCATTTCCTTCCAGGACGCCTGCCATGGCTATTGAAGTCAAAGTCCCGGTTCTTCCCGAATCGGTTTCCGACGCCACCATCGCCAACTGGAACAAGAAGGCTGGCGACGCGGTTGCACGTGACGAAAATCTCGTCGACCTGGAAACCGACAAGGTCGTGCTGGAAGTGCCTTCGCCCGTCGACGGCATATTGAAGGAAATCCGCTTTGAAACCGGCGCCACCGTGACCAGCCAGCAGGTATTGGCGATCATCGAGGAAGGCGCCGCACCGGCGAAGTCGGACAAGCCGAGCGCCCAAAACAACGCAGCCCCGAGCGCTGAAACAAAACCTGCGCAATCCAAGGCGGAAGCTGCGAAACCTGCAGCAACCGTCAAATCCACCGAGTTGCCCCCTGGCGCACGCTTCACTGCCACCAAGGAAGGCGTCGATGCATCGCAGGTTGAAGGCACCGGACGCAAGGGCGCGGTGACCAAGGAAGACATCGTCAATTACGCACGCAGTGGAAGCCCGGCAGGAGGCGCGCGACCGGAAGAACGCGTACCGATGACGCGCATGCGCGCACGCATTGCCGAGCGCCTGATGCAGTCGAAGAATTCCATCGCGATGCTCACGTCCTTCAACGAGGTCAACCTCGGCAAGGTCATGGCGATGCGCAAGGAACTGGGCGAGTCCTTCGAGAAGGCCAACGGGATCAAGCTCGGCTTCATGAGCTTCTTCGCCAAAGCCGCTGCGAATGCACTACAGAAATATCCGGTCGTCAATGCGTCGGTCGATGGCAACGACGTGATCTACCACGGATATGCCGACATCTCGATCGCAGTATCGACCGAAAAGGGCCTGGTGACCCCGGTCTTGCGCAATGCCGAGCGCATGGGCTTCGCCGACATCGAGAAAGCCATTGCCGACTACGCAAAACGGGCGCGCGACGGCAAGCTCGCCCTGGAAGACCTGCAGGGCGGCACGTTTACGATCACCAACGGTGGAACCTTCGGCTCGCTGATGTCCACGCCGATCGTCAACCCGCCGCAATCGGCGATCCTGGGCATGCACACGATCAAGGAGCGTCCGATCGTCGAGAACGGACAGGTGATCGCGGCCCCGATGATGTTCATCGCGCTGAGCTATGACCACCGCATCATCGACGGCAAGGATGCCGTGCTGTTCCTGGTGGACATCAAGAACCAGCTGGAAAATCCCCACCGGATGCTGCTGGGCATGTAATTTTTCTTCCCGCCCAGGTTTGGGTGGGAAATTGGAGACAGATGTTCATGGAACAGCAGAATTTCGATGTCGTGGTGATTGGTGCAGGTCCTGGCGGCTATGTCGCCGCGATCCGTGCCGCCCAGCTTGGCCTGAAGACGGCGTGCGTCGACGCCGCGCTCGGCAAGGACGGAAAACCGGCGCTTGGTGGAACCTGCCTGCGTGTGGGCTGCATTCCTTCCAAGGCGCTGCTCGACAGTTCGCGTCAGTTCCACAACCTCACGCACATGTTCGCAGTGCACGGCATCACCGCCGACAACCCGAAGATGGACGTCGGCACCATGATCGCCCGCAAGGACGCGATCGTGAAGCAGTTCACCGGCGGCATCACGATGCTGTTCAAGAACAGCAAGGTTGCTCCCTTCTACGGGTTTGGCTCGCTGCATCCGGGCAATATCGTCAAGGTCAAGCAACACGACGGCAGCGAAATCGAACTCAAGGCCACCAACGTCATCCTTGCTGCGGGTTCGGATTCCATCGAGCTGCCCTTCGCAAAGTTCGACAAGAACATCGTCGACAACGTCGGCGCGCTCGATTTCGACAAAGTACCCAAGCGCCTGGGCGTGATCGGTGCGGGCGTCATTGGACTGGAGCTGGGTAGCGTGTGGAAGCGCCTCGGCAGCGACGTGGTCATCCTCGAAGCGATGACCGAGTTCCTCCCCACGGCAGATGCCGACATCGCAAAGGTTGCCGCCAAGGAGTTCAAGAAGCAGGGTCTCGACATCCGCCTCGGCGCCAAGGTCAGCAACTCCGAGTCGAAGAACGACGGCGTGCATGTGACCTATGCGGTTGCAGACGGCAAGCAGGACACGCTGGTGTTCGACAAGCTGCTGGTGTCGGTCGGCCGACGTGCCGCGACCAGGGGCCTGCTCGCCGAAGGCACGGGCGTCAGTCTGGACGCGCGCGGAATGATCGAAGTAGACGCCCACAACCACACCGGAATCGATGGTGTGTGGGCGATCGGCGATTGCGTACGCGGCCCGATGCTCGCGCACAAGGCGTCTGAGGAAGGCATCGCGGTCGCGGAGCTTATCGCCGGCATGCCCGGCCACGTCAACCTGGACACCGTGCCGTGGGTGATCTACACCGAGCCGGAAATCGCCTGGGTCGGCAAGACCGAGAAGCAGTGCAAGGACGAAGGCATCCCGTACAAGACCGGCAGCTTCCCGTTCGCCGCCGTGGGTCGCGCGGTGGCGATGGCCGAGCCTGCGGGCCTGGTCAAGATCATCGCGCACGCCGAAACCGATCGCATCCTTGGCATGCACCTGTGTGGCGTGAACGTCTCCGAACTCGTGCACGAAGGTGTCATCGCCATGGAGTTCAACGGAGCCGCCGATGATCTTGCGCGCATCTGCTTCGCGCATCCCACGTTGTCCGAAGCGGTGCATGAAGCGGCGATGGCCGTCGACAAACGCGCGATCCACAAAGCCAACTGAGCACCCTCACCTTGCGGAACAGGATGCGATGAGCGAGCCGAATCCGATCCGCAACGTTTCCGATACCGCGCTCTGGGTTGCGGTCTACCGGGCGATGGAAACCGAGCGCAGCGATGCGCTGTTCCACGACCCCCATGCGCGCCGGCTTGCCGGCGAACGTGGCCAGGCAATCGTCGACGCGATGCCGCGCGGCAAGTCGATGAGCTGGCCGATGGTCGTGCGCACCGCGGTCATGGACGAGATCATCATGCGCTGCATGCAGCAAGGGGCACGCACGGTGCTGAACCTTGCCGCTGGACTCGATGCCAGACCCTATCGGCTCGCCCTGCCGTCATCACTGCGCTGGCTGCATGTCGACCTGCCTGAAATGCTCGACTACTTCCGCGAACGCATGGCGGGCGAGATACCGCGATGCGAACTGGAATTCGTTGCTGCCGACCTGCGCGAGGCCGATACGCGACGTGAACTATTCGCGAAGGCAGCCTCGCACGGCCCCGTCCTGGTCATCACCGAAGGCCTGCTGGTTTACCTGGAAAGCGATGAGGTGTCCGCGCTGGCGCGTGACCTGCATGACATTGCGCACGCCCGTTGGTGGCTGACCGATCTTGCCTCGCCGATGCTGCTGAAAATGCTTGCGCGCAGCTGGAAGCCGAAGCTCGATGAAGGCCATGCGCCGTTCCGTTTCGGGCCGGCCGAAGGCACTGCATTCTTTGCGCCCTCCGGGTGGCGGGAATCCGAATTCCGCTCGACATGGGATGAATCATTGCGCCTGGATCGCACCATGTCCGGTGCCTGGCTGTGGACATTGCTGTCGAAACTGCAGTCGCAGCAGAAACGCGAAGCCGGCCGTCGCATGTCGGGCATCGTACTGATGGAAGCAACCTGACACCGATGAAGGCGGTCTGCGTCTACTGCGGCTCCAGTGTCGGCAAGAATCCGGTCCATGCCGAACGGGCAGCAGCCTTGGGAGATCGTCTCGCCCGTGAAGGCCTGACGCTCATATACGGTGGTGGCAATGTCGGCCTGATGGGCGTGCTGGCCGACGCGGCGCTTGCTGCGAAGGGCGAAGTCGTCGGCGTGATTCCACACCAGTTGGTCGGCTGGGAGGTTGCCCATCAAGGACTGGGTCGGTTGGAAGTGGTCGACACCATGCACGAACGCAAGGCCCGGATGTTCGAACTCAGCGACGCTTTCATCGCGCTTCCAGGCGGTTACGGCACGCTGGACGAAATGTTCGAGATGCTGACCTGGCGACAACTCGGGCTTGGTGACAAGCCATGTGCGATCCTGGATGTCGATGGCTATTACGAACCGCTGATTGCGATGATGGATCGGATGGTCGCAGAAGGTTTCCTGCGAGCGGAACATCGCCGCGCTCTCTGGCATGGAGAGGACATGGGCGTGCTGATGGACTGGATGCGAGCGCTCGGTTCTAGCCACCAAGGCACCACGCGAAAACACCTGCCCTGATTTGCGCTAGTGTTGTTCGTCAATTCCGGCTTTCACCGGTCTGGCGTCCTTTGGGTGATCGCGAGCATATGACATCAGGCAACTTCCCGGCCTTTCGCATCCACAATGATGCCGCCGGCTATCGCAGCGGCATTGAACAGATCTCGCTAGCCGACTTGTCGCCTGGCGAAATTGTCATCAAGTCGGCGTACTCCTCGGTCAACTACAAAGACGCCCTGGCCGGTACTGGTCAAGGCAGGATCCTGCGCAGCTTCCCGCTGGTCGGCGGCATCGATGTCGCCGGCCACGTCGTCGCATCGCTTGATCGCAAGTTCAAGGAAGGCGACGCGGTGCTCGTCACAGGTTGTGGGCTGTCTGAAACCCGCGACGGCGGGTATTCGCACTACGCGCGACTTGAATCGCAATGGGCGATTGCCTTGCCTGACGGCTTGAATCTGCGCGAAAGCATGATCCTGGGAACCGCCGGGTTCACCGCAGCCCTGGCGCTCCAGCGGATGCTGGAAAACAGGCAGACGCCCGCGCTTGGGCCGCTTTGCGTGACGGGGGCGACCGGTGGCGTCGGTTCGCTGGCGGTGGATATCTTCAGCCGCGCCGGTTTCGAGGTGCATGCGGTCAGTGGCAAGCTCGCCCAGGCGGACTACCTGCGGTCGATCGGGGCCCGCAAGGTGCTCGGACGTGATGCCCTTGAAACCATCCGACCCATGGAGACCGCACGCTTTGGCGGCGGGCTGGACAATGTCGGAGGCGAGATGCTCGCAAGCCTGCTGGCCCAAACCCGTCCCGATGGAAACGTTGCCAGCGCCGGCCTTGCCGCGTCATCAGCGCTCCCGACAACCGTGATGCCATTCATCATCCGGGGCGTTTCCCTGCTCGGCATCGCCTCGGCCGGCACGGCTCGGGACATTCGCCAAGCTGTCTGGCAACACCTGGGGAGTGATTGGAAGCCCTTGCACATGGACCGTATCTGCACGCGCGAGGCGACTTTGGAGGAATTACCGAGCGTTTTCGCCACGATGCTTGGCGGTGGCTCGCTTGGAAGGACATTGGTGCGGCTCTAGGGGGCCTCGCAGGTTTGCGACAACGCTTGCGCCAGCTACAATCGTTGCGGTCTCCGGGGAATATCTATGGCGCGCATCCTGATTGTCGACGATTCTCCTTCCCAGCTGATGGGAATCCGGCGCATCGTCGAGAAACTCGGACACGAGGCCTTTACGGCCGAAGACGGTGCCGAAGGCGTGGTCGTGGCCAAGCGCGAATTGCCCGACCTGATCCTGATGGACGTGGTGATGCCGAACCTCAATGGCTTCCAGGCCACGCGCGCCATCACTCGCGAGCCCACGACCAAGCACATCCCGATCATCCTGGTGACCACCAAGGACCAGGACACCGACCGCGTCTGGGGTATGCGCCAAGGGGCGAAAGCCTATCTGACGAAGCCCTTCAGCGAGGAAGAATTGTCCGCGATGATCGTCAGCAGCATTGGTGGCGCTGCGATTTAGCTACATAGGTGGGCTTTCGCCCGCTTTGCGCCCGCAGCGGCTTACTCCCTTCGCCAGTCATCTCCGAAGCTGTCCCTGAGGGTGCGATAGGCCTCGCGTTCGGCATCCGAATGCGCGCGCGGTGCCAGCACTTCCAGCTCGACAATCTGGTCGCCTGCAGGCGTTGAACCTGAACCCGGCAACCCGCGGCCGCGCAGGCGTAATTTCCGGCCGGCCTCGGAGTCGGCAGGGATCCGGAGATCCACCGACCCACCCAACGTCGGGACACTCACGGTTGCACCCAGCGCGGCTTCCCATGGCGCTACGGCGAGTACGTGGATGATGTTGCGTCCATCGACTTCGAATCGCGGATGCGCGGCGTATTCCACTTCCAGCAGCAAATCGCCTTGCGAGCCCTGGTTGCCCAGTCGAATCATCTGTCCAGGTTTGATGCCCTTGGGAATGCGCACATCCAGCGTCTTGCCATTGACGCCGATTCGGACACTGTTGCCTTCATAGATGGCTTCCAGCGGTACCGCGAGTTTGGCGCGAGTGTCGCCCCGGGGTTGCGGCCGCCTCCCGCCAGACTGCTGCCCATGCGCTTGCTCCGCACGCCGGCGACCGAACATTTCTTCAAAGAAATCGCTGAAGCCCCCACCAGCACCACCACCAGCGAAGATTTCGTCAACATCGAAGCCTTCCGGACCGCGCTGTCCAAAGCCGCCTAGCGGTGGCTGCACTTCATCGCCCGGCCGGTAGCCCCGCGTGCGCAATTGATCGTAGGCAGCGCGCTTCTGCGGGTCGCGCAGGGCTTCGTAAGCTTCATTGACAGACTTGAATTTCTCCTCGGCGCCCGTTTCCTTGCTGACATCAGGATGGAATTTGCGCGCCAGCCGGCGATAGGCGGTCTTGATCTCCGCCTCTCCTGCGCTCGGTTCCACCCCGAGGGTGTCGTAGTAATCCTTGAATTGCATGTTCAATCCGTCACATTGCGCCATTACGCGGGAGCCAGCATGGCTGTCAGGACAAGCCAGCCTGCGACGAATCGCAGGCTGGAAGATTAACGCAGGTCGGTGCAGACACTGTCATTGACTCTGCCGGGTGAGTGCAGCGCTGCTGCGCCAACTCTTGAATTCCCAGCGTCTACGTGCCTTCACCACGTTGCGAATACACTGCATTTACCCACATTGGAGTCCCCGAATGTCTATCCAACCCGGCGACCGCCTGCCGCAAGCACAGCTGCAACGTATTGGACAGGGCGTTGAAACCGTCGATACCGCGAGCCTGTTCGACGGCAAGCATGTCGTGCTATTCGCAGTGCCTGGCGCTTTCACGCCGACCTGCTCGGAAAAACACCTGCCCGGCTTCGTCGAGCATTTCGAGGCCTTCCGCAACAAGGGCATCGACGTCGCGTGCATGTCCGTCAACGATCCCTTCGTGATGCAGGCCTGGGGTCAGAGCCAGCACGTGCCCGAGGGCCTGATGATGCTGGCGGACGGCAACGGCGAATTCACTCGTGCACTCGGACTGGAAATGGATGCCAGTGCGTATGGCATGGGCAGCCGCTCCAAACGGTTTGCCATCTATGCCGAAGACGGTATCGCCCGGCAGGTACTTGTCGAGGCGCCCGGAGAATTCCGCGTGTCTTCGGCCGAACACGTCCTGTCGCTGCTTCCCTGAGCGCTTCACAACTTCAACTGGAATACATCAATGAGCAAAGCTGAAAAGAAAGGCAAGCACGGACATGGGTCTGCGACTAAAGCCCCAAGTCATACAACTGTCTTGCAAGGGCACGCTGGCGGGGAACCTGCACCCAAGAGTGCGGCACCCAAAAGCACGCAGCCAGCAGACAAAGGCCAGAAGGATCAGCCACAGCACATCGAAGGCATGACCGATGTACACACGCTGCGCGAACGCGCCCGCAAGAGCATCGAGGATGGTGCGATCACGGAGAGCTATAGCGCCGACCGCAAGAAGGTCATCAAGCTTCTCAATGAAGCGCTGGCGACCGAATGGGTCTGCGTGCTGCGCTATTACCGGCATTACTTCATGGCGTCGGGAATGCTGGCCGATTCGGTGAAGGCCGAGTTCCTTGAGCATGCGCAACAGGAAATGGCGCACGCCAACAAGATCGCCGAACGCATCGTGCAACTGGGTGGCGAGCCTGACCTCAATCCCGACACATTGACCGCCCGCTCCCATGCCGAATACAAGCCCGGCCAGGACCTGCGCGACATGGTCAAGGAAAACCTGATCGCCGAACGCATCGCGATCGACAGCTACCGCGAAATGATCAACTACATCGGTGACAAGGACACGACCACCAAGCGCATCCTCGAGTTCGTGCTGTCGCAGGAAGAAGAGCATGCCGACGACATGGCCGACCTCCTGGATGGATGGGTCGGAAAGTAACGCCGCGGCTTGAATGAAGCCCTTTCTCCATCAGGAGAAAGGGCTGGGCCTTGGGCAATGGACGGACTGCCGAAGCAATCCGTGTAGCTGACTTGCTACTCCTGCGGGGTCTCGATGATGGTTTGGATGAGGCTGTCACGGATGGAGTCTTCCGTCTCGGCATCAAGATCCAGCGAGGCATCCACGCGTTCCACCGCCTGCAGCGATTCGTCGCTGGCCAACCGCATCAATGTCACTCCCTGCGTGTTGCGGCTGACTTGGGAAATTTCCGAGGCGCGCGTGCGCACCAGCGTGCCGCCATCGGAGATCAGCAACACTTCGTGGTGGTCGCTCAGTTGGATCGCACCAACCAGCTTGCCATTGCGATCGCTGGTCTTGAGTGCAATCACGCCCTGCGTGCCACGCCCCTTGCGTGGATAGTCGACCACTGGCGTGCGCTTGCCGAAACCTCGCTCGCTGGCGGTCAGGATGTCCCCATCGCCTTCGATCACGATCAGGCTACGGACTTCCTCGCCCTTGGCCAGGCGAATGCCACGCACACCCATGGTGTTGCGACCCGTGGTGCGGATTGCGTCTTCCGCAAAACGGACGCCCTTGCCGTTGCTGGCGAACAGCATCACGTCACGCTCGCCATTGGTCAGCGCCACGCCGATCAGTGCATCGCCTTCATCAAGGTTGATCGCGATCTTGCCGCGCGCCAGGCGATAGGAGAATTCCGTCAGCGCGGTCTTCTTGACGGTGCCAGCGCGGGTCGCGAACAACACGTTGCGGTCGTCATAGTCACGCACCGGAAGCACGACCTGCACCCGCTCACCCGGCTCCAGCGGGATCCAGTTGATGATCGGCCGGCCGCGTGCCGTCGGGCCGGCATCCGGCAATTGATACACCGGCAACCAGAACACGCGCCCGGCGCTGGTGAACGTCAACAGCGTGTCATGCGTGTTGACCAGCCACAGCTGATCGATGAAATCCTCGTCCTTGGTCGCCGCCGCGTTGCGGCCCTTGCCGCCGCGCTTCTGGGCGCGGTAGCTGCTGGCCGGCTGGCGTTTTGCATACCCGGAATGCGACAAAGTGACCACGACGTCTTCCGGCGCGATCAGGTCAAGGATGTCGAGATCCTCTTCGCTGGCGCGGATTTCGCTACGGCGTGGATCGCCGAACTCCTCCTTGAGGTTGCGAAGCTCGGTGCGGATGACATCCAGCAGTACATCGGGATGCTCAAGAATGCGGATGAGCCCTGCGATGGTCTCAAGCAATTGCTTGTATTCGTCGGTCAGTTTTTCCTGCTCAAGGCCCGTGAGGCGATGCAGGCGCATCTCAAGGATCTGCTGGGCCTGGATTTCAGTCAGCTGGTACCGGCCGCCCACCAGGCCCACGCCGGCAGGCATGTCTTCTGGCTGCGAGGCCTCGGCGCCGGCGGCTGCCAGCAACGCGCCGACCAGTCCGGCTTCCCATGTGCGCGCCAGCATCTTCTCGCGCGCCTCGTTGGGATTGGCGGACGTCTTGATCAGTTCGATCATCTCGTCGATGTTGGCCAGCGCAACCGTCAGGCCTTCGAGGATGTGCGCACGCGCGCGCGCCTTGCGCAATTCAAAGATCGTGCGGCGAGTGACGACTTCTCGGCGATGGCGGACGAACGCCTGCAGCATCTGCTTGAGGTTGAGCAGCTGCGGGCGGCCGTCCACCAGCGCGACCATGTTGATGCCGAACACCGACTCCATCTGCGTCTGCGAGTAGAGGTTGTTGAGCACCACATCGGCCGAATCGCCGCGCTTGATCTCGATGTAGATGCGCATGCCGTCCTTGTCGGACTCGTCGCGCAACTCGCTGATGCCCTCGAGCTTCTTTTCCTTCACCAGCTCGGCGATCTTCTCGATCAGCCGCGCCTTGTTGACCTGGTATGGAATCTCGGTGACCGCGATCGCCTCGCGTCCGTTGTCGGCGACTTCGATCTCTGCGCGCGCACGCATGCGGACGCGGCCGCGCCCGCCGCGATAGGCGGCATGGATGCCGGACGTGCCGTTGATGATGCCCGCGGTCGGGAAATCGGGGCCGGGGATGTGCTCCATCAGGCCTTCGACTTCGATTTGCGGATCGTCGATCAACGCAATGGTCGCGTCGATCACCTCGGACAGGTTATGCGGCGGGATGTTCGTTGCCATGCCAACAGCGATGCCGGCCGAGCCGTTCACCAGCAGGTTCGGGAATCGAGCCGGCATCACCGTCGGCTCCTGTTCCTTCTCGTCGTAATTGGGCTGGAAGTTGACGGTGTCCTTGTCGATGTCCGCCATCAGCTCATGGGTGAGCCGCGACATGCGCGCCTCGGTGTAACGCATCGCCGCCGCCGAATCGCCATCGACCGAGCCGAAGTTGCCCTGCCCGTCCACCAGCAAATAGCGCAGCGAGAATGGTTGCGCCATGCGCACCAGCGTGTCGTACACGGACTGGTCGCCATGCGGATGGTATTTGCCGATCACGTCGCCGACGATGCGCGCGGACTTGTAATACGGCTTGTTGCTGTGTGCGCCCAACTCGTGCATCGCGAACAGCACGCGACGATGCACCGGCTTGAGGCCATCGCGGACATCCGGAAGTGCGCGGCCAACGATCACGCTCATCGCGTAAGCGAGGTAACTGCGGCGCATCTCGTCTTCGAGATTGACGGGGATGATTTCTCTGGCGAGTTCAGCCATTTGGCTTCCGTAGATGGGTAAATGCGACGCCCGCTGACGGCCTGCGGATCAGGCTCCGCAAAGCGCCAACAGGCAGGCAAACA
>JBBRZH010000039.1:0-17690 GCA_038236935.1 Lysobacterales bacterium
ACTTCGCATAATGTATATTATGTAAAAGCGCGTTGCCTACGATGCCCTCTACGGCCAATCGTGGAGCCGAGGCTACCCCGGCCTGCCGTCTCGACGTGGCGTCAGGTAGATCCAGGCCGAGCGAAGCACCCACGGCATGAACGCCAGCAGCCAGCCGACTGCGGCAACCGCATCCCATGCCAGAGCGTCCGGCGTCACTTCAGCAACAACGCGCAGAACCACGACCACTTGCAACAGGACAAAGGTGCAGCCTGGAACGACGCCCAGTTCCATGGGACGTCCGGAATGGCCCTGCGTCACCCGCGTCACCATCGCCACCAGCATGCTGCCGAAGAAACCAATGAACAATGCGTGAGCCGGCGCACGGCCCAGCGCGTACACGTCGGTAGCAACCAGCCACAGGCTCTGCCCGGAATACAGCAGCATGGCAATCGGAAACCACGCGAATGCGACCAGCAACACCCGAAGGATCGCCGGTGCCGGCCCGCGAACCCTCCATTTCCACAGCAGCATGATGCCCAACGCCGCCAGCGGCAGATCAGCGATCCACAGCCAGGCGTAGCCGTGCACCAACTCCAGCGCCAGGTGGGCGAGCACCAAGGCCCAGAAAGCCGCGAGCACCCAAATCGGCTTCCAGGCCTGATAGCCCTTCACCACTGCCGATGCGAAGAACGGGATCATCCGGTGGCACACGGTAGAGAAGATCGGCAACAACAGGCCGAAGCTGCCGAACTTGATGGCAACAAACGCCAGCAGCGGTTCGGGATGATGCAGGTACACCGCAAACGCAATCAGCCCGGCGAGCCCCATCCACAAGGCGAATGCGCAACTGATCGCATGCCACGTGCGACCCGGCTCGCGCCACAACAGGCGCACCAGCAGGAACAGGCCATAGGACCAACCGAGGATCGTCAGCACAATGCCGATGTGCAATGCGCGATCGTGCCCAAACAAGCCGACCAGGGTCAGCAACTGGCCGCCGAACAGGCCCAGTCCAACCGGCACGTAATGACGCGGGGTCAAGGGCGGCAAACCCATCCAGCGCGGAAAAACCGTCAACAGGAAGCCAAACATGAAAGGCGGCAACACTTGGTACTGCATCACGATGGCGTGCATCCAGCCTGCATAAACCGCCGGCTGCGGCAGCGCGAACAGATGCCAGCGCACATTCACCAGCCACAGCGTCCACCAGCCCATGGCCAGCAGGATGTTTGCAGCGCCGATGCAAAACAGCAGTCGATGCGGTGCGCTGGCAAGCAGCCGCAAGATCGGCAGCGGCAGCGCGGTATCAGCGGATGGTTGAGACATGGATCGGTTCTCGCAGCGAGTCCCTCGGATGCCAGCAAGGATATCGCTTGGCGGCCATGGGTTTAATGCGGTTCTGCATGTGCTTGACCCGGGTCAACCAACGGTCAATTTCGTGCTTGGCCTCCTGCGTACACAGACCGGCGAGTACCAATTGGTTCGGCGAAGTCCTCATATTCGAGCACATTGCCACGCAGCCATCGCCACGCCGTAATCTCCAGACTGTATCAAAGATGTATTGACAATGCATCTTTAACGCCCTAGTGTGGATTGGCGCGGCCGCGGACGTTGCTTGCCCGCGTGAACCCGCACAGAGGTGCGCCATGACCCACGTCGTCACCGACAATTGCATCAAGTGCAAATACACCGATTGCGTTGAAGTCTGTCCCGTCGATTGCTTCCACGCCGGTCCAAATTTCCTGGTGATTGACCCGGAAGAATGCATCGACTGCACGCTGTGCGTGGCCGAGTGCCCTGCCAACGCGATCTTCCCTGAAGACGACGTGCCTGCCGGACAGGAGAAATTCCTGCAGATCAATGCCGAACTTGCGCCACTGTGGCCGGTACTCGCCGCGCGCATTCCGGCGCCCGACGATGCCGATGCGTGGAACGGGATCCCTGAAAAACTGCCTCTTCTTGAACGGTAGCCAGAATGCACACAAGTAGTCGTCCTCCCGACCATGTGACGCGCGGTATTTCTTTATGCGTCGCACAGGTCAATTGGATGCGGGCGATTGATCGCATGCGGCAGCGCGGAAATGCAGCAAAACGCGCATCCTGCAGCGCGCGGAAGACCGGCTCCGGTCCATGCAACTGACCAACTTCTCCGACTACACCCTGCGCATGCTGATGTACGCCGCATTGCAACGCGACCGATTGTTCACCATCGAGGAAATCGCGACGCTGTTCGGTATCTCCCGCTCGCACCTGACCAAGGTCGCCAACGGACTCACCCGCGCCGGCTACCTCACCGCGGTGCGTGGGCGATCAGGCGGATTGAAGCTTGCCATGCCTCCGGACCAGATCCACCTGGGTCACGTGTTGCGCGAGAGCGAACCCGATTATGAACTGGTGGAATGTTTCGGTGCCCACGACCAATGCATCATCTCGCCGCATTGCCGACTGCGCGGGATCCTGGGCGAAGCACTCAGTGCGTTTACTGCAACCCTGGATCGTTACACCCTTGAAGACCTGCTGCTGCGCCCCGAACATTTCGGCCTGCGAAAGCTTCCGCGCGCGCGGATTCCCGTCCACTTGGATAGCTGATCTGCCGCAATCCGGCCCGATGCTCATGTCCTGATCGATCCAATCGGTCCCACCTGGCCGTTTACGGCCCCTCAGTGGCCCTTTGCCGGCCGCTGCCTGCCCTGTGCCTGCAAGGCCTGCCCTGCCCATCCCGACCCCTGCCCTGCCCGTCTCCCCTTCCCCGCTGCAACCCGTTTTTGGCCGGACAACTGCAGCAAGCAAGGCAAGAGGCTGTACTTGACCTCGGTCAGATCGCAGCCGTCGCCGCTGCGGCAAGCTGCACCCTGAGGCACCCGTCCCTCTCGACGGGGTGGGCCGGCGCCACGACGCAGGCCGCCCGTCGGGCGGGTGCACCAGGCCAGCGTGCGCAAACAACGCGCCTTGGCTTCCAACTCCCCTTCCTTGTGAGGTGTTCCGTGGAATTCCATGTCAATTTGACTCAACCCATCGTTGATCTTGCTGTCATCGAGGATGCGATCCGTGAACTCGATCCATCGGCGCAGGTGGACATCGATCCGGACGGCAGCAAGCTGCGCGTGTCCACCTGGACCGATGCGTCTTCGCTGGTGGTTGCGGTCGGCAAGGCCGGGTACCGGATCGATCCGGCGCAGGTGGTCCAGCAGCCATCGGTCTGCTGCGGTGGTTGCGGCGGCTGATTCGCTGGTAGCGTCAATGCATCGCCCATGCATCGCCATTACCATCGCGACGCGTCATCTTTGGCTTGTCCAGCAGCCTCGGTATGGTGACACTGCTCCATGACGCGGTGATCCGACTGACGCGTCATTCACCTGATTGGAGTTGAATCCATGGCCCTTGAACACTTTTCCGATGTGCTGGCCGCTGCCAGCGAGCAGGACGAACCGCAGCGCCTGCTGCTGGTGTTTGCCGCCGCCGAATTGCCGCGCGACGCGACAGAACAGGACAAGGCTGCGTTCGCACGCGGAGAAGGCGGCGCACTGGCGCACGCGGCTCGCCATTGCCGACCTGACCGACCACTTGCGCAGCCCGGGCTATTTCACCTTTGTCGCCGCCTGCAGCGTGCTTGGCGCGCAGTGCCTGATCGTCGCCGGCAAACTGGAACTGGCGGTGACCCTATGGGTCATCGGCCTGCTGGCCTGGGTTTTCTTCACCTATCTCATCTTCACGGTGCTCACGGTGAAGGAAAACTAGCCCGCGCTCGACAAGTGCATCAACGGCGGCTGGCTGCTGGCGGTCGTCGCCACCCAATCGCTGGCCGTGCTGGGGGCGCTGATCGCTTCCAACGTGCCGCAGCCGATCCGGGTGGAACTGAATTTCTTCGCGCTGGCGATGTGGCTCAACCGCGATCGATTTCCAGCACGGGGGTGTCGTCGATGGCATCGAGGATATTGTTCGATACACCGCGGTAGCGCTGCGGCCGCGACGACAACGCACTCGGCATTGGGTAAGTCGCGCGGCCGAGCGTCCAGCCCGGTGGGTCACTGGCTGGAAAGCTTTGCGCCAGCTCGCGATCAATCGCGACTTCGCGCTGCTTGCGCTGCGGGTTGGCGGGGGATTCGGCCCCAGGTTCGGTTGCCATCTTGTCACTCCTTCCAAAACAGGAGACATCGCAGCGGGTGGCGCTCAATCGCCTATTGCTGGCGGAAGCGGCGCCGGTAACCCGATAGACGGTGCTGCCGGCAAGCCGGGATACGATCGGGCAAGCAGGCTTTGGCGCAGTAGACCAAGCGTTGGCTGAAGGTCAATACCATGGTCTGCCAGCCATCCTGGATCAAACAGGGTCTGGTCGTAGCGCTCGCCGCGGTCGCACAGCAGGCTGACGATACTGCCCTGCTCCCCGCGCCCGCGCATGCGTTCGGCCAGTTGCAGGCAGACTGCGAGATTGGTGCCGGACGAGCCACCGTAGCGAATGCCGAACAACTCCTGCAGTAGCCAGGCAGCAGCAATCGATGTGGTGTCGTCGACCTCGATCACATCATCGACAACATCGAACAAAAAGCTCGGCTCGATGCTCGGGCGGCCAATGCCCTCGATCAGGGTTGCGTGCGTAGCCTGGGCATCGGCTGCCCGCGTTTTCCAGCCGACCGCGAACGCCCCGCCCCGCGGCTCGGCCACGCACAAACGCGTTGCCAAACCACAGTAGCGCAGGTAGCGTCCAATCGTGGCGGAGGTACCGCCAGTGCCGGCGCCACACACAATCCATGTCGGCTGCGGATGCTGCTCCTGCGCGAGCTGGGAAATAATGGACTGGGCAATGTTGTTGTTGCCGCGCCAGTCGGTGGCGCGTTCGGCAAGGCCGAACTGGTCCAGGTGGCAGGCGCCGCGCGCCGTATAGGCGGCCACGCATGCGCCGGTCTGCACGGGATCATCGATCAACTCACAATTGCCGCCGAGCGCGCGTACGTCGCGGATCTTGCCCGCCGCAGTACACGCCGGCATGACGGCAGTGAAGCGGATCCCGAGCAGGCGTGCGAACCAGGCTTCTGAAATCGCCGTGCTGCCGGACGATGCATCGACCACCTCCTGTCCTTCGAGCAGGCGGCCATTGCACAAGGCATACAGGAACAGCGAACGCGCCAGCCGGTGCTTGAGGCTGCCCGAGGGATGGGCTGCTTCGTCCTTGAAATAGAAGTCGATGCCCGGGAACGCCGGGAAGTCCAGCCGCAACAGGTGCGTGTCGGCGGAGCGCGCCGCCTCGCGCTGGAGCGTCAGCAGCGACTTGCGCAACCATTCGCGGTCGTCGTTGATGCTCATGCAGCGCGCTTGGGCTCGAGCAGTGCGCGGGTTCTACCGCCGATGTAATCGAAATATCGTTCGATGTAATCGATGCCGTTCACAGTATCGACCAGGAATGGATTCATCAGCGTGTGGCGAAAGATGAACAGACGGTCGGCACCATCGTGATCGGGCCGCAGGGTTTCTGGATCGAGCTGCAGCTTCCGCAGTACCTGCGCCATGTCGGCCTCGCCCATCACTTCGGCGCGCAAGCTGGTGATCGAGCCAAAGAACTCGTGCGATTGCAGGTTCATGCCTGGTGTGCAGTGCAGGGTTTCGTAAAGCTGGTGGATGAAGGCGTTCATTGCCGCCACGTCACGGTTACCGATCGGATTGATCGCCAGGCAGACCAGGTTGCTGTCGGGTGCGAACGGTATGCACACCTGCGCGACGCCCTCCATGGCCTTGGCGAAGCGATGGGCATGTGCGAAAAACACTTCGGTGGAGCGGATGGATTCTGCAACGATGCGGCCAAAGTTGCCGTGGTCGAGCGGCAGCACCTTGTGCGTGACGTAGACGGCCGCGGCGGCTGCACCGGACTTCGAGCCTTCCAGGATGTAACGACCCAGCTTGTGATAACGCGCGAAGTAATCGTCGTCACGGTCGCTGTGGAACACGTAGTCAGCATCTTCCGAGAGCAGGCCCATCGCGCGCTGGTCTCGGCAGATGAACGCACCGGCACCGTACGGAACGAATCCAAGCTTGTGCGGATCGACCGTGATCGATTCGCAATGGCCCAACACCGCGACAGCGGCATAACTGGACGAGGTCGGGAAGGCCTGGAACTCGCGACGCAGTTGGTCCAAGGCTCGCAGGCTGCCGTCCGGGTTGCGCAGCAGTGTCGCCAGGTAGCCTCCCCAGGCGGCATCGACGTGCACACTGAAGCCGAAGCCTTCGTCGCTGAGGCGATCGCGCAATGCGATGATCTCGTGCACCGGATCGATGGTTCCGAACTCGGTGGTGCCGAGTACGGCGATGGTCGCAAGGACTGGTTGTCGGGAAGCGTGCAACTCCTCGAGCATCGTCGCAAGCGCGCCCGGATCCAGTCGCATGTCGCGTTCGGGAACCTTCAGCAATTGTCCACGGCCGAGCCCGAGCAACTTCATGCCCTTGCTCCACGAATAATGTGCCGTGAGCGGTGCAAGCACGACCGGCGATGCCAACTCGGGGTGGCGCCTGAAGAATTCGACGTGGCCCAGGTGTTCGATCCGCTCGACTTCGACGCGACGCTGCCAACCGCGCCGGTCTTGCGGTGACAGTGCCGCAACCCAGTCACGCGCACGTTGCAGAAGGACGATGGCAGCTGATGGCGCCAGGTTGAATGCAGCCCAATCGTCTTCCGGCGTCTCCAGGTCCGGCAGTCCGGCGGCACGCAATGCCACTGGAAATGCCTTCAGGGACAATGCCAACCGCAGCGCCTGGTAGTTGGCGACGGTGCCGCCGGAAGTCAGGTGGCCAAATGCACAATCGGCTTGCGTGGTGTCGTCGCAGTAGCCGAGCATGCGCGCGAGCTGCAGGCCGACCTTGATCTCCAGGTCGATGGTGACTGGCGCGGCGTCCTCACTGACGTTGTTGGGATTGTACGGCAGCGTCAAGATCTGCGCGGCCAGCCCCGGCAGGGCGAGATCGGACACCATGTGGCCGAGGTAGCGCGGGCTGTGGAACGGAACCGATCGCTTCAGCGCAGCCGACAGCACATGCAGTTCACGGCGCAGGCGCGCCTCGAAGGCCTGGTAGTCGGAGCGTTGCGCGGCGTCGGTCGGAATCGCTGGTGGATCTTCGGGGTGGAAGTTGCGCCGCCAGTACACATGGTCGCGCAGGAATTCGACGGTCAGCTTTTCGAGCAGGCTGTCGTTCTCGCCATAGGGGCCGAGGAAACACGGATACAGGGAGGGATCAGTCATGTGTGCACGGGATGCTGAGTTGCGGCGAGCTATTTGGAAAGCATCGTGGGCGGGACGAGCAGATTCGCGTTCATCGACGCCATTGTGTTCGGCGCACGCATCGGGTTCCTTGATGCAGGTCAAGGTGAAGGGGCCAGCCGTCAGCGCCTGGAAACGTGGGTATTGCCCGCCACGTGCCAGCGCCAGGGAAGGTCCTTGCCTCGGCTGATGCCGATCCGCGTGCCCGCGACCGGTTCCTCCGGGGGCATGGTGCCGTCGCTGACAATCGTAAAGCCGCCCTGTGCCGCGACCAGGTCGATGCCATTCTGGGCTCCGGTGATTCCCATGGCCTGGGTCAGGCGTCCCGGTCCACTGCACAAATCCCGGTCTCGACGAGCCCGCGGGCGGGCGATGCGCATGATTTCGAGACCGGCCAGGGGTTCGAGTGCGCGCAGCAACACGCCCGCCCCCTCCCCTTCATCACCGCAAACTGCGTTGCAACACCAATGCATCCCATACGTGAAGTAGACGTACATGAAGCCGGCGCAACCGAACATGGTTGCATTGCGCCTGGTCTTGCCACGAAAGGTGTGTGCCGCGGGGTCGATCGAACCGCAATAGGCCTCCACTTCGACAATCCTTCCGCTCCGACCGTCGGCGGACACGAGTACTTTGTTCAGCAACTCGGGGGCGACGCAGCGTGCATCCCGGTGGTAGAACGCACGCGGCAACACGTTGCCATGGCCACCTTGGGAAAGTGCAACTTGCGATTCATTCATTGGGCTTTCGAGGTCCATCTCTTGATTCAAGGTGGCTATTTCGCGTGGACTTTCACCGATCCGCCACATAGGTCAGGGTGCCGTCCACGATGCGGGCAGGAGCAGTCCACGGATGCTCGACCACACTGCCCGGCCCCATGATATGCAACACGCGAACGCCGCGTGCTTTCAGGGCGTCGGCGACCATCGAACGATGGCACCGCCACCAGACGGCCTCAGCGCACATCATGGTTGTGCGCCGTTCTTGAGCAAGCCCGACCAATTCATCCAGACCGGCGGTGAAGCCGTCCGTCTGCATGTAGTCGGCGTAGCCACGAAACGACGCATTGCGCCACGCCGTATTGACTGAATCGGTGCGTACCTTGCGACGCCCGCCCAAAGCCTGGATCCAGGAATAATGCAGTCCGTGCCGAATCAGTGATTCGGACAGTGCCACCTGTCCGAATTGCGGACAGTGTCGCGAGCCGGGGTGGCTGCGCACGTCGGCCACCGCTTCGATGCGGTGCTCGCCCAGCAACCCGAGAAATTCATCCAGCGTTCGGGTCGAATGGCCAATGGTCCAGACTGTCAATCCTGATGTCACGTCCGCTGCCGATGCCTGTGCGGGAGTGCGCCTGGCCGCGCCATCCGTGCCGGGGAACACCGTCACTTGACCTTATGCAACGCAGCGCCCTTGTGCGCGGCGATGTGGTCGGAGACGTCGCTCCTGATCTCGTACTGCGGTTCGTCAGCGTCCGCGCGGTGCGTATGACCTTTGTAGTCGAAGTCCCGGGTGTGGACCTTGATGATCCTGCCCCGGACCTGGCCGGCCTCGGAATTCCAACCGACGTGATCGCCAATCTTGAAATGCCTGGTCACGAAGATTCCTCCGGGTGCTGCTGGCCTATTCCATGTCCCAGGTAAAGAACTCGGGCAAAACGCCAGGCGAACCATGGGCCTCGATTTTGGCGCCAGCAGGGTGTGCCAGCACCAGCACGCGGTCCGGCAACTCCCACAAGCGAAGGGTTGCTTCAGGAGCGTCGGATTCGGAAATCCGCATCCGACGCGCCGTGCCTGGCACCAGCCCGGTTCCGGCCGCTTTGCCGAGCGCTTCCCGGATTGCCCAGCCACGATAGAACGCCCTCGCCTGCGCCATCCCTTCGAGCCCGGCGATACGCTGCGCCTCGTCGGGCGACATGCAGCGTTTGGCGAGCATGGCCAATTCGCGCTCGAGACGGATCACTTCGATATCCACGCCGACCACCTCGCGCGACACCACGCAGACAACCTGGTCGCCCGAATGGCTGATCGAGGCATGGCAGGCTGTATCCCGGCCGGCATCCAGCAGCCGCGCCGGCTCACCGGCCGGCCTCGACCACTGCCAGTCCGCAGGCGCGCCGCCAAATGCCAGCGACGCCAGGCCGCGAACGCGCCAGTGCCCGACCATGTATTGCGCCCGACGCTCAAAGTCGGTGATGCCTTCAAGGCGCGCATGTTCTTCGGCGGTCCACCCGGCCTGGTCGGCGCGACCGGCGCATCCGGCGACACTGTCCACAAGCAGGACGACTTTGGGCGCGCGGGACGGCTGGTTGGATTCAGGAGTCGACATCGTTCATATCCTGCCCGATCGGACAAAAAAAATCCCGGCCGTGGCCGGGTTTCACTTTCTACGCGTCGTGGCGTGGCGTCCCCACGGGGATTCGAACCCCGGTCGCTACCGTGAAAGGGTAATGTCCTAGGCCTCTAGACGATGGGGACGAGGACGACGCGTGGTGCTACGGATACCGCTTGAAACTTAGTGGTGGAGCTAATCGGGATCGAACCGATGACCTCTACAATGCCATTGTAGCGCTCTCCCAGCTGAGCTATAGCCCCACCGATAGGAGAACGCGAAGTTTAGAGGTGCCACCGACGGCCGTCAAGCCAATCCACGCCTGCCGGTCAGGCGATCAGCGCGTCCGCGGTATCGAGCGGCACAAAGGGTGCCGGCGCCAGCGTCCCGGGTGCATGCCCCTGCCCCGCCAGGTACTCCAGCCATTTGTTGAGAAAACTGTTCATCCGGAGCCGGTGCCCGAACAGCACCTTCGGCGAGGGGAACATCCCAAGCACGTCCTGCCAATGCCTGCCGACGTAGCAATGCGTGACCTCTGCCTGCCGCGCGTCCCGGTAAACGCGCACGTAGGCCGACGGATCAGGCTGTCCCGTAACCGGATCGGGCATGCGGTAGCTCAACCGGAGCTCGGTCGTGTACGCATGAACCTCCAGCACCTCCACGACCAGCTCCAGGCCGTTTGCGCAGTGCGAGATGTAGATGCCGGGCGCAAGCGAATGGACGTCGAACAACCCCAGCATGCGCTGGTAGTTTTCAGCGTACAGCCCCATCAGCCAGCCGAGCCGGCTGACGCGGGGCAAATCGTGCATGCGGAACGCGGCCATGCATTGATGCTAGCACGCACCAGAGTGCGGAAATCAAGGGGTTTGCGCGCGTTCCGGAACGGCCGTCGAAGCTTGTATAATGCACGGCGCGACGGCGCGACGGCGCTCAGAACATGTGTCGCTGGATGCCGAACTGTGCCAACATCTTGCTGGCGATCTCCTCGATCGAGGTGTGGGTCGTGCTGAGCGACGGCACGTTCTCCGACCGATACAGCGCCTCGGCGAGAGCCACTTCGCGCTTGCACTGTTCGATGGTCGCGTAACGCGAGTTGGGCTTGCGCTCGGTCCGGATCTGCTGCAAGCGGAAAGGATCAATAGTCAGGCCGAACAGCCGCCGGCGGTGTGCCTGCAACCGCGGCGGCAGGCGGTCGCCACCCAGGTCTTCCTCGGTGAGCGGGTAGTTCGCGGCCTTCACGCCATAGTGCAGCGCAAGATACAGGCAGGTCGGCGTCTTGCCCGAACGCGACACGCCGATCAGGATCAGGTCGGCCTCGTTGTAGTCGAGGTCCACCCCATCATCGTGGGTGAGCGCGTAGTTGGTGGCGTTGATGCGTGCTTCATAGGCGGCAAAGTCCGCCATGCCATGGGCCTTGCCCATGCGCGGTTGCCGGCTCGTACCCAACTCCTGCTCCAACTGCTGGAGGAAGGGCGAAAAGATGTCCAGCATCAATGCGCCGCTTCCGGACAGCAGCACAGCCAGCTCCGGGTCCACCGCCGAACTGACCACGATCGGGCGCAAGCCTGCACGCTCCCCGGCGGCCCGGATCTCAGCGGCGGCCGCCAGCGCCTTTTCCGGCGTATCCACGAATGGGATGCGCAGGGTGCGGAATTGGACGTCGTTGAACTGCGTCAGCAGGCTGTGGCCGATGGTTTCGGCGGTGATGCCGGTGCCGTCAGACAGGAAGAACACTGGGCGCACCTGGGACATGGAGGCTCCTGGATCCCACCGATGGGATGCACAGCCATTGTGCCCGAGGCAGCCCCTGCACCAGCGCGCCAGCCCGAAGTCACGCGTTTGGGTTGTCCGTTCAGGACCCGGGGCGGGATAATGGCGGCCTTGCACCACTGCCCTGCCCCTCGGAGTCTGAATTGAGCGCCCACGTCCTCTGGCTGCACCAGCTTCGCCTCGCCGATCTCGCCCAAGTGGGTGGCAAGAATTCCTCGCTTGGCGAAATGATCAGTGAGCTTGGCGGACTCGGCGTCTCGGTGCCCGGCGGATTTGCCACCACGGCATCGGCCTACGCTGAATTCATCGCTTTCAACAATCTTTCCCAGCGGATCTTCGACCGCCTCGGCTCCTTGGATGTGGAAGATGTCGACGCGCTGGTCGCCGCAGGCAATGAGATTCGCGGCTGGGTAATCGACGCCCCGCTGCAGCCTGAATTGGAAACCGCCGTTCGCGAGGCCTATGTACAACTGTGCAGCGACGCCGGCAGCAGCGACATTGCCGTCGCCGTGCGCAGCTCGGCAACCGCCGAAGACCTCCCGGACGCCAGCTTCGCCGGCCAGCAGGAAACCTTTCTCAACGTCAGCGGCATTGATGATGTCCTCGCCAAGATCCGCGAAGTCTTCGCCTCGCTCTACAACGACCGCGCCATCGCCTATCGCGTCCATCACGGCTACAAGCACGAGGATGTGTTCCTGTCCGCCGGCGTGCAGCTGATGGTGCGCTCGGACATGGGATCGTCCGGCGTGCTGTTTACCCTGGACACCGAATCGGGATTCCGCGACGTTGTTTTCGTCACCGCCAGCTATGGCCTGGGCGAAAATGTCGTACAGGGTGCGGTGAATCCCGACGAGTTCTACGTGTACAAGCCGACCCTGCGCGCCGGCAAGCCGGCGATCCTGCGCCGCACGCTGGGCGCCAAGCAGATCCGCATGGTCTATTCCGATACGCCTGGCGAACGCGTGCGCAACGAAGACACCCCGGCCGAGCTGCGCAACCGTTTCTGTGTGTCCGACGCCGATGTCGAGGAACTGGCTCGGCAATCGCTGGTGATCGAACAGCATTACGGCCGCCCGATGGACATCGAGTGGGCCAAGGACGGCATCACCGGCAAGCTCTATATCGTGCAGGCGCGGCCGGAAACCGTGAAGTCGCGCGGCACGGTCAACCAGATCGAGCGCTACCACCTTGGGCAGCGCGGCAACGTCCTGGTGCAGGGCCGCTCGATCGGGCAGCGCATTGGCGCCGGCCAGGCGCGGGTGATCCGCAGCATTGCGCAGATGAATGAATTCCAGGCCGGCGATGTGCTGGTCGCGGACATGACCGACCCCGACTGGGAGCCGATCATGAAGCGCGCCGCGGCGATCGTGACCAACCGCGGCGGTCGCACCTGCCACGCGGCGATCATCGCGCGCGAGCTCGGCGTGCCCGCAGTCGTCGGCTGCGGCGACGCCACCACCGCCATCGCTGATGGCGCCAGCGTCACGGTCAGCTGTGCCGAGGGTGATACCGGACTGATCTACGACGGCATCCTGCCTTTCGAGCGGATCGTTACCGACCTCGAAAACATGCCCCCTGCCCCGCTCAAGATCATGATGAACGTCGGCAACCCGGAACGGGCCTTCGACTTCGCCCAGTTGCCGCACCAGGGCATTGGCCTGGCGCGCCTGGAATTCGTGATCGCACGCCAGATCGGCGTGCATCCGAAGGCCTTGATTGAATACGACCGCCAGCCCGCGGAGATCAAGCGCCAGATCGAGCCATTGATGGCCGGTTATGCCAGCCCGGTGGACTTTTACGTCGACCGCCTGGCAGAAGGCATCGCCACGCTGACCGCCGCATTTGCGCCACAGACCGTGATCGTCCGGCTGTCTGACTTCAAGTCGAACGAGTACGCCAACTTGGTTGGCGGCCAGCAGTACGAGCCGCACGAGGAAAATCCGATGATCGGCTTCCGCGGCGCCTCGCGCTACGTGGATCCGAGCTTCGCCGACTGCTTTGCACTCGAGTGCCGCGCGGTGCACAAGGTGCGCGACACCATGGGCCTGACCAACTGCTGGATCATGATCCCGTTCGTGCGCACGCTCGACGAGGGCCGCAAGGTGATCGAGGCGCTGGCGAAGAATGGCCTGGTCCGCGGCGAGAATGGCCTGAAGGTCATCATGATGTGCGAAGTGCCATCCAATGCACTGCTCGCCGATGAGTTCCTGGAATTGTTCGATGGCTTCTCGATCGGCTCCAACGACCTGACCCAGCTCACCCTGGGCCTGGACCGCGACTCGGCGATCGTCTCGCACCTGTTCGACGAGCGCGATGCAGCGGTCAAGAAGCTGCTGTCGATGGCGATCAAGGCCGCCAGGGCCAAGGGCAAGTACATCGGCATCTGCGGCCAGGGTCCATCCGACCATCCGGATCTTGCCGACTGGCTGATGGCCGAGGGCATCGAGTCGGTGTCACTGAATCCGGACACGGTTGTCGATACATGGCTGCGCCTGGCCCGCATCAAGGCGGGCTGAATTCAAGCATTCATTGATAGATCCCCGGGTTGGTTGGTTGATTGGCGACTACGCAGGAGCCTGCGACGGCATAACAGTCGATACGCCGCGGGAATCACCAGCATGGACAACAGGGGCGCGGTGACCATGCCGCCAATCATCGGCGCGGCGATGCGTTGCATGACTTCCGAACCCGCACCCATGCCGATGAACAGCGGGAACAAGCCGGCCAGGATCACCGCAACGGTCATTGCCTTCGGACGCACGCGCATGACGGCGCCTTCGCGGATGGCATCATCGAGTTCGGCGAAACCTGCATCCGGATTCGCTGCCAGCACCGGATCCCAGGCATTGTGCAGGTACAGCAGCATGATCACGCCAAATTCGGCAGCAACGCCGGACAGCGCGATGAATCCGATCATCGTGGCGATCGATACGGCGTGGCCGAGAAGCCAGATGAACCACAGGCCACCCACCAACGCCAGCGGCAGGCTGAGCATGATGATCGCGACTTCACCGACCCGGCGGAACACCAGGTACAGCAGCACGAAGATGATCCCAAGCGTCGCGGGAACCACCAACCTGAGTCGTTCCAGCGCACGCTGCAGGAACTCGTACTGGCCCGACCATGCGATGCCGTAGCCCGGTGGCAACTTGATCTTCTCGCCTACCACCTGCTGCAGATCCTTGACCACCGAGCCCAGGTCACGGCCGGCGACATCGACGTAGACGTAACTCACCAGCCGCCCGTTGTCGCTCTTGAGCATCGGCGGCCCGGGGCTCAACGACAGGTCGGCGACCTGGCTCAGCGTCAGCTGCACGCCGCCCGGCGCGATCAACGGCAGCTGTGCCAGCGCGGAGAGCGAGTCACGTTGCCCGCGCGGATAGCGCAATACGATCGGATAGCGTTCGCGGCCTTCGATGGTTTCGCCGATCGAATCACCGCCGACAACGGTTGCGATCAGGCGCTGCAAGTCGGCCTGGCTCAGCCCGTAGCGGGCGGCGATGCCGGGGCGGATCGTGACATCGACATAACGACCACCGGTAATGCGTTCTGCCAGTGCCGAACTCACGCCGGGTACGGTCTTCGCCACTTGTTCGACTTCGTCGGCGATGCGCGCGATCACCTTGGTATCCGGTCCCGACACCTTGACCCCGATCGGGCTCTTGATGCCGGTCGCCAGCATGTCGATGCGGTTGCGGATTGGCGGCACGAACAGATTGGTCAGTCCCGGAATCTGCACCGCGTCATTCAACGCGTCTTTCAGTTTCGCCATCGTCATGCCGGGTCGCCATTGGTCGCGCGGCTTGAAGGTGATCGTGGTTTCGAACATTTCCAGCGGCGCAGGATCGGTCGCGCTATCCGCGCGACCGGCCTTGCCAAATACGTGCGCGACCTCGGGCACGGTCTTGAGCATGCGATCGCTGAGTTGCAGCAGCTCCGATGCCTTGCCCACCGACAGGCCCGGCAATGCGGTCGGCATGAACAGCAAGGTGCCCTCGTCCAGGGGCGGCATGAATTCGCTGCCCAGGCGTGAGTAAGGAACGATCGTCAGCAGCAACGCAATGCCAGCGACCCCAAGCGTCGCCCACGGGAAGCGCAGGACCCAGTCGAGCAGCGGCCGATAGCCGGCGATCAACACGCGATTGATCGGGTTGTCCGCCTCGGGGCGGATGCGCCCGCGGATCAGGTAACCCATCAGCACCGGGATCAGCGTCACCGACAGACCGGCGGCGGCCGCCATCGAATACGTCTTGGTGAAGGCCAAGGGCGAGAACAGTCGACCTTCCTGTGCCTGCAACGCGAACACCGGTATGAACGACAGCGTGATCACCAGCAGGCTGGCGAACAGTGCCGGACCGACCTCACTGGCGGATTCGGCCATCAGTGTCCAGCGCTCCTCGCCTTCGGCGTCACGCCCGTGTGCATTGCGCCAGTGCTCCAGGTGCTTGTGCGCGTTTTCTATCATCACCACCGCGGCATCAACCATCGCGCCTATCGCGATCGCGATACCGCCGAGTGACATCAGGTTGGCGCTGACACCCTGGTAACGCATCACGATGAACGCAGCAAGGATGCCCAGCGGCAAGGTGATCACCGCAACCAGGGCCGAGCGCAGGTGCCACAGGAACAACGCGCAGACCAGCGCCACCACGAGGAATTCCTCGCCGAGCTTGTGGGTAAGATTGGTGACAGCTTCACCAATCAGTCCGGAGCGGTCGTAAACGGGTACGATCTCGACGCCTGCCGGCAAACTGGCCTGCAGCTGTTTCAATCTGCTTTTGACCGCTTCGATCGCAGCCAACGCGTTCTTGCCGGACCGCAGCACGATGACGCCGCCGGCGACTTCACCTTGCCCATCAAGCTCGGCGATGCCGCGTCGAAATGTCGGGCCCCGTTGCACGGTGGCGACCTCGCCAAGCAGCACTGGCACGCTGTTGGCTCCGGTCATCACAGGCACTTGCTCGAATGCCTGCCGGGTCGTCAGGTACCCTTCGCTGCGCACCAGCATCTCGGCCTCGCCCTGCTCGATCACCGAGCCGCCGGTCGCGCCGTTCGCGGACTGGATCGCGGAGACCAGCTGCGCAACCGTGATTCCGCGTGCGGCCAGCGCCTGCGGATCCGGCACGATCTGCCAGGCCCGCACCATGCCGCCAATGCTTGCGACCTCGGCGACGTCGGGCACGGTTTTGAGTTCGTAGCGCAGCAGCCAGTCCTGGATCGCGCGCAGTTGTCCCAGATCGTGCTTTCCGGTGCGGTCAACCAGCGCGTATTCATAGATCCAGCCAAGCCCCGTGGCATCCGGGCCCAACGCCGGACTCACGCCTTGCGGCAGGCGATCGCGCACCTGGCTCAGGTATTCGAGTACCCGCGATCTCGCCCAGTACAGATCGGTAGCGTCATCGAACAGGATGTACACATACGAGTCGCCGAAGAACGAAAATCCGCGAACCGCCTTGACACCTGGAACCGACAGCATTGTCGTTGTCAGCGGATAGGTGACCTGGTCCTCGATGATTCGCGGCGTCTGTCCCGCCCATTCGGTGCGGATGATGACTTGCGTATCCGACAGGTCGGGCAAGGCATCAAGTGGCATGCTGCGCAGCGACCAGATTCCGCCGATCGCGAGCAAGGCTGCCGCCATCAGCACCAGGGCGCGGTTGGCGATGGAGGCACGGATCAGCCGCGCGATCATGGTCGATCTTCCTTGGCCGGTGCATCGCGATGCGTTGCTGGTTTGCTGTTCAGCCGCTCCAGCGCGCCCGACAGGCTCGCCTCGGAATCGATCAGGAACTGCCCGGAGGTCACGACGCGTTCCCCGCCCTTCAAACCAGACAGGATTTCAGTGCGTCCACCGCTGCTGCGGCCGGTCTGCACCCGTACTGGGTGAAAGCGACCATCAGCATCGACTACGATCACCCGACTATCGGAGCCGGTGGCGATCAGGGCTTCGCTCGGGAGCAGCGGCACGGTGTCGCCGACCTGGTGATGCAGCGTCAATTCCGCAAACATTCCAGGAACCAGCAGGCCCTCGTCGTTTTGCAGCACGATGCGCGCGCGCTGGGTTCGTGTTCCCGGGTCGATTTGCGGCAGCAGCGCCTCGACTTCGCCATCGAAGGTTCGACCTGGAACTGCGCTGACCGTGGCGGTGACTCTGGTTCCGGGCCTGACCCCTGCAGTGCCAGCCTGGGGGATGTCCGCCTGCAACCACAGCGTGCGCGTGCCATTGATGCGGAACATGGGCATGCCCGCCATCGTCGTCTGCCCTTCACGCACCATCACTTCGCTGACGACGCCGTCGCTGGGAGAACGCAGCACGACCCCACCATCGGAACCTGCGCGGTTTCCAGACAAGCCCAGGACGTG
>JBBRZH010000040.1:0-17175 GCA_038236935.1 Lysobacterales bacterium
GCACGTGCAGCGTTGCACGGCTACCCGACGGACCGGAATGCCGGCCACGCGGGGCACGTGAAGTTCATAACTCCTAGGGGATACCTCATGAAGAACCACCAGATCCGCAAGAACCTGCAACAAGGCTTCACCCTGATCGAATTGATGATCGTCATCGCGATCATCGGCATCCTGATGGCCATCGCTATCCCGGCCTACCAGGACTACACCGTCCGCGCAAAGGTGTCTGAAGGCCTGAATGTCGCTGCCGCATCCAAGCTGGCCGTGGCCGAGACGCGCCAGAGTTTGGGCACGTACCCGTCGGTTGCCAACTTGTCTTACGGGCTGCCACCGGCCATCAGCATCAACGGCAACAACGTGACATCGGTCGCCGTTGCAGGCGTCACCGGCATAATCACCATCACATACTCCGGAGCTCCGATTGCTGCATCCACGTTGGTTTTGACGCCGTCCTTCGATGATTCCGCCGGCTCGATGCGGTGGACCTGTACCGGCGGCACCCTGATCGGAAAGTATCGTCCGAGCACCTGTCGCTGATTGAGTTAGCGGATACACTCGAAGCCCCCGGAAACGGGGGCTTTTTTGTGCATGATCCAATGACGATCCGTTGCCTGCAGGAACAACGCCATTGCCCGGACACATGTTCCATCGGCCGAGCTATCCGGTTGTACAACCCTTGGCGGCTGGTTTGTGCCTCTGGCTGGTGTTGTTTCTCACAGCATGGTGCTTCTGGCCTGCCGTAACTGGCCCGTTTGTGTTCGACGACTTCCCGAACCTCCAGAACCTGGCCCAGCTCGACGGCCACTTCAATCGCGATACCGTGGGCCGTTATTTGTATTCGTTCATCGACAATCCTGGCCGGCCACTGGCAGCGTTGAGCTTCCTGATCGAGGATTCGACCTGGCCGACCTTCCCCGCTGCGTTCAAGCGCGACAACATCCTGTTTCACCTACTGGCAGGCGCGCTGGTTTTCTGGCTTTCGTTACGACTGGCAATGCGGGACGACCACGCCGCCTACAAGGCGAATTTGATTGCCCTGGCCTGTACAGCGATGTGGCTGCTCCACCCAATGCAGCTGTCCGCGACGATGCTGGTGGTGCAGCGCATGAACATCCTGTCGAGCATTTTCATGCTCAGCGGTCTTCTGGTGTATCTCCAAGCGCTTGATGCGGCTCGTCTTTCTGAACTCGCGCGCGTCGTCGGGGCTGGATTGGCGCTGGGAGTGTTCGGGATGCTGGCGTTCTTGTGCAAGGAGAACGGGGTTCTGATCTTTGCCTATGCCAGCGTGCTCAACCTGACCTTGGTCCGCGAAAAACTGCTCACCCTGCATGCAGGTAATCGACGCTTACTGGTCTGGGGGACAGCGTCTCCCCTTATCGTGTTGGCCGGGTTTGCACTCTTGCACCCCGACAGCATATTGCGACCTTACGAACAGCGCGATTTCAGCATGGCGCAACGGTTACTGACCGAACCACGCATCCTCTTCGACTACCTGCATACAATCTTGTTGCCGCGGCTCAGCGGGCAAGGAATTTTCCACGACGACTACATGATTTCGCGGTCCCTGCTGGATCCACCCACCACGGTCTTCGCCTTGGCAGGCGTGCTGGGCTTGCTCGGCAGCGCACTCTGGCTACGGCGCCGGTTACCGGTATACAGCTTCGCGGTCTTATGGTTCTTCGCCGGGCATCTGATCGAATCCACGGTAGTTGCGCTTGAGCCCTATTTCGAACACCGCAACTACCTGCCAATGCTTGGTCCGCTATTCGCGTTTTCCAGCGCACTCCTCACCGCCCGTCCCGCATGGCGCAAGGGCTCATCATTGATTCTCGCGGCCTGGCTTGGTACCGCCATCCTGCTGACCCATTACAACGCTGGAATCTGGGGTGACCGCGGCAAGCTTGCGATGGTCTGGGCGCAACAAAGTCCACGCTCGGTCCGCGCCATTCAGATGCTGGCTTCGTATTACGCAGACAACGGCGATATTGTCGCGGCGAGACGGACACTCGACGCCGGGATAGCGGTCTTGCCAGCGCACGACGAACTGAAATTCCAGCGTGTGCTTCTTGACTGTATTGACCGCGGGCTTGCCCATGGACAATGGCAAGGGCTCATGGACGTTGCGTCCGCCAGTCGTTACTCGCGCGGGATCCCGGATGTGATCAGCAGCTTCGTCGTGCGAATGGATGGCAATGGCTGCCATGGCACGCTCTCGATCGCTGACCTGCGTCGGATGACAGAGATCCTGTTGGCTAACCCGAATTTTGGCAACGATCCCGACACCCAAGGCTACCTTCACTACGAGCTCGCGAAACTCGCACTTGCCGAGCACAACCTGGATGCGGTCATGCAGGAAATGGATCTCTCAAACCTTTACAGGCCCAACCCTTTGGTGCCGCGAGAGCAGGCCATTTATCTCATGAGCGCGGGCTTGCCGGGCCAGGCGTTGGCATACCTGGATCGTAGCGACAGAACGCCACAGCCACTATTCAAGAAGTGGCTGCTGAACGTGGAGGAGAAAAACAGGGCTCTCAGGCGCAGCGCCAACGCGATGCAAATTGGACTGAAGCAATTTCCGAAGCTCCAAGGCGCCCCAGCGACTCGCCATGGCGTCGGCCCGTGAGTACCCACTCTACCTATCCATCGCGAGCGCAAGGATTGGCTGTGCTGCTGTTCATCGGCGCCTGCGCGATGGTCGCCTCAGCCTATTGGATCGGACTGAAAGGTCCGATGTTGCTGGATGATTTTGGCAATCTGGCGAGTGTCGTTAATTGGCTCGACGGCGATCGCTCGTGGTTGTCTGTTGTTTTCGGCAATCATTCAGGTGTAGGCGGTCGCCCGGTTTCAATGGCTAGCTTCGTCATTGATGGCGCAATTTGGGGCAAGGACGTCTGGCATTTCAAGCTGACCAACCTAATATTGCACTTGGCCTGTGGTGCTGCTGTGTTCGCCCTTTATGCGCGCTTGGCAAAGCGCGATCCGGGACTGGGTCGTCATGGCATCTGGCTTCCCATGCTATTGGCCCTAGCTTGGATGGCACTGCCGATCCACGTCAGCTCTGTGCTGTACCTGGTGCAACGGATGGCGATCCTCAGCGCGTTGTTTACGCTGCTGGCTTTGTGGCTATTCATGGCTGCGCGCACACGGATCGAGTGTGGTGATGTTCGCGGGGTCGTCGGATTATGGTTCGGCGTTCCCATCTTGACGACGCTTGCTTTCCTGTCCAAGGAAAATGGGGCACTGGTGCCGTTGCTTGCGCTGGTGATCGAATTTGCATACTTCCCCCCCGCAGCGCAAAGGCACAGACCTCGACTGGTTTCCATGTTCTTCGTCATCACGGTGGCGGTGCCGATGCTGGTCGGAGCGATCGTGATCGCGTTGCGTCCCCAGATACTGCTTTCCGGTTACAGCCTGCGCGACTTCTCGCTCGTTGAAAGGTTACTGACCCAGCCACGCATCCTTTGGGACTATGTCGCGGCGATCCTGCTGCCCGACGCACCGCGGCTGAGCATCTTTCATGACAACTATCCCAAGTCGACCGGGTGGTTTTCCCCGTGGACCACGATGCCCGCGATTCTCGGTTGGCTTGCAGCCATCGCGGGCGCACTTCGTGTGCGCAAGCTGCATCCGGCGATCATCGCCGGCATGCTCCTGTTCCTGGCAGGTCAAGCGATGGAGTCCACGGTCTGGCCGTTGGAATTGTATTTCGAGCACCGAAATTACCTGCCGAGCATCGGCATCCTGCTGGCTTTGGCTGGAGTGATTGACGCCATCGCACAGCGATTGCCCGCCTCCACCCGGCTTTTCAGAATCGCAATGCCAATGGTTGGGGCATTGATGCTTCTCGTTTACGTCGGCACCACCCATGGACGTGCCCGCGTCTGGTCATCCATGGGAACCTTTTACGCGCAGGAAATGCGTTACAACCCGGACTCGCCGCGACTGCGATCATTTCTCGCCGTCGAAAGCATGGAAGCGGGCCAGCTTCCCGCCGCCTTGGCTCATATCGACGCGGCGGAGCAAAGCAGCCCACCAGATAATCGAATGGCCCAATCCCTTTGGCGTCTGCTCGCTTATTGCGAAACAAAAACGATGCCGCCCGATGCGCTGTATCTCCAGCTACAAGACCGCGCGCATGGCCGCATCCTGAGTTATGCCGCAAACGCATGGGAACTTGTTGTCCAGCGTGCCGAAGGCGCTACCTGCCCCCGGCTGGACGTGCGCAGATTGACCGACATTGGTCTGTCCTGGACGCTGCGCAATCCACTACCAGCTACAACCCCGGAAAACTGGAACACACGCTATAACGTGGCTCGCCTTCTTGCGGCGCAGTCACGCCTTCCAGAAGCGGCAGTGCTTGCAGGGCACGCCTGGGAGGATTCCAATCACAACATCAAGGTTGGAGTATTCCTATTCCAGATCAATGCCAGCCTGGGCCGCAAACAAGCATGCCGGGCCATCTTGGCTTCTTTGAAACAAGACGAAGGTCGTGGTGACTACCGATTTGATTCCCTGATGAAAACATTCGAGCAGACCTTGCTTTCGATGGATACTGCACGGACACCAGCGATGGGAGCACCCAGCGTTGGTTCAAGCCGATCCGGTGATCAACCGTGAGAGATTCCGAGTTGCAGCAGGCAGTCGCTGCAAGTGCGATTCCGCGTTGGAAAAACATGCATCCGCGCACCAGGCAGGCCCTGAGCGTGGTTCTCCTTGGGCTTGCGCTTGGCTATATCGGCTACTTGGTTCATGGCCACCTCGGGGCAATGAAAACGTCCCAACTGGACCTGTCGGCATCCCGCAGTCTCGCCTTCCTTGCACTGCTTACCGCAAGTATCGCCCTGAGCACGCTCTACCATGTCGTGCTTGTACGCAGTTTGCAGGGGCCTACCGTTACCGGGACAAGACTTGGACTCGCGTACGCACTTGGTCAAATCGTCCGATACCTGCCAGGAAAAATCGCCGGCGTGCTATTTGAGGCGAACTACCTGCAGGGCAGGGTAACTGCGTCGACCATCGCCCTTGCACTGCTGATACAGACATTTCTCGGCTACGCCTGGGCCGCTGCAATCGCAGGAACCCTACTGCTGTGTGCAACCCTGTTGGATTGGCGTCTGCTTGTGGTGCTTGCACCGGCAGCAGTCATCTTATGGATGGCCCATCGTTTCGGCTGGGTCGAGCAAGTGCTCGGGTCATTGCCCGTGGCCGGGCGATACCTTCGCGAAAGTGGTCCGGCTTCCATCGATTCGCCAACTGCGACCAGGCTAACGGGGCTGCTGGTGGTGAACTGGCTTCCTTTCCTTGCTGCATGGATCGTTTTATCGTGGCCGCATCATTCGGTCGCTGAAGCGATCACCTTTGGAGCAGCGTATCTGGGAGCGTCGATCGTCGGCACTGCACTAGTGGTCGTGCCTTCGGGTGCGGTCGTGCGCGAAGCTGCTTTTGTTTGGCTGGGGAGCCGATTCGGACTTCCGGTGGCGGAATTGTTGGTTTCGGGCGTCGCTTTGCGCGTTGCGTTGACCGCCGCTGATCTGGTCAATGTCGCCCTGTTCGGATTGGCTCACGCCATCGGCAAGCGCGAATGACCAACCCTTTCGACTCTGCCCACGACGAAGTGCGCCGGGACTGGGAACAGCGGCAGCAGACGCTTGGAAATACGCCACGCGCGGTCTTGATGAAAGGCATTCCGGATGCGCTCAACAGTACGTTTGACTGTTGGCATCGCAGTGTCCTGCGTCTGGCGTATGCAGATCGCGTCGACACGTCCACCCAGACGCTGGATATTGGTTGCGGCTACGGACGGCTGGCCGAGGAGATGCTGTCCCTTGGCTTCGAGCGGATTACGGGAGTGGATTTTTCCGAGGGTTTCTGCAGGCAGTTTGCCAGTCACTTTGGCCCCGCGGTTCGCGCTGACCTGACGCACCTGCCATTCGCTCCCGCAACGCTGAAAAATGCGTATTCGGTAACCGCGCTGATGTACCTGGACCCAGTCGATGCGAGACGCGTGCTCCAATCGCTGGATCACAGCCTGCTGCCCGGGGCCAGGGTGCTGGTGCTCGAACCCGGCGCAGAATTCAATCGCCTCGCCCGGTTGTTCTTGCGGAGCAAACCCCTTGAGCCGCTAACGCGGCCCGGATTGAGCGACTGCGAATTCCACCAAGGCATTGCGCCGAAAAATTGGCAATGCGTGGCCAATGGAAGCAACGCAGCTAGCACCCTTTTCCTGCCCCTGCTGCTGGTCACGACACGCATGCCACGCCTCTACGCGATGTTCGAAAGCATCGCGCTGCGGCTTGATCGACCCAAGATGATTCATCGGGCGCGCTGGATTGGACGCTATGCGATCTATCGCTGGGCGATCTACGACACTGTCCAGAACGCCTGAGTCAACTTTTTCGCAGCAACCAGATATATCCAGGAAACGACCAGTAAGCGAATCTGACCCAAACCTTGAGGACGATTAACTTGATCCCCGTTCCCGTCATGTAACGGGTATGAAAGCGGTCGCTGTCGCCAATCAGTTTTTGGGTGTAGTCGGATACGTTGAACGCCGAAACCAACCGCTTAAGTCCCCAGCAGGTTCTATGGCGCTCGTAGTAGTGCATGCCTTTCCCTGTGAGTTGCAGGTAACGATCTGCAAGCGCCGTGGGAAGCATCGATAAGAAGGGCAGAAAATAATGTTGCTCGACGATGCACAGACGATTGGTGGCGGCGAAGTAGCAGACGCCACCGGGAGCCAGCACGCGATGGATTTCTCCCATCATGCGTTCGGGGTCCGGGACGTGCTCGTAGACCTGTGAACAAATCACTACGTCGATCGACTCGTCAGCGGCATCGATTGCCATCGCGTCGCCAACCCTGAAACTCAAATTGCCTGTCGCATGGCGTTCGTTGGCATATGCAATCGCGGCTTCATCGATATCCAGCCCGGTCATGCTTCCCACGAAGGGCGCAAGGAACTGATCGATGATGCCGGTCGAGCAACCGATATTGAGGCAACGGGCGTGGCGCAAACTGACACCCAGCGCATCCCGCAATACGGCCACCATCGTGTTTGCCTTGCGCTCGCGGCCGGTCTCGTCGTACATGGCCGCATGGCTGCTTGCAAAGTCACGCTGGTAGCCCCTTTCACTCATGCCGAGACCTGTAATGGAGGAGGGATCGCTGGGGCGATTGAGCTCAATATCGGCATGGCAACCCCCGATTGCAGATCGAAGCGCGCAGCGGCTGCAGCGACCCCGATTGAAAACCCTGCAGCTGACATGGATAGCGCATTGCGGATTTCCTTGGCCTGCGACGCTGCGTCCACCCCCCCAGCGCAAACGCCGCAATTAAAATCCTGCAATAGCCGCGGCAGATCTCCGACCGGGGTAACGATCACCGGGCATCCCAGCTTCATCGCGTCTGAAAACACCACGGGAATGCTTTCGATTCGTGAGGGAATGAGCAACCAGTCTGCATCTCCAATCGCAGCGGCCGCTTGCGCGCGATTTAGGAATCCGTCCAGGCGAACGGGCCTGCCTTGCGCCTTCAGCGTACTCACCCCTGCCCGCACCAACACATCAAGCGGACCGCCGCCGGCGATGCGGACTTCACTGATGCGCTCCCAGTCCCGGTCGTCCAGCAACGTCAGCGCCTCCAGCAACAGGTCGATCCCCTTATTGGGATGCCAGCGCCCCAGGAACAACAACCGGTAAGGCGGCACCCGCGCACGCGGGCGGATGTCATGCACATCCACGCGCCTGGTGCTGGGCAGGAACTGGAATGGCACCCCGCCGATGCGCGCGGCGTCCTCGGCCAGTTGCAATCCGTCGGCATAGCAGTGCGATGCCCCACGGATCACCCGGCGCAGCATTGAGCGAACCATCGGCAACTTGCCCAGCGACCAGATATCGCTACCCAGCGCCCACACCGAATAAGGGACGCCATGGGTGCGCTGCAAAGTCGCGGCTGCCCAGCCCGATGGCAGCGTCCAGAGCGCCAGCGTATGCGCCACGCGGTTGTCGGCGTCGGCGTTGATGGTTTCTGCGCGCAAAGAGCGCAGCGTTCCGACAATGGCTGGCCAGTCGGACGGTCGCGACGGTGAAAGCAACGACAGTGGCCGGCCCGGCGATGCGAAACGCCGCACCGTGAGATTACCGCTGGTTTGGATAGCGCCTGCCTGCATGCCTGGTGCCACTACCCGCACCGGGACCTGTGTTGCCAACTGCTGGGCCAGATCGGCGACGAATGCGCCGGCGGCTTCGCTACCGTCGTTGACTTCTGGGTAAGAGGTCGTCACCAACAAGAGTGTGTCGCGGCTCAAATTTTGCGAGCCCCGGTCTCGCGCACGCGATCAGTCGCTAGATTCCAGGTCAGCGGTGTTGCCAGCGCCCGCAAGCCGATCATGCCCGGTTGGGACGGGTATAGGTCAAGGAAGTGATCTGCTCCGACACCAAGCCGATCAGGAAAATAATCACCGAGGCGCTAAACAGCAACATGCTCATGTTGGTCAGTCGGTGCTGCGTGGTGAATGTCCAGGCGTAGTAGCCCAGGGCGGTCAGGAAAAACATCGCCGCGGCGGGTGCGAACAGCTTCAGTGGCGAATACAACGTCGCGATCTTGAAGATGATCAGCAGAAATCGCACGCCATCGCGTAGTGGTCGAATGTGGCTACCAGTTCCCACACGGCGGGCCACGGGGATCGACACGTAGGCCACCGGGTAGGCACTGCGGAAGAAAGCCATCGTGCTCGTGGTGGGATAGCTGAAACCATTCGGGAGCAGGTGCACGAACTCGCGAAACCGGTCGGCGCGTACTGCGCGGAAGCCGGAGGTCAGGTCGGCGATCCGGTGCCCTGTCATCCAGCTGGCCAGTCGGTTGTAGAAGGCATTGGCCGCACCACGCCCTGCATTGGCTTGCCCGGTGGAATCGCGCGCGCCCACCGCCATGTCAAAACCAAGGTCGAGCGTGGCGAGCAGCAATGCGATCAGCTGGGGATCATGCTGCCCGTCGGCATCCATGAAGACCAGGATGTCACCGCTGGCTGCCCGTGTCCCGCGCTTGATCGCCGCCCCATTGCCCATCGGGTAGGGAGAGCTCAGGACCGTGACGCCATGGCTGGTCGCGACTGAGGCGGTGTCGTCGGTCGATCCATCATCCACGACGATGACTTCGGCGTCGGGCAAGCAGGCACGAAGAGTCGGCAGCGTCCGACGCAGTCCCTCAGCTTCGTTCTTTGCCGGCAGGATCACGGAGACGCGCATGAAATGGTTCCTCTTGGAGGCTAGAGTAACGTGAACGCAGCGGTCCGGGCCTCAATAGAACATACATGCGGGGCAAAAAAGCGTAGGCCTGCCCATTCACGGCGAGCGTGTTTGCGGTAGAGTCCGATTGGGGAATATTCAAGAGGGTCCTGAATGGCAACCGTGGCGACCGCCAATCTGGTGGGCATCACCGGCATCGCCCGGCGACTGGTGTTGGACGGAGCTTTGGAAGAGGGCGCGGCGCGCGAGGCGATGGCAGAGGCCACGAAAGAACGCCAGCCGCTTGCGGGCTACCTGCTAGAGAAAAAACTGATCGCACCGGCTGACCTGGCCGCCGCCAACTCGATCGAGTTTGGCATGCCGCTGTTCGATGTCACTTCCCTGGATCCAGCGCAATCGGGCATCAAGCTGGTCAGCGAGGAATTGGTGCGCAAGCACTCCGTCCTTCCGCTGTTCAAACGCGGCGGTCGTTTATTCGTAGGCGTGGCGGACCCCACCAATACGCGAACGCTGGACGAGATCAAGTTCCACACCAACCTCACGGTCGAGCCGATCCTGGTCGACGAGGACCGGATCAAGCGCACGATTGACCTGTGGCTGGAGTCCGCCGACGCGCTCAACGATGCCGTCGGCGATGACGAAGGCATGGAAGGGATTGAGGTCGGCGGCGGAGACGATGAGCTCGCCGGCGACACAGGCATCAATGCCAAGGGCGACGATACCCCGGTCGTGAAGTTCATCAACAAAGTGCTGGTGGACGGGATCCGCCGGGGGGCGTCTGATGTCCACTTTGAACCGTACGAAACCGACTACAGGGTCCGATTGCGTATCGACGGGCTGCTCAAGCAGGTCGCCAAGGTGCCGGTCAAGCTGAGCCCACGGATCGCGGCCCGCCTGAAGGTCATGGCGCAGCTGGATATCGCCGAGAAGCGCGTCCCACAGGACGGCCGCATCAAGCTCAATTTAAGCAAGACCAAGCAGATCGATTTCCGCGTGAGTACCCTGCCGACATTGTTCGGCGAGAAAATCGTGCTGCGCATCCTCGATGCCGGCGCCGCCAAGCTTGGCATCGACAAACTGGGGTATGAGGAGGACCAGAAGGAGTTGTTCCTGGGGGCGGTGCAGAAACCCTACGGAATGGTCTTGGTCACCGGACCCACGGGATCGGGCAAGACCGTTTCCCTGTATACCGCGCTCAATATCCTGAACGACGACAGCCGCAACATCTCCACGGTCGAGGATCCGGTCGAAATCCGGGTACCTGGCATCAACCAGGTGCAGATGAACATCAAGCGCGGCATGACCTTCGCTGCTGCCCTGCGCAGTTTCCTGCGCCAGGATCCTGACGTGATCATGGTCGGTGAGATCCGCGACCTGGAAACGGCGGAAATCGCCATCAAGGCCGCGCAGACCGGGCACATGGTGCTGTCGACGCTGCATACCAATGACGCACCCCAGACAATTTCGCGCCTGATGAACATGGGCGTTGCCCCTTTCAACATCACTTCATCGGTAACGCTGGTCATTGCCCAGCGTCTTGCCCGCCGGTTACATGACTGCAAGCGCCCCCAACAGCTGCCGGACCACGCCTTGCTGGCAGAAGGATTCACGCCGGAGGAAGTGCATGCCGGCATTACCCTGTATGAAGCTGTCGGCTGCAGCGAATGTACTGAGGGATATAAAGGCCGCACGGGCCTGTACCAGGTGATGCCCATGACGGAAGAAATCCAGGCCATCGTGCTGGCGGGCGGCAACGTGCAACAGATCTCCGAGGCGGCGCAGCGGTCGGGTGTCCGTGACCTGCGGCAATCCGCACTTCTGAAAGTCCGCAACGGCTTCACCAGCCTTGCCGAAATCAACCGCGTCACCAAGGATTAACCATGGCCGTGACTCGTACCGCCACCAAGCAGATCCGCCGCGCTGACCCCTTGCAGATTTTCGTGTGGGAGGGCAAAGACAAGCGCGGCACGAAGATGAAGGGCGAACAGCCGTCGAAGAACGCCAATCTGGTGCGTGCCGAGCTGCGCAGGATGGGGATCACTCCCACCGTCGTGAAGCCCAAGCCGAAAGCCCTGTTCGGCGGCGCTGGCAAGCGGGTAAAGCCTCGGGAAATCGCCATCTTCAGCCGTCAGCTGGCAACCATGATGAAGTCGGGCGTGCCGATCGTGACCTCACTTGAGATCATTGCAGGCGGACAGAAAAATCCCAAGGCCAAAGAGCTATACAACAGCCTGCGTACGGATATCGAAGGCGGCTCTTCGGTCTATGAAGCACTCGGGAAGCATCCCGTGCAGTTCGACGAGCTTTATCGCAACCTGGTCAAGGCCGGAGAGTCGGCCGGTGTGCTGGAAACCGTGCTGGATACGATCGCCAGTTACAAGGAGAACATCGAAAGCCTCAAGGGCAAGATCAAGAAGGCGCTGTTTTATCCCGCCACGGTGATCGCGGTTGCGATCCTGGTCAGTGCGATCCTGCTCGTCTTCGTCGTGCCCCAGTTCCAGCAGGTGTTTGCGAGTTTCGGTGCTGACCTGCCTGCCTTCACCAAAATGATCGTCGCCGCCAGTGATTTCATGATCGCCTACTGGTGGGTGGTGCTGGGGCTCGTGGTCGGCACGATTGCCGTTTTCATCTATTTCAAGAAGCGGTCCTTGGCGTTCGCGCACTTCCTGGACCGCATGATGCTGAAGCTTCCAGTGGTCGGGCAGATCCTGCACAACGCCTCCATTGCACGCTTTGCTCGCACCTTGGCGGTCACGTTCAAGGCTGGCGTGCCGCTGGTGGAAGCGCTCGACATTGTCTCGGGCGCCACTGGCAACACGGTGTATGAAAAGGCGGTCAAGCGCATACGTGACGACGTCTCCGTCGGCTACCAGATGAACATGGCCATGAAACAGGTCAACCTCTTCCCGCACATGGTCATCCAGATGACCGCGATCGGCGAGGAAGCGGGTGCGCTGGATGCAATGCTGTTCAAGGTGGCGGAATTCTATGAGCAGGAAGTCAACAATTCAGTTGATGCACTGTCCAGCCTGCTCGAGCCCATGATCATGATCTTCATCGGTGTCATCGTCGGCGCCATGGTGGTGGGCATGTACCTGCCGATTTTCAAGCTCGCTGCCGCAATCTGACAACTACGCTACATGTCCTTCCTCGATCAACACCCCGGCCTCGGCTATCCCGTCGCGGCCGGGTTCGGCTTGCTGGTCGGAAGCTTCCTCAATGTGGTGATCCTGCGCCTGCCACGGCGGCTGGAATGGGAATGGAAACGCGATAGCCGCGACGTCCTCGGTCAACCGGAGTTATACGATCCGCCGCCACCGGGCATCGTGGTCGAGCGCTCGCATTGCCCGCATTGCAAGCATCAACTCGCCTGGTGGGAAAACATTCCCGTCGTCAGCTGGGTGGCCTTGCGTGGGCGCTGTCGAAATTGCCACGCGCCGATTTCCATGCAGTATCCGCTGGTCGAACTGCTGACGATGTTGCTGGTACTGGCGTCGATGTGGCGCTTCGGATTCGGCTGGCAGGGGTTTGGCGGCATCGTTTTAAGCTGCTTCTTGGTGGCCTTGTCAGGCATCGACCTGCGCACCCAGTTGTTGCCGGATCAACTCACCTTGCCGCTGCTGTGGCTGGGCCTGATCGCAACCATCGATGGCTTGTACATGCCCAGCAAACCCGCGGTGGTCGGCGCCATCGTCGGGTATCTGTCGTTGTGGTCCGTGTGGTGGCTGTTCAAGCAGCTGACCGGCAAGGAGGGCATGGGCCATGGCGACTTCAAGCTGCTGGCGGCGCTAGGCGCGTGGGTCGGCCTGCGGGGCATCCTCCCGACGATCCTGCTGTCTTCGCTGGTGGGCGCAATCGTCGGGTCCATCTGGCTGGCGATGAAGGGCCGGGATCGGGCGACGCCCATCCCGTTTGGCCCGTATCTCGCGGCAGCTGGCTGGATCGTTTTTTTCTGGGGCGGCGACCTGCTCGACGCGTACATGCGCCTGACAGGATTGCGCTAGGCGCCGCGATGGCGCTTTACCGCGTTGGTCTTACCGGTGGCGTGGCCTCGGGCAAGAGCGTGGTCGCGCGGTGTTTCGAGGCGCTGGGCGTCCCGATCGTTGATGCCGATCTCGCGGCGCGCGACGTGGTGGCAGTGGGCAGCGACGGCCTGGCGGAAATCGTGGCGATGTTCGGCGACGACGTGCTCGATGCAGGTGGGGAACTGGATCGCAAGTCAATGCGCCGACGCGTGTTCGAAGACGACTCCGCACGCCACCGGCTTGAATCGATCGTGCATCCTCGCGTGCGTAGTGCGTTGCTGGCCGCCAGCGGATCTGCACCCGGGCCGTATGCCATCGTCGTCGTCCCGTTGCTTGCAGAAAAGGGCGGCCGCGGCGGGTATCCCTGGTTGAACCGGATTCTTGTCGTCGACGTTGCATCCGAGCTGCAAATGGCGCGGCTGTTGCAGCGCGACGCGATCGACGACGAACTGGCGATGCGCATGCTCGCTGCACAATCCCGACGCCATGAGCGGCTCGCGATCGCCGACGACGTCCTGGTGAACGATGGCAACCTGGATGCAATGATGCCGCAGGTCGTTGCGCTGGACGGGCAGTATCGCGCTTTGGCTTCCAGCGCGAAGCCGTAAGCTAGCCAGCACGTAACACCACGCCGTCGGATGCAGATCAGACTGCGTGCGACAGCTCACACCCCCTTTGAAGTCAATGCGGCCAAAGCGCTCTGATCGCGGCGATACCCTGCGCGCCATGCCGGCGAGCGCTTTCGATATCCGCGGGAATCATCCCTCCGATCGCATAGATCGGCAGCGGTGTCGTTTCCCGTAGTTCCTCGAATTTCAACCATCCGATGCCCGTGGTTCCGGGATGGGATGACGTCGCGCGGACCGGCCCGAGCACGGCAAAATCGCACGCGAGTCGTTCTGCTCGCAGCAGGTCCTCCGGCGAATGGCAGGATGCTGCCACCAGCGCATCATTCGCCAAGGGTCGTTGTTTCAGCTCGTGCAATTGCGACGCACGCAGGTGCACGCCGACACCAAGCTCGCGCGCCAGCGCCGCGTCGGCATTGATCAGCACGTCCACTCCGGCATTGCGGCATCGCTGGACGGCGTCAATGATCAACACTCGCCAGCGCGCCGGATCCATTTCAGGCGAAGCACGCAACTGCACGCGTTGAATCCCGGCATCCAGTGCCTGCTGTAACGACCGCAGCCAAGCCAACGCGTCAGCGGCAGGCGCCGGCGTCACCAGGTAACGGTCGGGCTGCAGCAGCGCGGCGACGACCGGGCGATCGGCGTCCGGCATTGCATAGCTAAAAAGTTTGCCCGGGGGAACCCATGCCAGCGCCTGGCCTTCTTGTCCTTTCGGGATCCCCCGCCAAGACACGATCCGGCGTACGTCCAGGCGCAGGCGCTTGTGTGGATAGCGGTGGGGCACGCAGATCAGGGGCGCGCCAGGTTCGACCTGGATGCCGAGTTCCTCGTGCAACTCCCGGATCAACGCGGCTTCGGGAGTTTCATCCGGCTCCCGCTTTCCGCCGGGAAATTCCCACAACCCTGCCAGGTCCCGGCCTTCGGTACGCCGCGCCAGCAGGATGCGGCCGCGCGCATCCTGGAGTACGCCGGCGACGACTTCGACGATGGGCGGGTCAGCCATGGACCATCACCGCGGCGCGTTGACCCTCGCCACCGAAAACGCGGGGGAAAGAGTGGGGCTTATCAGGCCAGCTGCCCATGGCAATGCTTGAACTTCTTGCCGCTGCCGCAGGGGCAAGGATCGTTGCGGCCCACTTTGGGCATGCCCGATGGAAGTTCACTGGCAAGCGCTGCGGTTTGTCCCTGCGCGGCTTCCTCGTCGGCACCCATGCCGCCAACGTCGGCGTGCTGGAACTGCATCTGGCGGGCGACGGCTTCGGCCTGGCGACGTTCTTCTGCTTCCATCGCGGCGACTTCGGCTTCATCGCGCACGCGCACCCGCGCCAGCAGCGTGACCACCTCGCGCTTGACCTTGTCCAGCATCTCTCCGAACAGCTCGAAGGCTTCTTTTTTGTATTCCTGCTTCGGTTGCTTCTGCGCGTAACCGCGCAGGTGGATGCCTTGGCGCAGGTAGTCCATGCGCGCCAGGTGATCCTTCCAGTTCTGGTCGAGCACGTTGAGCATGATGTGCTTCTCGAGCATCCGCATCGTCTCGCCACCAATTTGCGCTTCCTTGTCGGTGAACAGGCGCGCGATGTCCTGCTGCACCTCGGTGGCGATCTGCTCGGCGTCGATCTCGGTGCGCGACTTGATGGTTTCAGCCAGCGCCGGCTGAAACCCGAATTCCGTCGACAATTCCGCTTCCAGGCCCGCCAGGTCCCATTGCTCGTCGATCGAATTCAATGGCACGAAGCGCGCGACCATGTCGGCGACCACGTCGTCACGGATGCCTTCGACATTGTCCTGGACCGATTCTGCTTCGAGCAGTTCGTCGCGTTGCTGGTAGATCACCTTGCGCTGGTCGTTGTTGACATCATCGAAGTCGAGCAGGTTCTTGCGGATGTCGAAGTTATGCGCCTCGACCTTGCGTTGCGCATTCGCGATCTGCTTGGTGACCAGTGGCGACTCGATGATGTCGTCTTCCTTCAGCCCCATGCGCTCCATGACCCGCTGCACCCAGTCGGCGGCGAAGATGCGCATCAGGTTGTCTTCCAGCGACAGGTAGAAACGCGACGAACCTGGATCGCCCTGGCGCCCGGAGCGACCACGTAATTGATTGTCGATACGGCGCGATTCGTGTCGTTCGGTGCCGACGATGTGCAAGCCGCCGGCGGCCTTGACGGCATCATGGCGCGGCTGCCATTCGGCCTTCATGCGCGCTTTTGTCGCGGCGTCGACTTCGGCGCCGGTCTCGGCTTCCAGCGCGGCGATCTCCGATTCCAGCGAACCACCCAGTACGATGTCGGTACCGCGACCGGCCATGTTGGTGGCGATGGTCACCGCGCCGGGACGGCCGGCCTGGGCCACGATGGTCGCTTCGCGTTCGTGTTGCTTGGCGTTGAGCACTTCATGGGCCACGCCGGCTTCGCGCAGCTGCTCGCTCAGCATTTCCGACACTTCAATCGATGTCGTACCGACCAGCACCGGCTGCTGGCGCGAATGCGCATCCTTGATTTCGGTGACGACCGCGCGGTACTTGCCGTTGCGGTTGAGGAACACCTGGTCGGAATGATCCTTGCGCACCATCGGCTGGTTGGTCGGGATCACGATGACTTCCAGGCCGTAGATCGACTGGAATTCGTAGGCTTCCGTATCCGCGGTGCCGGTCATGCCGGACAACTTGCCGTACATGCGGAACAGGTTCTGGAAAGTGATCGACGCCAGCGTCTGGTTCTCGCGCTGCACCGGCACGCCTTCCTTTGCTTCCACGGCCTGGTGCAGGCCATCGGACCAGCGTCGTCCAGTCAGCGTGCGGCCAGTGAATTCGTCGACGATGATGACTTCGCCATCGCGCACGATGTAATCAACGTCGCGCTGGTAGATCGCGTGCCCGCGCAATGCGGCATTGAGGTGGTGCACGACGTGGATGTTGTGCGGCGCGTACAGGCTGTCTTCGCCTTCCAGGATCCCGGCACCGCGCAGCAGTGTTTCCGCGTGCTCCTGGCCCATTTCGGACAGATGCACCTGCTTGCCTTTCTCGTCGACCCAGAAATCGCCCTCGCCTTCTTCTTCCTTTTGGCGGGTCAATTGCGGGACGATGCGGTTGACCTTGATATACAGTTCAGGCGATTCGTCCGCCGGCCCGGAGATGATCAACGGCGTGCGCGCTTCGTCGATCAGGATCGAGTCGACTTCATCGACGATCGCGTAGTTCAGGCCGCGCTGGAAACGATCGTCCTTCGCCAGCGCCATGTTGTCGCGCAGGTAGTCGAAGCCGATCTCGTTGTTGGTGGC
>JBBRZH010000041.1:0-16758 GCA_038236935.1 Lysobacterales bacterium
AGAACCGCTCCACGGAACGGTGCAGGCGTTATGTCGCGATCCAGCACTTTCGCAATTCACCACGCGACCCCGGCCGGGGAAGTCCACCGGGCGTGGCGCCTCGGCAAATTCGGCACGGCAGCCTTGGCTGACTCTGACCTGCCCGGGTTGCGACTGCCAGCTGCGGCCTTCCACGCACTGTGCATCCGAGACCGTGCGAACGATGCGCGATTGGCCGGGCCATGGCGTGCGGCAGGTGCTCGGGTCGCTGCCATTGCTGTCGCAGCGAATGGTTCCATTGCTTCCGGGTTGTCCGCCGCCACGGATTGATTGCGCGATGTCCTGGCGGACCTGGCTGAACCCCCAATTGGAGCGATTGATCTGGTCGAGATAAAAGCGCATCTGGTCGTCGGGGATACGGCGACCACCGGATTGATCGGCATATTCCTGGCTGATCACGCGGACCTGATCGTTTGAGTTCAATCGGCGCAGGTCCTCGGACGCATAGGCGCGCGATTGGGGGTAATACCCGCCCTGGGCGTGGGTAACCGGGATGAAGGCGGCGCTGAGCGCAGTAAGGCCCAACGCCAGCGATAGTGCTTTGAGTGATGTGGTCATTGCCGTTCCCCCGTGATTGCGGCGATATGCCGCCTCGTATAAGCAAGGGAAAGTAAATGCACCCGATACCGTTAAAATGGCGTGTTTCGCCAATCTGCTCTTCTGGTTCGTTCATCCACCCGGCCAAACACCGGGACATCCTCGCAACGGAGCGTTCATGCGTACCCATTTCTGCGGCCTGATCGACGAGGCATTGATTGGCCAGTCCGTGACCCTGTGTGGCTGGGCTGACGTGGCCCGCGATCTCGGCGGACTGTGCTTCATCGATCTGCGCGATCACGAAGGCATCGTCCAGGTCGTCGCCGAGCAGGCCGAGGTGGAAGGCAATGCAGAGGTGGTGGCGACTGCCGCAAACGTCGGTTACGAAGACTGCCTGCGTGTGACTGGCGTCGTCCGCAAGCGCATGTCGGTCAATCCGAAGCTGCGGACCGGCCAGGTCGAAGTTGTCGCCACAAAAATCGAAGTGCTGAACAAAGCCGAGTCGCTGCCGTTCCACGCCCACGAAAATCCGGGCGAGGAAACACGGCTGAAGTACCGTTACCTCGACCTGCGCACGCCGAAGATGCAGCAGATGATGCGCACGCGCATCAAGCTGGTACAGGCGCTGCGCCGATGGCTGGACGCGCGTGGTTTCCAGGACATCGAAACGCCGATCCTCACCAAGGCCACCCCGGAAGGCGCGCGCGATTTCCTGGTGCCGGCGCGCATGCATCCCGGTGAGTTCTACGCGCTGCCGCAGTCGCCGCAGCTGTTCAAGCAGATCCTGATGGTGGCCGGCTTCGATCGCTACTACCAGATCGCGCGCTGCTTCCGCGACGAGGCGTTGCGCGCTGATCGCCAGCTTGAATTCACGCAGCTGGACATGGAGTTTGCGTGGGTGACCGAGCGCGACGTACAGGACGTGACCGAGGAGCTGATCCGCGACGTGTTCCGTGAAGTAATGGATGTCGAGCTTGCCAATCCTTTTCCGCGCATGACCTATGAGGAAGCGATCCGCCGCTATGGATCGGACAAGCCTGACCTGCGTATTGCCATGGAGTTCACCGACATCGCGGACCTCGTCAAGGCCTGCGAGTTCAAGGTGTTCACCGACTGGGCGAACCACGCAGAAGGGCGCGTGGTCGCGGTGCGCGTACCGGGCGGAGAGAAAATCTCACGTAAGCAGATCGACGAATACACCGCGTACGTCTCGAAGTACGGCGCAAAGGGTCTGGCATGGATGAGGTTCGGTGCCGACGGAACAATCAGCTCACCAATTTTCAAGTTTCTCGGCCCAGATCCCCAGAGTCAGGTGGACCTCGCCGAAAAGATCTTGCGCGCATGCGGCGGTGTAAACGGCGACATGCTCTTCTTTGGCGCTGCCACCTACAAGACCGCATCGGATTTCATGGGCGCCTTGCGGGTGAAGCTCGGCAAGGATCTCAACCTCATCACAGACACGTGGGCGCCGTTGTGGGTGACGGACTTCCCGATGTTTGAATGGGATGACGAGGCCAACCGCCATGTCGCGCTGCATCACCCGTTCACCGCACCGGCGGTGGATGACGTCGATGACCTGCGCGCGAACGCGAAAACCGCCGTCTCGCGCGGCTATGACATGGTGCTCAACGGCAATGAGATCGGTGGCGGTTCGATCCGTATCCATCGCTCGTCGATGCAGTCGGCGGTATTCGAATTGCTGGGGATCGGCGCGGAGGAGGCGGAAGGGAAGTTCGGCTTCCTGCTGGATGCACTCAAATACGGCGCCCCGCCACATGGCGGGATTGCCTTCGGCATCGATCGCATCGCAGCATTGATGGTCGGCACCGAATCGATCCGCGACGTCATCGCATTCCCCAAGACCACCACCGCACAATGCCTGATGACTGGTGCACCATCGCCGATTCCCGCTGCGCAGTTGGCTGAAGTGCATGTGTCAGTGCGGCCGAAGGCAGCGAAACCCGCGTGACCCCGACGATCCGCCGCGCGACGAAGGATGATGCGGACACGCTGAGTGAGATTGGAGGACGCTCGTTCGTGGAAGCGTTCGGTCATCTGTATTGCGCGGAGGACCTCGATGCCTTCCTGCAGGAAAGCCACGCGCCGGATCGGTATGCGAGTTATCTCGACGACGCGGCGTATGCGCTGTGGCTGCTCGAGGACGGGAGTGATGTCGTTGGCTATGCGTTGGCAGGGCCGAGCGGACTGCCACATCCGGAGGTGACGCCGGCAGACGGTGAACTGAAGCGTTTGTATGTGCTGGCCGGTTCGCAGAACGGTGGCTGGGGCGGCAAGCTGTTCGAGGCCACACTGGATTGGCTGCAACGCAACGGGCCGCGCACGGTGTGGATCAGCGTGTGGTCGGAAAACCTCGCCGCGCAACGCTTCTACGCGCGGCATGGATTCGTGAAGGTCGGCGAGTACGAATTTCCCGTCGGTCGCGTGCGCGATCGCGAGTTCATGTTTTGTCGTCCCGGAATCACGCATTGAATCGTCGCGTGATCATGGTGCATGGGTTGTGGATGCCCGGCGCGTCCATGCAGTGGTTGGCGTCGAAGTTGGCGGCCGCGGGGTTTGCGCCGGAGATTTTCGCCTACCACGGCGTCACCGATGCCCCGGACATCGCAGTGCAGCGTCTTGCCGCGCGACTGGATGAGGGCGATGCGGACATCGTTGCCCACAGTCTCGGTGGCCTGATCGCGCTGCAGGCGGTGTGCGAGGCTGCCCATCGACCCGTGCGTCGCATCGTCTGCCTGGGTTCGCCACTGAATGGCAGTGGCGCCGTCAGCGGCATGCTGCGCTGGGGGCCGGCGGCCGCGATGTTCGGCCGCAGCGCGACGTTGTTGCAGCAAGGCGTGCACTGCTGGGAAGGGGGAGCCGACGTCGGTGTGATCGCGGGTCGCGTTCCGCATGGGCTTGGTGCGCTGTTCGCCGGATTCGATGGCGAACACGACGGAACCGTCGCAGTCGCCGAGACGCGCCTGGGCGGCATCACCGATCACGTCGTCATTGACGCAAGCCACAGCGGCCTGCTGTTTTCGCCGGAGGCCGAAGCGCAGGCGGTGGCTTTCCTGCGCAGTGGACACTTCCTGCCATCGCCGGGATGAGATCCGCGATGTCTTCGGCAGACTCCGCGATGCAGCACGCTGCAATCTGCCCGCTCGACCCGGCCACAGCGTAAAATCGCCTGCTTCGCACCGCAGCAGTCGAGAGTGGCATGGGCAGGGGACCATCCATCGAGGGTCGCAAGAACGCCGAGGATGCCCGGCGCGGCAAGATATTCACGAAGATCATTCGCGAAATCAGTGTCGCTGCGCGCGCCGGTGGTGGCGATCCGGCAGGCAATCCGCGCCTGCGCACGGCCATCGACAAGGGCCTGAGCGCGAACATGTCCAAGGACGTGATCGAGCGCGCGCTGAAGAAAGCCACAGGCGAGCTGGAAGGCGTCGAGTATGAGGAAATTCGCTACGAAGGCTATGCGCCTGGCGGCGTCGCCGTGATCGTCGACTGCCTCACCGACAACAAGGTGCGCACGGTTGCCGACGTGCGACACGCGTTCGGCAAGTTCGGTGGAAATCTCGGCACCGATGGTTCTGTCGCCTTCATGTTCCGCAAGGTCGGTGTGTTGTCGTTCGCCGCTGGCGCTGACGAAAACCGCATCACGGACCTCGCCATCGAGGCCGGTGCCGATGACGTTGTGGTTTATGACGACGGCGCCATTGACGTACTTACGGCTCCTGACGCTTTCGCCGCGATCAAGGACGCAATGGGCAATGCGGGCCTTGATGCCGACATCGCCGAGGTGACCGTGCGCGCCGGGAATGACGTCGCCGTCACTGGCGACACTGCTGGACAGGTCGCAAAGCTGCTGCGCTGGCTTGATGACCTGGACGACGTGCAGAACGTCTATTCCAATGCCGACCTGGACGAGGATGCCTACGCCTAAGCGCGTAAGCTGACGTCGTGACCAGAATCCTCGGCATAGATCCTGGCTCGCAACGCACCGGTGTCGGCGTCATTGACGTGGCTGCCGATGGTCGTTGCAGCTTCGTGCATGCACAGGCGATCGTGCTGCTGGGGGCGGCGGATTTCCCCTCGCGCCTGGGGTTGTTGTGTGAAAGCCTTGAGGCGCTGCTGGACCAATGGCAGCCGCAGCAGGTCGCCATCGAAACCGTCTTCATGGACAAATCAGCGATGTCCGCGCTCAAGCTTGGCCATGCGCGCGGCGCGGCGCTGGCGACGGTGGTGCGCCGGCGGTTGCCGATCAGCGAATACGAGCCGCGCGTGATCAAGCAATCGCTGGTGGGTCGCGGCGCCGCCGACAAACTGCAGGTGCAGCACATGGTGCGATTATTGTTGAACCTGTCTGACATGAAATTACAGGCCGACGCCGCCGATGCGCTCGCGGTCGCGTTGACGCACGCACACATGAGCGCGACCGCCATGCGTAGCGGGCTGACCACCGATCAATTGCGGAGGCGTCGCGGATGATTGGCCGGCTCAAAGGCACCCTGGCCCACAAGCAGCCGCCATGGCTGGTGGTCGACGTGCATGGCGTCGGCTACGAACTCGAAGCGCCGATGAGCACGTTTTACGACTTGCCCGACGTGGGGCGGGAAGTCGCGTTGTTCACGCATTACGCGCAGAAGGAGGACAGCGTGTCGCTGTACGGGTTCCTGCGCGAATCCGAGCGCCGCTTGTTCCGTGACGTGCAGAAAGTCACCGGCATCGGCGCAAAGATCGCGCTGGCGGTGCTGTCGGGGGTAACGGTCGACGAGTTCGCGCGCATGGTGCAACTCAGTGATGTCACCGCGCTGACGCGGATTCCCGGCATTGGCAAGAAGACCGCCGAACGGATGGTGGTCGAGTTGCGCGATCGCGCCGCCGGCCTTTATGGAGATGGGCTGGGCGGCAGTGGAACCCCCGGCAGTCATGCGATGGGCGATCCGCAATCCGAGGCGATCAGCGCCTTGCAGCAACTGGGTTACAAGCCAGCTGAGGCCGTGCGCATGGCGCGCGAAGCCACCGCAGAGGGCGATGACGCCGCCATCATCATCCGCAAGGCGCTAAAGTCCGCGCTTCGCTGACCCAGCCCGCCGTTCTTTAACCTAGAAGATCCATGGCCAACACCACTTCTGCTTCCACCGGCGGCAAGCAGCCCGCCATCCAGGCTGGCGACGCGCATGGCCATGGTCACGTTGGCCTTGCCGGACTGGTTGTCGGTGCCATCGGCGTTGTATTCGGCGATATCGGCACCAACCCGCTGTACACGATCAAGGAAGCATTCCTGCCGCATTACGGCCTGACGCCTGATCACGCGACGGTACTGGGTGTGCTGTCGCTGATCTTCTGGGCGCTGATGTTCGTGGTGACGCTCAAGTACGTCACGATCATCATGCGTGCCGACAACGAAGGCGAGGGCGGCATCATGGCGTTGATGGCGCTTGTCCAGCGCACGTTGCCCAAGACAGCACGTTCGAGTTATATCGTCGGCGTTCTCGGCATCTTCGGCGCGTCGCTGTTCTTTGGTGATGGAGTCATTACTCCTGCGGTTTCCGTGCTCAGCGCGCTGGAAGGCATCCAGGTCGTCGCGCCAGCGTTCCACCACTGGATCGTGCCGCTGGCGGTCGTGATCATGCTGGTGCTGTTCATCGGACAACGATTCGGCACCGCCAAGGTCGGTCGCGTGTTCAGTCCAATCACCATCGCGTGGTTCCTGTCGATTGCCGCGATCGGTGCATTCAACATCAGTCACTACCCTGCGGTTCTGCAAGCTTTCAACCCGTGGTGGGCGGTCATGTTTTTCGTCACCCATGGATGGCATGGCATCTTCATTCTCGGCGCGGTGGTGCTCGCGATCACCGGCGGTGAAGCCCTATATGCGGACATGGGTCATTTCGGCGCAAAGCCGATCCGCATTTCATGGACGTTCTTCGTCCTGCCCGCACTGATGCTCAACTACATGGGGCAAGGCGCGCTCGTGCTGCAGGATCCGGCGGCGGTCGCGAATCCATTCTTCATCGGAGTCCCGGGCTGGGCGCGGTACCCGATGATCGGACTGGCAACAGCTGCCGCCGTCATCGCATCGCAGGCGGTGATCACCGGTGCCTTTTCAGTGGCGCGCCAGGCCATGCAGCTGGGCTACATCCCGCGCATGGAGATCAAGCACACCTCGCACGAGACCATCGGCCAGATCTACATCCCAGGCATCAACTGGGGACTGATGGTGGCCGTCATCGCCTTGGTGCTGGCGTTCCGTAGCTCGACTGCACTGGCGGCGGCGTACGGCGTTTCAGTGTCCGGCACGATGCTCATCGATACATTGCTGCTCGCGTTGCTCGCCCGTGCGCGCTGGACGAACGCGCGCTGGTGGGTACTGCCGTTGTGCGCCGTGTTCGCCGTGATCGACGTCGCGTTCCTCGTCGCCAATGGCGTCAAGTTCCTGGATGGTGCCTGGGTCCCGATCGCGATCGGCGTCATCGCGTTCACGTTGATGCGCACCTGGCGACGCGGCCGCGAGCTGCTGCATGCCGAGGTGCAGAAAGAAGGCATCAAGCTCGACACCTTCCTGCCCGGCCTGATGCTCGCGCCGCCTGTGCGTGTGCCGGGCACCGCGGTTTTCCTGACCGCCGACAAGGGCGTCGTCCCGCACGCGCTGTTGCACAACCTCAAGCACAACAAAGTGCTGCATGAGCGCAACGTGTTCCTCACGGTGGAGACCTTGAGCGTGCCGCTTGCGCCCAAGGACAAACGATTGAAGATCGAGCCGATCGGCGACGATTTCTACCGTGTGCTCGTCCGCTTCGGTTTTGTCGAGATGCCGGACGTGCCATTGGCGCTGATGCGCTCGTGCGACGAGGGCGGTGTGTATTTCGATCCGATGGACACCACGTATTTCGCCAGCCGCGAAACCATCGTGGCTACCCCGCACCGGAACATGCCTGCCTGGCGCGACAAGCTATTCGCGATGATGCATCGCAATGCGGCGCCAGCGACGAACTTCTTCCGGATTCCGGGCAATCGCCTGGTTGAACTCGGGGCGCAAGTAGAGATCTAGCAGCTGACCGCCCTGGCGAAGCAGGGAGCACGTTGGCGAGATGGATGCCAGCCCATCCGGGAGTAGGCCACCAGAAGCGTCGTGTAAGCTCGCCCAACTTTCGAACGCTGCCGATCCCATGTCCAATCCAGCAATCGCTTCGACACGCCGAGGCCTGCCGCTACACGTCAAGGTCCTTCTGGGGTTTGTCGCAGGTGCCTTGCTGGGATTGGCCGCGCATTTCTACGCGGCTGATGCGGCGTGGACGCACGACGTCATCACCTACGGCACCAAACCGCTCGGACAGATCTTCCTCAATCTGCTGTTCATGCTGGTGATACCGCTGATGTTCTCGGCGCTGGTATTGGGTGTTGCGGAACTGGGCGATATCGCCAGCCTTGGTCGTTTGGGATGGAGGACGTTGCTGTACACCGCGGGACTGACCGGCATGGCGGTGGCGATCGGCCTGCTGATGGTCAACCTGATCCAGCCCGGGCTGCATCTGGATCCTGCGCTGGTGCAGCAGGCAATGACCAGCAATGCGACCAAGGCCGGCGACATCGTCAGTAGCGGCCATCAGCTCGATGCCATGCAGTTGCTGGTCAACATCGTCCCGCACAACGTGTTTGCCGCGGCGGTCGACGACAAGCAGACGCTCGGCGTCGTGTTCTTCGCGTTGATGATCGGGATCGGGCTGGTGATGACGCCGAGCGCGGCAACCAATGCCTTCAAACATGCGCTGCAGGGCTTGCTTGAAGTGAGCATGCGCCTGATCGGATTGTTCATCCTGCTGGCGCCGTATGCGGTCGCCTGTTTCATGTTCACCCTGTGCGCGCAGCTGGGCTGGGACGTTTTGGTGGGCCTGAGCTGGTTCGTGGTGACCGTGATGCTGGCGATCGGGCTGCACATGTTCGTGGTGCTGCCGCTGTGGGTGCGCTTCATGGGTGGCATGCCGATCCGCACGTTTTTCCGTGGCAGCCAGGAAGCCACGCTGACGGCATTCGCGACGGCCTCGTCGACGGCGACACTCCCGGTGACACTGAGGGTGGCGGAGGAAAACCTGCACCTGCCGCGCAAGGTCTCGCGATTCGTGCTGACGGTGGGCGCGTCGGCCAATCATCACGGCACTGCCTTGTTCGAAGGCGTGACCGTGCTGTTCCTGGCGCAGGTGTTCGGTCTGCATCTGGGATTGGGGCAACAGATCATGGTGTTGATCCTGTGCATCCTCGGTGGCATCGGCACGGCGGGGATCCCATCGGGTTCGCTGCCGGTCATCGCGATGATCTGCGGCATCATCGGCCTGCGCCCCGAAGGCATCGCGATCATACTGGGCGTCAACACGTTCCTGGATATGTGCCGCACGGCGCTGAATGTCACCGGCGACCTGGCAACCGCGGTGGTGGTGTCGCATCGCAGTGGCGAGATCAATGTCCCGCATATCGAACTCGAGCGCGCCGATGCACAGCGCGATTTGCTGTAATCCCCCACTCCTCCGGAACCCATCGAATGCGAATCCACACCTTGCGCGTTGCTGCCCTGCTGCTCACGCTATCCGCTGCAACGGCCTGGGCAGGCGAACGCGGGTATTTCGGGTTCGGACTTGCCGTCGGCACCAAGGGGTTCTTCCTCAATCCGGATGTCGAGTGGTTGAAGATCGATTCTGTCGTTCCCGGCACTCCAGCCGCGCGTGCCGGTATTGTTCCCGGCGACATCATCGTGAAGGTCGACGACCTGGTTGTCGCTGGTAGCAAGGCACTGACGCTGAAATCGCACGCGACGCGAGATGTCGGCCAACGCGTGCGGTTGCAGCTCAAACACGTAAACGGTTCGGTGTACGTAGCCACCATGGTCGCAATTCCCAAGCCCTGATCGCCGCGTAAAAATGCGGATGGTGTTTGCGGCCAACGCTGCAAAAGCAACGCGAAAGCGTCCGGTGTCCGGGCTGGCGCGCGGGCGCGACAGGCGCCCATTGCGGATGGGACAATGGGATCCGCATCCGGGCCGATTCGCCCGATATCGCCACTCCCTTCTCCCGTGCAGGAGAAGCTCAACCGCCACGGACCCATGCCTACGCCCGCTCCCCAACAGCCATCCCGCCGCGAGCTCGCCAACGCGATCCGCTTCCTCGCCATAGACGCCGTCGAAGCGGCGAAATCCGGCCATCCCGGCATGCCAATGGGCATGGCCGATATTGCCGAGGTGCTGTGGAACGATTACCTCAACCACAACCCCAATAATCCGAAATGGTTCAACCGCGACCGCTTCGTGTTGTCCAACGGCCATGGTTCGATGCTGCAGTACGCGCTGCTGCACCTGTCGGGCTACGACCTTTCGCTGGACGAGCTGAAACACTTTCGACAGCTGGATTCAAAGACTCCCGGGCATCCGGAAAACTTCATGACGCCCGGCGTGGAAACCACGACGGGGCCGCTCGGCCAGGGCTTCGCAAATGCGGTCGGCATGGCGCTGGCGGAAAAGGTGTTGGCGCAGCGCTTCAACCGACCCGAATACGCCGTCGTCGACCACCGCACCTACGTGTTCATGGGCGACGGCTGCCTGATGGAAGGCATCTCGCACGAGGCCGCATCGCTGGCCGGCACCTGGGGCTTGCACAAACTGGTGGCGTTCTGGGATGACAACCACATCAGCATCGATGGCAATGTCGAAGGCTGGTTCACCGACGACACCCCGGCGCGTTTCGAGGCCTATGGCTGGAACGTGATCCGCAACGTCGATGGTCAGGACGCGGTCAAGATCAAGACCGCGATCGAGACCGCGTTGAAGTCGACCGACAAGCCGACGCTGGTGTGTTGCCGCACCACGATCGGATTTGGATCACCCGGGAAGGGTGGCAAGGAATCGTCGCACGGTGCTCCACTGGGCAAGGACGAGGTCGCCGCGACGCGCAAGGCGTTGCATTGGCCACATGCACCCTTCGAGATTCCGCAGGAGATCCGCGACGGCTGGCGCGCGGGTAACGCCGGACTGGTGCGCGAGCATCAGTGGGGCGACCTGTTCGACGCCTACGCGGCGCAGTACCCGCACCTGGCCAACGAGTTGGTACGACGCTCAACGGGCGAACTGCCGGAAGGCTTCGCCACTGACGCCGATGCGTATGTCGCCAAACTGCAGGCCGAAGGCCCGGTCATCGCGTCGCGCAAGGCCTCGCAACTGGCGATCGAGGCCTTCGCGCCGCTGTTGCCGGAACTGATCGGCGGTTCGGCAGATCTTGCGCATTCCAACCTGACGCTGTGGAAAGGCAGCAAGTCGGTGGCAACCGATGATGCCGATGCCAACTACATCTATTTTGGCGTGCGCGAATTCGCGATGACCGCGATCAGCAACGGGCTGGCGCTGCACGGCTGCTTCGTTCCCTACGACGCCACTTTCCTTGTCTTCAGCGACTACGCGCGCAATGCGGTGCGCATGAGCGCGCTGATGGGCGCACGTGCGATCCATGTCTATACGCATGATTCCATTGGACTGGGTGAGGACGGCCCCACCCACCAGCCGATCGAGCATCTCGCATCCTTGCGCTACATCCCGCACAACGATGTCTGGCGTCCTTGCGATGCGGTCGAGTCCGCGGTGTCATGGCGCCGGGCGATCGAGCGCAGGGATGGCCCGAGTTGCCTGGTGTTCTCGCGCCAGAACCTTGCACACCAGCCGCGTAACGAAGCGCAAGTTGCAGACATCGCTCGCGGTGGGTATGTGCTGCAGGATTCCGCTGGCGCGCCCGGGTTGATCCTGATCGCGACGGGGTCCGAAGTCGGCATCGCGATGCAGGCTGCCGCGCAGCTTGGAGACAACGTGCGCGTGGTGTCGATGCCATCGACCGATGTGTTCGATCGCCAGGATGCTGCCTACCGCGAATCCGTGTTGCCCGACGCCTGCCGCAAGCGCGTCGCCATCGAAGCGGGCGTCACCGATTTCTGGCGAAAGTATGTTGGCCTGGATGGCGCGGTGGTCGGCATCGATACGTTCGGCGCATCGGCACCGATCGAAGCCTTGCTGCCGCACTTCGGCTTCACCGTCGAGCATGTTGTTGCGGTGGCGCAGTCGCTGCAGTGACCGTCCCGCGCGTCGGCAAGCGCCTGTCGCGTGCGTTTTACCGGCGCGATCCGCGACTGGTCGCGCCGGAATTGCTCAACAAGGTGCTGGTCGCCGAAGACGGCCGCCGGGCGCGCATCGTGGAAACCGAAGCGTATTGCGGCACGATCGATGCCGCCGCGCATACCTATCGCGGGCAGACTGCACGTAACGCGACGATGTTTGGCCCACCCGGCAGACTCTATGTGTACTTCACCTACGGCATGCATTGGTGTGCGAACACCTCATGCGGGGAGGTCGGCGAGGGCGTCGGTGTCTTGCTGCGCGCCGCCGAGCCGGTCGCGTGTCTGGAGCTGATGTATGCGCAACGGCGCGCGGCCAAACGCGATCGCGATCTCTGCAGCGGTCCTGCGCGGTTATGCCAAGCCTTCGGGATTACCGGCGCTCAGAACGGCGACGACCTGGTGACAGGCATGGAGGGGCTGACCCTTGTCGATGACGGCATCGCACCGCCGGTGGATCCTGTCATCACCACACGCATCGGCATCCGTCATGCGGCACACGAGCCGTGGCGCTGGTACGTGCGCGGAAACCCGAATGTGTCGAAGACCTGACTGATGCGAATGTGCGCTTACGCGAACAGCAGCTTGCTCGACGCGATCACCAGGACGAGCGACAGCGCATACCGCAAACTCTTCACCGGAAGCCAGCGCAAGCCGAACTGGGTGCCGACCAAGGCGCCGATCGCAACGATCCCCAGCCAAAGGGGCAACGCCTGCGGCAGCGTGCTGGTTGCGTGCAGCAGGCCAGCAAGCCCGGTCAAGGAATTGATCCAGACGAATGCCACTGAAGTGCCGCTGGCATCGCGCGTCGGCATCCAGCGCGCGAACAGCAACAGCGGCGTCAGGAAGATCGCACCACCGGTGCCAGTCAACCCGGACAACACACCAATCGCCGCGCCCACCAGCAAGCCGATCAACCATGGCACCTTGCGCCCGATGGTTTCTGCATCGGTTACCACAGCTCGCGATGCACTGCGGTACACGCCGATCGCCGCCACCAGCAACACAATCCCGAGCAGCAGGGAATAACTCTGCCTGGGTAACTTCACCTGCGCGGCGAAGAATGCTGCCGGTGCCGACGCCAGCACGAAAGGCAGCACGTTGCGCCAGCGCACATGCCCGTCGCGCCAGAAGCGGAACAGGCCGATGCCGCCGACCAGCAGGTTCAAGGCAAGTGCCGTAGGACGTACTGAATCTGGTGCGAAGCCAAGCAGCGCCATCGCCGCGATATAGCCGCTGGCGCCGGCGTGGCCGACTGACGAATAAAGCACGGCGACGATGAAAAAAAGTGCGCCAAGGAGCAGTTCGGTCCCGGTCATCTGGAGTTGCCCACGGTCACGGATGCACCCTTCATCGATCCCTTCATTTCCGGCCAGCCAACGCACCGTCCAGCAATCGCGCCAGTCGATATCCGGCCAGGCGGATTCTCCGTTCAGCCAGCGGCCGCTGGGCATCGAGATAATTTCGATCCATGGTGTGTTTGGCTGGATAGAGTGCAAGCGCATCGACCACGCTGCAGGATTCGTTTGCCCACGTCGCCGGTTCGTCCACGGCGCTTGCTGTCGGTGGCCATGGCATGCCAGCCAGACGGTTGGCATATTGCGGTTCGGCCAGGTTCGCCCCTGCAAGGATGTAATAGTCCCACACCGCATGCAGGTTGGTGCCCATGACGCCGTTGCTGTAATGATTGCGCGCATAGGCTTCGGGCGCGATGTCGGTGCGCAGGCTGACCTGGTACTGGTTGCCACCCTTGTCGTCGTGATTGCCGGCATGCAACGGCTGGTGAACATCACCCACCAGGTGCACCAGGAATTTCAATGCATCGCGACGGACGTCATGCGTCTGGCTGCGATCTGCCAGCAGCGCGCGTTGTGTCCTGATTGCTTCGACGACGCATTGCCCGTTGGCGCAATCGCGCGCCATGTCATAGCGACACGAATTTTGCGGAAAGTTGACGTAGTGCCAGCGCGACGTGGTCCTGAAACGGCCAGGATCGTTCGCGCGCAGGCTGTCCGCCCAGTTGGCCACGCCGCCCAGCGTCGGCTCCGGTTCTCCGGCGAGCAGATCGCGCACCGCGCGCTCGGTCGAGGGCTGCAGGTGGCGTTCGGCCAGATCGCCGACAAGGCGATGCCCAAGGGCACCCCAGGCCATGGCGCCGGGGCTGGCGATCGCCAGCAGCAGCGCAAAAAAGGATCGAAAGCGGTATCGCTGGCGCATGGGCGAGTGAGCCATCACTGGAGACCGGCTAAAATAACCGGCTTCCCCGTCTTTCGTGCAGGAGTGGTCCATGGCGATCAAGGTTGGCATCAATGGTTTCGGCCGCATCGGGCGCAATGTCTTGCGTGCAGCGGTGCAGAGCTTCGCGGACGACATCCAGATCGTCGCCATCAATGACCTGTTGGAGCCGGAGTATCTGGCCTACATGTTGCAGTACGACTCCGTGCATGGCCGCTTTAAGGGCGAGGTCACGCTCGATGGCAGGGACCTGGTCGTCAATGGGAAGAAAATCCGGCTGACGCAGGAGCGCGATCCGGCCAACCTGAAATGGGACGTCGTTGGCGCAGAAGTCGTCATCGAATCAACTGGCCTGTTTCTGGACAAGGTCACGGCGCAGAAGCATCTCGACGCGGGCGCGAAGAAGGTGATCCTGTCGGCGCCGTCGAAAGACGACACGCCGATGTTCGTCTTCGGTGTCAACCACAAGAAGTATGCTGGCGAAGCGATCATCTCCAATGCGTCGTGCACTACCAACTGTCTCGCACCGCTGGCCAAGGTGATCAACGACAAGTGGGGCATCAAGCGCGGGCTCATGACCACGGTGCACGCGGCGACCGCGACGCAGAAGACCGTCGACGGCCCAAGCAACAAGGACTGGCGCGGCGGCCGCGGCATCCTCGAGAACATCATTCCCTCGAGCACCGGCGCGGCGAAGGCCGTCGGCGTTGTCATTCCCGAGCTCAACAAGAAGCTCACCGGCATGTCGTTTCGCGTGCCGACATCCGATGTCTCCGTGGTCGATCTCACCTGCGAACTCGCAAAGCCAGCGACTTACGCGGAAATCTGCGCAGAGATGAAAGCGCAATCCGAAGGTGCGCTGAAGGGCATTCTTGGTTACACCGAGGACAAGGTGGTCGCCACCGATTTCCGCGGCGACGCCCGCACCTCGATCTTCGACGCCGGTGCCGGCATCGCGCTGGACGATACCTTCGTCAAGCTGGTGAGCTGGTACGACAACGAGTGGGGTTACTCGAGCAAATGCCTGGAGATGGTGCGGATCGTGGCGGCGTGAACGAGAGCGATATCGTCAACCGCTAGGCGGGAAGGTGCAGCCGTTCCAATAGATCCGTATAGCGCGCGTCTTGGCGAAGGCCGCGCAGCGCAGGATCGTATTTGAGGTATTGCAGGCCGGCGTCGCGTTGCTCGAACGCGCGCTGCAGCCATTCGAATGCGGCGTCATTCTCGCCGCGCCACGCGAACACGCTGGCGACCTGATATGCGGCGTGGTGTGCGTCCGCGTCGATCAGGCGCTGCAGGCTGTCGTGCGAATGCTGCCTATCGCCGAGGTCGTGGAACGCTATCGCCTCGCCCATCAACCGGAAGGTGCTGTTCTCGGTACGCCCATACCAGTCCAGTGCCGCGGCGGCATTCGACTCCAGCAGGCAGATCATCCCCATGCCGACAGGCGCGCGTCCATGCTCGGGCGCGATGTCCAGTGCCAGTTGTAGCGACTGCCGTGCGCTGGCGAGGTCGCCCAACGCGATCTGATAGCGCGCCAGGATTTCCCATGCCTGCGCCGAGAGCGGGTCGAGATCGGTTGCGGTACGCGCGGCATTCAATGCTTCGGGCAACCGACCAAGTGCCGCCATCAGGCGGCTACTCTGCCAATGGGTCATGACGTCGCCGGGATTGAACTTGAGCGCTTGCGAGAAATCGGCGTCGCCCCCGTTCCAGTCCTGCTCGAAGACGAAGCGCAGCACCGCACGTGCTGTGTAGGCTTCGCCGAGCGTCGGATCCAGCTCGACCGCCCGCTCGGCCGATTCGCCTGCTCGCTGGCGGCCATGCAGCATCGCTTCGTCAGACTCGGTGTCGTCCGAGGCGTAGGCCTCGGCCAGCGCCAGCCCGGCGAGGGCTGCAGCGTAGTCCGGTTCGAGCGCGACCGCCTTGTTGTAGGCCACCACCGCGCGCTTGAATCCATCCACGGTCGCACGATTGAGGAACTGCCGACCCAGCAGGAAATGATTGTGCGCGGCCGGACTCGGGACATGGTGCCTGGCGTGGCTGGGGTGTTGCTCGGGGAGCAGCTTGAGCTTGAGCGCAGCGACCACGGCGCCGGCGATTTCATCCTGCACTTCGAAGATGTCGGTGAGTTCGCGATCGTAGGTCTGCGACCACAGGTGATAGCCATCCTGCGACTTGATCAGCTGCGCGGTGATGCGGATGCGCTCGCCAGACTTGCGCACGCTGCCCTCAAGGACCGTGGCGACATTGAGTGCACTGCCGATCTCGGCGATGGTCGCGTGCTTGTCCTTGAAGGAGAACGACGAGGTGCGTCCTGCGACATGCAGGCCCGGGATCTGCGCCAGCAGGTTCAGCAACTCCTCCGACAGGCCATCGGAGAAATAGTCCTGCTCCTTGTCCGAGCTCATGTTGACCAGCGGCAGCACGGCAATCGAGGCCGGATTTGGCGTCGCGGCGGGTAACGTCACCGTGGACTCGGTGGGTCGTGTCACGACGTCGCTGATCGCCACTGGTGAGGACGACACGTCCGATTCCAGACGTGGCCCGTCAGCCGTTGCCACGTAAGTCCACGACATCATCAGGGCGAAAGGGAAGCCTATCGCGAGCAGCAGGATCAGTAGCCGCAAAGTCCAGATCGGGATGTCGAAGGCCGGGATCAGCGTCGACGCCACCTGGACGAGGAGCCAGCTCAACGCGCAATAGCCGATCGCCACGCGGATCACCTTGCGGCGTTTGAGCTGTTGCCAGAATGCCCGCATCAGTACTCCCAAATAGCTCCGCCGGCAGGCGCTACAT
>JBBRZH010000042.1:0-16592 GCA_038236935.1 Lysobacterales bacterium
CAGCCCGACGTGCTGGTGGAAGCCGCCGAAGCAAGCGCGCTCGCCGATCCACAGCATCGCTTCGACACGCAGGCTGTCGCACTGTTGCAGCATGCATTGCAGGTGCAGCCGCAGGAACAACGCGCGCGCTGGTTCCTCGGAATCTCCGAGCGCCAGGCCGGAAACCCCGCCGGCGCCGCGAAGACATGGGAACCGCTACTGGCACAGGTCGACGCCGGGACGGCGGCACCACTGCGCGCGCAGATCAATGCTGCCCGCAGCGAGGCAGGCTTGACCCCGCTCCCGGTTGCAGTGGCTTCATCAGCTGAAGGAACGCTCAGTGTCCACGTCATCCTCGACCCGGCGCTTGCTGCGCACGTGGATGCTGGCGCCAGTGTCTTCGTCATCGCACGCGTACCCAACGGCCCGCCCATGCCCGTCGCAGTGGAGAAACACAGCGCGAAGGAACTGCCGTTCACGGCAACGCTCGATGACAGCGACGGCCCGATGCCGATGCAGAAAATTTCCGCACTGCAGGATGTCGAAGTCATTGCGCGTTTGTCGTCGAGCGGGAATGCCATGCCCCAGCCCGGTGATCTTGAATCTGCCCCTGTGCACGTGCACCTGCCGACTGCTCATGCCGTCGAGCTCACGATCGGCGCGGTGCACCGATAAACTGTCTGCATGACTGAATTCATCCCGCAGGGCACGCGCTTCCACGACTTGCCGTCGTCATTCCAGATGAAGCGTGGCGGCGTGCTGCACAACGCGCGTGTTGCCTACGAAACCTGGGGCACGCTGAATGCCGCGCGCAGCAACGCGATCCTCATCCTGACCGGCCTGTCGCCCGACGCGCACGCAGCTGGCAATGCCGCCAACCCCGAGACGGGCTGGTGGGAAGCGATGCTCGGCGCGGGCAAGGCCATCGACACCGATCGCTGGTTCGTGATCTGCGTCAATGCGCTGGGAAGCTGCAAGGGCTCCACCGGCCCCGCATCGATCAATCCCGATACCGGCCAACCGTACCGCATCGAGTTTCCGGACCTTTCGCTCGAAGACACCGCCGATGCCGCTGCCGATGTCGTGCGCGCCTTGGGCATCGAGCAACTGGCCTGCGTGATCGGCAACTCGATGGGCGGCATGTGCGCACTGGCGTTCCTACTACGCCACCCCGGCTCGGCGCGCAGCCACATCACCATTTCCGGAAGTGCGCGCGCGCTGCCGTTTTCGATCGCCATCCGCTCGCTGCAACGCGAAGCGATCCGGCTGGATCCAGCCTGGAATCTTGGTCAATACGATGAGGCTCACTATCCCGAAGCCGGCATGCGCATGGCGCGCAAACTCGGGGTGATCACCTATCGCTCGGCGCTGGAATGGGACGGTCGTTTCGGGCGGGTGCGACTGGATGGGGCCGATCAGGATCGTGGCGACGATGACGATCCCTTCGCACTTGAGTTCCAGGTCGAAAGTTACCTTGAGGCCCACGCACGCAGGTTCGTGCGACGTTTCGATCCCAACTGCTACCTCTACCTCAGCCGTTCCATGGACTGGTTCGACATGGCCGACTATGCCCCGGACGGCCACGACGTCATGGCTGGCCTGGCTTCCATCCATGTCCCCAAGGCACTGGCGATCGGCGTGTCCACTGACATCCTGTTCCCCCTCCAGCAGCAGGAACAGATCGCCGATGGGCTGCGCGCGGGGGGCGCCGACGCGACGTTCCTGCCCTTCCCATCCCCGCAGGGACACGATGCGTTCCTGGTCGATATCCAGCGCTTCGGACCGGCTATCGGGGGATTCCTGGCGTCTTTGTAGCGACTTCGGGTGGCCTACCGGCCTTCCACGTCGTCGCACTCGGTCCAACAGCCTCGCCGGAAGGGTAAAATTCCAACATGAATGATGCACCGTGCCCTGACGTCAACTTCCGTGGCCACGACAAACTCGTACAGGCGCTGGACACCGCGGTCGAAAGCGGCGACCAGCACGCGATCACCGCCGCGTTGCGCAACACCTTGTGCGCGATGATCCGCGATCGCGACGTGCAGCTTCCTGATTGCGTGCACGATCCCATCGTCGACCACTACGCGCGGCGCGAGTTATACCGCAGCCAACGGCACGGTTACAGCGTCGTGGCGATGACCTGGGGGCCAGGCCAGGGTACGCCCGTGCACGATCATTCCGGCCTGTGGTGCGTCGAAGGCGTCTGGGACGGCGAACTGGAAATCACCCAATATGAATTACTGGAACGCGACGGCGAGCGTTTCCGCTTCCGCGCTGCCGGTGGCATGCAGGCAGGCCCCGGCAGCGCCGGCAGCCTCATCCCCCCGCACGAGTACCACACCATCCGCAATGCCAGTGCGGATGTCGTCGCCGTCTCGCTGCATATCTACAAGGCGCCGATTGATTGCTGCTCGATGTTCGTCCCGCAGGACGAGGAATGGTTCGTGCGCAAGACAAACCTGCTGGCGACAGACGAAGCCCAGTAGTCCTCGGCTATAATCGGGTTTGATGCATGCCGAAGTGGCGGAATGGTAGACGCAGTGGATTCAAAATCCACCGCCCTTAAAAGCGTGGGGGTTCGAGTCCCCCCTTCGGTACCAGTTGGAGCTGAGCCGCGCGAAAGCGCGGCTTTTGTTTTGCGAATGCAAGCCTGAGCCACTTGGTCGCCTGCGCCACAGCAACAGGCGAGCGCCGCCAGCGCGCTGCTCATTCGAATATCGGACCTGAGCACCTTTCGAGTCTGTCTGCCCAGACTCAGCACGAGAAATGACCAGCCGAGCCGACTGGCCGACTTCGGCCAACTCCTGCCTTGCGCTGGTTCGATTGGAGCGGCACAAAGCTGCGGTGTGCGGCCGGCATTCTCAATCAGATGTTTGCAGGGCTGTTCCGAGTGGCGTTCTCTAGACGACGGTATGGCATCCGATGCGTAGTCACCGCGTCTCCTCCGCGCCTGTTAGGTCGAGCGATACGCAACGGCCCGATTTCGCCCTTCTGCCTTGGCGCGGTATAGCGCGCGGGCAGTGCATCGGATGAGCTCGGCGAACGTCTCGCCGTCAGGTGGCGAGCTGGCGAGGACCATGGAGATGGTGGCCTGCACGCCAATGTCGCCCAACTGGGGTTGGCCGTTCAACATTGGATTCTCCGAATCTCTGGCAAGACATCGCATCGTGCGCTTGGGCAGTGCCTCGATGCGACCCATCAATCGAAATGCAGCGGCGTGGGCAGTCGGGCCATACAGGCATTCGGGCGGGGCCGCTCGAGGATTTGCTCGAACGGGATCGAAGCAAAATAGCACCTGCTATTGACACTTCGACCGGGCAAATACCTCGAACTCGCCTGGCGGCAGTGGCCGGCTGAAGTAGTAGCCCTGCATTTGTTCGCAACCGTGTTCGCGCAGGAACGCCACTTGACCTTCGGTTTCCACTCCCTCCGCGATGGTTTGCAGACCAAGACTTTTTGCCATGTTGATGATGGCAACGACGATGGCCTTGTCTTCCGGACTAGTGATTATGTCCCGCACAAAGGACTGGTCGATTTTCAGCTTGTACACCTTGAATTTCTTCAAGTGGCCCATTGACGAGAAGCCCGTACCAAAATCGTCGATTGACATGCGCACGCCGCGTTCGTGGAGCTTGGTCATCACGGCGATGGCGCCCTGCGGGTCGTTCAGGGCGACGGCCTCGGTCAACTCCAACTCGAGATACTGGGGCGGTAACCCCTCTTCCTCGAGAATGCGGGTGACCAGGTCGGGCAGGTCCGGATGACGGAATTGCACCCCCGAAAGGTTCACTCCCATGACCAGTGGTGCAAGTCCATCCTGCATCCATTGTTTTGCCTGGCGGACCGCCTGCCGCAGCACCCACGCGCCGATCGGCAGGATCAGCCCGCTATCTTCGGCAACTGGAATGAATTCCGCCGGCGAAACCGTGCCAAGTACGGGATGTGTCCAGCGCAGCAGTGCTTCTGCCCCGACGACGGCCCCGCCTTGGATCGACGCCTGCGGCTGATAATGAATTCGAAGCTGGTCCAGCTCCAGTACCTTGCGCAGCGCATTGACCAGTTGCAGGTGGCGGGCCGACCGAACCTGCATTTCTGCGGTAAAAAAACAGTAGCCGTTGCGGCCTTCCCGCTTGGCTCGATACATTGCGGCATCAGCGCTCTTTATGAGAGTTTCCAAGTCCGCGCCATCATCAGGATAAAGGGCAATGCCAATCGATCCGGTTACACGCAGATCATGTAGCTCAACCTGATAGGGACTGGCGACAGAATCCAGCACCTTGCGCGCCAACAGGGCCGCTCCTCCTGCATCAATGCCGGGCATCAGGAAGATGAACTCATCTCCCCCCAGGCGCGATACCGTATCTTGTTCGCGTAATGCCAAGCGCAATCGTTTGGCCAGCTGTAACAGCAATGCATCGCCGATGCCGTGGCCGAGCGTGTCGTTGATGTCCTTGAAGTGATCCAGATCGAGGAGCATCACTACCACCGACTCCTGGCTATGCTTCGCCAGGCCTATTGCGTAGTTTGCGCGGTCGTCGAGTTGGCCGCGATTCGGTAGTCCGGTGAGCGCGTCGAAGTGCGCCAGATATTCAATGCGCTCCTCAGCCTGCCTGCGCGCAGTCACGTCCCGGGTGATGCCAAGCAACATCGAAATCTCCCCGCTCTCGTCACGCATTGGCGCCGCGTGCGTTTCAAGCCAACGCTTCGTTCCCTTGAGCCCTTCGATCTCGAATTCCAGGGTTTCGCTTCCGCCCCGCATCACACGCCGATGCAAGGCAACAAACGAAGCGCGATGGGCTGGAGTGACAAAATCCGATAGCTTGTGCTGTTGCGCTTGCTCGAGTGAATCCGCTTCGAGCATGGCAAGACCGGCAGCGTTCATCTCCAGGAGATGACCTTGGCTGTCAAGCACCTTTACGCATTCCGGCTCTGTCTCGATGATGGTCCGCAAGCGAAGTTCGCTGTTCCGCAACCCCTTCTCCGCCTGCTCGCGTTGAGCCTCGTGCCGAAAGCCCTTCAGCGCATAGTCGGTATCCATCGAAATTTCTACCAGCAGCCTTTGCACCTCTTCATCGAAGGCGTCGCACACGCCGGCATACACGGTCAAGACCAGGCTGACCACGCCATTGCGATGGAGTGGAAGGGCGCCTGCTGAGACCCACCCAAATCGAGAACCGCGCTCGTGCCAGGGCGCGGTGCCGGGGTCCTTCTGGAAGTCCTGGCACCAGACCGGAAGATCCGTGCGGAACGCCGAACCGATCGGCCCGCGTCCTGTTGGTTCGGCGGCATCCACCGATATCTGCAGATCTTCCAGATACTCCGCACCGGGACCAAAAGAAGCCACTGGCTTTATCTGCTGGCGCTGTTCGTCAAGCGCGCCGATCCATGCCATTTTCATGCCACCGAAGTTCACCATGATGCGGCAGATATCCGTGAATAGCTCCGCTTCGTTGGCACAGCGCACGATCGCCTGGTTACACTGGCTCAATGCGGCGTAGAGTTGGGTCACACGCCGGTTTCTTGCTTCGGCATCCTTTTTCTGAGCATCAATCCTGGCCAGGTTTATTTGCGTTTCTGACAACCAGCCAAGCACACTGTTTTCCCTGCCCCTTTCTACCCGCACGGCGGATGAAAAATCCCCGCTGCCAAGTCGCGCGATGCCCGTGTGCAGCTCCTTCACCGACCCGCCCAGGATTGCACGCAGGGTTCGTTGTGCTCTCCAGAGAAGCAGTATGAGCAACGCACCCAGCGCGACGAAGGCCAGGCGTAAGCGCTTGGCATTTTGCTTGCTGGCCTGGACAGCCTCCAGGGTGCGCTGATCCGCCATGGCGTTCACTTGGCTGATCGGCAGCATGATGCCGGCCTTGGCTCGGTAATAGGCCCTGTCAAACAGCATCCTGATCGCGAGCAGACGATTGGCCTCGGTCGCGGGGGTGGGCGGTTCAATCAGTGCCATCGCGGAAAACTCAATGCCCGTGAGCGCGTCGGAATTTGCCTTGGCGTCCGCCAGTTTTGCGAATTCCACGTCGGTGAACCCGGCACTCTTCATCAACTCCAGCAATGGAATAGCCGGACCTAGTGGCCGCGGCCGACCTGGGTCGGCCAACACGAGATCCCAATAGACATTTTCGTAAGCTACTGGACGGGGCTTCCTGCCATCGCGAATGTCGAGGATTTCCTGATAGTAAGTCTTGTAGAGGGGATCTCCGGTCACGACATAGGTGCGGACCATGCGGGTAAGGTCGTCCGACGACTGGTGCAATTCGTCGGCCAGCAGGATCGCCCTCTGCCGCGCGTCATTAGCGCTATCGATCTGCTTTTCCGCACGAACATAGACCACAAAACCCGCAGCAAAAACGACGAGCATGCCAAGCGTGGGCCAGAGGTGCTGCGCAAAGCGCGAAGCATTGCCTTTGAAGGTCGCCATTTGCCAGATTTCCCCGATCGCATGGAGTAGGGTGACAGCCTGACCTGCCCCTATTCCGGGGCAAGGACATACTTCGTAGGTCCTGATGGCGAGTGTATCCCTCTGACCTGCCCCTTTCCCGGGGCCAGTCCGTTCTTCGTACAGCCCCAATTGGCGAATACATAAGCAATAAGGTGAAAGGGACACGGATGACACGTCGGCTGGCTCCTGCCCGCGGACCTGAAGGGGCTGGCCCAATGGAATGGGTACGTTCCAGAGCAGACGGCTCGCCATTTCCGCCATCGGTCGACAAGGGACCTTCAACCAAATGCTCAGCTAGCTGGCGTCCAGTATCACCACTGCCGTGACCCGGCGTTGAGCCGGACCTGTCACCACGGCCACCAGCCCCGTCCCGTCTGCGCATAGCGATCCGCCGCGCGCTCGAATCGGTTGCTCACACTGATACCGCCGCAGAGGAAGTAGAGCGGCAGGAATAACGGCCCCAATGCCATGTACTGCAAGACATGGCCGCGTTCGTGGTTGGCGAGCATGATCGCCGGCTCCTGCGCGTGCCCTGCACGATGCGCATAGGTGAAGCACGGGCACTGCAGAGAATCGCCGGTGTGGAGGACGGTGTTGCCGAGTGTCAACGCACCACCCGGCCCCCATGGCATGCGGTTGAATACGATTGCCAATTCGGTTCGGCTGACATGCATACGTGCGCCTGCACAGCAACCGGCAATACCCGCGATCAGGCCGAGCACGGTGTTCGGCAACGTCCACACCATGCCGAGTCCATGCAGGATGGGACGCATCAGCGCGAGCGTTTCGCCAGCCAGTCGTGGATGGTCTGCGGCACTTCTTTTTGTGCGCGCCCTGAGACGTAGATGCCGATATGCCCACCACGAAACGACAGCTCCGTGTAATCGCTCGTGCCGATCAGTCCTTTCAGGGCTTTCGACGACGCCGGCGGCACCAGGTGGTCCTGCTCGGCGAAGATGTTCAATACCGGCATCTCGATCAGCCCCAGGTGCACGTCCTTGCCGCCGATGCTGATGCCGCCATTGACGAAGCCGTTGCCTTGGTAGAACTGCTTGATGAATTGCCGGAAAGCCTCGCCCGCCTGGTCGGGAGAATCGAAGATCCATTTCTCCATGCGCAGGAAATCCTCGACGGCATGTTTGTCGTCGAGGATATCCACCAGCCCGACATATTTCTGCAGGTTCAGGCGGAATGGCTTGAGCATCAGGTAACAGTGGTTCATGACGTCGGCCGGGATATTGCCGAGCGTGTCGATCATCAGGTCAACGTCCAGCTCGCGTACCCAACCCGACAGCATGTTGTCGTCCGTATGGAAATCCACCGGCGTGACCATCGTCACGAGGTTGCGCACCTTGCCAGGATGCAACGCGGCGTAACACAGCGAGAACGCACCACCCTGGCAGATACCAAGCAGGTTGATCGCATCCAGTTTGTGCGTGCGACGCAGATGATCGACTGCGCCACCGAGGAAGCGCTCGATATAGTCTTCCAGCGTCAGGAAACGATCCGAGCGGTCCGGATAACCCCAGTCGATGATGTACACGTCCTCGCCACGCGCGAGCAGGCCTCGGACGATGGATTTATCTGATTGCAGATCGACCATGTAAGGCCGGTTGACCAGCGCATAACTGATCAGCAACGGTATGGTCGCGGTCGGTTCGGTGTCGCCGCGAAAGCGATACAGCACGATCTTGCCGTCGCGCCACACTTCTTCCCGTTTGGTGATGCCGTAATCGACGTCATCAACCTCGCGCAGCGTCCCAATGCCGGCAGCGAGCTTGGCCTGCAACTGCATGGCTTCCTGCGCGAGGCCTTGCGGAGTGAAGTTCAGTGGGCCATTCATTTCGACTTGCCTGTAGCGGATTTTTTAGGTGCTGTCGCGGGAATCTTCTTGCTTGCCGGCTGTTTCGCATTTCGCTGCCTTGAGCTCGCTTTTTGCAGCGTCGGATTCGGCTTTGCAGTTGTCGTCGGAGGTGATGTTTTTTGCGCACGGGCATCGGCGGCGCTTGTCAGTTCATCACGCATCTTCCGCAATGCACGCTCGAGCGCATCGATTTTGCGGAAGGCGGCATCCAGGTCGCTGCGCGTCGGCATGCCGAACATCGCGCACATCTGCTCGACTTCGCCCTGCACGCGCTGGCGCAATCGCATCTGCGCGTTGACGCGCTCGCCGTAAACCTTGCGGAACTCCGGCGACAGCGCGATCCGGGCGTAAGCCTCCTCGGCGGCGTCGATCCACAGGTCGAACAACGCACGCGCAGTCGTCAGTTGCCGTCCGGGTTCTTCACGTTCGGCAAGCTTGTCCTCGAACGCGACGTACGCGTCCTGCGCCGCCTTGAGCATCAAGGCGTTGTAGGCGTCGTCCTGCTGCTGGTACTCAAGCTGCGCCTTGGCAAGTTTCTGCCAGCGCTCCTGTTGCTCGCGGCCCATGCCGAACGTCGGCATTCCCAGCATCGTGTTGGACTCGCGCCGCCAGGCTTCCAGATACGGGGCAGCATCCTCGATCCACTTCTCCAACCCCTGCGCACCCTGCCCGCTCATTGCGCCGAACATCCGGGAAAAGGGATTTTCGCCCAGACCACCCAGCGCGCGTTTCCATTCGCTTGCGACATCGACAGGCTTGGCATCGCGTCCCGCGAATTGCGCGGCGACCTGCTGCATCTGTCCATACCAGTCACGTGTTTGCGCATTGAAGCGCTGGACGGCGGCATTGGCGTCCTCGCCTCCGCCATGCGCGAGCTTGCTCCACCAGTCGACCGCATCCTGCCAATTCGGAGTGGCGTTGACACCAGCCGGTCCGTTGCCCGCAGCACCGCCGCGCATCGCATCGCCCCAACTCGCCCAATACTGACGCGCCAGCGCATCGAAGTCGCCCGGCCATTGGGTGCTCATGACTGTCTCCTTATGTCCTGCATTCGGTAGCTCATCATGGCTTTGGAATATGCAAGGTCTTGCTGATCATCAGTGATCCCGACAATGCATAGACCAGCACCAATGGATGCAGCAGCCAGGGACCCAGCCTGGTAGCACCGCCCCAGAGGCCGCTACCCAAGTGGCCCTGGAAAGCGGCGAGCGCCAACAGCCCGACGATCACCACACTGGTCGGGATCGGGGTGCCTTCGAAATATTTCACCTTGCCCTCGTCTCCCGACAGGGACTCGGCAGTGACGTTGTATCGCGCCAGCCGGCTGACCCCGCAGCCGACGAAGTACGACAGCACCACCCAGTCCCAGCCGCCCTGCAGGCCGCAGGCATAGCCGAGCGCGGCAGGTGCGACCCCGAATGAGATGACGTCCGCCAGCGAATCCAGCTCGCGCCCCAACGTGGAGGCGACCTTGCGCCAGCGCGCGATGCGTCCGTCCAGCGCGTCGAAGACGAAGGCTGCGGGGATCAGTGCCATCCCCCATAGCAATCCCGGCACCACCCCATCCTGCAGGAAGCGCATCGCGGCGAAAACCGCGCCGGTCCCGCAGAAGGCATTGGCCAGCGTGAACCAGTCAGCGAGATGGAACTCGCGCAACATCGAAAAATGGCGTTGTTTCATGGTGGAGCCTTCGGACGTAATCATTCATGGGAGGCCACGGCATGCCAAACCTGCGTGGACGCGGCACACTGTAAGCCCATCAGCTTACCTTCCCGACATGACTGCTAGCGTCACGACTGCGCGTTGCATCCTCGTCACCGGCGCCGGCAGCGGGATTGGCTCCGGCATTTCCCTGGAGCTTGCCCGCGCCGGGCACCATCTGATCGTGACCGACATCGACCGCCATGCGGCGGAAACGGTCGCTGCCGAAATCCGCAGCGCTGGAGGCTCAGCCGAAGCATTGCCGTTGGACGTCACGTCCGACGAAAGCGTCGCCGCGGCGCTTGCAGCAGCCACCCGACCGGTCGATGTGCTGGTCAACAACGCCGGCCTGCAGCACGTGGCGCCGCTGGAAGAATTCCCGATGGCCAAGTGGGACTTCCTGGTGCAGGTGATGCTGGTCGGTGTCGCACGGCTCACGCGCGCCGTGTTGCCGGGAATGCGCGAGCGTGGATTCGGGCGGATCGTCAATATCGGCTCGATCCATTCGCTGGTCGCCAGCCCCTACAAGAGTGCCTACGTGGCGGCCAAGCATGGACTTCTGGGTTTGTCCAAAGTCATCGCACTGGAAACCGCCGACACCGACATCACCATCAACACGATTTGTCCAACCTACGTGAAGACGCCGCTGGTCGACAAACAGATCGTCGACCAGGCGCGCACACGTGGCATCCCGGAATCCCAGGTCATCAGCGACGTCATGCTGAAGCCAATGCCCAAGGGCGTGTTCATCGGTTTCGACGAGCTGGCCGGCATCACCGCATTCCTGATCTCGCCGCCTGCCCGCAACATCACCGGGCATACCATCGACGTGGATGGCGGCTGGACGATCCAGTAAGACTGATACCAGCCGCAGTGGTGGCTCCTCAGCGCACGCCTGCTGCATGACCTGCAGCAGTGCCAACAGCGCGATGCCAATCGCGCGTGCCTGTGATCCCGTCGCCTGAGCAGTTCCGGGTGCTGGTGCTGGGTGCCGCTGTGCTCGCTGGTTGCGTGTCGCGCCACTTCTTGCCAGCCTGCGTGCATCACCGCAGCGGGAGGAATCCATGAGCGAGCCCGAGAACGACCCCGACGACGGCCTCGCCAGCGATGCATTGCCACGGCACACCACACCGACTTGGGAGGTCGAACTGCTGATCTCCGGGGTGGCCGTGTTTGCCATGCTGCAGTTGCCTGGACTGCTCGACGACGTGCTGCTCCGGTTGCTGCCGCGCTTCGACAGCGAATGGCGCGAGCCGCTGAAGCTCATGTACGTTTACCTGAAGAGCGCCACGGTGATCCTCGCCGGGACGTTTTCGCTGCATCTACTGCTGCGCGCGCAGTGGATCGCGCTGGTCGGAATGCATTCGGTGTATCCGGATGGCGTGCGCTGGGAACGCCTGAGGATGGGTCCGGTGCAGCGCTCGGTCGAAGCCAGTATCGGGCGCGACGCCGCGACGGTCATTGATCGCGCTGATAACCGCGCGACGACGGTGTTCGCAGTTGGCGTGATGATGGCCAGCATGCTGCTGTCGATCTCGCTGCTGATCGCGGTGCTGTTCGGTATCAGCATCGCGCTGCTGAGCGCTGCGGGACTGCATCCGGGTACGTCCAACGTGTTCGCATTCTGCGCCCTGCTGGTGGCGGTTCCGATCGGTGCCATCACCACGATCGACCGACGATATGGCGCGCGGTTGTCGCCCGATGGTCTCGCGGCGCGCGTCATGGCAAGGCTGTTTCGCGTCTATCGAGGATTCGGTTTCGGGCGCGGCAACAACGCGCTCGGGCTGTTGGCAAGCCATGGCGGAGAGCGTCGTACGATGTTGACGATGATGGCTGTGTTCCTCCCGGTAACGCTGGGAGTGATGGCTGGGCTGAAGCTCCTGCAATCGCCAGGCGATATCGGAAACTACGAGGTGTTCCCCGATCCCCCGGCCGCGCGTGGACGCACCTTGGAGGCCGCCCATTACGATGCGCTGCGCGATCTGGTCCACGATCCCGTCGTGCCCTACTTGGACGACGTCGTCGCCACTGGTCCGTACCTGCGCCTCGTGGTGCCGTTCCGGCCCGGCGAGGACGACGTGGCGTTGCATCGCGATTGCGCGGGCTCCAAGAACGCCAGTCGCCCAATCGCCGTCCTCGATTGCTTGTCGCGCATACATGCCGTGGTGCTGGATGGCCAGCCGTTGCCCGGGGTGCACTACGACGCTGGCAGTGACGCGCGTGCGGACCGTCCGGCGATGGTGGCAATGATCGACATCCGCGCGCTTGCGGCCGGACGACACGAACTACGAGTGCGTCGTGCCGTCGCCGATCCCGACAACGGCGACGCCTACGTCATCCCGTTCTGGCGGTGAACGGACGCAAGATCATCCACGTCGACATGGACGCGTTCTATGCGTCGGTCGAGCAACGCGATGACCCGTCGCTTCGCGGCAGGCCCGTGGTCGTCGCGTGGCGCGGAAACCGTTCGGTCGTCTGCGCAGCGTCCTACGAGGCGCGCGTGTTCGGCGTGCGCTCGGCCATGCCCGCCATACGCGCCGAGCGTCTGTGTCCGCAGGCCGTGTTCGTGCCGCCGGATTTCGTCCGCTACAAGGCGGCGTCCAGGCACATCCGCGAGATCTTCGCGCGCCATACCGACCTGATCGAGCCCCTGTCGCTTGATGAGGCGTATCTGGACGTCACGGCACCCAAAAACGACCTACCCTCCGCCACCGCGACGGCACATGCCATTCGTGCGGCGATTCGCGAAGAAACACACCTCACCGCATCTGCCGGCATCGCACCCAACAAATTCCTTGCCAAGATCGCCTCGGACTGGAACAAACCCGATGGCCAATTCGTGGTCCGCCCGCATCAGGTGGATGCCTTCCTGACGCCATTGCCGGTGGGTCGTTTGCCCGGCGTGGGCAAGGTCATGGAAGCGAAACTTGCAGGCCTTGGCATCGCATCGGTGGGGAATCTGCGCGCGTTCGGGCTGGACGATCTCGAACGACGATTCGGCCGTTGGGGCCGGCGACTGCACGAACTCGCGCTTGGCATCGACGAGCATCCGGTGGTGTCCGAGCGTCCGACCCTGCAGGTCTCCGCCGAAGATACCCTGGAGCATGACCTGCCCTTGGCGGAACTTGCACCGCACATACGCAGGCTTGCCGAAAAAGCATGGAGTGGCTATCTGCGCGAACGCGAACAGCATCCCGGCCGCGTCGCCCGCACGCTGGTGCTGAAGCTCAAGACCAGCGATTTCCGCATCCTGACACGCAGCATGACGCCGGACGAGCGACCGATGTCTCTGGACGAGTTTTCCCGACACGCCTGCGATCTGAGATTGCGCGTCGCCTTGCCATCGCGCACGCGTTATCGACTGGTCGGCGTGGGACTGTCCGGTTTCGTGGATGAAATTGGAATTGCCATGCAGAGCTCATTGTTGTTCGACCCGCTGGCTTGAATCATTCACTTTGAAGCTTCATCAACAAGCCCCATCCTGCAGCTTCACCTCGATCCCGGTCATCGCGCCATCGTCGTCATGGCTGACGATGCAGATGCGGCTTTCGCGGCCGAGATTGATGTCCGCTTCATCGAGCTGGAAGTAACGCGCGTAATCCAGGGTCGTGCGGGCCTCATGCGCTTCGCCCACGCGTCGCTTTGGCAACAACGACCACAGCAGCAGCAACCCGCTTGTCCCCAGCAAGGCCACCATCGAATGCACGAGCGAAATCGGAGTCACCGTATCAAGCACTTCACGCGTCGCCAACCCGAAATCAAGATGCAGGCGGATGACTTCATGCAATTTCCGGAACACCGGTATCCACAACAGGACCCATCCTGCCCACAAGCATGCGGTCAACACGTCCGAGACCAGGCGGCTACGCCAACCCAGCTCACGCCTGGCATTGATGATCATCCTGTCAGGCACGAGGGTCTCCCGATGCGGGTGTCGTATTGCGCTTGCGCAGATGCGCACCCCTGTCGGGGCTGACCCAGCGGGCACGCGTCCCGCGCACCATCAGCGCACGCGGAAATGCCACCACGGTGGCGGCGATATTGATGAGCCAGAAGGCGAGCGGATACCAGACCATCCAGTAATAATTCCGGCCCAGTTCATGGTCGTAGCGACTGTCGAGCCACTTGCTGATCGCGAATTGCAGCAGGCATGTCATGCCCAGGAATGCGCTGCCCCAGCGTGGAATCAACGGAGATCCCACCAGCGGTACGATGCCGTGTGGCAACACCAGTCCCAACAGCCAGATCACCGTCATCGCGAGCAGCGCGTACGACCACACCATGCTCAGGCACAGTTCCAGCAGCAACGGCCACAGGTGGTTCTGCTTGGGGTGGCGGAGGACGTTGATGTTCTTCATCAGTACCTGCGCACCGCCAGTAGCCCAGCGCAGCCGCTGTTTCCACAAGCCTCGGAGCGTTTCCGGCATCAGGATCCAGACCAGCGCATGCGGTTCGAAACGCACGTCCCAGCCGCCACGCTGCAGCTTCCAGGTGATGTCGATGTCTTCCGTGAGCATGTCCGCGCTCCAGTAGCCGACGTCATGCAACGCCGACTTGCGGAATGCGGTGATGACGCCAGACACCGTGAACAGTCGCCCGAAGCTGCGTTGGGCGCGCTTGATCATGCCGACGATCGATGAGAATTCGCCCACCTGCAGTCGCCCCAACAACGTGGAGCGATTTCGGATGCGTGGATTGCCCGTGACGGCGGCGACGTCGGTATCTTCGATGAAATGACGCACCATCCACGACGCACAGGATGGATCGAGCAACGCATCACCATCGATGCAGATCAGGAACTCGTGCCTGGCCAGCAGGCAGCCGCTCTGCAAGGCCATCGCCTTGCCCTGGTTCTTGTCCATGTGCACGACGCGCAGCCTTGGATGCGAGGCGACCATGCCATCGAGAATGGCACCGGTGTTGTCGCGACTGCCATCGTTGATGGCAAGCACCTCAAACTCCGGGTAATCGGTCGCAAGTGCATGCAGCAGGGTTTCCTCGGCATGCGCACCTTCGTTGAAGCAGGGGATGAGGATGCTCACGGGCGGCATCTGGTCACGTGCCATTGGCTGGGCGGCATTTGCGCCACGGCGTTCATTGCGCCAGTAAAACAACGCTGCGCCCAACATCCATAGATAGGACATGAACAATGGATAGTAGTAGACGAACCCCTGAAGGCTGAGCCAGACCGTGTGGAGCAGCGCAATGAACATCGTCGACTAAGGCGTGACGGGGTGCGAAGTGACTGCAGGCGCCGTGACTGCAGGGGTCGTGACCGCAGGCGTTTTGATCGCCGACGGCTTGGCGGCATGCGCCGGAATCACCGAAGGTTTCGCCATGGGCAACATGGAGCCAGGTATCGGCGGCTTGTTGGGCTTGGTATCGAAGACCGGACGCAGCAGCGCGGGATCGGGATTGTTCTTGAACAGGTTATCCGGGTAGTAGGCGACGTTCTGCACGCCCCAGGCATACAGGTTGCGGATGTCATCGGCAAGCTCCGTACCGGGGATCGGCTGGTCCGCGTGACGCCAGTCGACCGTCTGCAACTCGATCACGACCTTCTTCATCGCACCACGATGTTCACTGACCTTGTCGACCACCTCTCGCAGGAATGCGTTCGCGTCCGGTGCCTGCTCCATGTAAGGCATCGCCATGATCGCGGTGTAGTCGTAATTGGCGAGCGAGCTGGCCAGCGATTGCGAATACCACTCCTGCGAGTGCGGATTCAGCACGACCTGAGCATAGAGGTTCCGCGCGCTCTTCAACCCGGGCTGCTGGTCGCGCACGCGTTGCGCGAGCTCGGCAGCGAACGCGTCCAGGTAGGCCGTCTTGTGCTGCGTCCAGCGCGCCATCATCTCGCTGTTGGCGCGTATCCCGGTGACCGACGCCGGCAATCCCCACTTTCGGTATGCCTTGAGCGCCCAAGGGCTGGCGTCCTCGTAATCGGACAACGTGACATCGTCGTGGAACAGGATGCCGTCGATGGTCGATGAGCGCGCGAGATCGTCGTAGATCTCGCGGATGACCTGCCGCGCCCGCGGCGAGAATGGCGACAATCGTGGATAGCCCATCGCAAGGTGGTTGGCGACGTTGGGCAAGGTCACGACCTTGTCGTTTGCGGCGGGCTCGCCAGCGGGCAGCTGCCATGCCAGAAGCGGCATCCACGCATAGACGCGTTTGACCGGCGTGCGGGTGGAGATCTGCCATGCAACGCGATTGAACAGGTCTGCACGCATCGGCAGGTGTCGGTTGGGAAAATACACGGCGTCTGCGGCCCCGTTCGCATCGGGATCGGAAAACGCCTGCAGGTAAACGGTGTTCACTCCCATCGCAACGATGCGTTCGAGCCACTGCCCGAGGTTTTTTTCCTGCTGTGCCGGATCTGGATCGTAGATGTAATCCAGGTCCAGGTGCATCGCCTTTACCGGGCGATCGTCATCCACGATGGAGCGATTGCGCAACGTGATCTCATGCGCGATGTCAGCGACCGACATCGTCTGCTCCACCAGCACGCGACGCAGGCCGTACAGCGGTGTTGACGCGATGTTCGGACCGTCATCCAGCGTCAACCCGATCGGCAATCCCAGCGACTTGGCGATG
>JBBRZH010000043.1:0-16234 GCA_038236935.1 Lysobacterales bacterium
AAGAAGACTGCAAAGAAGACCGCGAAGAAGGCAACCCGCAAGGTCGCCAAGCGTCCGGCCAAGAAGACTGCAAAGAAGACCGCGAAGAAGGCAACCCGCAAGGTCGCCAAGCGTCCGGCCAAGAAGACTGCAAAGAAGACTGCAAAGAAGACCGCGAAGAAGGCAACCCGCAAGGTCGCCAAGCGTCCGGCCAAGAAGACTGCAAAGAAGACCGCGAAGAAGGCAACCCGCAAGGTCGCCAAGCGTCCGGCCAAGAAGGCTGCAAAGAAGACCGCGAAGAAGGCAACCCGCAAGGTTGCCAAGCGTCCAGCCAAGAAGACGGCCAGGAAAGCAGCAAAGCGTCCGGCCGCCAAGAAGGCGGGCAGGAAGCCTGCTGCGAAGAAGGCAGCCAAGCGTCCGGCGAAAAGAAGGGCGGCCCCCATGGCCATGCCCTCGGCTCCGGCGCCAATGATGTAAGAAGCTTGCGATCAGCAAGCCTGTTTCGCATTACCGATTAGCTGTAATCAAGCTCCCTTTCCGCACGCCCAGGCGGGGAGGGAGTTTTTTTATGGGGCGCCGCGATCGGACTTGGTCGACGACTGCACACGACGCGCCGCGAGCCAGGTACCGCAATGAAGGCAAGCGATTGTCATCGGCACGTTTCGAAACCGTACCGGGCGGGACGCCGCATCAAATACGATTCGATGGATCAAGGTCAAACGAACTACGAGAAAATTATTCCGGCTTGGCTTCCGAGGTCGACGCGCCCACGCCCGGGGCGTCATCCGCATCACGCGCGTACAGGCTTTCGCCCAGCGTGTTGCCATCAAGCCAATGTGGGGTGAGGCCCAACGCAGTGTCGAGGATCGTCGGCATCAGTCCGCTCGGCAATCCGCTTTCGCTGTTCCAGAGGATCGCGATGCCAAGGTCGCTTTCAGGGACCAGCGCCACCACGCCACGATAGCCCTGCACCGCGCCGCCATGGAAGACGACACGATGGCCGGCGTAGTCGTAGACGCGCCAGCCGAGTGCATAACCTGCGGCATTGAGACGCTCGCCACGCCATGAAGATCCCCGCAATTCGGTAGGGGTATCGATCAGCGGGGCATGCAGGGTGGCCAGCAGCGAATCGGGCAGCACATCCTGGCGATGACCTGTCTGCGCGATCAACCATTGCGCCATGTCGCTGATGCTGGCGTTGACACCAGCGGCCGGCAACACCTGGTAGTAATTTGGTTTGGGCATCAGCGACACCCAGCCGCCGCCGCCATGAACATGCGGCTTGGCCCAGCGCGGGCTGGCTTCGATGCCTTCAAGCCCGGTGCTGGCGTCGTTCATGCCCAACGGCTTGAAGATGCGGCTGGAGAGCGTCTCGCCATAGAAGCGCCCAGTCGCCGCGAACAGGACCTCACCAATCATGGCGAAGGCGATGTTCTGGTATGCGTAGCACTGACCCGGTCGGCACGCCATCGGCGCGTAGGCAAGCTTCTGCACCAGGCTGTGGTAGTCGACGTTGCCTTCCAGGTCGCGATCGTAGGTGTTGTGGGTCAGGCCGACCCGATGGCTGAGCACGTCGGCAACGGTGATTTCCTGCGCGGCGGTCGGATCGGACAGGCGCAGGTTGGGCATGTAGTCAACGAGCTTGCTATCCCAGCGCAATGCTCCCTGGGAGACCAGCAGCCCGGTGACGGCGCCCGCGAAGGACTTGGACAGCGATGCCAGGCGGAACACCGTATGCGCGTCGACAGGTTCAGCCGCGCGGACATCGGTGATGCCGTAACCACGCGCCGTCAGGATGCGTCCGTCCTTGACGATCGCCATGGCCAAACCGGGCACTCGCTGGTTGGCGACCAGTGCTTGCGCCATCGTCTCGAAGCGGTGGACGTCGAACCCGGGCGCCAGCGGCATGAGCTGGCGCGGCGGTGGAACGTAGGCGATCGAATGCGCTGCACTGACGGGGGGCAGTATGGAAGCGGGTGTCCCCGCTTCGGACACGCCATCCACCGATGCGTTGCCGAATGGCGCCACGCTGGATGCCGCAATCGGGGCAACCTGTGGCGCAGGACTGGTCCAGCGCAGTGACGTCTGTGCAGTCGAACCCAATGCCAGGGGCAGCAGCAATGCCAGCGTGGCCAGTCGCGCCCTGGCGAACCTGGAAGCGGTCTTCTGCCCCGGCACTGCGGTGTTCAGGAATTCTTGATTGGAGCAAGCTTCCATCGGCGGTGTTTTCATTGACGATGGCTCCTACGGTGATGCTGCCGTCCGATCATAGCGCCTGATTTTCACTTTGCATGAACAAAGCGACGTCACGTCCCGCACAGTGAGGCTGTAGCAACAAGACTTCCAACCCCGGTCACGCTTTCCATCGTGCTGGCGATCATCGTGCCGGTCGTAGCGGGGTGGCAGGCCTCACCACCGCGCCGCAGGAGGAATTGACCCTGTCTAGGCGTTGACCCGGAGCAGATCCGCGGCGCGCTCCGCGATCATGACCGTGGGGGCATTCGTATTGCCGCCAGGCAAGCTCGGCATCACCGACGCGTCGACGACGCGCAGGCCATCCACGCCGTGGACGCGCAACTGCGGGTCGACGACGGCATCGTCGTCCCGGCCCATGCGGCAGGTACCGACAGGGTGGTAAACGGTTTCGGCCTTGGCGCGGATGAAAGCGAGCAGCTCACTGTCGCTGAGGTGGTCGCTGGAGGGGAAGATCGGGGCACCGCGGTATGGATCGAACGCTGCCTGTGCAAGCAGCTCGCGTGACAGCTTCACGCATTCCAGCATCATCCTCAGGTCGAAGCCTGCCTCGTCGCTGACGTAATTCGCTTCGATTCGCGGCTTGTCCCTCGGATGACCAGAGACCAGGGAAACGCGACCGCGACTGCGTGGACGCAGGAAGCAGGCATGCAGCGTATAGCCGTGGCCAGGCAATCGATGGCGTCCGTGATCGTCGAGCATCGCCGGGATGAAATGCAGCTGGATGTCCGCGCGTTCGTCCGGCGCGAGGCGCGAACGCACGAAGCCCCCGGCTTCGGCGATGTTGCTGGTGCCGGGCCCGCGATGACCACGCAGGAAATAGTCGAAGGCCACCTTCAGGTCGCTCAGCTGGTCGTAGGTGACGGCTTTCGTCGAATGCTGCAACGTGCAGATGTCGAGGTGGTCCTGCAGGTTGCCGCCGACGCCGGGCAGGTCCGCCACCACGTCGATTCCCAAGTCACGTAGTTGCCGTGACGGGCCGATTCCCGAGAGCATCAGCACTTGGGGTGAATTGATCGCGCCACCGCAGATGATGACTTCACGTGCGCGCGAATGGTGCACCGCGCTGGCCGCGGAAAACTTCACGCCACTCGCTCGCGGTCGGCCAGCGGGTGCCGTGTCGAAGGTGACTTGCGACACCAGCGCGTTCGTGCGAATCGTGAGGTTGTCGCGCTTGCGCACCGGATCCAGATAGCCCACTGCCGATGAGCAGCGTGCCCCGTCGCGCTGCGTCACCTGGTACAGGCCAAACCCCTGCTGGCGTGGCCCGTTGAAATCATCGTTGCGCGGATAGCCCGCCTGCGCCCCGGCCTGCACGAAGGCCTGCGACAGTTCGTTGACATGGCGCAGATCCGACACCGACAGCGGACCGTCGCCGCCGTGCAGGGCATCGGCGCCGCGCGTGTTTCCTTCGGCACGCCTGAAATACGGCAACACCGAGGCCCAGTCCCATCCGTTGGCACCCGATGCGGCCCAGCCGTCATAGTCGCCCGGCACTCCGCGCACGTAGCACATCGCGTTGATCGAGCTCGAACCGCCAAGCACCTTTCCGCGCGGCCACCACAAGGCACGGCCATCGAGCCCTGCTTCGGGTGCTGTGTCGTAATTCCAGTTGATCCGGGTATTGGATGCGATCTTCGCCAGCCCCGCCGGCATGTGGATGAAAGGATGGCGATCCCGCGGCCCGGCTTCGAGCAGCAGGACACGCACGGCAGGATCGGCACTGAGCCGGTTGGCGAGCACGCAACCGGCCGAGCCTGCGCCGATGATGATGAAGTCGTACACGTCCGTCCCCCAGTCATCGTGCCTGTTGTCCCACTATGCCGCAGGCGCGGGATCGATGTTCCGAGGACCGGCTGCACGTGCATGAGATCATGACGTGGACTCCCCTAGGATTCCCGTCATGCGCTCAAACCTCCTGCTTGCCGCCGCACTCACCGTCTCTGCCGCTTACATCCAGGACGCCCGCGCCAGCGAGCCTGCAGCGCCTCCGTCGCGCCTGGTCGTGCATGCCGCACGCATGCTCGATGTGGAAAGCGGCCGCATGATCGAGAACCCGTATGTGCTCGTCGAGGACGACCATGTCGTCTCCATCGGCAGCACGGCACCGACAGGCGTGCGGGTGCTCGAGCTCGGCGACAAGACGCTGCTGCCGGGGCTGATCGACGTGCATGTGCACCTGACGGGAGACCCGACCACAAGTACGGGCAACTATTACCAGGACGCGCTGACGCAGGGGCCGATGGATTCAGCGGTCATGGCACCGACGTTCGCCAAGCGCACGCTGGATGCCGGATTCACCACGGTGCGCAACGTTGGCGCCCCTGGCTATATCGACGTCTCTTTGCGCAACGCAATCAATCGTGGGTTGATCCAGGGGCCGCGCATGCTGGTCGCCACCTTGCCGATCGGCGCCACCGGCGGCCATGTCGATGGGACCACCGGTTTCGCGCCCAATGTCGAATTCCAGGGCGTGACCGGCGTCGCCGATGGCGTGGACGCCGTGCGCGAGCGTGTGCGCGAAAACGTCAAGCACGGCGCCGACGTCATCAAGTTCATGGCCAGTGCCGGCGTGCTCAGCAACGAAGCATCGGTGGGTGCGCCGCAGTATTCACAGGCGGAGATGGACGCGATCGTGGACGAGGCGCACCGCTGGGGGAAGAAGGTGGCTGCGCACGCGCACGGCACCGAGGCGATCAAGATGGCCATCCGCGCCGGCGTGGATTCGGTCGAGCATTCCAGTTTCATCGACGACGAGGGCCTGAAGCTGGCGAAGCAACATGGCACCTACCTGGATTTCGACATCTACAACGACGATTACATCCTGTCCGAATACGCCAAGCTGGGCGTGCCGCCGTCACAGATCGAAAAGGAGAAGCTGGTCGGTCGCGTGCAGCGCGAGAATTTCCGCAAGGCGGTGCAGGCTGGCGAGAAGATGGCCTTCGCGACGGATGCCGGCGTCTATCCGCACGGCTGGAATGCGAAGCAGTTCGCCAAGGAAGTGCAGTGGGGCATGACGCCGCTGCAAGCGATCCGCTCGGCCACCATCAATGCCGCAGACCTGCTTGGCTGGAAGGACAAGGTGGGCGCGATCAAGCCGGGTGCCTACGCCGACATGATCGCGGTCAGCGGCGACCCGCTCGCCGATGTCAGCGTGCTGGAACATGTCGGCTTCGTCATGAAAGGTGGCCAGGTCATCCACGGTTCCGCGCCGGAATGAACCACGCCTGGGTCACGCCATGAGCGCATCGCACCTGATGCCATATCGCGAGCTGCGCCGGCGACGTTTGCGCAAGGTCTTTGGTTGGCTGGTCACCATAGCGACCTTCGTGTTCCTGGGATGGGGCTTTTTCTGGGAGCCCGGCCGGCTGATCCAGCGCGACTACACGATCGCCTTGCCGCACTGGGCGCCGCAATGCGATGGCTTGCGCGTGGATGTCGTCGCCGACCTGCACACCGGCTCGCCGCGCAATGGCGTCGACAAGCTCGATCGCGTCGTGCAACAGCTTTCGGCCAGCGACAGCGACGTCGTGATCCTCGCCGGTGACTACGTCATCCTGAAGGTGCTGTTGGGCAGATACGTGACGCCTGAAGTCGTCGCCGAGCACCTCAAGCCGCTGCTGGCACACAAGCGGGTATACGCCGTGCTCGGCAACCACGACTGGTGGAAGAACGGCGCGCTGGTTCGACACGCGCTGGAAGCCGATGGCATCACCGTGCTGGAGAACACGGCAACGGAAACTTCATTTGGCCGATGCAAGCTGTGGCTGGTCGGCGTTGGCGATCTGTGGGAAGGCCATCCGGACATTCCGCGTGCGTTTTCGACGGTCAACGATGACGCGCCAGTCATTGCGATCACGCACAACCCCGAGATCTTCCGGAAGATGCCGGCGCGTGCATCGCTGGTGATCGCCGGGCACACCCACGGCGGGCAGGTCAACGTGTTGCCTGGACAACCGTCAATGCGCTTCGGCAAGTTCATTGCCGGCCCGATCCTTTACGACCACCGCCAGTTGTTCGTGACGCCGGGAATCGGCACCAGCATCCTGCCGTTCCGCTTCCGCGTGCCACCTGAAATTTCGCGGCTGACCTTGCGCTCGGCCGTCGCGAAATAAGACCTCAAACGGCTTGACGGCGAAATGTCGTCAAGCCGCCACGCGCGCATTGGTGATCGCCTGCTTGGCGACGTTGTTCTCGTTGCCAGGCTCGCTCCGATATCCCGCCGACCTGAGTTCCCAGGCCTCGAAGTCATCGACCGTGATCGCGTCCAGCGTCATCGCGCGCAAGCCTTCAAGCTGGGTGCGCTCGTCTGCGGTGATCCAGCCTCCGCGCACGCCTTCGTCCAGTTGGGCCTCGAATCCAAGTGCCTGGATGTCGCTGCCCTTGAGCGCCTTGAGGAACTTGCGCTCCACCGGTTCGGCGAGGATGACCTGCGGCAGGTAACTATCGATGCGCCCGGCCGGATTGTGTTCGCCCGGCGTCAGGAACACACCTTCGGCCAGGCGCGTGCGCGCATCGCAGGGCGTCATCAACAGGGACGCGGCCCGATGGCCGAGGCGATCGCTGGGGGGCTGGGCGCGCCGTCCCAAGGGGAAGATCAGCAGCCACAGCAGCCAGCCAACGGGGCGGATCGGGAAATTGCGCAACGCGCCGGACAGCGCGGTCTCGATCTTGTTGATCGAATCGTGGAATGCCCACGCGAGCAATGGCTGGTCGCCGACCGGGCGGCCTTCGTCCTCGTAACGCTTGAGCAGGCTGGAGGAGATGTAGAGCTGGCTCAGCACGTCACCCAGGCGCCCGGACAAGGATTCCTTGAACTTCAACTTGCCTCCGAGCAGCAGCATCGAGGTGTCGGCCATCACCGCGAGGGCAGCCGAATAACGATCGAGCTTGCGATAGAACCGGCGCGTGTAATCGTCGCCCGGTGCCTTGCCGATCATGGACGACGTCAGGCCGAACCAGAACGCACGCACCGCGTTGGAGATGGCAAAGCGGATGTGGCCGAACAGGTTGTGGTCGAAGGCGTTGATGCGCTCAACCGGATCTTCGAGTTGTGCGGCCTTCATTTCCTTCATCACCCATGGATGACAGAGGATCGCGCCCTGCCCGAAGATCATCAGGCTGCGCGTCATGATGTTCGCGCCCTCGACCGTGATGCTGATCGGCAACGCCTGCCACGCGCGGCCAAGATAGTTGCGCGGGCCGAGGATGATCCCCTTGCCGCCGTGGATGTCCATCGCGTCGCGCATGACCTCGCGACCCATCTCGGTGCAATGGTATTTGGCGATGGTCGATGGCACCGCCGGGTTTTCGCCGCGCGACACCGCCGCGGCGGTGGCCTGCGCCAGCGCGCTGATCGTGTACGCCTTGCCGGCGATGCGCGCGAGCGCTTCCTCGACGCCTTCGAAACGCCCCACCGACAATCCGAACTGTTTGCGGATGCGCGCATAGGCGCCGGTGACGCACGCCGCCATCTTGGAGCCACCGCTGGCGATCGAGGGCAGCGTGATCGATCGGCCGATTGACAGGCATTCCATCAACATCTGCCAGCCGCGACCGGCGTAATCCTCGCCGCCGATCAGTTGCGACAGCGGCACGAACACGTTGTCGCCACGGACAGGACCATTCTGGAACGGATTGTTGAGCGGGAAATGACGACGGCCGATCTCCAGTCCCGGCGTTTCGCGCGGGACCAGGGCCAGTGAGATGCCGATGTCTTTTTTGTCGCCGAGCAGGCCATCCGGGTCGTACATGCGGAACGCCACGCCGATCAGTGTCGCCACTGGTGCCAACGTGATGTAGCGCTTGTCCATGGTCAGGCGGATGCCCAACACCTGCGCACCGTTCCACTGGCCCATCGCCACGATTCCGGCATCGGGGATGGAGGTGGCGTCGGAACCCGCGAAGGGCCCGGTCAGCGCGAAACACGGGACCTCACGGCCATCGGCGAGTCGCGGCAGGTAATGCTGTTTCTGTTCCTCGGTGCCGTAATGCATCAACAGCTCGGCCGGCCCCAATGAATTGGGCACGCCAACCGTCGTGCTGACAGTGGAGGAGATCGACGACAGCTTCTGGATGACTTTGTGGTTCATCAGCGCGCTGAAGCCCAGTCCGCCGTAAGCCTTCGGAATGTTGAGACCGAAGAATTTGTTGTCCTTCATGAACGCCCACAACTCCGGCGGCACGTCGGCGCGGACATGGCTGATGTCCCAGTCGTCGGTCATCCGGCACAACGCCTCGCATGGGCCATCGAGGAAGGCTTGCTCCTCGGCAGTCAATGCCGGCTTGGGTTGCGAGAGCAGCTGGCTCCAGTCCGGCTTGCCGGAAAACAGCTGGCCTTCGAACCCGACCGTTCCTGCTTCCAGGGCTGTGCGTTCGGTGTCCGACAGCGGCGGCAGGATCTTCGTATAGAACGTCAGCAGCGGAGCCGTGATCCAGGGTTTGCGGAATGCCGGTACCAATAGCGGCACCGCAATGACGACCAGCAGCAGGCTGGCGACAATTGTCGCGACGTGATTGGCGCCCAGCCACCAACCCGCCAGCAGCAGCGATGCGGCGATCGCCACCCAGACAGCCAGCCGCATCCGGTGATAGGCGGCAAAGGCGCCAGCCAGGAGCAGGGCAAGGAAGGGGATTGCGATACTCATCATGGGTTCTCGTTTGTTTGTGTCACCGTCATGCCGCAAAGGCATGAATCAGGGTGAAGGTACTGCCAGCTACATTGGAATCACACGCCAAGCCAGTGAATTTTCTGACGAGCAACGCTCTTGGCCGCCCGTACCAGACGATGTACGCGCTTCTCCCTCGTGCAACTTTGCAGGAGCGATCAGCGAGCCTTAGAGCTCCATACGCTTAAGTATGGATACGCCGATCGCAGCCTGTCAATCCTGCCCGCAGCCGGCACATACTGTTCTCGACGCTGGCGTATGGATACACTCGAGTGATGACACTTACGGTCGCCAACCCACCGGGAAAAGTCGCCGACCGCGGTGGTCGCCTCAGTGCGGAGGACTGGGCGCAGGCCGCCTTGGAAGTCATCGCCGAAAGCGGCCTTGTTGCCGTCGCGGTGGAACCGCTGGCCCGCAGGCTGGGCGTCACCAAGGGCAGTTTCTACTGGCACTTTCCATCCCGCGATGCGTTGTTGAAGGCGGCGTTGGAGCGCTGGGAGCACGTCGAGGAGGAAACGGTGTTCGGCTCGGTCGAGGCCGTGCCCGACCCACGTGAACGCCTGCGCGCGCTATTCCAGGTGGTCGCGCATGAGGCCAAGAGCCACATCATCTACAGCGAGCTGCTGAAGGCGCTGGACCATCCCATCGTGAAGCCGGTGATCGAGCGGGTGTCCGAACGGCGGCTTGACTACCTGACGGCTTCCCTGCGCCAGGCAGGCATGAGCCGCACCGATGCGCAACAGCGCGCGCGCCTGGCGTATGCGGCCTATGTCGGCTTCCTGCAGTTGAACCTGCAGTTGCATCAGCCACGCTTGCAGCACGACGAATTCGAAGCCTACGTCGAACATGTCATGACCACGCTGATTCCCCGGCAGGCTGACGACGTGGCCGGCACGACATCCAAATGAAAGGACCGTATTTTGAACGCAGTGACTTCGTTGTTCGACAGCTCGCCCAAGCGCGAGCCGGATCTGCAGGGCAAGGGGACTGCTCAGCCGCGAACCCTGGATCGCCCGATGCTGGATCAAACCGTGGGTAGCAACCTGCAGGAGTTGAACCAGTGGGTGCTGGAGGTCGCGAGGCTGACCCAGCCCGATCGCATTGCGTGGTGTGACGGCAGCGACAGCGAGTTCGCCGATCTCACCACGCGGATGGAAGCCGACGGAACCCTGATTCCGCTCAATCCGGTCACCCATCCGCGCAGCTGGTTGCATCGCTCCCATCCTGACGACGTCGCCCGCGTTGAACACCTGACCTTCGTCTGCACCTCGCGGGAGGACGATGCCGGCCCCAACAATCATTGGATGTCGCCGGCCGATGGCCACGCGCGGATGGACGGCCTGTTCGACGGCTGCATGCGCGGCCGCACGATGTACGTGATCCCGTATTGCATGGGTCCAATCGATTCACCGTTGTCGCGCTGCGGCGTGGAGATCACCGATTCGCCCTATGTCGTCGCCAACATGCGGGTCATGACGCGCATGGGTGCGGCGGCGCTGGCGAGGATCGAGCGCGAGGGTAGCTTTGTAAAAGGCCTGCATTCGATCGGCGAGCTTGACCCCAACCGCCGCTTCATCATGCATTTCCCGGACGAGCTGTCGATCAAATCGTACGGCTCCGGCTACGGCGGCAATGCGCTGCTGGGCAAGAAATGCCATGCGCTTCGCATCGCGTCGCACCAGGCGCACAGGGAAGGCTGGCTGGCCGAGCACATGTTGATCCTCGGCCTGGAAAACCCGGAAGGCCAGACCCACTACATCGCCGCGGCTTTCCCCTCGGCCTGCGGCAAGACCAACCTTGCGATGTTGATTCCGCCCGATGGCTATCGCCAGGATGGCTGGAAAGTCTGGACGGTGGGCGACGATATCTGCTGGATGCGTCCGGGCGAAGACGGCCGGCTGTACGCGATCAATCCGGAAGCCGGCTTCTTCGGTGTCGCGCCGGGCACGTCACATAAATCCAATCCCAACGCGCTGGCGTCGATCCAGCACGACACGATTTTCACCAACGTCGGCCTCACCGCGGACAACCAGCCGTGGTGGGAAGGCATCGACAACGGCCAGGTGCCGGTCACCGACTGGCGCGGCGAGCCGTATGACCCCGCCAAGCGCCCGGCTGCGCATCCCAACTCACGCTTCACCGTCAGCGCGACACAGTGCCCGAGCTATTCACCCAAGGCCGAGGATGCGCAGGGCGTGCCGATTTCCGCGATCGTGTTTGGTGGTCGCCGCGCGTCATTGGTGCCCTTGGTGTTCGAGGCCCGCGACTGGACGCATGGCGTGCTGATTGGTGCGGCGATGGGTTCGGAAACCACTGCGGCGGCGACCGGCGCGGTTGGCGTGATGCGCCGCGACCCGATGGCGATGAAGCCGTTCTGTGGATACAACTTCGCGGATTATTTCGCGCACTGGCTGTCGTTGGATACCGATGGCGCCAAGCTGCCGAAAATTTTCCACGTCAACTGGTTCCGCAAGGACGAGGACGGCAGATTCCTGTGGCCGGGTTTCGGCGACAACCTGCGCGTGCTGGAATGGATGATCAAGCGCGTCGAAGGCAAGGCCGGCGCGGTCGAAACGCCGATCGGCTCGCTGCCCATCATTGAAGAGATCAACCTCGACGGGGTGACGCTGGCAGATGCCGCCCGCGATGAATTGTTCGGTTACGACCGCGAAGGCTGGCGCAGCGAATTCGCCAGCATTGGTGAGTACCTCGAAGAATACGGGCCGCGCATGCCGCAGGTGTTGAAGGATGAGCAACGGCGGATTACGGGTGTGCTAGCCCAGGCATCTTGTTGAGTACCACCGTGGTGTCGCTACGCGAAGACATCGAGCGAAGCATGGCAGCGGGGGAATTGTCGCGGGCACTGGAGCTCAGCGCGACCCTGCTCGACTCCGAGCCGACCAATGCCGATTTCCTGTCGTTGCGCGCAGCTGCGTTGATGGCCAGCGGCAAAGTCGATGCAGCCGTGGATCTGCTGACCGATGCTGCGCATGCGCCCGACGCCCCCTTTCCAATCAAGGCCGCGCTCGCCATGTGTCAGCGGCAGGCTGGCGACCTGGAAGCGGCTGCGCGGATGTTCGTTTCGGCGCTGGCGATTCGCCCCCATGATTTTGCATTGCGGCTGTCCTATGCCGAATGCCTGGACCTGCAACACGACGTCGATGCCGCCGTGGCCGAGTATTTCCGGGCCGTCAATGATGCGCAACGCCAAGGACGCTGGCTGAGCGATGCTTCGACCGGACCAGCCATGCGCGAACGGGTCAAACGTGCGATGGATGTGATCGATGCTGGTAGGCAGTCGCTGTTCGAGCGCGTCCTGCAGCCCCATATCGATGCCTTTGGACCCCAGAGCATGGCGCGGGTGGTAGAGGCCCTGCAGATCTACCTAGGCACGCAGGACCGTCCCGAAGGTGACCCGCGCCAGCAACCCAAGTTTTTCTGGATGCCGGGGCTGCCGCCCACGCCGTTCTTCGATCGTGCGCAGTTCCCGTGGTATCCCGTGCTGGAAGCGGCGACCGCTGCGATCCAGCAGGAATTACATGCGGTGCTCGACAGTCAGCGCGCGTTGATGCCATTCCTGGAGATCGAGGACAAACGCGCCGAAGAAGCCTACCTGGGTGGCGACCCACGAAGCCGTGCGTGGGATGCTTTCTTTTTTTACCGTCACGCCGAGCCTTTCGCCGAGAACCATGCGGCGTGTCCCGACACCGCGCGTGCCTTGGCCGGCATACCGCTGACGCAGGTCGCCGCGCATGCGCCGGAGGTTCTGTTTTCGGTGCTGGCGCCGCAGACCCACATCAAGCCGCACCACGGCGTCACCAACACCCGTGTGGTGACCCATCTTCCACTTCTGATCCCGGAAGGCGATTGCAAACTGGTGGTGGGTGGCACCGAGCATGCATGGCAGGAAGGCCGCTGTATCACCTTCGACGACACTTTCCTGCACGAGGCCTGGAACCGGACCGACCAGCGGCGGGTGGTGCTGATCCTGGATACCTGGAATCCATATCTCACCCCCGAGGAATGCGCCGCGCTCAAGGATCTGGTCGAGCGCATCGGCGCCTTCAACGTGCGCGCCGGGATCCACTGACGTCACGTCCACCACACGCTTCTTACGTCACGCGCTCAGAACATCAGATACGTCGACAGGATGTACTTGTCGCCACTGATCGGGGCGCGGCCGGCGTGCTGGAACATCCAGTAAGGGGGGAACATCAGCAATCGTCCCGTGCGTGGGGCAACCTTGAGGTCCAGGTCGCAGAATTCCGTCTCTCCGCCTTCGGCGACGTTGTTGAGGTACCACAGGAACACCAGGTAGCGGCCGCTGCTACCGTCGAGCGCATCGAAATGCGGTTCGAAGACTTCATCGCCCCCGGCGCGGTAGCGCTTGAGGATCAGCCGGTCGGTTCGCGGTCGTATCGGCACCGGGATGTGCAGCGTGACCTCGCTGTTGTAGCGGGCAAGATATTGTTCGATCTGGGCAAGGAAGAAACCCAGGAATGCCTTGTCAGCCAATTTGCCAATGTCCATTTCCGTCCAGGCGCTGTTCTCCAGGCCGGGGCGGATCCCTTTGCCATTGCGACTTTGCAGGTCGATCATTCCTTCGAAGCCGCTGATCAGTTTGGCGCAAAAATTTTCGTCGAGCGCGTGATCGTAAGTGCGGATGTAATCACGTAGCGATTGCATTACGTGTCGGCCTCGAGCGCGTAGCGCCAGTGACTGGCGACCGGGCGTAGCAGCGGGAACAGGGGTTCGAAGTACGCGCGGTAGGGTTCCCATCGCGCGACGGCCCGTGAATTGACCGGCTCGGTCACCTGCGCGTAACTGGGCGTGCTGATGTAGCCCTTGCGTGCGGCATGCGCCGCGAAGTCGGCGAGGTGGTGGCGCTCGCTGATCCCCAGGTAGTCGGCGATCCGCTCGACCTGCCCGGCGAAATCGCCAACGGTATCTTCGTAACGCAGCAGCAGGACATCCGGGCACAACAGTGGCTGGTGGTGGATCCAGAACCGCATCGCATTGACGTAGCTCTTGGCCAACCGTTCCAGAGTGGAGCAAAGGATCATGAAAGCCGGCGAGCGGAAGTTCTGCATGTAGCAACTGAGGATGACGTCGCAGGGATGGCGCAACGCCAGGATCACCCGCGCCGCGGGAAACAGACGGCGGATCATCGGCAGGCGCAGCATGTTCAATGGATTCTTGTCGACAAGGACCTGGCCCTCGGCGCGAGCGGCGACCTTGTCAGCCTCCTTCCAGTACAGCGCGCGCAATTCCTGCAGATCCTCCGCGCCCAGGCGATCGAGCTGGTGCGGGTAGTCGAAGCCTTTGGCTTCCATCCGTTCGACGCAGGTCTGGATGATGATGCGTTCGTCCATCGACACGAACGCGGGATGGGCGTCGAGCATCTGTTCAAGCATGGTCGTGCCGGAGCGCGGAAATCCGACGATGAAGACGGGAGATTGGTCGGCCGATGGCGATTCGGATTCCTGTGGAAACCGTGCTTCATCCGGTTGCAGCCATTTGGCTGCGATGCGCAGGGGTTCTTCCATCGATGCGGCGATTTCCGGCTCCAGCGCGGCGGCGGCACGATACTGGATGGCGTGTGCCAATGAGAGCTGTGCCATTGCTGCATCGACCAGGTGTTGCTTGTCGGCGGCATGAGCCATGGTGAAGCGAGCAGTCGCCTCGGTCTGGGGTGGCAACTTGCCGACCTGAAGGAGCGACTCTGTGACATCCGTGGCGCGGGCATGGTCTTTTTCACGCAACGCGAGAGCCCCTTCCAATGCCATTGCGTCGATCTTGAGTTCAATTCCACCGTCAGTGAGGTGGGGTCGAAGGCGCTCCATCAGCGCGCGTGCGCTTGCCACGCGATTTGTCCGTTCGTGCAATGACGCCAGCCGAACCATCGCAACCGCATCGTGGTCCAGAAGTGGATCCGACGCGAGAATCCGTTCGGCGTCGTCCACACGTCCAAGCAGCATGAGTGCCTTGGTGAGATCACCCCGCAAATCCGGATCCAACAGGTCCCATGCGGATGCAGGGGGAATCAGCGCCTCAGCGCGGCGAGTATCACCACACTCCAGGCAGGTCAACGAGGCATAGATGCGGGCCTCGCTGGAATCCGGCTGGACGTCGACTGCATCAAGGAATCGGTGGCGCGCATCGGCGATGCGGCCCATGTCCCGCAACAGCAGCCCGTAATTGACCAAGGTATCGTGTGGCGGGTGTTGCAAGCCAAGCGCGTGCTGGAACATGGCCTCGGCTTCGTCCAGGCGTCCTGCGTGCCGCAGCATCAGCCCACGATTGGACCAGTATTCCGCCACTTCCGGACGCAACTGGGTCAGCGTTTGAAAAACCTCTGCGGCAGCATCGAGCTGTCCGTACGCCTGCAACGCCATCGCGTGGAGGACGAGCAGGTCCTCATCGTGGGGGCGGGTGTGCAGCGCCGTGCGGCAGAGTTGCTCGCAGTCCGGATAACGACCTGCCTGGTAGGCGGCCACCGCAGCATCGAAAAGTGATTGGCTCATGCTTTCGCCATGAAAAAGGGCCGCGCGGCATGCCGCGCGGCCCCCAAGTCTAACAATGAACGATTTGGATCAGAACTTCACGGTGTAACGCGCGAAGTAGTAGCGGCCGATCGTGTCATACGTGTTCACGTCCGCGTTGGCGTTGAGCACGTTGTTTTGGTAGAACTTCGCCGGCAGCTTGTCGGCGAGGTTGTCCACACCAACCTCGAAGGTCGAGTTGATCGACGGCAGGTGGTACGCCACGTTCAGGCTGTGGATCGCATAACCGCCGTACTTGAGCTCGACGCCGCAGAACTGGTTCGGGTTGCCAAACGCATCCAATCCGCAAGATGCGTCAGCGCTGGAGCCTTGACGCGTATCGGCATTGCCCACATCGACATTGCCGACATAACGTGTGCGCCAACCCACCGACCAGTCACCCATGCTCCAGTTGATCGTGCCGCGGCCACGGAGGCGGGCGTAGTTGCCGTAGTCCTTGTTGTAGTGGCCGGCAACGTGGATGACGGCATCCAGGTTGGAGGTGGTGTCCTGGTCGTTGTCCCATTGGGCAAGATACGTGGCGTCAAGACCAAACGTGAACGCACCCCAGGCAGTGCTTGGCAGCTTGTAATGCGCACCGAAGTCCCAGCCCTTCGCATCCAGGCGACCGAGGTTGACCGTCGGCTGGCTGATGAAGTTGATCTGGCCATCGGTACCGCGGTGGATCAGCGGGCAGAACGCACTCCCGTTGTTCTGGTAGCAGGCGTTCAACACAGTCTGCGCACCGACGGTGGTGATGGTGTCGCCCAACTGCAGACGCCAGTAGTCCAG
>JBBRZH010000044.1:0-15895 GCA_038236935.1 Lysobacterales bacterium
CAGGGCAAAAGGGAAGCCCATCGCGAGCAGCAGGATCAATAGCCGCAAAGTCCAGATCGGGATGTCGAAGGCCGGGATCAGCGTCGCGGCCACCTGCACGAGCAGCCAGCTCAACGCGCAATAGCCGATCGCCACGCGGATCACCTTGCGGCGTTTGAGCTGTTGCCAGAATGCCCGCATCAGTACTCCCAAATAGCTCCGCCGGCAGGCGCTACATTGCCGACGCATGTTAGCCGATGCCGCGCGCCGGGCCGACTTGCGACCCATGGCAGGCGTTTCACCCGTCGCGGTGCATCAAGCCAGCGTTGCTCCGTTCCATGGAAGAGAAGTGGTCGGGGCGGCTTTGCATCTGGTGAACCGCCCTGAAAAAAGCCCAGTTTTCGAGGCTTTTTTGTCAACCAAAGCTCTGCATGTGCGGCCAGGCCTTCGCCCAATCGATGCGCAGGTCGCGGCAGAGGTAGATGTCGGGATGACTGCTTTCCTCGTTCTCGACGCCGTATGGGATACGTATCCTGCCGACAAGCGTGCAGGTGGCAGGCGTGTCGCTGATACCTCCCGCATCGTCGCCCAGCACGATCACCGTGGTTGGCGGCGGCGTGCCATAGCCGCGATACCAGTAGGAGTTGATGCCGCTGATCGCAGGCGGCAATCCGTATTGCGCACCATAGCGGTCGATCGCGCCCGCCTCACCGTAATTGTTGGCGTAGATCGCGGTGCGCACGCGTTCGGCCGGCGGCAGTGCACGGTACACGCCGGCCACCTGTGCGACGAGTTGCGGCCAGCCGATCTGCTCGGTGAACTCGTGGTGGTACTTGCGGGCGATGTTCCAGCCTTGCGAGTTCACCGGCCACACCGGCAGCATGATCAGCGCCGTGCTTGCCCCCGCGGCTAGAAGCACCACGGCAACGGCCGCACGTGCCGGGATCGAAACCCAGGGACGCAGGCGCGTGATTCCCGCTTCCATTGCCACCGCACCAGCAGCCAGCAGGATCGGATAAGCCGGTGCCATGTAGTAATCGCGCGCCTTGGTCAACAGGAACAACAGCAGCGGCACGAGGTAGAGCCACGCCATCACGCGCCATCGCGCAGCGGCTTTCGCGAAGACCAGCCACAGCAGGCCTGCGATCCACAGCGGCGCGGTCAACGGGCTGGCGCCGACCAGTAACTGGTGCGGGAGGAACCCGTCGCTGCGGCCGATGCGCACATCGCGCGCATGGATGTGCTGCACGAAATCGAGATAGATGAAGTCGTGCTGCCACTGCCACCATGCGTTGGGCGCGAACACCAGCAGTGACAGCGCAGCGCCGAACCACGGCCAGGGTGTCGCAAGCTGTCGTCGCAAGGACGTGGCGAGGATGCCGATCGCCAGCGCCGCCGACCACACCAGCATCGTGTAGCGGGTCAGCATGCCCAGGCCGATCGCTGCGCCGACACCGAGCCACCAGCGACGGTCGCCACCATTGGCCAGTCGCAACAGCATCCACGCCGCGATTACCCACCAGGCGCATTCGATGCCGGCGTACTGCAGCTCGCTACCCTGCAGCATCGAGAATGGCGAGAACGCTGACGCCAGCGCCGCCACGACCTGCGCCAGGTGACGCCCGCCGAGTTCCCGCGCGACCAGGCCAGCCATCAACATCACCAGCGCCTGCGCCACGGCAGCGAAGACGCGGAAGGCGGTCAGCGAATCGCCAAACAGCTGCATCGAAACGTGCGCGAGGAACGGGGTCATCGGCGGATAGGCGACATAGCCCCAGGCCAGGTGGTGCGCATCGCCGAGCACCGCCAGCTCGTCGCGATGGAACCCGTACTGGCCATTCGTCAGAAGGTGCAACAGCAGCCGTGCGAGTGCCAGTCCAAGCAGCAGCGACCAAGCGACGCGAGGCAGGCCGCCGCGAGGCGCGGAGGCGGGTGATGACGTCATGGCAATCCCCATTGGCTCGTGACAAGAGCTTACAGGCCATGCGTGGCCGCAACGCAGTAGCGGATGTCACGCCGTGCCTGGTTCCGCCAGCCGACGTCGATGGACAAGCCGGAGTCCGCACCGGTTTGCCTGCGCGGCCCGTGCTGCGGACAATACGCGGCACAATCCCCGGCCGCAGGATCCAAGATGCCCATCATCCGCATGACCGACCTCGACCTCACCGGCAAGCGCGTACTGGTCCGCGAGGACCTCAACGTGCCGCTGGATGACGCGGGCAACGTCACCTCGGATTTGCGCATCCGCGCCGCGTTGCCGACCCTGCGCCGTGCGCTGGATGCTGGCGCTGCGGTGATGGTGATGTCGCACCTGGGCAGGCCGAAGGAAGGCCAGTGGAGCGAAGGCGATTCGCTGGCGCCGGTGGCCAAGCGCTTGTCGAAACTGCTTGATCGCGACGTGCCGTTGCTGCGCGACTATCTCGACGGCGTCGATGTGCAGCCCGGACAACTGGTGTTGCTGGAAAACTGCCGCATGAACGTCGGCGAGAAGGCCGACGACGACGCGTTGGCGAAACGGTATGCGGCGCTGTGCGACGTGTTCGTCATGGACGCCTTCGGCACCGCGCATCGCGCCCAGGCATCGACCCACGGCGTGATCCGCCATGCCGCGATGGCATGCGGCGGTCCGCTGCTGATGGATGAACTCGATGCGCTGGGCAAGGCGCTCGAGCATCCAGCACGGCCGTTGCTGGCGATCGTCGCGGGCAGCAAGGTTTCGACCAAACTGGAACTGCTGTCTTCGCTCGTCGGCAAGGTCGACCAGTTGATCGTCGGCGGTGGCATTGCCAACACCTTTATCGCCGCGCAGGGTCATGGCGTTGGCAAGTCGCTGGTGGAAATGGACCTGGTCGACACCGCGAAACAGATCATGGCCGACGCCAGCGCGCGCGGTGCGCAGGTCCCGGTGCCCACCGATGTGGTGGTCGCGACGCGGTTCGCCGCCGATGCGCCGGCCACGATCAAGGCGGTCGATGCAGTCGGCGATGACGATCTGATCCTCGACATCGGCCCGGACACCGCGAAGCGCTATGCGGAGCTGATCGCACACGCTGGCACCGTGGTCTGGAATGGTCCGGTTGGCGTCTTCGAGTTCGACGCGTTCGGCGCTGGCACCGAAACCCTGGCGCGTGCAATCGCGGAATCGCCGGCGTTCTCCATCGCCGGCGGCGGAGACACCCTCGCGGCCGTCGACAAATATGGCATCGCCGACGATGTGTCGTATATCTCAACTGGCGGTGGCGCGTTCCTGGAGTTCCTGGAAGGCAAGGAATTGCCGGCAGTCGCGGCACTCAGGACGCGCGGCTAGTTGTCACGTCGTGGAATGGGCGCAGTCATGCGCTGTTTCCCGCGGGTAGTGGACGGTCGCGGCTGAATTGCTCCTACGAAGGCCGCGTCGTCCAATCGCTTGCCAGCAATCCAAACAGTTCCGTATCGCTGGTCTCCTCGCCGACGAAATACCGCTCGCGCAGGACTCCTTCACTGGCGAAGCCAAGCCGCTCAAGCAGCTTGCGTGAATTCCGGTTGCGAGGATCGATGTCGGCTTCGATCCGGTGCAGCCCAAGCACGCGAAAGGCCCAGGCAAGCACCACCGTTGCCGCTTCTGTCGCGATGCCGCGGCTCCAATGGTCGGATCGCAGCGCGTAGCCAACTTCGGCGCGACGATGGCGCGGTTCAAAGTGGAACAGCGTGCACGTGCCGATGACGACATCGTCGTTGCGCAGGGTCAACACCCAGTTGAGCTTGGTGCGCAGGGCGAAGGATTCATCGATTTCCTCGATGAGCCCTTCGGCTTCGCGGCGTGTCGTCATTGGCGGGCGGCTCCAGTAGCGCATTACCCGTGGGTCGGCGAACAACTGGAACAAGGCATCGGCATCTTCGCTGCGCGGCCCGCGCAGACGCACACGCTTGCCTTCCAGTTGCGGGAAGGCAGGCAAAGCGGCCAGAACGGATGCGATATCGATGGGGGGCTGTGTGGCCACTTCGTTACGGCCGTGCTCCGTTGCTATTGGTTGTTGCCGCAGTCATCGCGCAGTTGCGTGGCTGTGCTAGCGTTGAATGAGGAGACAGCTTGCCATGAACACGCACCGCAGACGCACGAAGATCCTCGCAACCCTCGGGCCGGCCACCGATCCGCCAGGCATGCTGGATGCATTGTTGCGAGCGGGCGTGGATGTCGTGCGGCTGAATTTTTCGCATGGCGATCCGTCATCGCAGGTGGCGCGTGCGCAGGCCGTGCGCGATGCGGCCGAGCGGGTCGGGGTCGAAGTGGGCATCCTCGCCGATCTTCCCGGGCCAAAGCTGCGCATCGAACAGTTTGCCGCCGGTCGCGTGCAGCTGAAGGCGGGCGACCGCTTCGACCTGGTGGCGCGCACCGATGCGCCGCCGGGAAACGAACATGAAGTCGGAATCAGCTATCTCGGCCTGCCAAATGACGTGCGTGCCGGCGACACCTTGCTCCTCGACGACGGCCTGATGCAGTTGCGGATCGAATCGGTGCAAGGCGAGCGCATCGTCACCACCGTCCTCAACGACGGCGCTTTGTCGGATCGCAAGGGCCTTAACCGTCTTGGCGGCGGATTGTCTCTCGGCGCATTGACCGATCGCGACCGCGAACTGATCGGCGTGGCGGCACAACTTGGCGCGGAGTTCATCGCAGTGTCGTTTTGTCGCAATGCCGCCGACATGGAGGAGGCGCGCGCGATTGCACGCAGCCACGGCAGCGATGCGGCGTTGATGGCCAAGATCGAGCGGGCCGAAGCAATCGAAAACCTGACCGAGATCATCCAGGCCAGCGACGCGGTGATGGTGGCGCGCGGCGATCTTGGTGTTGAAATTGGCGACGCCGAGCTGCCTGGCCTGCAGAAGAAAATCATCCGCGAATCCCTGGCGCAAGGCCGCGTGGTGATTACCGCCACGCAGATGCTGCAATCGATGGTCGACAGTCCGATCCCGACGCGCGCCGAAGTGCTTGACGTTGCCAACGCCGTGATCGACGGCACCGATGCGGTGATGCTGTCGCAGGAATCGGCCGCGGGGAAATACCCATTGAAGGCGGTCGAGGCGATGGCGCGCATCTGCATCGGCGCGGAAAAGCAGTTCGAGGCAAACACCAACTTCGAACAGGAACAACGCGACCTGCAACAGGCCGACCAGGCGATCGCGATGGCCACGATGTTCCTGTCCGAACATATCGGCGTGCGTGCGATTGTCGCCATGACCGAGTCTGGTGGCACCGCGCGCTACCTGTCGCGATTCCGCTCCAACGTCCCGATCTTCGGCCTCTCACGCCACGTCGGCGCGCGTCGGCGGATGGCGCTGATGCGCGATGTCTTCCCGATTGATTTCGACAGCCGTGGCCTGGCCACCCGTGAAGCCGCCCGCGAGGCATTGAAGCAACTGTTCGACCAAGGCCTGCTGGCCGTGGGCGACAGGATCGTCATCACCAGCGGCGATCACATGGAGCACCACGGCGCGACGAATACATTGCGGTTACTGCAGGTGGGGACGGATGGCATGGCGGAAGGACTTGGTGAGCAGTAGGGCGGGTGTAAACCCGCCATGAAGATATCCAGTGCGGGTTAGAACCGGCCCTGCTTCATGGCTTCATATCGTCAGGCCGCTATAATTCCCCTCTTACCAGCTTCCGGCCGAACCCACATGAGCATCGAACAACTTGCCGAAACCGCCCAGGCGATGGTTGCCGCCGGCAAGGGCATCATCGCGATCGACGAGTCCAACAACACCATCAAGAAGCGCTTCGATGGCGTGGGTATCCCGGATTCGGAAGAAAACCGTCGCGCGTATCGGGAAATGCTGCTGACGACACCTGGGCTGGGCGAGCATATTTCCGGCGCGATCCTGTATGACGAAACCATCCGCCAGTCGACCAGGGCCGGCGTACCGTTCACCAAGCTCATGCGCGACAACGGAATCATCCCGGGCATCAAGGTCGACAAAGGCCCCGTGGCACTTGCCGGATTCCCCGGCGAAGTAGTGACCGAAGGGCTCGACGGCTTGCGCGAACGACTCAAGGAGTACTACACCTTGGGCGCACGATTTGCCAAGTGGCGCGCGGTGATCAACATCGGCGAAGACATCCCATCGGGAAGCTGCATCGAGGCCAACAGCCACGCGCTCGCGCGCTACGCGGCGCTATGCCAGGAGCAGGGGTTGGTGCCGATGGTCGAACCGGAAGTGCTGATGGACGGCTCACACGACATCGAAACATGCTTTGAAGTGACTGAAGTCGTGTTGCGATCGCTGTTCGATGCGCTGTACCAGCAGAGCGTGATGCTGGAGGGAACCATCCTGAAAGCATCGATGGTGGTGTCGGGCAAGGATTGCAGCGAGCAGGCGTCGATCGAGGAAGTTGCCGAATCCACCCTGATGTGCCTGAAAACCACGGTGCCGGCGATCCTGCCCGGCATCGTGTTCCTTTCCGGCGGACAGAGCGACGAGGACGCCACCGCGCATCTTGATGCCATGAATCGCATGGGCCCGAATCCGTGGCCGCTGTCGTTCTCATACGGCCGTGCCATGCAGTCGGCGGCACTTGCTGTCTGGTCGAAGGATCTGGTTGGCAACGTGCGCAAGGCGCAGGAGATCGTGCACGGTCGGGCCCGCGAAAATGGGCTGGCGGCGATGGGGCAATGGGGAGATTGAAGCGTGTAGTCTCCCGCACGCTGAAAGTAAAACGCCGGCCAACGCCGGCGTTTTGCATTTCACGGAATCGATGTTGAAATCGCAGTGACCACACTGCAACGAGTCAGTCGTCGTGATCAACGACAATTCGGGGGCCGCCACTCTGCAGTGGACTGCAATCGCGCTATGCGCGAAGGCGACGGTGGGCCAGCGCCGACGCTACAAACCGGCCAGCCACTCGTCATCCGATCCCTCGTTCATCCCTTCCATCAGGAAGGTGCTGAGGTAGCGTTCTCCCGTATCGGGCAGCATCGCGAGGATGACATCGCCGTCGCGCGCCGACTTCGCGACCTCCAGTGCGGCAGCGACTGTCGCGCCGGCCGAAATTCCGACGAAGATGCCTTCCTCCTGCGCCAGTCGGCGCGCGGTGTCGCGGGAGACGATGTCGTCGATGGGCAGGATCTGCGAGGCGATGTTGCGATTGAGCACGTCGGGAATGAAATCCGGTGTCCACCCTTGGATCTTGTGCGGCGCCCAGTCCTTGCCCGCAAGCAACGAGGCACCGGCAGGTTCGCACGTGATGATCTTCACTTCGGGGCGTGCCACCGCCAGCACTTCGCCGACGCCGGTCAAAGTACCGCCGGTGCCCCAGCCGGTGACGAAGTAATCCAGCCGGCGCCCTGCGAAATCCCGCAGGATTTCCGCCGCCGTGGTCTGCCGGTGATAGGCGGGGTTGGCGGGATTGTTGAATTGGCTGGCGAGGAACCACCCGTGCTTCTTGGCCAGGTCCCCCGCCCGGCGCACCATGCCCGTGCCGCGTTCGGCGGCAGCGGTCAGGATGACCTTCGCGCCATAGGCACGGATCAGTTTGCGACGCTCCATCGAAAAGGTCTCGGACATCACAGCAACAAATTTGTAACCCCGTGCCGCGCACACCATCGCCAATGCGACGCCTGTGTTGCCGGAAGTCGCCTCGATAACGGTATCGCCGGGCTTCAACAAGCCTTTTGATTCGGCAGCAAGGATGAGCGCCATCGCCAGGCGATCCTTGACCGAACCGCCGGGGTTGAAAGACTCGACCTTGGCATACAGCGTGACATTGGCCGGTGAGATGCGATGCAGGCGCACGACCGGCGTGCGGCCGATGGTGTCGAGGATGCTGTCGTGGATGGTCATGGCAGGTTCCGTGTGTCAGGAGGGAAGGTCAAGCGGCGTGGGCGAAGACAGGTGGGATGGATTCTGCACCCATGCCAGTCAACAGGGCATCGTTAAACCAGCGCAGAGGCTTGGCCGATGAGGGTGGGTTGCTGGGCCGCGATCCATCCCCGATCAACGCAATGGGCAGCACGAAGCGGCCGCCAATCGCCATCAGAGTGCGGCCCAGTTTTCGGGCCGGCCAGCCCGTGCCTGTCCATCCAATTCAACATGCCGTTGCACCCTTGCCGAGCAGCCCACAACCGAACCGATCGCGCATCGCCGTGATTTGCCAACGCATTAGCCTCTCTTGCGGGTAGTCGAAGGCCACTTCATGCGGAATGGCTTGGTCAGCGACGCATCAGGGCGCAGCAGGTTGACACGGTCGACCAGGCCTGACGGCACGGTCGCCATCACGAGGGGGCCGTTAAAATGACCGATTGCCTGATGCGGTCCCTAATGATGACGTCTCCAAGAGCCCTGAAGCGGGTCGTCCTGAGGTGCGCTCTCCTCGCTTGCGCGTCCAGCTTGGTCTTGATGGGCTGTGGCAGGGATCAGGCGGCGGCGAAAGGCGGCAAGTCCGGCATCGATCGTCCAGTCGCGGTGACCACCATCACAGTGCAGCCGCGTGGCTTCAATGACGTGTTGCAGGCGCTGGGAACGGCGCAGGCACGCGAGTCGGTGACGATCACGGCCAAGGTCAGCGACGTGGTCACGCGCTTGATGTTCGACAGCGGGCAACGCGTACGCGCCGGGCAATTGCTTGCCGACATGAACAGCCGTGCCCAGCAGGCCGACGTTGCCGCCGCCGAGGCCGTCCTGCGCGATGCGGAACAACAACAGCGTCGCGGAGCTGAACTGGCGAAAGCGCAGCTCATCGCCCGCGGCCAAAGCGACACCCTGCGCGCCAATCGCGATGCCGCTGCGGCCAGCGTGCAGGCCAAACGCGCAGCCGTCGCCGACCGCACCATCACCGCGCCATTTGCAGGTGTCCTGGGCTTGCGCCAGGTCAGTGTCGGCGCGCTGGTGTCGCCTGGTACCGTCATCACCACGCTGGACGACGACAGCACCATCAAGCTCGACTTCACCGTGCCCGAAGCCGCGCTCTCATCCGTGGCTGCTGGACAGTCGATCACCGCGACTAGTGACGCTTGGCCTGGCGTCACGTTCGACGGACGCATCGCCGACATCGACAGTCGCATCGACCCATCCACGCGTGCTGTCCGTGTCCGTGCCGAGTTGCCGAATACCACGGGAAAATTGCGCCCGGGCATGCTGCTGCGCGTGCTGGTCCAGCTTCCTGCACGACAGGCGCTGGTGCTGCCCGAGCTTGCCGTGCTGCAGGAGGCCGAACAGAGTTTTGTGTATCGCGTCAGTGCCGGGGGCGCCGTGGTGAAAGCTCCGGTCACGCTGGGCACCCGCCAAGGCGGCATGGTCGAAATAAAAACGGGACTGAAGGCAGGCGAACGCATCGTGGTCGAGGGCACCGTGAAGTTGCACGACGGTAGCCGGATCCTCGAAGCCGACGCCACGGAAGCCGACACCACGAAACCTGTCGCGAAGCGCGCGCGATGAAACTGTCCGACATCTCCATCCACCGGCCGGTCTTCGCGACCGTGGTCAGCCTGTTGCTGATCGTGCTTGGCGTGATCGCATTCACGCGCCTGCCACTGCGCGAACTGCCTGACATCGATCCGCCGGTGGTGTCGATCAACACCAGCTACACCGGTGCATCGGCCGCGGTGATGGAAACACGAGTCACCAAGGTGCTCGAAAGCGCGGTGTCCGGGATCGAGGGCGTCGACACCATCCAGTCGACCAGCCAGAACGGCACGTCGGACATCAACGTTGAATTCACCCTCAAGCGCGATATCGAGAGTGCGGCCAACGACATTCGCGACGCGGTCAGCCGCAACCTCAACAAGCTTCCCCTGGATGCCAATCCGCCGCAGATCCGCAAGGTCTCCAGCGACTCGGACGTGATCGTGTGGTTCAACCTCAGCGGCCCTGGCATGGACACGTTGCAGTTGACCGACTATGCCCAGCGCTACCTCGTCGATCGCCTGTCGACTGTCGACGGTGTTGCACAGGTGCAACTCGGCGGCGCGCAGGATTACGCGATGCGCATCTGGATCGATCGCAACGCGCTCGCCGCGCGCGGGTTGACCATCGACGACATCGAAACCGCATTGCGTGCGCGCAACGTCGACATTCCCGCAGGACGGCTGGAGTCGAACACGCGCGACTTCACCCTGCAACTGGATCGCAGCTTCGGCGACAAGACCGACTTCGAACAGTTGCCGATCGGCCACGTCGCCAATGGTGCAGCAAGCACGGCAAGCGCCGGTCCAGTGGGCGAAAACCACGTGGTGCGCCTGGGCGAAGTCGCCAAGGTGCAACTCGGCTCGCTCGAACGCCGTGCGTATTACCGCACCAACGGCAAGGACCAGGTCGGCCTGGGAATCGTCAAGACGTCCACCGCGAATGACCTGGCGGTTGCCGACGCGGTCAAGAAGGAAGTCGCGACGATCAACAAGACGCTGCCATCCGGCATGAAGATCGACGTGACCTACGACGCGACGGTTTTCATTGCCGTGGCGGTGCATGAGGTCTACAAGACGCTCGCCGAAGCCATCGTGCTGGTGTTGCTGGTGATCTGGCTGTTCCTGGGGAGTGCGCGATCCGCACTGGTGCCAGCGGTCACGGTGCCGGTTTGCGTCATGGCGGCCTTCGTGCCGTTGCTGGTCTTCGGCTTCTCGATCAACCTGTTGACCTTGCTGGCGCTGGTGTTGTCGATTGGCCTGGTGGTCGACGATGCCATCGTCGTGCTCGAAAACATCCAGCGTCGCGCCGACCTCGGCGAACCTCCTCCGCTGGCGGCATTGCGCGGTACCCGCCAGGTCGGATTTGCCGTGATCGCGACCACGGCCGTGTTGGTTGCGGTGTTCCTGCCGATTGCATTCCTTGAAGGCAACAACGGCCGCCTGTTCCGCGAACTGGCGGTGGCGCTGGCCGGAGCGGTCGCGATTTCCTGCTTCGTCGCACTCAGCCTGACACCGATGATGTGTTCGCTGCTGGTCCGGCCGCACACCAATCCGCGGGGCATCAATGCATGGATGGAGGGGCGCCTGCGTGCGCTCGCGTCAGGGTATCGACGCGTACTGGAGCGCTTCATCGCCTATCCGATGTGGTTTGGCGTCGCGATGGTACTGGCGTTGCTGCTGATCTTCGGGCTGTTCAAGCTGGTGCCGCGCGAACTTGCGCCGAATGAAGATCGCGGCGCCTTCAGTGTCTCGGTCACGGGGCCGGAAGGCGCGGGATTCGATTACACGACTGGGCAGATGGCGAAGGTGGAGAACCTCCTGATGCGCGATGTCGGTGGCGACAAGCCCATGGCGAGCGTGCTCAGTCGCGTGCCCGGTGGCTACGGCGCATCGGAAAACATGAACAGTGGCCGCGCGATCGTGATCCTCAAGCCATGGACCCAGCGCAGCGTCAGCACGGATGATGTCGTCGCCAAGGTGCGGCGCGAGCTGTCGAAAATCCCCGGCGTGCGTGCGATCCCGCAGACACGGCAAGGATTGGTGCGCAGCGGTGGCCAACCGTTGCAGGTCGTATTGCAGGGCCCGGATTACCGACAGCTGGTGCTGTGGCGTGACCGCATGCTGGCGAAGATGGATCAGAATCCCGGTTTGTACGGCGCCGATGCGGATTACAAGGAAACCCGGCCGCAGGTTCACGTCATCGTCGACCAGGCCAAGGCCGCGGATCTTGGCGTCACCGAGCAGGCCATTGGCGACACGCTGCAGGCGATGCTCGGCTCCAGTCGAGTGACGACGTTCGTCCGGGAAGGCCAGGAATACGATGTCGTGTTGCAGGCCGCCGAAGGTCAACGCGCGTCGCCCACCGACTTGAGCAACCTGTATGTGCGCAGCCGCAACGGCGCGCTCGTACCGCTTGCGAGCGTGGTGACCCTGCAGGAGCGTGCCGAGGCCAGCAGCCTGGGGCGCTTCAACCGGCTGCGCGCGATCACGTTGTCTGCCGGGCTCGCGCCTGGATATACGCTCGGCGAAGCGATCAACTGGGTGCGCACCACCGCGCGCACGGAATTGCCCGCCACGGCGCAACTGGATTTCAGCGGCCAGTCGCGCGAATACCTGCAATCGGGCAGTGCGGTGCTGTTTACCTTCGTCATGGCGCTGTTGATCGTGTTCCTGGTGCTGTCGGCACAGTTCGAGAGTTTCCTGCATCCGCTCGTGATCATGCTGACGGTGCCGCTGGCGGTGCTGGGTGCGCTGCTTGGGTTGTACCTGTTTGGCAAGTCGCTGAATCTTTTCAGCCAGATTGGCATCGTGATGCTGGTCGGACTTGCCGCCAAGAACGGGATCCTGATCGTCGAGTTCGCCAACCAGCGCCGCGACGCCGGGCTTACCGTGATCCAGGCGATCCTTGATGCCGCCGCAACGCGCATGCGTCCGATCCTGATGACCTCGATCGCGACCATCGCCGGTGCCATGCCGTTGATGCTGGCCACCGGCGCTGGCGCGGGCAGCCGCTCGACAATCGGCGTGGTGGTGGTGTTCGGCGTGGCGGTGTCGACGCTACTGTCGTTGTTCGTCGTGCCGGCCTTCTATCTGCTCATCGCCCCGCGCACTCGGCCACCGGATGAGCGTACGCGCAAGCTTGATGCGCTGGATCTTGGCACGCCGTCGGTGGAGGGTGAATTGCACGGGTGAGTCGGGCAGCCGCCGCTGTCCGCCATGCCCGCTCGTGATCCGACGTTTCGGGTTGAGGCATGATCAGAAGCTTAAACTTGCCTCATTCAACCGCGACAACAAGCCAATGCACCGAAAAGACGATCAATCGCCTCCTGCAGCGAATCCATGGCACAGGCCAAGAGCGCAGACGCCATCATCATCGCAAGTCCGTGAGGCCGCGCCAGCCGCGCCACCACAGCGGGACGTTGAGTTGCGTCTGTACGGGCTCAACGCAATCCTTGCCTTGTTCCAGCGTCGTCCGCATGCCGTCCGCAAACTTTACCTGCTCGAATCACGCATCCCGCAATTGCAGCCGCTGCTGAAATGGTGCGTCGCCAACCGCATCGGCTACAACGTGGTCGAGGAGGCCGACCTGCAGAAACTGGCATCGAGCACGCATCACGAAGGCGTAGTCGCCGACGTGCTGCGCGAGGAGCCGCACTCCCTGACGGCATGGCTGCGCGATCTCGCAGATGGCCCGCAGTGCGCCCTGTGGCTTGATGGGGTCGGCAACCCGCACAACCTCGGTGCGATCCTGCGCTCGGCCGCGCATTTTGGGGCTGCTGCGGTACTGCTGCCGAAGCATTCGACCCTCGCGTTGTCGGGTGCGGCCGCGCGCGTTGCGGAAGGCGGCGCCGAGCATGTTCCCTTCGTGCGCCTGGGACGCGAGGACAATGCCATTGCCCAACTTCATGGCGCGGGGTTCCAGCTGGCCGCCACCATTTCGCGCGGTGGCACCGATGTGTTCACCGCCACGTTGCCGCAACGACTTGTCTACGCCATCGGTGCAGAAGGCGAGGGCATGGACGCCAAGCTCATTGCATTGTGCGACCTGCGCATCTCGATCCCGGGCAGCGGCAATGTCGACAGCCTCAATGTCGCGTCGGCCACTGCGGTGCTGCTGGCACAGTGGCGCCGCCACCAATCGCCCAGCTCAGGATAAGCCTGCCGAGCCACGCAGCGTGTCGCGGATTTGGCGCAGCAGCAGGACTTCTTCCGGTGGCGCAACTTCAGCCGCGGAGGGCTTGTGCATCTTGTTGTAGGCCTTGAGCGCCATGAAGATCACGGATGCAATAAGCAGGAAATCGATCAGCGTTTGCAGGAACATCCCGTACTGCACCGCGACCTCGGCGATTTTCTTTCCCGTGGCGTCGACCGTTTCTGGCTTGAGTATGTATTTCCAGTCCGACACGCTCACACCGCCGAGCGAGACGCCAATGATGGGCATGACAATGCCGTCGACCAGCGCAGTGACGATCTTGCCAAAGGCGGCGCCGATGACCACGCCCACCGCGAGGTCGACCACATTGCCGCGCGCGATGAATTCCTTGAATTCGCCGAACATGCTCATCATCAATCTCCTTTCGAGGGGCAGCCTTGGAGGTTATTGCGCAGTGACTGGTGGCGCGATACTCCCCTGCACCTCGACCACACCGTCCAGCGAGGCAACAAAACTGTCACCCACGTGCAATGGGCCAACGCCTGCTGGTGTTCCCATGAAGATGAGGTCGCCTGCGCGCAATGCGTAAAGCTTGGAGAGCTCATGCAGGATGTCGGGAACACTCCAGATGAGGTCGGCAAGGGCGCCGGATTGGCGACGCTCGCCGTTGACCAACAGCGTCAGCGTGTGGCCTTGCAAATCGCCGATTGCATCGGCCGGCACGATTTCACTGATCGGAGCGGACGCGTCAAAGGCCTTGCCGGTATCCCAGGGCAATCCTTTCGCCTTGGCCTGGGCCTGTAGATCGCGACGGGTGAGATCCAGGCCGATGGCGTAACCGAAGATGAGCGCGTTGCCCGTTGGCGCGTCAAGCTCACCGCTCGGCGCATCGTGGCCGAGCGCGACCACCAATTCGATTTCATGATGCAACTCTTGCGTGCCGCGGGGATAGGGCACAACACCATTGGTCACGATTGCATCGGCCGGCTTCAGGAAAAATACCGGTTGGCCGCGATCGGCGATTGACGTCGGCGCGCTCGCGCCCATCTCGCGTGCGTGGTCGGCGAAATTGCGACCGACGCAGTAGATTCGATGCACCGGAAACTGTCCGCCACCACGCACCGGAACCTGCGGTTGCAAGACGCTATGCATGGTTGGTCAGCGCAAGGGCAGGACGGGCTTGCGGACGACCTGATATTCGCCATCGACAACGCGTACATCGCGTGCAGCTGGCGGTTCCACCAGTTCGGGCTTGCCCCGTTGGCTGAACAGTCGATACAGCAAGCCCACGCTCAACATCGCGATGCCGACGAAAACACTGAAGAACACCAGCACCGCCAGCACGCCCAAGCCGAGCACGCTGATCGCGATGCGCGCCAGCGGATGACGCGGTTTGCGTGGGGCAAAAGCGGCCTGCAGGCGGCTGGCATCGAAATGAAAGGCGTGTGCGAACATCGTAGGCGCGTGACAGAATGCGATCGAATGACCGCAACGGCAGTATCAGACCTGAGTGGAACCAAGTTGTGAGTAGTTCGTTAAACGATGTCAACCAAGCGTCGCCCGCATGCGCCTTGATCACGCTGGATTCCATCACGGACGGTGGTCTGGCTGAAGTCCAGGGATGCGTCGAAGGCGCTGTCGAATCCATGATTGTCCATCGCGACGGCGACCTTGCACGCGCATGGCTCAATGTGTGCCCGCATGCCGGCCGACGGCTCGATTGGGCCCCGGGGAAATTCCTCAGGAGCAAGGATGGCCTGCTCGTCTGCGCCGTGCACGGTGCGAGCTTTGAACTCATCCATGGCGAATGCGTTGCCGGGCCTTGTCGTGGCGAGCGATTGCGCGAGGTCGCGGTCGAAGTCAAAGCTGGGAACGTGATCGTGAGTCCTTAGCGCACCACATCCGTCGTTGGCCCCGACCAGGCAGCAAGGGAGGAAAACAATTGGTTGCCGACCTTCATCGCAATGATGGACACACGTCAGAATAAAAGATTGACCGCAATCAACATCACCGCCAGGTAAACCAACACCAGCGGCGACCCGATCCGCCACAGATCCTTCGAGTTGTAGCCACCGGGCCCGGTGATCATCGAAATCACCGGATTGGATACCGTCATGATGTTGCTGGAGCCTGATAGCGCCACGATCAGTGCAAACGCCGTCGGGTTGCCACCCGCAGCCAAGGCAAGGTTGATCGCCAGCGGCACCATGACGATCGTGGATCCGACATTGCCGATCATGGTGGCGAAGATCGTCGTGAGGACTGCCACCGTGGCTTCCAATGCCCACGGCGGCGTTGCCTTGGGCAGGTAGTCCAGGACGTTCCCCGCCACCCACGCGGCCGCACCCGTGGAATCGACGGCCCAGCCGAGCGGAATCAGCGA
>JBBRZH010000045.1:0-14982 GCA_038236935.1 Lysobacterales bacterium
GATGCGCTGCTGCTGCGGGCGCGTGGGCAGGAAAGCCGCTTCCTGCTGCAGGATCCCTGGCGTCAGCGAACGCAGCGGGGTCAAGTCGTCGATGATCCAGATGCCGCGTCCGTGGGTCGCCAGCACGAGGTCGCCGTCGCGCGGTTGCACTACCAGGTCACGCACCGAGACCGCCGGGAAATCGCCACCCTTGAACTGCGCCCAGCTGGCGCCGTCGTCAGGCGATATCCACAGGCCGAACTCGGTGCCGGCATACAGCAGGCCGCGACGGATCGGGTCTTCGCGCAGCACGTACGCGTAGCCCTGGATGCCCTTGGTCTGCGCTGCATTTGCCAGCGCCTGCCAGTGCGTGCCGTAGTCGGTGGTCTTGTACAGCATCGGCGCCATGTCGCCGAAGGTGTGGCGGTCGAAGGTGACATAGGCGGTGCCGGCGTCATAACGACCCGCATCGACATACGACACCCACGAGTTGGCCGGCACGCCAGCAGCGGCGGTGACGTTCTTCCACGACTTGCCGCCATCGCGCGTGACCTGCACGTTGCCGTCGTCGGTGCCGATCCAGATCACCTTGCTGTCCTTCGGCGATTCACTGATCGAATAGATCGTCGTATGCATTTCCGCCGCGGAATTGTCGACGGTGATGCCGCCCGACTGCTCCTGCAGCTGCTTCTGCGGATCGTTGGTCGTCAGGTCGGGCGAGATGCGATCCCATGTCTGGCCGTGATCACGCGTGCGGAACAGGTACTGCGAGCCGATGTACAGGGTGTTCTTGTCGGTGGGTGACAGCGCGATTGGCGCATTCCAGTTCCAGCGCAGTTTTTCCTTGTAGTTTGCGCGCGGCTGGATATCCCGCACCTCATGTGTGTGGCGATTGATGCGTCCGATGTAGCCGCCCTGCGCCTCGGCGTAGATGAAATCGTGATCAGACGGATCGGCGAACATCCAGAAGCCGTCGCCGCCGTACATGTTTTCCCAGCGTGAGTTGGTGATGCCGCCGGGATACGAGGAATCGCCGACCCACGAACTGTTGTCCTGCAGGCCGCCGTACACGTGGTACGGATCGTCATTGTCGACACTGACATGATAGAACTGCGACACGGGCAGGTTGTGGGCTTTCCACCAGCGATTGCCGCCGTCCTTGGAGAACCACAGGCCGCCGTCGTCGCCGGTGATCACCTTCTGCGGATCCTTCGGATCGATCCACACGTCGTGGAAGTCGCCGTGCGCGCCGCCGCCGACGTTGGCGAAGGTCTTGCCGCCATCCAGGCTCTGGATCAGCGCCCCGTCGGGCTTGAACACGCGATCGGGATTGGTCGGATCGACGATCAGGTTGGCGAAGTAGAACGGTCGCCACACCATCATCTGGCTGTCGTCGCGGCGATCCCAGGTCTTGCCGCCGTCATCGGAGCGGAACAATGCGCTCTTGGTGGATTCGACGAAGGCATACACGACATTGGAGTTGGACGGCGCCACTGCCACCGCGATGCGGCCGTAGGGTTTCGCGGGCAGGCCATTGCCGGTGACTTCGCTCCATGTCCGGCCGCCATCGGCCGAGCGATACAACCCGCTGCCTGATGGCGCATCTGCATTCTCGCCACCGGAGCGGAACGTCCAGCCCTTGCGGCGGAAGTCCCACAGCGAGGCAAACACGACATTCGGATTCGTCGCATCCATGCTCATGCCACCGCAACCGGTCGACCCATTGCCGCCCCTGAGCACCTGCGCCCATGACTTGCCACCATCGCTGGTGCGGTAGACGCCACGCTCGGGCGAATCGCTCCAGAGCTTTCCGGTGACGCAGGCCAGCACTGTGTTGCCGTCGCGTGGATCAACAGCCAGCTTGACGATGCGCTCGGAGTTGGGCAGCCCGACGTTGTTCCAGGTTTCGCCACCATCAGTGGAGTGGTAGACGCCGTTGCCAATGGACACCGAGCCGCGCGTCCAGGCTTCCCCGGTACCGACCCAGACGTCGTTCGGATTGCCGGGATTCAACGCAATCGCGCCAATCGACTGCACGGGCTGCTTGTCGAACTTGGGCTTGAACGTGGTGCCGCCGTCGGTCGACTTCCACACGCCGCCGCTGGCCGAGCCGACGTAAAGAACGGTGTCGCCCTTTTTGTCATGGGCGGCGGTGACTGCTGCGATGCGGCCGCTCATGGTGGCCGAGCCGATATTGCGGATGCCAAGGCCGGAGATCACGCCCTGGTCGAATGAACTTTGTTTGGTTGGCGTGGCCGTCTGTGCGTTGGCCGGTGTGGTCAGCGTCGCTGTAATGGCGAGCGCGAGCAATGTCATGGAACGAGGCATGTCGATCTCCGGCTCAGCGCTTGGCAGTAGGGAAGGGGAACAAGGTCGCTTCGACCGTCTTGTTCAATTCAGCCGATTCGATGTGGTTCTGGCCCTGTTCGAACGGGAAATACACGCCGTCGACTTTTTCGTATTCCCCAAGATTGGTGGTCTGCACCTGCTCCTGGCCGCGGATGATGCGGTGATCGACGACCCGGATTTCGAGGAACTGGTCCGGATCGAGGTAGATCACGCGGCTGTCGCCATTCTTGTAGGTCACCCGAAGCTTGTGCGCGTCGGTTCCGTCGATGTCTTCGGTCCCGAGGTATTCGATGCGCTCGCCTTTCTTCTGCGCGTCCAGCAGCGGGCCAGCGATGTCGGCCGCCTGCACCAGCTCCTTGATGTCATCGCCGCTGAGTTTCTGCGGATCGCGACGGCCCTGGAACGGGTCGATCGCCCAGCCCTGCATGCCATCCCAGGACTGCACGGCAGTCAAACCCTGCAGTGAGAACTCCTGGCGGTACTTGTCGGGAGCCACTGCAAAGGTCTCGGTCTTTGCTTCCAGCCCGCCGTCGAGCCGCAGCTTGCCCAGCGTGTGCATCGAGGTGATCGCACGCAGCTGGTCGGCGCCGCCGCGCGCCTGGAGGTTCCTGGCCACCAGCTCATCGGCGGTGATTTTATTAACAGCGGTCGCCCACACGGGCAGCGACAGGCCGGCCAGCACGGCCGACAACGCAATCGTCCAAGGACGCATCGAATTTCTCCCAAAGAGCGCGGCCAGCCCCTGGACGCGCGAGCGTCGAGGGTAGCGCGAAAGGGGCCAGCCCCGTCCCGGGCCGGAGGTCATGGTGCGCGCCGATTTATTCGGCTTCCGGCACCACTACAACGCGCCGCCGCGCCCAACGGCACTACGGCGGCGGGCGTTTCAGTTAGCAGGGCGGGTTTAACCGCCATTTGGCGTATGCGGCAAGCGGCGGGTAAACACCCGCCCCACGCGACTTTTACTTCTTCAGCCCCGCGGCCTTTCGCAATTCCTCGGCCTTGTCGGTCTTCTCCCACGAGAACGCGGTCGCTGTCTGCTTCTTGCCGGCGCCGTCGGTGTAGCTGATTTCCTTCGGCTTGCGGCCGAAGTGACCATAGGCAGCCGTCACCTGGTACATCGGATGGATCAGGTCGAGCATCTGCAGGATGCCGTACGGACGCAGGTCGAAATGGCCGCGGATCAACTGCTCGATCTTGTCATCGGAAATCTTGCCGGTACCAAAGGTGGTCACCGAAATCGACGTCGGGTGCGACACGCCAATCGCGTAGCTCACCTGGACCTCGCAGCGGTCGGCCAGACCTGCGGCGACGATGTTCTTGGCGACGTAACGTGCGGCGTACGCGGCGGAACGATCGACCTTCGACGGATCCTTGCCCGAGAACGCGCCGCCACCGTGGCGCGCCATGCCGCCGTAGGTGTCGACGATGATCTTGCGACCAGTCAAGCCGCAATCGCCGACCGGGCCACCGATCACGAAGCTGCCGGTCGGATTGATGTGCACCTTGTTCTTCGACAGGGCATCGAGCATGGCCTTGGGCAGTACCGGCTTGAGGATTTCTTCGTACACGCCTTCGACCAGGTCCTTGTGCTTGATGCCCGGGTCATGCTGCGTCGAGAGCACCACGGCGTCCAGGCCGATCACCTTGTGCGTGTTGTCGTAGCGCAGCGTGACCTGAGACTTTGCATCCGGACGCAACCACGGCAACTTCGAATTCTTCTGCTTGCGCACCTTGGCCTGCTGCTCGACCAGGCGGTGTGCGTAGAAGATCGGCGCCGGCATGAACTCGGGCGCCTCGTTGCAGGCATAGCCGAACATCAGGCCCTGGTCGCCGGCACCTTGTTCTTCCGGCTTCTTCTGCTTCTTGCCGGTGCCGTCGACGCCGGCGGCGATGTCGGTCGACTGCTTGCCGATCAGGTTCAGTACGCCGCAGGTCTCGCCATCGAAACCGACCGACGAGGAGTCGTACCCGATGTCCATGATGACCTTGCGCGTCAGCGCTTCCAGGTCGATCCATGCCGAGGTGGTGACTTCGCCGGCGACGATCGCCACGCCGGTCTTGACCATGGTCTCGCACGCCACGCGTGCGCGCTTGTCCTGCGCCAGGATCGCATCGAGGACGGCGTCGGAAATCTGGTCGGCGACCTTGTCCGGATGGCCTTCGGAGACCGACTCGGAGGTGAAGAGATAGCTGGACATCGAATCGCGGCTCCTGCTGTGGCGGAAGGGCTGCCCCGCGGGACATCCCTTGATGCGGATGAAAGGATAAGCCGGGCATCATACAGGCCCGACCGCACGGCTGCATTGTGCATCCCGGGTGGTTCAGCGTGGAGACAACTCGACGCGCTCAAGCCGCGATGGGAAGTTGCGGTGCCACTCCCGCGATGAGCGCGTCGAAATAATCCCGGGTCAGGCGCATCTGGGCGTTCGAGCTGCCGGCGCGATTGACGACCTCGCGGAACGCGGCGTTTTCCGGCCGGTCCTTCGCATACCAGCCCAGGTGCTTGCGCGCGATGCGCACGCCGGCGGGTTCACCGTAGAAAGCATGCAGATGTTCAAGATGACCGAGTAATACGTCGCGGATTTCCTGCAGCGAGGGTTCCGCCAATTCGGCGCCGGTCGTCAGGAAATGCGCAATCTCGCGAAAGATCCACGGCCGCCCCTGCGCGGCGCGACCGATCATCACAGCGTCGCAGCCCGTGTGTTGCAGCACGAAGGCGGCTTTGCGCGGCGAATCGATGTCGCCATTGGCGATCACCGGGATCGTCGACTGTGCCTTGATCGCTGCCACCGTGTCGTATTCGGCGACGCCGGTGTACTGCTGGTCGCGCGTGCGTCCGTGCACCGCCAGCGCGGCGATGCCGGAGGCTTCGGCAATGCGAGCGACCCGGGGCGCGTTGCGGTTGACGTGATCCCACCCGGTGCGGATTTTCAGCGTCACCGGGACGTCGACGGCGCCCACGACGGCTTCCAGGATCCGCGCGACCAGCATTTCGTCGCGCATCAACGCAGAGCCTGCCCAGGCGCTGCAGACCTTCTTCGCCGGACAGCCCATGTTGATGTCGATCAGTTGCGCGCCATGGTCGACGTTGTACTTCGCGGCATCGGCCATCATGGCGGGAATGGTGCCGGCGATCTGCACGCTGACCGGATCGGGTTCATCGACATGATCCATGCGCCGCAGCGACTTTTCCGTCGACCACAAGCGCGGATCGCTGGTCGTCATTTCCGATACCGCCAGGCCTGCACCAAGTCGTTTGCATAGCAGCCGGAATGGTTTGTCGGTCACGCCGGCCATGGGCGCGAGGAGGACATTGGTCGCGATGGCATATGGACCGAGCTGCATGCACGCATTGTAAGCGCGCCTTGTTTTCCCGGATGGAATGCGTGTTTCAGGATTCGCGGGCGATCACCCGATTGCCGCCATCACGCTTGGCCTGCTGCAGGCGGCGGTCCGCGCTGCGAAGCAGGGTGGAGAGGTTCGATCCGTCCTGTGGGCACGACACCAGGCCTGCGCTGAGGGTGATGCGTTGGGACTCGCTGCCCAGTTCGGAAATGAAAGGGCGTTCGGCGAGCGTGCGTCGCAAACGATCCAGGCGCTCCCACGCACTGCCAACCGGGCTGTGCAAGACCAGCACGAACTCGTGCCCGCCGATGCGGGCCAGGTGGTCGTCGGATTCCAGCATCTCGCCGAAGAGCGCGGCGATCTGTCGCACTACGCGCTCGGCATCGCGCGTGTCGATTTCGTCGCTGATGCGTCGGAAGCGATCAAGATCCAGCAGCGCCAACGTCAGCGACCTGCCGTCGGCGCGTGCGTCGTCGACGATCCGCGGCATGCGCTGCGAGAGCCAGAGGCGGTTGGGAAGTCCGGTCAGTCCGTCACGACCGGACAACTCGACCAACCGCTGCATGCGATACACGATCGATGTGGTGATCAGGCCCATCAGCACGAACACCACCAGTCGATCGATCTGGGCAGCAATGGAAACGGTCCCGAACTCGACGGACACCAATTGGTCGGGGGATTGCGCCGTACCGGCGACCACCATCACCAGCAATGCATATTGCACAAGGGCCAGGCTGCTGACATACAAGGTCAGGCGCCCGTCATTGCGCAAAGCGGTCATGGCAATGCTGATTGGGTAGAACCCCCAGATCACCATGCTGTTGAGGCCGGCGGCCCGATCGCCGATGGCCAGCAGGACCAGCACGGCCGTGGTCGTGGTGATGTCATAGGTGCCGGTTGCATACGGCAACCAGCCGTGTCGCCGCGGATTGCGCGCTAGTGCCAGCCACAGCTGTGCCATGACATTGATGAATACCGTCGCTGCCAAGGCAACCAGGCTGTGACTGATGGTCGCGCCACCCAGGATGCCGAGTAACGGCAGCGCCAGGCAAAGCAGCGAGATGAGCACCCGCACGCGCGCCACCAGCAGTTCGCCGCCGGCGCCGACCTCCAGCATGATTTCGTCCGGACGCGCCAGCAGCGTCGCCTTCAACCCATCCAGCCATTGCAACGATCTGCGCATCGAGCCTCCAGCTGATGCAACAGCATAGCCGTCGATGGTGGTGGCCATGCAATCGCCGCCCCATCGCCTTGCCGCACGGATGTCGCTTCACACCCGCAACGGATCAGAACAACCCATGCAGCGTCCACAACCCCAAGACCAGGAACAACAGCGTCGCTGTCATGCGGGCCGCGCGCAGCGGCAGTCGATCGGCAAAGCGACTGCCCAGCGCGATGACCGGCACGTTTGCCAGCAGCATGCCCACGGTGGTGCCCGCGACCACCTGCCATAGCGGCGAGTAATTGGCCGCCAGCAGCGCGGTGGCCACCTGGGTCTTGTCGCCGATCTCGGCAATGAAGAACGTCACGACCGTGGTGACGAAGGCGCCATGTCTTGCGGCGTTGCTCGTATCGCCGAGGGCGTCGTCCTCGAGGGTGTCGGGTTTGAGCGTCCATATCGCAATCGCGAGGAAACTGCCGGCAACAACCCAGCGCAGCACAGTCGGGGTCAGCCATTGCGCGATGAGGGTGCCGAGCCAGCCGGCGATCGCATGGTTGAGCAACGTCGCCACCAGCATGCCGGCGATGATCGGCCACGGTTTGCGAAACCGCGCCGCCAGCATCAGTGCGAGCAACTGTGTCTTGTCACCGATTTCCGCCAGTGCCACGGTGCCAGCCGACACCAGTGCGGCCGACCCGTGTGTCATCGAGAAAATATCCATGCGACATGCCTGCCCGAAACAAGGGCCAGGCGGAAGATGGGCGCGAACGCAAACGTCGCGCCGCCCGGCCCGGGTGCACGACGCCTGCCTTCGGTCTTGCCCGCAACGTTTGTCGGCGACATCAGATCGAGTCGACGACTCTGCGTTGCACGCGCACCATGGCCAGCCGGCCAAGTATGTTGACGCGCGTTCCTGCGGCAATGCACCGCAGGCGGACTACTCCCCGGAGGAGGAAGTGGGCGCATTGTAACTCGGCCCAACGCATTACTGTCACCGCTGTGGTCGTTACACTGCCGCCTCTCACGGGAGACTTCGGATGCAATACCGCCGCCTCGGAAACTCCGGCCTGCAATTATCGGCCTTGTCGTTTGGCTCGTGGGTGACGTTCGGGGCAGGGATTGGTCGCAGTGTCGCGCGTGACCTGATCGCGACGGCCTGGGACCACGGAGTGAATTTCTTCGACAACGCCGAAACCTATGCCAACGGCGAAGCCGAACGCGTCATGGGCGACGTGCTCGCCGACCTGCGCCTGCCACGCGACGGGTACTGCGTATCGAGCAAGGTGTTCTTCGGTGCGGCAAAAGATCCGGGCCCCACGCAGAAAGGCCTGTCGCGCAAGCACGTCACCGATGCCTGCAACGATGCATTGAAACGGCTGCGCGTGGATTACCTCGATCTTTACTATTGCCACCGCCCCGATCCGCAGACGCCGATCGAGGAGACCGTGCGCGCGATGGACGACCTGATCCGCCAGGGCAAGGTGTTGTACTGGGGCACCTCCGAATGGTCGGCGCCTGAGATCCGGCAGGCGTTCAAGATCGCGCGATTGCGCCACCTGCATCCACCCACCATGGAGCAGCCGCAGTACAACCTGCTGCACCGCGAACGGGTGGAAATCGAATACGCACCGCTCTATGCCGAATTCGGCCTGGGCACGACGATCTGGTCGCCGCTTGCCTCGGGCCTTCTCACCGGCAAATACAACATCACGATGCCCGACGACTCCCGCCTGGCGCGGCCGGAGAACGACTGGCTCAAGCGTGGGGCGATCGGCGATCCGTCGGCGCGACGGATGGAGCGCGTGCGGCGTTTCACAGCGGTGGCCAAGGAGCTCGGCGTCGCCCCGGCGTCGCTGGCGATCGCCTGGTGCCTGCGCAATCCGCAGGTGTCATCGGTGCTGCTGGGCGCCACCCGCGTGGAGCAGTTGCTGCAGAACCTGGATGCGCTGGCCTTGGTGGATCGCTTCGACGAGGCGACATGGGTGCGGATTGCAGCCACGTCGGCCTGAGCTGTCGAAGCCCACCGGCAACGCAAAAGAGTCAGCGATCAGTTCCGTCCCTGCGCGGCGCATACTTGCCGCACTACCGGGAGACGCGCAATGTTCAGTGGTTCATTACTCGCCATGGTCCTGCTGTTTGCAGGCATCGTCGTCCTGTTCAAGACCGTGCGCATGGTGCCTCAGGGGTACGAGTGGACGGTCGAACGCTTTGGCCGTTACACGCACACCCTGAGCCCCGGCCTGCATTTCCTGGTGCCGGTGATGTATGGCGTTGGCCGCAAGATCAACATGATGGAGCAGGTGCTCGAGGTGCCATCGCAGGATGTGATCACCAAGGACAACGCGGTGGTCAAGGTCGACGGCATCGTCTTCTTCCAGGTGCTCGACGCGGCCAAGGCGGCATACGAAGTGGCGACGCTCGAAATCGCCATCCTCAACCTGGTCATGACCAACATCCGTACCGCGATCGGTTCGATGGACCTGGACGAATCGTTGTCCAAGCGCGATGAAATCAACACGAAGGTGTTGGTGGCGGTCGACCAGGCCACCCATCCATGGGGCATCAAGGTCAACCGGATCGAACTGAAGGACATCGCGCCACCGCGCGACCTGATCGAGTCGATGGCGCGGCAGATGAAAGCCGAGCGCGAGAAGCGCGCGAACATCCTGGAGGCCGAAGGTTTCCGCCAGGCCGCGATCCTCAAGGCCGAAGGCGAGAAGCAGGCGACGATCCTGGAAGCCGAAGGCAATCGCGAGGCCGCATTCCGCCAGGCTGAAGCGCGCGAGCGTCTTGCGGGCGCCGAGGCGAAAGCGACCGAACTGGTGTCCAACGCGATCGCAGGCGGCAACGTGCAGGCGATCAACTATTTCGTCGCGCAGAAGTACATCGAGGCGTTCAAGTCGCTGGCCGAAGCGCCCAACCAGAAATTCGTACTGATGCCGATGGAGTCGTCAGGAATGATTGGCTCACTAGGCGGGATTGCGGAGTTGGCGAAGGAAGCGATGGAGCGTCAGCCCAGTCGTATCGTTGCGACACCCCCATCGCGGCAGGGCGGCTGAGCCATGCGTTGGGAAGTGTTTGCATGGGGAGCGGCGGCGCTGTTGCTGTTCGCGGCCGAGACGCTTGCCCCTGGTGCGTTCATGCTGTGGTTGGGCTTCGCGGCGGTGGTGGTCTTCGCCGGCGTGCTGCTGATGCCGGGACTGTCGTTGCTGGTGCAGGTCGTGGCGTTCATCGCATTGAGTTTTGTCTCGATCCAGGTGTACCGGACTTGGTTTCGCGGGAATGAGCGCCAGAGCGACCAGCCCGCCCTTAACCGTCGTACCGCGGCGCTGGTCGGTCGCGTCGTGCCGCTGGAGCGGGCGATCGTTGCCGGTCGCGGACGCGTCCAGATCGCCGATGCACTGTGGGACGTCTGCGGCCCTGACCTGCCGGCAGGCCTGCCGGTGCGCGTCGTCGCTGCCGACGCCATGACCCTGCTGGTCGAAGCGGCCGACTGAGCACGATGGCAACTCCGCGTCCGCTGGTGTGCTTTGTCGTGCTGGTTGCCGCCGGCCTTGCTGCGGCCAGTTCCGTGGCGGCCGATGCGTCCGCCGATGGATGGATCGGCAGGATCGTGCCGCCGTATCCCGATGGCGTCATCCAAACGTCGGGCACCTGCATCGGCGATCCGCAGGCACATCAGGGCCCGCTTTGCGAACACGCTTTCGCGGTGCTCGATGATCCACAAAGCAAGCTGCGATCGATCCTCGCGCTCGAGCAGGCGCCGCATTTCGGACAACAGCCGCTGTGGCGAATCGTGGATGCGCTGGAACCCGACGAGATGGATGATCGCAGCGTCGACGTCGCTGCCGGCACCTGCCAGGTGCAGGCGACGGACGATAGCGCCGTGGTGGCACTGGTGCTCCCGACAGACACTGAATGGCTGGCGCCGGTGTTGCGCGCCTGGCGGTTCGACACTGGCGCCGGCAAGCTGGTGGCGATTCCCGTCACTGGCGTCCGCTGCCGCAACGAAGGTTTCGGCTACGACGGTTGAGTCTGGGATAATCGCCGGCTCCCCGCCCCGATACCGCCGTCATGACCCAGCGCACCATCCTCAACGACAGCCACCGCGCCCTCGGCGCCAAGATGGTCGACTTCGGCGGCTGGGACATGCCGCTGCATTACGGATCGCAGGTCGAGGAGCATCAGCTGGTGCGGCGCGACGCTGGCATGTTCGATGTCTCGCACATGACCGTCGTCGACCTCAAGGGCGCTCGCGTGCGCGAGTTCCTGCGCAAGCTTGTCGCCAATTCGGTCGACAAGCTCAAGGTGTCGGGCAAGGCGCTGTACACGACGATGCTCAATCCGCAGGGCGGCGTGATCGACGATCTGATCGTGTATTACATGTCGGAGGAGTTTTTCCGGCTGGTGGTCAACGCGGCGACACGGGACAAGGATCTTGCATGGATCAATGCGCAGGCCCAACCGTTCAACGTCAGCGTCACCGAGCGCAGCGACTTCGGCATGATCGCGGTGCAGGGTCCCACCGCACGTGATCGCGTGCTCGGCCTGCTCGACCCGAAAGCTGCGGCTGTCGCCGGCAAGCTCGGCAAGTTCGCCGCCGCCGAAGTCATGGCGAAGGACGGAACGCCCCTGTTCGTCGCGCGCACTGGCTACACCGGGGAGGATGGTTTCGAGATTGTCGTGCCGCAGGACAAAGCCGTCGCGTTGTGGGATGCGTTGCTGGGCGCCGGCGTGAAGCCGGCGGGGCTCGGCGCGCGTGACACACTGCGGCTTGAAGCGGGCATGAATCTTTACGGCCAGGACATGGACGAAACCGTCACCCCCTATGAAGCGGGACTGGCATGGACGGTGGCATTGGACGAGGCTCGTGATTTCACCGGCCGCAGCGTGCTTGAGGCCCAGAAGTCCAATGGCATCCCGCGCCAGATGATCGGCCTGGTGATGGACGACAAAGGCGTACTGCGCCACGGGCAGAAAGTGATCACGGCCAATGGCGAGGGCGAAATCCTGTCCGGCACGTTCTCACCGACGCTGGGCAAGGCAATCGCCTTCGCGCGCGTGCCTGCTGGTGAGCCCGGCGCGGTCCGGGTCGAAATCCGGGGCAAGGACGTGCCGGTGCGAATCGTCAAATTCCCCTTCGTACGCGATGGCAAGGCGCAGGTCGGCATTTGATCACTCGTCCGCGTGCTTCGTTAAACTACGTCCTCTTCCCCTCGGCCTGTCCGCGCCGCAATCCGGAGCACCAAGATGAGTGAAATTCCTGGCGACCTGAAATTCCTGAAGTCCCATGAGTGGGCGCGCGTCGAAGGCGACGGTCGCATCACCATCGGGATCTCCGATCATGCCCAGGAGTTGCTGGGCGATCTTGTGTATGTGGAATTGCCGACCGTCGGCGATCGCGTCGAGGCCGGCGCCGGCTGCGCCGTGGTCGAGTCGGTCAAGGCGGCATCGGATGTGTACAGCCCGGTCACTGGCAAGGTCGTTGAAGTCAACGAGTCGTTATCCGACAAGCCTGAAACGATCAACGAGGATGCGTACGGCGACGGCTGGATCTTCGTCATCGAAGCCGAGGAGCCCGAGCAGGTCAACGAACTGCTTGATCCGGATGCCTATGCCGAGTTGCTGGAAGACGAGGACCATTAAGAGCGGGGAGACGGACGTGGATTGGGCGCAAGCCCCGCTCCTGCCACTTCTCCTTCCGCACCTCGCCAAGCGTTTCGCGTTTTCTCCCTATTCCTGATCCTCGATTTCCGGCCGCACATGCCCTTCATTCCGCATACCGAAACCGATATCCACGACATGCTCGCCGCCATTGGCGCGCCGGATATCGAGACGCTGTTCGACGAGATTCCCTCGGCGCTGAAAGTGCAGTCGCTGGCCAAGGTGCCCGAAGGACTGTCGGAGATGGACGTCGTCCGCCTGATGCGCGGTCGCGCCCGGCAGGATGAAGCGGTATTGAACTTCGCCGGCGCTGGCGCCTACGAGCACCACATTCCGTCGGCGATCTGGCAGATCGTGGGCCGTGGCGAATTTTATTCCGCATACACGCCATACCAGGCGGAAGCCAGCCAGGGCACGCTGCAGCTGATCTACGAATACCAGACGATGATCACGCGTTTGACCGGCATGGACATCAGCAACGCATCGATGTACGACGGCGCCACCGCGGTCGCCGAAGCCGTGCTGATGGCCGAGCGCAGCGCGAAGAAAGGTCCGCGCCGCGTGCTCGTGCCCGAGTCGCTGCACCCGGCGTATCGCAAGACGATGCAGGCGATCATCGGTTTGCAGGGCATCGAGATCGTGACGTTGCCCTGCCCCGATGGTGCGCTCGATCCGACCGACGTTGCCGCCTACGAAGGAGACTTCACCGCGCTGATCGTCCCGCAGCCAAACTTCTTCGGCGTGCTGGAGGATGTCGATGCATTGACCGATGCGGCGCATGCGCGAGACGCGCTGGCGATTGCGGTGGTCAATCCGATGTCGCTAGCGCTGCTCAAGCCGCCGGGTACCTGGGGACAGACGGGAGCGGACATCACCTGTGGCGATGGCCAGCCGCTGGGCGTGCCAATGTCGTCGGGCGGTCCGTACTTCGGCTTCCTGGCGTGCAAGAAGGAACTCGTGCGCAACCTGCCTGGACGCATCGTGGGGCGCACCACCGATCTCGACGGCAAAGTCGGTTTCACCTTGACCTTGCAAGCGCGTGAGCAGCACATCCGTCGCGCCAAGGCCACGTCCAACATCTGCACCAACCAGGGGTTGCTGGTCACGGCGGCCACCATTTACATGGCATTGCTCGGGCCGGACGGGCTGCGCAAAGTCGCCGCCCAGTCCGCCGCCAACCTGCGGGCGTTGCGCGAACGGTTGCTGGAAATTCCCGGCGTGCAGCCGCTGTTCCCTGCGCAGACGCACTTCCACGAGTTGGCATTGAAACTTCCCAAGCCGGCGACGGATGTCATTGAAACGCTCGCCGCAAGGAAGATCGTCGGCGGTGTCGCGCTTGGGGAAGAGTTCCCCCATCTGGGTGACGCCTTGCTCGTTTGCACGACCGAAACCAAGCGCGCCTGCGATCTGGACGACTTCGCCGAAGCACTCGCTGCCGCCCTCCAATAGATTCCATTGCCTCAAAAACAAAACCCGCGGCGGTGACGGCGCGGGTTTTTTTGTGCGCATCGCCGGTTCACAACATGCGCGAAAGGAGCGAATCGCCTCCGAATTGTTTGCGCATTTCTGCGCAAATCGGTTTGTGCAGCGCGAAATAACGAGCGCTGGGGCAAATTATTTTTCATCGCTACCAGGGTCGATCAACCGTCCGCACATGCAACGCAAGAAGCCTGGTGCACGTGGCTGCCGATTCGTGCAGCGCCGACATGTTTGAACAAAACCACTCAAAAGAAGCAGTTTGTTGAAACATGCGTCGTGTAACGAATCTGCAGATGAGGTTGCCGATGCCTGTCTTGCCCGTTCCAGCGCCAGCCGACATCCGACACGCACGCTGAAGCGATTGAAAATAATTGCGACAAAGTGTTGACAGCGGAAAAAACCGTGATTAGGTTTCGCCCAGCAGACGTGACCTGCGGAAGAGAGTGAGTCGAGCAACCCGGACAACGAGCACCACAACGAAGCCCTCCGCCCTGACAGTCTTGAAGGTGGACGCGGGCACCCTCTCCTCCAAAAAACGTCGCACTTCATTCCGCCACATCGACCTGCACCGTTCCGCGATGCAGGTTTTTTATTGCCGGGGCATGGGACACCGGCAGGCATTGATGCTGGTCCGTCGCCACGTGCTGCACATCATCGTGCAGCTGGCAGACAGCCTCCAGCTTCCACGAAATCCGTTCCGGCGCGCTGTGCGCGTCGGCGGTTGGTCGCAGGTCCGATACCTGTGATGTTGTTTTGCACTGGGCAGCAGTACCCGTAAGTCAACTGACGAGGAGCCATCTCATGGCCATGAAGAAAGCCGCCAAGAAGTCCGCCAAGAAGGCGACAAAGAAAGTCGCCAAGAAGCCGGCGGCGAAGAAAGCCGCCAAGAAGACTGCAAAGAAGACCGCGAAGAAGGCAACCCGCAAGGTCGCCAAGCGTCCGGCCAAGAAGACTGCAAAGAAGACCGCGAAGAAGGCAACCCGCAAGGTCGCCAAGCGTCCGGC
>JBBRZH010000046.1:0-13400 GCA_038236935.1 Lysobacterales bacterium
CGCGTCGAGGCAGAACGCGTCGAGGCAGAACGCGTCGAGGCAGAACGCGTCGAGGCAGAGCGCGTCGAGGCAGAACGCGTCGAGGCAGAACGCGTCGAGGCAGAGCGCGTCGAGGCAGAGCGCGTCGAGGCAGAACGCGTCGAGGCAGAGCGCGTCGAGGCAGAGCGCGTCGAGGCGGAGCGTGTCGAGGCGGAGCGTGTCGAGGCGGAGCGTGTCGAGGCGGAGCGTGTCGAGGCGGAGCGTGTCGAGGCGGAGCGCGTCGAGGCAGAGCGTGTCGAGGCGGAGCGCGTAGAAATTGCGCGGCGTGAGGAGGAAGATCGGCTGGAATACGAGCGGCTGGAAGCCGAATACGCTGAACAGGATCGTCAGGCTCGTCAGCAAGAAGCATCGGCCCAGATTATTGAAGGTGTACAGCCTGAGGTTACAGACGCTGCATTCTTGGCCGGACACCTGGAAACCGACCATGCGGAGGCAGAACGTGTCGAGGCAGAGCGCGTCGAGGCGGAGCGTGTCGAGGCAGAGCGTGTCGAGGCGGAGCGTGTCGAGGCAGAGCGTGTCGAGGCAGAGCGTGTCGAGGCAGAGCGTGTCGAGGCAGAGCGTGTCGAGGCAGAGCGTGTCGAGGCAGAGCGCATCACCCACGCGCAGGCTGAAGCAGAAACCGCGGATGCCGAGCGCGGCCGCGAGGTTGAACGCCTGATCGCACAGGCACTTGTGTCCGCCGAGGATCCGGACGAAGCGCTGGATTTGACTGGCCTGGATTCCGAGCTCGTCGACATTTTCGTGGAGGAAAGCGTCGACCTGCTCGACCATTCCGATGGCCTGTTGGCGCTATTGCGCGACCTGCCCAACGAGCGTGAACCACTGATCGGCCTGCAGCGTGATCTGCATACCATCAAGGGCGGCGCGCGCATGGCCGGCATCATGGCCGTTGGCGAGCTTGGCCATGCAATGGAAACATTGCTCGAAGCGGTGGTCGAGCAGCGCAGCGAACTTGGTCGTGATGGAGTCCCCCTGCTTGAACGCGGATTCGATCGGCTGCATTCCATGCTCACTCGTGTCGGTGGCCGCCGCGCGATCGGCTTGCCGGAACGGCTGATTGCAGAATTCAATGCGCGTGCCCGCGGTCAGGAGTTTGCGTCGGCACAAGTCGTTGAGTTCAGTCAGTCAACACCAGCACCTGGTGTCAAGCGCGCACCGGCGCCCGTGGTTGCCGCGACCCTCACGCCTGTCGATCTCAAACCACTGTCCGCGCCGATCAGTGATGCGTTCTCGCAAGATGACGATGACATCAGTATCCGTGCGCCGCAGGAACAGGTGCGTATCCGTGCCGATCTACTCGATCGCCTGGTCAACTACGCCGGCGAAGTCGCGATTTATCGCTCGCGACTGGAGCAGCAGCTTGGGGCATTCCGCGGGGCCATGGTTGAAATGGAGCAGACCAACCTGCGCCTGCGCGACCAGCTACGCCGCCTTGACAGCGAAACCGAGGCGCAGATCATTGCCCGTTATCAGCGGGAGAACGAAAACGCCGATGAGACGTTCGATCCGCTCGAGTTGGACCGCTTCTCCACCCTGCAGCAACTTTCTCGCGGCCTGGCGGAATCCGCCGCCGACTTGACCTCATTGCAGGGGTCGATGGATGACCTCACGCGCCAGTACGAAACATTGCTGCTGCAGCAGTCGCGTGTGAGTTCCGAATTGCAGGAAGGCCTCATGCGCACGCGCATGGTGCCGTTCGACGGACTGGTGCCACGGTTGCGTCGCGTGTTGCGCCAAGCGGCCGCCGATACCGGCAAGCAGGTCCAGCTCAAACTGGAAGGCGCGCAGGGCGAACTCGATCGAAACGTGCTCGAGCGCATGACTGCGCCGCTGGAGCATATGTTGCGCAACGCCGTTGCGCACGGGCTCGAATCGCCCGAGCAACGGCGAAAAGCCGGCAAGCCCGAGGAAGGCACGGTCCGCATCGCGGTACGTCGCGAAGGATCCGAAGTGGTGCTGGAAGTCGGCGACGATGGGGCGGGCCTCAATCGGGGCGCGATCCACAAGCGAGCGGTAGAGCGTGGCCTGATCCGGAATGACGCGCGCATGTCCGACAGCGACCTGGACATGCTGATCTTTGAGCCTGGGTTCACCACTGCCGATGAAGTCAGCCGGTTGGCTGGGCGCGGCGTCGGAATGGACGTGGTGGCCAGTGAAGTCCGCCAGCTCGGCGGCGCATTGGACATCCATTCCAAAGTCGGCGAGGGCACCAACTTCGTGCTGCGCTTGCCGCAGACGCTGGCGGTCACGCAGGCGGTGTTCGTTCGCATCGGGGACATACAGTTCGCGGTGCCGATCGCATCGGTGCGCGGCGTCGGACGCATCGCGCGCGATGAACTCGGGAAGGACGGTACGACATACGCATACGGTGGCGAGGACTACGCGTTGCACGATCTTGGTCTGCTGCTCGGCACGGCGCCGGCCAAGGCCGAAGGCCAATTGCAGATGCCGGTGTTGCTGATCCGCTCCGGCGACCTGCGTGCGGCGGTCACCATCGACCAGGTCATTGGCAACCGCGAAATCGTGGTCAAGCCGGTGGGCCCGCAGGTGGCCTCGATGCCCGGCATTTTCGGCGCGACGATCATGGGCGATGGCGGTGTCGTGGTCATCCTCGACATTGCCCCGCTGGTGCGTCGCCAAGCCACGTTGCCACGTGACCATGCGCCAGCGCCGGTCGTGGAAGCGCGGCGAGTACCGCTGGTGATGGTGGTCGACGACTCAGTGACGATGCGCAAGGTCACCGGTCGCGTGCTGGAACGTCACAACTTCGAAGTCGGCACGGCCAAGGACGGTATCGATGCGCTCGAGCGCATGGCCGATCGCGTGCCCGACCTGATGCTGCTCGATATCGAAATGCCGCGGATGGATGGCTACGAACTTGCGACGCAGATGAAAGCCGATCCACGCCTGCGTGACGTGCCGATCATCATGATCACGTCGCGTACCGGGGAGAAGCATCGCCAGCGGGCATTCGAGATCGGCGTGCAACGATACTTGGGCAAGCCTTACCAGGAACACGAGTTGATGCGCAACGTGTTCGACCTGCTGGAGCAGCAGCAAGATGAAACGGTCGAGAATGCAACCGACGGGGCATCCGCATGAGCACTGCATCGCGGGACATGCTTGTCCCTGGTGGACATGACGAACCGACACGCGTTGCGTTGCTGGCCCGGGAGGGCGTTGCGTGCGAGCGTTTGCAGGTCGCGTTGCGAGAGGCGGGTGCGGAGCTGGTCCTGATTGCCGATCCGGCGAACTCCGATATTGAAGCGATTCGTGCTACGGGAGCGCAGGCAATCCTCATCGCCATGGAGCCCCAGGTCGAAGATGCGCTGGATCGCTATGAAACCCTGCTCGCCGACCCGCAAATGACCGTGATCTTCGAGGAAGCCGAGATCGCCGCGCAGCGCGAAGGCTGGGATGCGGCGCGCTGGTCCCGACATCTGGGCGCCAAGCTCCACCGCCACGACAATGTCCTTCCGCCGGGAACGGAAACCGAGGAGGCATTGCCGGAGCCATCCTCGCAGCTATCTTCGGATGCGTATCCGGAGCCTTTTCCACCAGCACAGCCCAGCGGTTCGACATTTGATTTCTCGAATTTGACCTTGACGGAGACCGCGCCCGCCCTGGTGATCCCGGACGGCAATGCCCACCGTTTTGACGACCCCGATGCCTCATACGAGCCTGGCTCGTATCCGCCGACGAGCCTGGAGCCGGTCGATCCCATCAAGCGGGACAATCCCGCTGTCAGCGACCGGTTTCAACGCGAACTGGAAGATCTGCACGCGCAAGCGGCGACGATCGAGCTTGTCGGCCCGCAACCTGTGAAGCAGATCGACACTACCGATGCCGGCGCTGTAGTCGTCCTGGCAGGCATAGGAGGGCCGGATGCCGTGAGGCAATTTCTTGCCGCCATCCCCTCCGGATTTCCGCGGCCGATCCTCATCCAGCAGCGGCTGGATGGTGGGAATCACGAAAAACTCGTGCGGCAGATGCAGCGCGCCACCAAGCTTCCGGTGCGCATTGCAAAGCTGGATGCAGTCGTTGAATCCGGGCATGTCTATATCCTGCCGACTGGCGTGCTGCCTGAGCCGCACGACGGTGAATTGCGTTTTCACAAATCCGACGACGCGCTTCCAGCCTTCCAGCACCTGTCGCCGTCGGAGAGCGCCGTATTGATGCTCAGCGGTAGTGATCCAGGCATGGTGGATGCGGCGATGACCCAGTCGTGGGGGGGTGCATTTGTCGCAGGCCAAGCGCCCGAAGGGTGCTTCGATGATGCCGCGGCTGCGGCATTGGTGGCTCGCGGCGCGATCTCGGCAACCCCGGCGGACCTGGCCAAGAAGTTGTCGCAGCGCTGGCTTTCGTTGAAGGAATGAGCAATGAGCACGACTGCAACCAATGATATTCGAGGCGTGCTGATCCAGGTTTCCGGCGCGCGGCTGTTGTTGCCTAATGCCACCATCGCCGAGGTCATGTCGTTCGCCGATCCCGAGCCGATCGACAACGCTCCTGACTGGATGCTTGGCCGCATCCGCTGGCGTGGATGGCAGTTGCCTCTGATCGCCTTCGCGCGCTTGTCTGGAATCGCCGAGGAAAAGGGCGGCCTGGGGAGCAAGGTCATCATCCTCAAGGCACTGGGCGGCAATGCCAAATCCCCCTTTTTCGCGCTCTTGACGCAAGGTTTCCCCCGCCTGGTGACAGTGGCCCGCGGCTCACTGGCTGCCCAGGAGGAAGGGGAATCATCGTTGCCAACAGGCGTTCGGGCACGAGTCCTGCTTAACGAGGACGATGCGTTGTTGCCTGATCTGGAGCAGATCGAAAACCTCATCGGCCAAGCATTGGCTGCGGCGGCATAAGTTCGCTTTTTTGCGATGCGCGAAACCGGAACTGGTCTAGTGACTACGTCCCAGCACACTTAACCAAGATCGCCAAAACGCGATTGCAGCGCGGTAATCGCAGCAACTCCGGCCGTCTCCGTGCGCAGGATGCGTGGCCCGAGCCGGACTTCGGCAAATCCAGCACCCGTCAACGACATGATGTCCCTTGTTGACCAGCCGCCTTCGGGGCCGACTGCAATGACCTGCACGCAATTGCAGGAAACCTCAATGTCGCCGAGGCCGCGAACCGCTGCCGGTGCCAGCACCAGGCGCTGCGATCCTTCCGGGAGCACCTTCAACGCCTGTTCCAGCGATGACGCCATCGCAATTGTCGGAACCATCGCCCGACCGGATTGTTCGCACGCCGCCACGATCACGCTACGCCAGTGCCACCCGCGCTTGCCGCTGCGTTCGGCATCAAGCTTCACTTCGCTGCGCTCGGTCATCACCGGGATAACCGCGTTGACGCCGAGCTCGGTCGCCTTCTGCAGGATCCAGTCCATCCTGTCGCCGCGTGCCAGCGCCTGCAACAACACGATGCGTAGCGGCGATTCATTGTCGAGGGGATGGATGGAACCCACCTCCACGCGCACCGCGCGCTTGTCGATGGCAATGATTCGCGCGCCGTAGTCGCAGCCATCGCCATTGAACAGCACGCATGCGTCCCCGACCCTCAGGCGCAGGACGCGCAGCAGATGTGTCGCGGCAGCCTCGGGCAGCACCACCGTGATGCCGATGGCGAGCACCGCATCCACATGGACGCGCGTCACGCGCATGTCGTGGCCTCATCTATCGCTGTGCGGGTGACATCCGCCAGCAGCAGCAACTGTTCCTCCGCCACGCAGTACGGTGGCATCCAGTAAAGGATGTCGCCCAGGGGGCGCAGCACCACGCCACGTTCAAGCGCCGCGCGATAGGCGCGCAAACCGATGCGTTGCGCGGCTTCGAATGGCGTGCGTTTGTCGCCATTCCGCGTCAACTCGAACGCCACGATCATCCCGGCCTGACGGATATCAGCGACATGCGGATGTGACACAAACGGAGCGGCCAGGTCCGCCATGCGCGTTGAGATCCCGCGATTGCGCGACAGCACATGGTCATCATCGAAAATCTTCAGCGTCGCCAATGCGGCCGCGCAAGCCAGCGGATTCCCGGTGTAACTGTGCGAATGCAGGAACGCGCGTTCGCGTGAATCGTCGAGGAAACCATCGTGGATCGCCTGCGTCGCCAGTACCGCGGCCAGCGGCAGGAATCCTCCCGTCAGCCCTTTCGACACGCACATGAGATCGGGCTGGATGCCGGCCTGCTCGCAGGCGAACAGTGTGCCCGTGCGGCCAAATCCCGTGGCGATCTCATCGGCGATCATCAACACGCCATGCAGGTCGCACAGCGCGCGCGCATGTTTCAGGTAGGACGCATCGTGCATGCGCATGCCGCCAGCGCACTGCACCCTCGGCTCCAGGATCAACGCGCAGATTTCACCATCGTGACGCTCGAGCAGCGCACGCAACCCATCCGCGGCGCGTTGCGCGCATTGCGCCGGAGATTCCCCCGCCTCGGCTAGATAGGCATCCGGGGACGGGGCGAACAATGCCTCGGCCAACAGTGGCGCGTACACCCGGCGATACAGCGGAACATCCCCAACCGCCAGTGCGCCCAGCGTTTCCCCGTGGTAACCATTTTCCAACGCGATGAACTTGCGCCGCCGATGCTCGCCACGATTATGGAACCAGTGAAACGCCATCTTCAGTGCGACTTCGACGCCTGCCGACCCGTTATCGGCAAAAAACACCTTGGACAATGGCGCTCGCGAAGTTTCGCGTGGTGCGATCGCGAGGAGTCGTTCGGCGAGTTCGACCGCCGGCGGATGCGAGAACCCGGCAAGGATGACGTGTTCCAGTTGCGTGGCCTGTGCCCCGATTGCCGCTGCGATGCGTGGCTCTGCATGGCCGAACAGATTGGTCCACCAGCTGCTGATCGCGTCCAGGTAACGACGGCCGTCCTGGCCGATCAGCCATGCACCTTCGCCGCGTGCAATTGGAACCAATGGCAGCCTGGACGGATGCAGCGTGCCCATGGGTCCGACACAATGGGACGCGTCAAAATGATGTTCGCGCATCTGCGTGCAGGGATGCCAGAGCACAGCCAGGTCGCGCGTGCGCCACCGATCGGCCTGGGCTGCCATCGCGTCCGTTATCATCGTGGGCACATGAACCGGTTCACGCATTCCCCCATTATCGCCGCGAAATCAAAGATCGCATCCCGGTTGCGAGGATGGCGATGATGCAGCGGCTGCCGACCATCCATGGCACGACCGAACACGAGGCTGGTCCATACCGCGTCGAACGGCTGGATCTGGAATTCGGTAACGGGGAGCGGCGCTGCTACGAGCGCCTGCACAGTCGCGGCCACGGTGCGGTGATCGTGGTGCCGATGCTTGACGCGGACACGGTGTTGCTGGTGCGCGAATACGCCGCTGGCGTGCACCGTTACGAACTCGGGCTGGTCAAGGGCAGGATCGACGCCGGCGAAACCCCGCTGCAGGCGGCGAACCGCGAGTTGCAGGAGGAAGCCGGTTACGGCGCGCGCGACTTGCAGGTCCTGCGTTCGATCAGCCTTGCCCCCGGGTACATGAGCCATCAGACGCATCTGGTGCTGGCGCGCGATCTCTATCCGCAGCGCCTGCCCGGCGACGAGCCCGAAGAGCTCGAAGTCGTTCCATGGAAGCTGGACGCGCTGCACACGCTTGCGCTGCGCGAGGACTGTTCGGAAGGCCGGTCGATCGCGGCGTTGTACATCGCACGGGAGTGGCTGCTACATGGCGATGGCTGATGCTGCATTGTGCGAAGGCATCATCGCGCTCGCCTGCGAAGCCGCGGCGCGGATTCTTGCCGTTTACGAAGGCGATTTCGCGGTCACCCAAAAGGACGACAGGTCACCGCTCACCGCCGCAGACCTGGCGGCGCACCACTGCATCGTCCAAGGCCTTGAGCGATTGACACCCGATATCCCGGTGCTTTCGGAGGAGTCCGCACAGGACGTGCCGACACTGGTGCGGCGCCAGTGGCGTCGGATGTGGCTTGTGGACCCGCTGGACGGCACCCGTGAATTCGTCAAGCGCAATGGTGAGTTCACGGTCAACATCGCGTTGATCAACGAGGGCATTCCGGTGCTGGCGGTGGTGCAGGCACCGGTGACGGGCATGGTTTGGCATGCGTGGCGCGGGCATGGCGCCTTTCGTCGCGATGGTGCAACAGACGTGCGTTTGCAGACGCGAACGCCTGCCATGCCACCGTTGCAGGTTGCGGCAAGCCGTTCGCATCGCGACCCGCGCACCGAATCGGTGATGCAGCGCATGGGTCCAGTGGACACCATCGCGTTGGGCTCATCACTGAAATTCTGCCGACTGGCCGAGGGCGCCATGGACGTGTATCCGCGTTTCGGCCCGACCAGCGAATGGGACACCGCGGCCGGGCAATGCGTGCTCGAAGCAGCAGGCGGCGCGGTGATTGATCTCCAGGGTCGGCCCCTGCGTTACAACCAGCGCGACACGATCCTCAACGGTGATTTCCTTGCGTTGGGGGATCCTGCCTTGCCATGGCAGGCGTGGATGGGTTGACGAGCAGAGCATGAGCGACACAAAGCACCCGCATGACATGGGCGATCTGCTTGCGATCATGGCGCGCCTGCGCGATCCCGAACGCGGCTGTCCGTGGGACGTCGCCCAGACCTTCGCCACCATCGCGCCGTACACGATCGAGGAAGCGTACGAAGTCGCCGATGCGATCGATCGCAACGACCTGGGAGATCTTCGCGATGAACTCGGGGATCTGCTGCTGCAGGTTGTGTTCCATGCACGCATGGCGCAGGAATCAGGTGCGTTCGACTTTTCCGATGTGGTGGAGGCGATCAGCGAAAAGATGACGCGCCGACATCCGCATGTCTTCGCCGATGCCGTGGTCGCCGATGCCGCCGCGCAATCCCGGGCATGGGAGACGCACAAACGCGCTGAACGTGATGCGGCCGGTGATGTCGATTCATCGGTGCTGGGCGGAATTGCGCGTGGTTTACCCGAGTGGCAGCGCGCGTTGAAATTGCAGCAGCGCGCAGCCCGCGTCGGCTTTGACTGGCCTGGCCCGGCGCCGGTCATCGCAAAACTTCAGGAAGAAATCGAAGAGGTTCGTATCGAATTTGCAGCCGTCGCCACCGCGCCCGATGACCTCGATGCGCATACTCGACTGGAAGACGAGATCGGTGACCTGCTGTTCGTGTGCGCCAATCTTGCCCGTCACGGCAAGGTCGATCCCGGCAATGCGTTGCGTCGAGCCAATAGCAAGTTCGAACGCCGCTTCAGGGCGATGGAAGGGCTGGCCACGAAGGATGGCGTAGCGTTGGGTGGGCTTTCATTGGACGCACAAGAGGACTATTGGAATCGGGTGAAGGAGGAAGAAAAACAAACTCCCCAGCGCCCACCACACAATAAGTGACGACCAGTCTTCACATGCTGTCCACTCCCATCCCGGCACCCTTCACAAAGCTGAAGACAAAGGGAAATCCCGATGCGTGCATCGCAAGAACCGGCCGGTCTGGTCCTGATCGTCGAGGACAACCGCAACATTTCGGAAATGGTGGGCGAATACCTCGAAGGTCGTGGGTTTGAGGTCGACTACGCCTCCGATGGTCTGGATGGCTATCGCCTGGCGGCCGAAAACAGTTACGACGTGGTCGTACTCGACCTGATGCTGCCGCGCTTGGACGGAATCGAGGTGTGCAAGCGGTTGCGCGAGGAGGCGAGGAAGTCCACGCCCGTGCTGATGCTGACCGCGCGCGACACGCTGGACGAAAAACTCACGGGTTTATCGGTCGGCGCCGATGACTACCTCACCAAGCCGTTCGCGATCCAGGAACTCGAAGCCCGCCTGCGGGCGCTGATCCGCCGCGAGCGTCGCCAGGTGGGCTCCGAAGTGCTGAAGGTGGCCGACCTCGTGCTGGATCCTGCCAGCCTGCGCGCGACGCGAAGTGGCGTCGAGTTGCAGCTCTCACCGATCGGACTGAAGCTGCTGACGATCCTGATGCGCGAATCGCCGCGCGTGGTGAGCCGTCAGGAGATCGAACGCGAAATCTGGGGCAACGGCTTGCCGGATTCGGATACGTTGCGCAGCCATCTTTACAACCTTCGCAAGACGATCGACAAGCCGTATGAGAAACCGCTGCTGCATACGGTGCAAAGCGCGGGTTACCGGATCGCCGATATCGAACAGCCGCCGGCCTGAGGAATCGTGAGGGCGATGCCGCAAGGCCTGCCGTACAAGCTGCGTTACGCTTTCCTGTTGCAGGTGACGATGGCGAGCATCGTCATCGTGGCAGGAACGTTTGCGGCTGTTTCCTCCAGCAAATACCTCTTGTCCAAGCAGGCTCTGCAGTCGGAAGCCACCTATTACTGGCAGCAGCGCGCGCTTGATCCCCAACGCGCACCACCGGACACCGAAATCCTGCATGGCTATGCGGTGGCCGCCGGGAAATCGCCACCGACCGACCTGCCATTGGGCGCAATCGAGCCATCGGATCTGCCAATCGCGCTGCGCAGCCTGTCATCCGGTTTGCACGATCTGCCTGATCTTCTGGTGCTGGTGGAAAAGCGTGACGGGTTGGTGCTGTACCTGACCTATCCGCAGGCGCAACTCAACCGGATGTCCTTTGCATTGGTCGGCATCCCGATGTTGCTGGCATTGCTGGCGATTGGTGCAAGCTCCTGGTTCACCTATCGGATGACGCGCCAGATGATGGGGCCTGTGCACTGGCTGGCCGGCGTCGTGCGCCGCTGGGACCCGCGCGATCCCGACATCGCGGCGCTCGAGCCGGACAAGTTGCCGCCCGAGTCGGGCTCGGAGACGCGAGAGCTTGCCGGCGCCCTGCAGCGCATGGGGGAGCGCATGCGCGCCTTCGTCCATCGCGAACGCGATTTCACCCGTGATGCCAGCCATGAACTGCGCACGCCACTGACCGTCATCCGCGTGGCAAGCGACATGCTGCAGGACGACCCGGACCTTTCACAACGTGCACTTCGCTGGCTGAATCGGATCCAGACTGCCGGGCGCGACATGGAAGCAGTGATCGATGCCTTCCTGCTGCTGGCACGGGAAAACGACGTCGAGCCGCAGCGGGAGGATTTCGACGTGCGCACGGTGGTTGATGAGGAAATCGAAAAGTCGCGTCCGTTACTGGTTGGCAAGCCAGTGGAATTGGTGGTGACCGGTGACGCCACCCCACGCCTGCATGCATTGCCGCGCGTGCTGGGCTTGATGCTTGGCAATCTGCTTGCCAATGCCTGCACCTACACCGAGCGTGGACTGATCGAAATAGGCATCTACAACGACCAGCTCACGATCAGCGACAGTGGCATCGGCATGTCGGCCGAGACGCTCGGCAAGGCCTTTGATCCGTTCTTCCGGGGCAACCCATCCGACCCGTCCGGTCGCGGCATGGGGCTGTCGATCGTGCGTCAACTGGGTGAACGCTTCGGTTGGCCAGTGACCCTGGAAAGCGAGTCGGGCGTCGGGACCAAGGCCACGATTCGATTCAAAGCAGACCATCATCACGGGCCTCACCCGAATCGACACCCCATTGATCCGCCGACAGACCCGGGGTGATCGGTCCTTCAAGGTCAGCATGTCGATTGGGGCATGGTATGTCTGGCTCTCCATGAGCGGATCAATGTCCGGACATGGCAATGTCACGAATATTCAATGGAGACCCTGCGTGAACAGTGCTTCTGCCCTAGGCATTTTCGTCGGCGCCGGATTGGGTGCATGGCTGCGCTGGGGGTTGGGGTTGGCCCTGAACCCATTGTTTCCCGCATTGCCGCTGGGGACCCTTGCCGCCAACGCCCTGGGCGGATTGCTGATGGGAATGCTGTTGGCCTTGTTCGCCCACTTCGAAGCCCTGTCTCCAGTGTTGCGCCTTGCACTGATGACCGGATTCCTCGGGGGACTGACCACGTTTTCCACCTTCTCCGGTGAAACCGTTACGCAGTTCCTGCGTGGCGAATACGGCTGGGCGGGAGCGATCATTGCTGCACACCTGGTTGCATCGCTGCTGGCGACGCTGGCCGGGATCGGCTTGATGCGCTGGATCCTCAGCGGCCTGCAATCGGCCGCATGAAACAGGTGAAACGGACTTGAGGTTTTCCGATCCCGATCAACGTTCCTCGGCGATGACCACGTTCGGATCGATTGCGTGGTTGTTGTCCCGATGCGCATTCGACAGCTTCTTCAGCATCGGCAACAGGGCGATCGCGAGCACCGCGCCACCAGCAGCGACAAAACCGAGCTTGTTGAACAGGCTGGTGTAGATCGGCAGCGATTGCAGTGGATCGGTGATGTTGTCGGGGATGCTGGCGTAGTTGGCGACCAGGCCACCCAGGAATTGCGCGATGCCGGTGGCCACGAAGAACGCGCCCATCATGAAGCCGCCCATCCGCGCCGGCACGTAGCGCGCCATCATCGCCAAGCCCAGGCCGCTGACCAGCAGCTCGCCGAGGGAGTAGAAGCCGTACCCCCAGACCATGTACCAGGACGACACCTTGCCGGCGACGGCAGTGGAGCCACTCATTCCGAAGATGAAGAAGCCAATCGCCACGACGATGAAGCCGATGGCGAATTTCGCCGCGATCGGCAGGTCGCGCTTCTTGTTGGCCATTCGCGTGTAGCCCCAGGCGAGCAGTGGACTGAGCGCGAAGATCCAGATCGGGTTGAGCGCCTGGTATTGCGCAGGGATCCAGTTGAACAGGTGCATGCCGAATACGGACTGGTTGGGGTCGACGTTGCGCAGTGCAAACAGCGTCAGGGACGTCGACATCTGCTGGTAGAAGATGAAGAACAGGATGATTTCCGCGATCAGGATCAGGGCGACAAGCAGGCCCGAGCGCTCCCCTGGGCCGCTTTTTGCGATCAGGTAGCCGAAAATGCCCAGGATCACCAGGCCTGCCAACCAGACCAGTGCGCGCGCGATCTCGCGATGCTGCAGCACGAACGACACCACGAACACCAGCGCCAGGCCGGTACCGAGCACCATCGCCAGCTTGGCCCAGTTGACCGGCGCGTCGTCAGGCACCGAGCCGACGTGGTCGAGCGTGCGCCGCATCAGGAAATAGTTGACCAGCCCTAGCGCCATGCCCGCGGCGCACACCGTGAACGCCGCATGCCAGCCCCAACGAAGCGCGATCCACGGAGTCAACAACATCGAGAAGGTCGAACCGATGTTGACGGCCATGTAGTACAGCGTGAATGCGCTGTCGATCTTGCTGTCGTCGCCCTCGTAGATCTTGCGCACAAGGTTGGCCGCATTCGACTTGAACAGGCCGTTGCCGACCACGATCACGCCGAGTGCCGCATACAGCAGGGTCACGCTGTCCGACGGCACCGACAGCAACACGTATCCCAATGCCAGGATCACGGCGCCGATGGTCATGCAGCGACGCGAGCC
>JBBRZH010000047.1:0-13223 GCA_038236935.1 Lysobacterales bacterium
AACGTGATCTCATGCGCGATGTCAGCGACCGACATCGTCTGCTCCACCAGCACGCGACGCAGGCCGTACAGCGGTGTTGACGCGATGTTCGGACCGTCATCCAGCGTCAACCCGATCGGCAATCCCAGCGACTTGGCGATGTGCGTCGTCTCGATGTTGTATCTCCCGTACGGCCACACGATGATGCGCGGACTGCGGCCGAGGTGCGACTTCAACAACTGGTTGTTCTGGCGCAGGTCGGCAGCGACGCGGTTTCGGTAGCTGGCCTCGTCTTCGTATTTTTTCTGGTCTGGCAGCCATTGGCGCGTGGTCGCGGCGGGTTCCATGTTGCCTTGGGGGTTGGCGATGAGGCCGCGGTGCAGCGCATAGGTGTGGCTGGCGATTTCGACCAGGCCACTGCGTGTCATTTCGTTGATTTGATCCCATGACAACAGGTCCGATCGGGGGATCGGACGGCCGTCGAAATTGACATCGCCGGTCTGCGGTTCCATCCAACTGCCCACCAGCGCGACCACGGCGGGCGCCTTCATCGCCTTGAGGATCGGAAACGCCTGCGTGTAGACCGATGTATACCCGTCATCGAACGTAATCAACGCCGCGTGTTCAGGCAACGGTTTCTTGCCCGCGGCGTCGGCCAGCACATCGTCCATGCTGACGAAGTGATAGCCATCGCTCTTGAGCCATTGCATCTGCGCGGCAAAGTTGGCCGGTGTCACGGAATACGTCGGCACCAGTGCATCGGCGCGCTCGGCGATCTCGTGGTAGCTGAGGATGGTCAGCTTGACCGGCGGTGGCGCGCACATGCCGGGCGTCGCCAACAGCACAAGACAGACGCCGAGTGCCAGCGTCATCAACGGTCGCAACAAGGTGCGCGTCGGCAGGATGCTCATGATCGACCTACTCATGTACAGGGACTGCCGAAACATCTTCTGGTCTCGCTGACGGGGAACCGAAACTGATCCCGGGATCTCGGACACCGGAGCTGCGATCCGATGAATTTTAGCCCGTGTCGGCCCTCGGCCAGCATTGCGGTTCTGTCATCTACCGCTTGCCGGGAACGATCCACCCCACGGCCTCCCGCCTTCTTCGGGGAAACAAGCTGCGACCCTTACAATCCCATGGTCGTTCCCGGAGCCATGCCATGTCCCTCGCCATCTCGAAAGTCCCTGTTCCCGTCAACGAGCCCGTGAAGACCTACGCTCCCTCTTCCCCGGAACGCGCCAGCCTCAAGGCGAAACTGGCGGAACTGTCGGCAAACAAGATCGAGATGCCGCTGGTCATCGACGGCAAGGACGTGCGCACCGGCAAGCTTGGCCACGCAGTGATGCCACATCGCCACGCGCATGTGCTCGGAGATTTCCATCAGGGCGGCGAAGCGGAAGTGCAGTCGGCCATCAGCGCCGCGCTGCGTGCACAGAAGGATTGGGCGAACCTGCCATGGGAAGCGCGCGCGGCGGTGTTCCTGAAAGCTGCCGACCTGCTGCAGGGTCCTTACCGCGACGTGATCAACGCCGCGACGATGCTCGGGCAGAGCAAGACCTGCCACCAGGCCGAAATCGACAGCGCGTGCGAGCTGATCGACTTCTTCCGCTTCAATGTCGCCTTCTATGAGCAGTTGCTGCGCGAGCAGCCGCAGAGCTCGCCCGGCATGTGGAACCGGCTGGAGCACCGACCGCTGGAAGGCTTCGTGTTCGCGGTATCGCCGTTCAATTTCACCTCCATCGCCGGCAACCTGCCGACCGCCCCGGCGTTGTGCGGCAACACCGTGGTCTGGAAACCGGCGAGCACCTCCGTTTACAGCGCGCACTTCCTGATGCAGTTGTTCAAGGACGCCGGCCTGCCCGACGGCGTGATCAACCTGGTCACCGGCAGCGGCGCGGACATCGGTAATCCGGTGCTGCAGGACAAGCATCTCGCCGGCATCCACTTCACCGGCTCGACCAAGGTGTTCCACCAGATGTGGCGCACGGTCGGCGACAACATCGACAAGTACGCGAGCTATCCGCGCCTGGTGGGAGAAACCGGCGGCAAGGATTTCATCATCGCGCACGCCAGCGCAGATCCGGCCGCGCTGGCCACCGCGATCACCCGCGGCGCGTTCGAATACCAGGGACAGAAATGCTCCGCCGCCAGCCGCGTGTACGTGCCGAGCAACCTGTGGCCGCAAGTCAAGGACATGCTGGTCGCACAGGTCGAGAGCATCAAGATGGGCGACGTGTCCGACTTCTCGAACTTCATGGGCGCAGTAATCGACGCCTCGAGTTTCAAGACGCAGAAGGCAGCCATCGACGAAGCAAAAGCTGCGAGCGATGCCTCCATCCTGGTCGGCGGCGAGTACGACGATTCCGAAGGATGGTTCGTTCGCCCAACTGTCATTGTCACCACCAATCCGGATTACCGCACGCTACGTGACGAACTGTTCGGACCGGTGCTGACCCTGTATGTGTACGACGAAACCAAATGGCTGGAGACGCTCGACATCGTCGACCGCACCAGCCCTTACGCACTGACCGGCGCAATCTTCGCGCAGGATCGCTACGCCATCGAGCAAGGGCTTGAGCGCCTGCGCAACGCCGCTGGCAACTTCTACATCAACGACAAACCCACCGGCGCCGTGGTCGGCCAGCAACCCTTCGGCGGGGCACGCGCATCGGGGACCAACGACAAGGCCGGCTCGATCCTCAACCTGCTGCGCTGGATCAGTCCACGCAGCATCAAGGAGACGTTTGTCCCGGCGCGTAGCTACGGGTACCCGTTCATGGGGAACGAGCAGCCCTAGCAGTCAACCGCGCTGTCGAAAAGGCGGCCCAGGGAAATCTCCAACCCTTCGAAACTTCATGCTGGCGCAGTGAACCGTCACGCGATGGCAGGCGACGGCCGGCAGCATTGGTTGGTGACGTCCATCACAGCCAATACGCGCCCAGGCACACAATCTCACCGAAGGGTTCACGCCATACTGCTAAAGATGAATAGGTTGGTTTTCGCAGCTTTGATCCTGGCATTGACTGCGTTGGGGATTCCGCAGACCGCATGGTCCGCCACCATCCAGGGCACGCCGCTGATCCGCCGCTTCCTGGCCGATGATTACAAGGCCACGCCCCAGCACTGGGCGATTGCAACTGACGGGCATGGACGACTGTTTGTCGGCAATGGCGAAGGCGTGTTGCGCTACGACGGGGATGAGTGGGACCTGATCGACTTGCCTGGCCGGCAGATTGGACGGGCCCTGGCCACTGGCAAGGACGGAAAAATCTACGTCGGCAGCTACGACACCTTCGGTTGGCTGCGCCCGGGCGCCGATGGCGTGCCTGTCTACCAGGAGTTGATGACAGCGGTCGGCCTGACGGGGCACGACCGTGATGTGGGTACGGTCTGGCAGGTCGTCCCCACCGACGCAGGCGTGTACTTTCGCGCCGATAAAACGTTGTATTTCCTGCGCTACGACCAGCGCGAGTCCAAGCACTGGCCGCTGGGGGACAACCAGCGCGGGATCTCAGTACAAGGACGCGTGATTTTTGCGCGCGTGGACGGCGTGGGGTTTTGCCGTTTCGTCAACGGGCATTTCGTCCTCGAACCCGGCGGTGGGCAGTTTTCCAGAAAACCTCTTGCCGGCGTGATCAATCGCCCGGGCTGGCGCCTGCTGGTAGGAGATGACGGCTTCTATCGCGCCGATGCACAGGGCATCCGGGCCCTGCCTGGAGATGCCGGCAGCCAGACACGCGGCAAACATCCTTATGCGGTGGTGTCACTGGCCGACGGCAGCTTCGTCGTTGGCACACCGTCGGGAGAAGTGTTCCATTACGGGAGTGACTTCCAGCTTCGCGAGCAGACCAAACTCGGGTCGTTCGGGGTCTCGGCCCTGGGTACCGACCACGAAGGCGGCCTCTGGGTCGCGACCGAAGGCGACCTCGTCCGCATGTCGCTGCCCTCGCCCTGGTCGTTCATTGGTGCCGCCGACGGACTTGATGGAACGACCTACGATTTCGAGTGGTACGACGGCGCACTCTGGCTGGCCACCACGCACGGAATCGTGCGGATGCAGCCGATGCCCAACGGCAAGATCGATTCCAACACCATGCCGTGGGTCGACATGGAGGGGTTCGCGCTGGAGGGCACCACCAGTGGCCTGCTGATCGGACACCGCAAAGGACTGATGGTGCTGGATAAAGGCGCGTCATCACCGCGGGCGCTGCTGCAGTCCGATTCCGAAGGCGTCGTTGAACTCCTTCCCTCGCGGCTCGACCCGGACCGCATCTATGCACTTGGCGACGAACACCTGTCCGTGCTCAACCGCGACAAGGGGCGCTGGCAACTTGGCATGTCGTTCCCGCTCGGGGACGCCAGCGCGGCGACCCTGCTGGAAACGGCCGACGGTGCGTTGTGGTTTGGCGACTCGCGCGGGGGCCCTCAGCGATGGACGCTGGATCGCTCAAAACATGCGTTGCTGCGCAAGGACGTGTTCGGACCGCTCCAGGGATTGGTGTTGAACCCTGGTTTCGGCAGCAGCGTCTTTGAACTTGATGGCCAGGTGCATGTGGTCAGCGGCACGCGCGGCTTCCGCTTCAACGGGTCGCGTTTCGTTGCCGACACATCTCCACCGTTCACGCTCGTGGAACACCCGGACGAACTGGCTGTGGAGACGACGCCTCTGGGCACCTACGCATTCACGCGCCGACAGATGTTCTTTCGGGCTCCCGGACGGCACGCATGGCAGCAACTGCACATGGGTTCACGCATGGCGGCAGGCTACAGCCGATTGCGCTACAACCACGACGGCAAGCTTCGCGTGGCCACGTGGACGGGTCTGCTGCAGTTTGATCCGACACAAACCCAACCCCCACCTGCTCCGCTGGTGCTGCGCTTCGATCGGATCACCGCGACAAGCCCTGATGGCCGCGACGTGCGCCACCTGGCACCGGATGACGCGAATACGAAGGGGAATATCCCGGCGGGTTATCGCCTGCAATTCCGTTTCGGCATCGTGAGCATGGATAGCCCCCCGGAGTTCCGCTACAGGTTCCAGGGCGCGGGCATCCCCGATGAGTGGAGCAACTGGACCGATCGCGACCTGACGGTGCAGGCCAACACACCCGGTGACTTCGCATTGACCGTCGAGGCGCGAACCTCCAGCGGCCGCAAAGTCGCGCCGATCCATTACGCCTACACGATCCTCCCGCGATGGTATGACCGATGGTGGGTGAAAGTGACCGCCATGCTGCTGGCAATCGCAGCGGCAGCCATTGGCGTGCGCGAATTCATCCGCCTGCGCACTCAGCGTTATGCAGAGACCACCCGCCACCTCGAAGCACGGATCGCCGAACGCACTAGCGAACTGGAGCAAGCCAACCGGCAGCTTGGCGAACTTGCCACGGAGGATGCGCTCACTGGCGTTGCCAACCGGCGCGCGTTGGAGCTGGGCCTGCAACGCGAATGGGTTCGCTGCCAGGACCAGCATCGGCCACTGTCCGTGCTGATGATCGACGTCGACCACTTCAAACACTACAACGACACCCATGGTCATCTCGAAGGCGATGTGATGCTGCGCCAAATCGCCAAGAACCTGCACGCATTGCATGATCCCGAACGGGAATTGCTGGCACGCTTCGGAGGTGAGGAATTCGCGTTGCTGCTACCGGGCGTACACCATGCCGACGCCATGGATCGAGCAGAAGCGATCCGCGAGGCGATGCAGACGCGCATCGACGGCACCACCATCAGTATCGGCGTCGCCGGATTCGTGCCGACTTCGCACAGCGAGCCGGCGGACCTGGTGGGTCGTGCCGATGCTGCGCTGTATCGCGCCAAGCGTGCCGGGCGCAACCGGGTCGAAGGCGACGTGGACACGCCACCAGGATCAGCCGCACCATTGCAGTAACACTCACCAATCATGATCGTTGGGACGAATGGTTTGGCGGATATCCTGCGCACCGAAATGCCGCAGGCAACCTTCAGTGCCACTGATGCGCTGAGCACTGGTCGCGCGCAATTGATTTCATGGCGCCTTGACGCTCCACCCAACACTCTCCTGCGTATGACTTCAATGCTTTCCCTCCTCTCCATGACCACGTCGCCCCAGGCCGAAGGCATGTGCGGATCGGGAAGCCGCTTCCGGTGATCGAAGTTCGCTTGGCCACGACTCCGGCGGAAATCGACGAAGCGCAGCGCTTGCGCTACACCGTGTTTTACGAGGAGTGGGGCGCGTCGGCGAGCGCGCAGCAGCGGGTCAGCAGACGGGATGCGGATGCGCACGACGCATGCATGGATCACATCATCGTCATCGACCATGCACGCGCGCGGGCCGACGGACAAGTGGTCGGCACTTATCGGCTCAGGCGTCGGGCGGCAAACGAGCCCGCATCCAATGAGGGATACACCAGCGCGGAATTCGATGTCTCACCGCTGGTAGCGACAGGCGAGCGCACGCTCGAGCTGGGGCGTTCGTGCGTGCTGCGTGACTATCGCGGTCGCGCGGTACTGAACCTCTTGTGGGGAGCCATCGCCGCGTACGTGGGTGACCACGACATCGGACTGATGTTCGGTTGCGCCAGCCTTCGGGGAACCGATCCGATGCTGCTGCGCGAGCCATTGGCCTACCTGCACCACTACCATCTGGCGCCCAGGAGTATCCGGCCACGGGCCATTGGCGCGCATACGACGCGAATGGATTTGTTGGACACGGCCTGGATCGACCCGCGGCGTGCGATTTCGAAGCTCGAGCCGCTCATCAAAGGGTATTTGCGGTTGGGCGCAATGGTTGGCGAAGGAGCGTGCATCGATTATTCGTTCAACTCGGTGGACATCTGCATCGTCCTGCCCACGGCCCAACTCACGCAGCGATATGCCGCTCGTTACAAGCGTGCGCTGCACCGCTCCCTGGTGCCGCCACATGGGAATGCGACGCCAGAGGCGGCAACCGCCGGATTGGCTTGAGGCGCATCGCGCGGCGCACGATCAAGGCGGTTTTGCTGGTGGGCGTCATCTGCATTCTCGCCCCGTTTCAATGGGTCGCCGCCATGTCCAGCAGTGCGCCCGTCGCGGTGTGGCTGCCTGGGCAGTTCCACCGGCTCGCATGCCGGTTGCTTGGCGTCGTCGTCGAGGTTCGGGGATCGATCAGTGGCGGGCAAGCGGTGTGGGTCGCCAACCACGTGTCGTACCTCGACATCCTGGCCATCGGCAGCGTGGCCAAGTGCAGCTTCGTCGCGAAGGACGATGTCCGCGCCTGGCCGATACTGGGCAGTCTCGTGCGGCTTTGGGGAACCGTCTTCATCAGCCGGGCGTCGCGTCGAGCCGCCGACGTTGGCAAGTCGCTCGCCCGCGCATTGGCAACCGGGAGAAGCCTCGTGGTATTCCCCGAAGGCACGACCTCCGATGGAACGGCCGTACTGCCGTTCAAGTCCTCGCTGTTCGAGACCTTCGTCGCTGATCCTGCAGCGTCCCGCATCACGCTGCAGCCCCTGACGGTGTCGGTGACATCGATCGATGGCCATCCCGTCGATGCTTCCAATCGGGACGTGTACGCATACCACGGCGCTGCCAGCCTGGGGCCGCACCTGCTGCGATTCCTCGGCACGAGTGGCGCACGTGTGCGGCTGACATTCCACGCTCCCTTGCCGAGGCATCCGGCCGCATCCAGGAAAATGCTTGCGCATGCAGCGCATGCCGCCGTGGTCAGCGGCCTGGTCGATTGCGCCTGATGGTGCGCTGGCGGCGATCCGCACGCTGGTGCGCGGCAGTGGTCGCGATCATTGCCGCGCTGTGGGAATTACATCGCCTGCTTCATCAGCTTCCGCGCGCGCGCCTGGCCACCGCCTGGCACGACATGCCGCCTGCCGCGCTGGCCTGGTCGCTCGCGGCGACCGCTGCAAGTTTCGCCTGCCTCGCCGGATACGAATGGTTTGCGAGTCAGCTGATCCTCCCGGGACGCATACCGGCGCGAACCGCACTCCGCGCGGGCGCGATCACGCACGCAATCTCAAATACCCTGGGCTTTCATGCATTGACAGCCAGTGTCCTGCGCTATGGCCTGTATCGCCCCCAGGCGCTCCGCAAGACCGAGGTTGCGCGCCTGATGGCGGTGGTCGCGGTATGCCTTGGGGCCGGGGTGATTGCCACGATGGGGCTCGCACTGGCCTGGTTGAGAGCAGGCGTTTCGGGGGTCGCCATTGCAATGGTGGGTGTGCTGCTCCTTGCATGGCTTCTCTCGAAAGCAACGGCGCATCCAGGCATGTCGTACACGGGGCCGAAGGTGAGTACGGTCCGAATGCTGGGTCTGCTGATGGTCGGCGTGCTGGAGACGGCCGCTGCACTTACGGCTTTGTACGTCCTCCTACCCGCCGATATCGGGTTGACGCTCGTGCAGTTCGCTCCTGTTTTCATCGGGGCGACGACGTTGGGAATCGTCAGTCACGCGCCGGGTGGGGCCGGGGTGTTCGAGGCAGCGATCCTCGCGATGCTGCCCGGCCATCCCGCGGAGTTGCTGGTGTCTCTGCTGTGCTATCGCACCATTTACAACCTGCTGCCATTCACGGCCTTCAGCGTCGTCGCCATCATCGCCCTGCAACAGCAGCACAGAGGTCTTAGTTCGACGGTGGATAAAGACGAATGGCTCGCTGCTGGCGAAGATACAGTCCGGCAAGGCGCCATATGCCAACCGGCTGGCGCCCACGCCGGCGGTTGGCAGCGCTGATCCGGAACAGTTGCCGCTGCTTGGCGAACACGATGCGATAAGCGTCGCGAATCGAGTAGCGTGGATCCCAGGCATGCACGGCCTCCGACCCTGCGCCGTTGACTTCCATGATGATGAAGTCGCCTGCCTGCAGCCGCTCCAGCGTCCGGTAGCGCACATCGAAGCGACCGACAAGGAATTCCCCCATGTCGCGGGCGATGGCATCCACCCGTGCCAGCAAGGCAGGCGTGGCGTAGGCCGTTCCATCTTCGTAGGCGCCGCCAACGCGCGTCGATGCGACCGTCGACAAGCGCACGACTTCACCGTCAGCAGGGATCTGTCGCGGATCGTAGCGACACTCATGTTGAGGACTGGTCATCGTCCGACGCAGGCGGGTATCGCGCGCGATGAGGTTCGCGATGCTGTCCACGCCATTTCCGGTCACGCTTGGATAGTGGCGCAGCAGTATCCCGATCAGTTCCCCTGACGCCTCGTCTGGATGGCGCATGTAAAACAGACCGGCCTCCCCGGGATCGGGGAGGTAGCGCTGCAACAGGAAGGTTTCGCCCTCGGGGAAGCGCGCGACGTAATCCGCCAGCTCGTCCTGACTCCCCAACAAGCGCACACCGTAGCCGCACCAGCCGATGTCAGGCTTGGCCACCACTGGAAACCACAGGCCCGCATCGCACATCCGTGACACCACCGCCGAGGTCAGCAGCCCCGCGCAGCGATCCACGGCGATGAAGTCCGCCGTCATGGCCTGCGCAACCGGACCCATCGCCTCGAAGTATTCGCGCTTGCCGTCGCCGACCATCCCACCCGACGAGATGCCTGGGTTCGCGCTCGACGGCAGCGTGATGCTGCCATGCTTCGCGGCAAGCCACATCCATTGCGCGACCATGGGGATGAGGTTCAACCACTTCGGCAACTGCTCGAAGCGGCCCACCGCTGGCGGCGATACGTGATCGATCGCGCGTGCGTCAGCCTGCATCCACTATCTCGTAGTGGATGGGCTTGTAGCGGAAATTATTGGACTGCCCTGCCGAGCACGCGGTCAGGCCGATGACCAGGTCCATCGCCGCCTCGAAGACGATCTGGTCGCCAGCGCGACTGAGCGGGGGATCGACGCGCAACTGGCCGGTGGTCGCATCCACCGGCACGTTCATGAAAATGTTGAAGGCCGTCGGGATGGCATCGGGCGTCACGCCATGCGGCGCGAGCGCAGCGGCGAGGTTGCCGAAGCAACCACGATGCGGATTGTCGTCGCCGTAGAGGATGCGGAACATCTCCGCCGAACAGGGCGTCAACAGGAAGTCGTGTCGGCCCACTGTGTCCTGGATGATCTTCAACATGACATTGCTGCGATTGGAGTACAGCAGATGCCCAGTCGTCAGGTAGATGCAACTGGCGTAATCCAGGCTGCGGCCCGAGGACAGCACTTCGCCGACATCGTCGCGGTTGTACGCCAGCAGATCCGCGACCTGTTCGCCTTCCGGATCAATCACTCGCAAGCATTGGCCCTTGGACAGCTCGAACGCGACGCCGCTTCGCGGCGCGATTTCATGCAGCATCGGAACGCCCCGCATCGCTGGAAAACGGACAGCGCCATTCTGCTTCGACCTGGCGCCCACTGTACTGGCGAGCCTCGGACTGTGCGCCGTGGATCGCCAGCATCGGGTTGCGCGAACCGCTATAAGCGACGTCACGCCGGGTGATCACATCGCGCAGCCGACCGTAGCGGCCATCGGCTCGCAAGGCCTCGAACTGGCTGTGCAAGTTGAATACGAGCGCCGCGAATGGAAAACGGCGTGCGGCCCGGCTCGCGCCTGGATGCAATCCGACGACATAGAAGCCACGGCCACCGATGCTCAGGCTGAATTCCAGCGAATCCGGGTCATCACTGACAGTGGGATCCCACCCGAAGTGCACGGCATCCACGCGATGCAATGCCTGCAAGCGCTGCCAAAGCGCCTGCTCGAATGCTTCCTCATCCAACATGGGTGTCGCCGGGAAGAGCAGGACCTTGCTGAGAAAAACGTCGTCGCTTCCGGCATTGCGCGCAAATTCCTGCAGTGCCCCGGCCAACGCGACATCGTCATGCGGATCCCGGAGGTCACCGCTCACTTCGAAACTGATGTTGTCCTGCGCAAGGGCGGATTTTGCCCCCACGCACGGAAACGACGCATCGGCAATGCGCGCCCGGACCGCAACTGACGCCGCCTGGTGGATTGGCTCCAAGACCGTTTCCAGCAAAAAGAAAAGGGTGCCGAAACATCGGTTTACACCACGTGATTGCAGTAGCGGACCGCCAACGCCAGCCGAGGGCGTGTCGAATCGCGCATAACAAAAAAGCGGGCCTGAGCCCGCTCTTTTGTTCGCTGGGGTGCCTTGGCGACTTACTCAGCCGGCACGCCCTCGCCTTCCTCGACGGCCTTCATCGACAGGCGGATGCGGCCCTGCTTGTCGACTTCCAGCACCTTGACCTTGACGATGTCGCCTTCCTTGAGCACGTCGCTGACCTTCTCGACGCGGTCGTTGGATATCTGCGACACGTGGACGAGACCGTCCTTTCCGGGGGAGATCGTCACGAACGCTCCAAAGTCCATCAGCTTGGCGACCTTGCCCTCGTAGATGCGGCCCGGCTCGACGTCGGAGGTGATCTGCTCAATGCGTGCTTTCGCAGCCTGGCCGGCAACGGCATTGACCGATGCAATGGTGATCGTACCGTCGTCCTGGATGTCGATCTGCGTGCCGGTTTCCTTGGTGATCGCCTGGATGACCGAACCGCCCTTGCCGATCACTTCGCGGATCTTGTCGGGGTGGATCTTGATGGTGATCAGGCGCGGCGCGAAGTCGGACAGCTCTGCGCGCGGCGCAGTCAGCGCATGCGCCATTTCACCCAGGATATGCAGGCGACCGGCCTTGGCCTGCGCCAGCGCGGTCTTCATGATGTCCTCGGTGATTCCCTGGATCTTGATGTCCATCTGCAGCGCGGACACACCCTTCTGCGTGCCAGCCACCTTGAAGTCCATGTCGCCCAGGTGATCTTCGTCACCGAGGATGTCCGAGAGCACGACGTAGTCATTGCCTTCCTTGACCAGTCCCATCGCGATGCCGGCGACCGGCGCCTTGATTGGCACGCCGGCATCCATCAGCGCCAGCGAGCTGCCGCAGACCGACGCCATCGACGAGGAGCCATTGGACTCGGTGATTTCCGACACGACGCGGATGGTATACGGGAAGGATTCCATCGACGGCATGACCGCGAGCACGCCGCGCTTTGCGAGGCGGCCGTGGCCGATTTCGCGGCGCTTCGGACCCATCATGCGACCGGCTTCGCCGACCGAATACGGAGGGAAGTTGTAATGGAACAGGAAGTGATCCTTGTACTCGCCGGAAACGGCGTCGATCACCTGTCCGTCGCGTGCGGTGCCGAGCGTCACGGCGACGATCGCCTGTGTCTCGCCGCGGGTGAACAGTGACGAACCGTGGACCCGCGGAAGGATGCCGACGCGTGATGCGATCGGACGCACCGTGTCCAGCGCACGGCCATCGATGCGGATCTTGCTGCTGAGCACGGCGTTGCGCATCGTCTGGTATTCGAACTCGCCGAATTCCTTGGACAGGTCAGACGATTTCCAGCCGTGGGCTTCGGCTTGCGGGGCAAGCGTAGCCATGACGTCTTTCTTCAACGCCGAGATGGCGTCCTTGCGCTCGAGCTTGTCGCGCACCGCGAATGCCTGCGTCAAACGATCACCGATCGTGGTCTTCAGCGCGCCCAGCATCGCTTCGTCGCCGGCAGGCGCCGACCACGTCCACTTCGGCTTGCCGGCTTCGGCAACAAGTGCATTGATGGTCTGGATCGCGACCTGCATCTGCTGGTGGCCGAACATCACCGCACCCAGCATCACGTCTTCGGACAGTTCCTGAGCTTCGGATTCGACCATCAACACTGCAGAAGCGGTACCGGCGACAACCAGCTCAAGCTGCGAGTCGACCAGTTCGGTCTTCGATGGATTGAGCAGGTACTGGCCGTCCTTGTAACCAACCTTGGCGGCGCCGATCGGACCGTCGAACGGTGCGCCGGACAGCGACAGCGCGGCCGACGCGCCCAGCAGGGCGAGGATGTCGCCGTCGACTTCCGGGTTCATCGACATCACCGTGGCGATGATCTGCACTTCATTGCGGAAGCCGTCCGGGAACAGCGGGCGGATCGGGCGATCGATCAGGCGCGAGATCAGCGTTTCCTTTTCGGTCTGGCGGCCTTCGCGCTTGAAGAAACCACCCGGGATGCGGCCGCCGGCGTAGAACTTCTCCTGGTAATCGACAGTGAGCGGAAAGAAGTCCTGCCCTTCGCGCGCAGTCTTGTTGGCAACGGCGCTGACCAGCAGCACGGTGCCATCGCACGACACCATGACGGCACCGCCGGCCTGGCGCGCAATTTCGCCGGTCTCGAGGGTGACTTCATGTTTGCCGTACTGGAAGCTCTTGGTGATTTTTGCCACGTTGGAATTCCTTGATGTCTTGCTTCGGTTGAACCGCCTGCGACCCCTGTCGC
>JBBRZH010000048.1:0-12403 GCA_038236935.1 Lysobacterales bacterium
AACGAAAAAGGCTCCGAGGAGCCTTTGTCGCCAGCGAGAGCTGGTAGCGGGGGCAGGATTTGAACCTGCGACCTTCGGGTTATGAGCCCGACGAGCTGCCAGACTGCTCCACCCCGCAACAGGAGCGGAATTATGGTGATTCAGCGCACGAAATGCAACATCACCCGCTGAACGCCTGCTGGCACCAGGTCATTAGCGGGTTCCAGAAAATGCCGAGCACCAGCAACGCCAGCGCATTGATGCTGAAGGCAACGCGCAGCGGCCGGTCGCTTCGCGGCAGCGGCGCACCGACGACGGGTTCGTCGAAATACATCACCTTGATGACGCGCAGGTAATAGAACGCGCCAACCACTGCGAACACGATGCCAACGATCGCCAACCACAGCATGTCGCCCTGCAAGGCTGCCTTCAATACGGCCAGCTTGGCCCAGAAACCCAGGAACGGCGGGACACCGGCAAGCGAGGCCATGATGCACAGCACCAGTCCCGCGAGCCAGGGGCTACGGGCATTGAGACCCTTGAAATCGTCGATCTGGTCGGCCTCGAAGCCCTGTCCGGACAGCACGATGATCGCGCCAAAGGCAGCAGCCGACATGATCGCGTAACTGATCACGTAGAACATCGCCGCCGCATACCCCTGCCCGCCGCCACCGGCGAAGCCCAGGAACAGGAAACCGATGTGCGAGATCGCCGAGTACGCGAGCATGCGCTTGAGGTTGGTCTGCATCAGCGCGATCAGGTTGCCGACCAGCAGCGATGCCACCGCCAATCCGGCCATCAGCAGGCGCCAGCGGTCGTCAAGGGGCCCCACGGCACCTTCCAGCAACCGGAACGCCAGCGCAAACGAGGCCAGCTCCGGTGCCGAGCCGATGAACAGGGTGATTGGTGTCGGTGCGCCCTGATAGGTGTCGGGCACCCACATGTGGAATGGCGCGGCGCCGAACTTGAAGGCAATCCCGGCGATCGCAAACACAGCGCCTGTCAGTAGCAAGGTGGTTTCCGATGACCCCGCGATCGCATCACGCAATTGCCCCAGGTCGAGCGTACCGGTGGCGCCGTACAGCAACGACAAGCCATACAGCAGCAGGCCCGACGACAATGAACCAAGGACGAAATATTTCATCGCCGCTTCGGAAGCCAATGCACTGTCGCGATCAATCGCCACCAGCGCATACGAACATAACGCCAGCATTTCCAGGCCCAGGTACACCATCACCAGGTTGCCGGCGGAGATCAGCAGCATCATTCCGGCGACGGCGAACAGCATGAGCACGGCGACTTCGCCCTGGTAAAGACCGCGCTCGCGCAGGAACGGCCACGCATACACCAGCGACAGTGCGGTCAACACGCTGGCTCCCGTTTTGAGGATGTCAGACATGTCGTCCCGCACGAACATCCCGCCAAGGACGGTTCCGTGCCCACCAACGCCTGCTCCGGCGAGCCACGCGGCCACCAGCAACAATCCAATCGCCAACACATGCGTCACGATGCGTCTGGAGTCCTCCAGGAACAGGTCGAGCATCAGCAGCGCGAATGCGCCGCCAACCAGCACAAGTTCTGGCAGCAGCGGCAGGAGGTCGGCGGCGGTGGGCATCGTCGTCATGCAGGCCTCAAAGCTTGGTGGCGGCGAGCTGGCTCGCCAGTTGCGCGATGGACGGCTCCATCAGGTCGGTCAGCGGCTTCGGCCATAGGCCGATGAACAGCACGCCCGTCGCGAACACGCCCAGCACGATCCATTCGCGCATGTTGATGTCCTGCATGGCGGCGACTCGTGCGTTGCCTACATCGCCCCAGATAATCCGCTTGGTGAGCCATAGGGTGTAAGACGCACCAGTGATGAGCGTGGTCGCTGCCGCGAAAGCAAGCAACGGCTGCTTCTGGAAGCTTGCCAGGATGACCATGAATTCGCCGACGAAACCGCTGGTGCCGGGCAATCCTGAGTTGGCCATCGCGAACAGCACCCAGAACGCAGCGAACCACGGCATCACATTGACGACGCCGCCGTAGTCGCCGATGTTGCGTGTATGCATGCGGTCGTAAAGCACGCCGACGCAGGAAAACATCGCGCCGGAAATGAAGCCGTGCGAGATCATCTGCACCATCGCACCCGACAACCCAAGGCGTGCAGCATCGACGTTGCCGAAGTCTCGTACCAGGCCAAACGCAATGAAGGTGCCGAGTGTCACGAAGCCCATGTGCGCAACCGACGAATAGGCGATCAACCTCTTCATGTCGTCCTGCACCATCGCCACTAAAGCGACATAAATAATCGCGATAAGCGACAACGCGATCACCAGCCAAGCCCACTGGTGCCCGGCATCGGGGAGGATCGGAAGGCTGAAGCGCAGGAAGCCATACCCGCCGATCTTCAGCATGATCGCTGCCAGGATCACCGAGCCGCCGGTGGGCGCTTCGACGTGCGCGTCCGGCAACCATGTGTGCACCGGGAACATCGGCACCTTGACCGCGAACGAGATCAGGAAGGCGAAGAACAGCCAGGTCTGTTCCGGCATCGACAGCGGCAACGAATACATGTCCGCCAGCTGCCAGCTGCCACCCTTCAGGTACAGGTAGATCAGCCCGACGAGCATGAACACCGAACCCAGGAAGGTGTACAGGAAGAACTTGATCGACGCGTAAACGCGGCGCGGGCCGCCCCAGACGCCGATGATGATGAACATCGGAATCAGCATTGCCTCGAAGAACACATAAAACAGCATCGCGTCGAGCGCGGCGAAAATGCCGATCATCAAGCCTTCAAGGATCAGGAATGCCGCGACGTACTGGCTGGCACGCTTTTCGATCACGCTCCACGCACCGATCAGCACCAGCACCGTGGTCAGCGTCGTCAACGCGATCAGCGGCACCGAAATGCCGTCGACACCGAGGTGATAGCGGATCTCGTAACTGGCGATCCACGTCTGCTGCTCGACGAACTGCATGCCGGCGCTTGCCATGTCGAACCCGGTCAGCAACGGGATGCTCAATGCCAGTGCAATCAATGCCGTCGCCAGTGCGACCCAGCGTGCCGCCTGCGGGCGCGCATTGCCTAGCAACATGCACAGCGCCCCGCCAAGGATCGGCACCCAGATCAACAGGCTCAGCAGTGGGAACGAACCAAGAGGAGTCATTGCCAGTACCTGATCAACACGGCGAGCATTGCGATCAAGCCAAGAATCATCGCGAACGCATAGTGGTAGAGATAGCCGGACTGCGTCTTGCGCAGGATGCCTGCGGCGACATCGATGAAACGCGCGCTGCCGTTGACGAAGAAACCGTCGATCACTTTTTCATCTACCTGTCGTGAGACTCGGCCGAGCTTGAGTCCGCCACCCGCGAAGCCTGTGATCCACAGTGCATCCATGCCGTACTTGTCCTGCAGGATGCGTACCGGCAATGCAAACATCTCGCGCGCGCGGACGTGTAGCTCCGGCTTCCACCAGTACATGACGGTGGCGAGCGCAAACCCGGTGAAGGCCAGCCAGAAGGTCGGAGCTAGGAACCCTTGGAGCGCAAATGCCACCGGGCCATGGAACTCTTCGGCCAATTTCGACAGCACGTCATGTGCGGGCGGGACATCAATCGCACCGAGGAAGAACGGCAGCTGCTTGACGTGGCCGCTCCAGTTGGTGCCGAACAACATCGGACCCGCGGTGAAAAACCCTATCACGGCCGAAGGAATCGCCAGCAGGATCAGGGGAACCGTGACCACCCACGGCGACTCGTGAGGGGTGTGCGCGTGGCCGTTATGGTCATGAGCGTGATCGTCTTCGACTGAATATTCTTCGGTTCCCTCGGGTGAGGCATCGTCGGGAAGCCGGTCAAGCCAGCGCGGCGCGCCAAAGAACGTCAGGTATAGGAGCCGGAAGCTGTAAAACGCCGTGACGAAGGCACCCAGCAACACGGCCCAGTAGCCGTACGTCGCGATCCAGTCGTGCGCCTCATGCGCATGTTCGGCAGCGGCTTCGATGATGGTGTCCTTCGAATAAAAACCGGCGAAGAATGGCGTGCCAACCAGCGCCAGCGTGCCGATCAGACTGGTCCAGAACGTGATGGGCATGAGTTTTCGCAGCCCACCCATCCTGCGCATGTCCTGCTCGTGGTGCATGCCGATGATCACGCTGCCGGCGGCCAGGAACAGCAATGCCTTGAAGAAGGCGTGCGTCATAAGGTGGTAAACAGCTGCCGAATAGGCCGACACGCCCAGTGCGACGGTCATGTAACCCAGCTGCGACAGCGTTGAATACGCGATCACGCGTTTGATGTCGTTCTGCACGATGCCGATCAGACCGGTCCAGAACGCAGTTGTCGCACCAATGAACAACACGAAGTTGAGCGCGGTGTGCGACAGCTCGAACAACGGCGACATGCGCGCCACCATGAAGATACCGGCGGTCACCATCGTCGCGGCATGGATCAACGCCGAGATCGGTGTCGGGCCTTCCATCGAATCCGGCAGCCACACATGCAGCGGCACCTGCGCCGACTTGCCCATCGCACCGACAAACAGGCAGATGCAGATCAGTGTCGGCACCGACCATTCGTGGCCAGGGAACACGGCGATCGTTGTCTTCGCAATCGTCGGTGCGTTGGCGAACACGGTGCCGTAATCGAGCGACCCGAACCAGAACAACACGCCGGCAATACCGAGCAGGAAGCCGAAATCGCCAACACGATTGACTAAAAAGGCCTTGAGATTGGCGAAAATCGCACTCGGCCGCTTGAACCAGAAGCCGATCAGCAGGTACGACACCAGGCCCACCGCTTCCCAGCCAAAGAACAGCTGCAGGAAGTTGTTCGCCATCACCAGCATCAGCATGGAGAACGTAAACAGGCTGATGTAACTGAAGAAACGCTGGTAGCCGGGATCGTCGGCCATGTAGCCGATGGTGTAGACGTGCACCAGCAGCGACACGAAGGTGACGACCACCATCATCATCGCCGTCAACTTGTCGATCATGAAACCGACGTGGGCCTGCAGCCCGCCCACCTGGAACCATGTGTAGATGTTCTCGTTGAACGGCGGTGCGCCCTGCCCGACCAGTTGCCACAGCACCAAAGACGACAGCGCGAAGCTGACCGCAACGCCTAGGATGGTGGCGCTTTGCGCGCCAACACGCCCAACCTGTTTGTGGAAAAGCCCCGCGAGAATGGCGCCCAGCAGCGGGGCCAGCGCGATGGCCAGCAACAAGGCTTTGGAAAGTGTGTATGTGACGCCCGGCATCGGTCAGCCCTTCAAGGTATCGATGTCGGCGACGTCGATCGTGCGCCGGTTACGGAACAGGGTGACCAGGATCGCCAAGCCAATCGCGGCTTCGGCGGCGGCCACCGTCAGGATGAAAAACACGAACACCTGTCCGGCGGCATCGCCCAGCTGGCGCGAGAACGCGACGAAGTTGATGTTGACCGCGAGCAGCATCAACTCGATGCACATCAGCAGCACGATCACGTTCTTGCGGTTGAGGAAGATTCCAGCAAGGCTGATGCAGAACAAGGCCGCGCCCAGTGCCAGGTAATGCCCGACTGCAAGACCCGTCATGGCTTGGCCTCCTGGATGGTTTCAGGTGTGCTGGCTGGTGGGCTCGCCACGGTCGGAACCATCTTCACCATGCGCAGGCGATCTCCAGGTTGCACGCGTGTTTGCGCCGATGGATTCTGGTGTTTGGCCCCGACGCGGCGTCGCAAGGTCAGCATCACCGCCGCGATCACGGCAATCGTCAGGATCACCGCGGCGACTTCGAACGGCAGCAGGAAGTCGGTGAACAATGCACGGGCAAGCCACGTGGTGTTTGGCACGTCGGCATCACTGGCCGCGATCGCGACGTTGTCGGCGAACGGAGTGGCGCTGCGTGCGCGGATGCCGATCAACGCCACCATCTCGACCAGCATGACGACCGCGACCAGCAATCCCACCGGCAAGTAGCGCACATAGCCTTCGCGCATCCTGTCGACGTCGATATCCAGCATCATCACCACGAACAGGAACAGCACCATCACCGCGCCGACGTACACCAGCACCAGGGCGATACCAAGGAATTCCGCGCCTGCCAGGATCCAGGTGCAGGCGACAGTGAAGAACGTCAGCACCAGGAACAAGGCGGCCTGCACCGAATTGCGCACGCTGATCACGGCGACCGCGGACATCACGGCTGCGGCGGCGAATGCGTAGAAAGCGAGCAAGGGATAATCCATCGGGTTCTCTGCCAGCTCTCAGCGATACGGGGCATCAGCAGCGCGGCGCGCGGCGATGTCGGCTTCGAAACGATCGCCGATCGCCAGCAGCTGCGGCTTGGTCACGACGTTCTGGCCACGCTGGTCGAAGTGGTACTCCAGGATGTGCGTCTCCACGATCGAATCGACCGGACAGGACTCTTCGCAGAAGCCACAGTAGATGCACTTGAACAGGTCGATGTCGTAGCGCGTGGTGCGGCGCGTGCCATCGGCACGCTGTTCCGAATCGATGGTGATTGCCAGCGCCGGACACACCGCTTCACACAGCTTGCAGGCGATGCAGCGTTCCTCGCCATTGGGATAACGGCGCAGCGCATGCAATCCACGGAACCGCACCGACTGCGGAATCCTTTCCATGGGATACATGACGGTGTACTTCGGTCGGAACAGGTACTTCAGGGTCAGCCACAGACCCTGCATCAACTCCAGCAGCAGCAGGCTCTTGAAGTAGTTGGCAATTCTGCTCATCGGATTCGCGACCATCATCGTCCTGCCTCGAACACACCGTAATACGCCATCAATGCGGTCACGAAGATCCACGCAATGGTGATCGGGATGAATACCTTCCAGCCAAGGCGCATGATCTGGTCATAGCGATAGCGCGGGAACGTAGCGCGAAACCAGATGAACATGCTGGCGAAGAAGCCGACTTTCAGCAGCAACCACGGCCAGCCGCCCAACCAGATCCAGTCGAGCAGCCAATGCACATGCCCGTCGTATAAGCCCTGCAACGGACTGAGCCAGCCGCCCATGAAGAAGATCGAGGTCAGGAAACTCACCAGGATCATGTTGGCGTATTCGGCAAGGAAGAACAGCGCGAACTGCGAGCCCGAGTACTCGACCATGTGGCCGGCAACGATCTCGGACTCGCCTTCAACCACGTCAAACGGGGCGCGGTTGGTCTCGGCGACACCCGACAGGAAGTAGACGATGAACAATGGCAGCAGCGGCAACCAGAACCATTCAAAAGGACCAGCGTTGCCGGCCTGCGCCATCACGATGTCAGTGAGGTTCAGGCTGCCGGCCGCAATGAGCACGCCGACCATCGCGAAGCCCATTGCAATCTCGTAACTGACAACCTGCGCAGCCGAGCGCATGGCGCCGAGCAATGCATATTTCGAGTTGGACGCCCAGCCGGCGATAATGATGCCGTACACCCCGAGTGAGGTCATCGCCAGCAGGTATAGCAAGCCTGCATTCGCATCCGACAACACAAGCTTGGCGTCGAACGGCACCACCGCCCACGCCGCGAATGCAGGCACCAGCGTGATCAGCGGGGCAAGGATGAACAACGTCGGCTGCGCCTGCGAGGGCTGAATGACTTCCTTGAACAACAGCTTGAAGACGTCCGCGAACGCCTGCAACACGCCACGGCCGACATACATCGGGCCATGGCGGACGTGCATCCAGCCGATCAGCTTGCGCTCCCACACGACGTAGAAGGCGACCGTGACGATCACCGGCACCGCGATCGCGAGCACTTTCAATACGATCCACGCCAGCAGGCCGGCAGCGCCGAACGACAGCAGCCAGTCACGAAACGGATCGAACATCAGCGGACTCATGCGCGGCACACCACAAGAGGACCGGAAGTCAGCGCTGCCGTGGCTCCATAACCGGATTCGATCCAGATGCAGCCCGGTGCGACCTTGTCGCTGATCGCAACCGGCAAACCCGCAGTCCCGACTGCATTGCTGACTTTGGCAATTGAGTCGACGGACAATTCGGCGACACGTGCATCGGTGGGATGCAACACGATGCGCGCGCCCAGCGTCAGAGGATGCGCCTGCAATGCAGCGGCACGGCGGACAACGGCATCAGTGCGGTAGATGGCTTGCGAGACCACGAGTTCCAGGCAAGCGGCTTTGCCTTGCGGAACGGTGGCTTTCTCCCGCGAATTGGCCATTTCGGTGGTCTCGACCGTTTCTTGCTCGTCGGCCTGGAACCAGGCGGTAGTCGCGCCGTGCGCAGTCGCCGTCGCAGGCTGCGCTGAAGGCCGCTTCATCGCGCCGTACAAATCAGCGAGGTCGGTGAAATCGAACCCGGCGGCACCCAGTTCTCCGCCCAGTGCACGCAGGACGCGCCAGCCGGGGCGCGCGTCGCCCGGCAACTTGCCGCCGGCAACGGCGCGCTGATCGCGGCCGTCGAGATTGGTCAGCGTGGCATCGATTTCGGGCAAGGCACCGATCGGCAGGATCACATCGGCAATCGCGCGCGTCGATTCGCAGGCAAAGTGACTGAACGCGACCACCTGCGCATTGCCCAGCGACTGCATTGCCAGTGCCGGATCCGCGAAATCAAGTCCAGGTTCGATGCCGTACAGGACATACGCGCTGCGAGCATCGCGCAACATCGATTGCACATCGCGCGATGTGGGCAAAACGCCCACGCGGGCGAGCCCGACTGCGTTGGCACCCTGCGGAATGCGACACAGCGAAGCACTGTTGGCGCTCGCGAAATTCCGTGCGGCATCCCTGATGGCGCTGGCATGTGCGCCCGTTTCAGCAACATTGCCAACGATGATCACGGCGTGGTTCGCTTCGCCGAGCTGCACGTTGGCGATGGCAGCGGCCAATTGCGACGGCGGCACGATGTGCTTGCTGGCGATGTCGAATGTGAAATCGAAGTCGACCGGGTTGACAACGTGCACCTTCGCGCCACGCTGGACGGCCTTGCGTATGCGCGCATGCAGCAGCGGGAGTTCGTGGCGCAGCTGCGATCCTACGATGACGATGGCATCGGCCTGCTCGATCTCAGCGACCGGCATTGCAAATGGTTCCGCGACGGCGCCGTCGGACAGATCCTGCTGGGCGATGCGGTGGTCGAGGTTTCCAGTGCCGAGCGCCTCGGCGAGGCGAGCGAGCAACGCGCCCTCCTCATTCGATGTGGCCGGGTGCACCAGGATGCCGAGTTCGTCGGCGCCGTTGTCGCGCAGGATCTGTGCCGCGCGCGCGAATGCTTCCTCCCATGATGCATCGCGCCATTCGCCGTCGACCTTGATCATCGGCATGCGCGCGCGGTCTTCGGCGTACAGGCCCTGGTGGGAGTAGCGGTCACGATCGGACAACCAGCATTCGTTGACGGCTTCGTTGTCGCGCGGCACCACTCGCATGACATCGCCTCGACGCGAATGCAGGAACAGATTGCTGCCAAGCGCGTCGTGGTAGCCGAGCGACTCCTTGGCAATCAGTTCCCACGGGCGTGCGCGGAACCGGAACACCTTGTTGGTGAGCGCACCAACAGGACACACATCGATGACATTGCCCGACAGCTCCGTGCTCAACGGTTTGCCGTCGTAGGTGCCGATCTGCAGGTTTTCCCCGCGTAGCATGCCGCCAAGCTCATACGTACCTGCGATCTCCGCAGTGAAGCGCACGCAACGAGTGCACTGGATGCAACGCGTCATGTCGGTAGCGACCAGCGGACCGAGGTCCTCATCTGCAACCACACGCTTGCGCTCACTGAAGCGACTGACCGAGCGGCCATAGCCTAGCGATAGATCCTGCAACTCGCACTCGCCGCCCTGGTCACAGATCGGGCAGTCAAGGGGGTGGTTGATCAGCAGGAACTCCATCACGTTGCGCTGCGCCTTGAGCGCCTTGTCGCTGCGCGTATGCACCTTCATTCCGTCCATCACCGGAGTGGCGCAGGCGACGGACGGCTTTGGGCTCTTTTCGACATCGACCAGGCACATACGACAATTGGCGGCGATCGCCAGCTTGTCGTGGTAGCAGAACCGCGGGATCGGAATGCCAGCCTTGTCCGCGGCCTGGATGATCATCGAACCCTTGGGGGCGGCCATTTCAACACCATCGATGAAGACAGTGACATGGTCGGGTGGCAGGTTTGGATTGACAGGCTGCGCGCTCATGCGGCCACCTGCTGCTCGACAACGCGACCTGCGCGCTGGTCGTCGACCAGGAAGCGTCCGTTGACGATCACGTATTCGAATTCGTTCCAGTAATGGCGCAGGAACCCTTGCACAGGCCACGCAGCAGCTTCACCGAAGGCGCAGATAGTGTGACCTTCGATCTGGCCTGCGGCAGCCTTCAACATCAGCAGGTCATCCAGCCTGGCTTGGCCGTCGACGATGCGCGTGAGCATGCGATACATCCAGCCGGTGCCCTCGCGGCACGGCGTGCATTGGCCGCAGGACTCGGCGAAGTAGAACCGCGCGAGGCGCTGGCATGCGCGGACCATGCAGGTGGTTTCGTCCATGACGATGACGGCGCCGGACCCCAGCCCGGAACCCGCCTTTTGCAGCGCGTCGTAGTCCATCGTGAGCGACATCATCGTGTCGCCGGGCAACACAGGCATCGACGACCCGCCCGGTATTACCGCCTTGAGTTTGTGGCCATGACGCATTCCGCCGGCGATTTGCAGCAGGTCAGCGAACGACGTCCCGAGGCGAACTTCGTAGTTGCCCGGTTTCGCGACATGGCCGGATACCGTAAACACTTTCGGCCCCCCGTTATTCGGCTTTCCGAGATCGAGGAACCATTCCGGGCCGTTGCGGATGATCGCCGGTACCGACGCATAGGTTTCGGTGTTGTTGATCGTCGTGGGTTTGCCGTACAGGCCGAAGTTGGCCGGGAATGGCGGCTTGTAGCGCGGCATTCCCTTCTTGCCTTCGATCGACTCCATCATCGCGGTCTCTTCGCCGCAGATGTAGGCGCCGGCGCCGAGCACATTGTGGATATCGATGTCGATACCGCTGCCCAGGACATTCTTGCCCAGCCAGCCGTTTTTGTAGGCCTCGGCGGTGGCTTCTTCCAGATGCTCGAATGGCTCGTGGTGGAATTCCCCGCGCAGGTAGTTGTATGCCGTGGTGCTTCCCGTCGCGTAGCAGGCGATCGCCATGCCTTCGAGCACCGCATGCGGATTGAAGCGCAGGATGTCGCGATCCTTCGCCGTGCCCGGCTCGGACTCATCCGAGTTGCAGAGGATGTATTTGGTGCCCGTGCCTTTGGGCATGAAGCTCCACTTCAGTCCGGTCGGAAATCCAGCGCCGCCGCGGCCGCGCAAGCCGGACTGCTTGACCATGTCGATCACCGCCGCCGGTTCGATCTTCTCCTCGAGGATCCTGCGCAGCGCGCTATAGCCACCGGTCTTCAGGTAATTCTCGTACGACCACGGCTTGTCGAAATGCAGCGTCGTGTAGACGACGTTGTATTCCTGGGGAGCAGGTCCGACCGGGCCGGATGTATTCGCTTGCGCCATGGTGTTCCTGCCTACTTCAAACCGTCGAGCAGCGCATCTACTTTCGCGGTGTCGAGGTTCTCGTGGTAATGACCGTTGATCATCATCGCTGGCGCGCCGCAGCACGCAGCAATGCACTCCTCCTCGGGCTTGAGGAAGATGCGGCCGTCCACCGTCGATTCGCCCAGCTTGCAACCGAGCTTCTCCTCGGCGTGTGCGACCAGGTCTTCGGCGCCGTTGAGCCAGCAGCTGATGTTGGTGCAGAACGCGACACAGTTGCGTCCGATCGGATGGGTCTCGAACATCGAATAAAAGGTTGCCACTTCATAAGCCCATACCGGAGGCATGCCGAGGTACTTGGCGACGCCTGCGATAAGCTCATCGCTGAGCCAACCGCCGTTCTGCTCCTGCGCTGCATGCAGGGCCTGAAGTACCGCCGAACGCTTGCGGTCCGGTGGGAACTTGGCCAGCCAGTGTTCGATGTGCGCACGGGTCTCGTCCGACAGGATGACCATCGGGTCGACGTTGCGCGCGGTTTCGAAATTGCCGGTTGCCCTCATCGATCTATCTCGCCAAAAACAATGTCATATGTGCCGATCATCGCCACCACGTCGGGAAGCATGTGACCACGCACGAATTCGTCCATCGACGACAGGTGAGCAAAGCCTGGCGCGCGCAGATGGACGCGAAATGGCTTGTTGGCGCCATCGGAGACGAGGTAGCAGCCGAATTCGCCCTTGGGTGCCTCCACCGCACAATACGTCTCACCGGCTGGCACGCAGTAGCCTTCGCTGAACAGTTTGAAGTGGTGGATCAATGCTTCCATGTCGTCCTTCATCTCCTCACGGGATGGAGGTGCGACCTTGAAGTTGTCCAGCATCACCGGCCCTGGATTCAACTTCAGCCATTGCACGCACTGCAGGATGATGCGCGTGCATTGGCGCATCTCCGCGACGCGTACGAGGTAGCGGTC
>JBBRZH010000049.1:0-12230 GCA_038236935.1 Lysobacterales bacterium
ACACCGAGGACGCGCCAACGGTCAGCACTTCGATGCGCTCCACGGCAGATGCCGGGATCGAGTTGACATCGTTGTTCACGGCGCGGTGGCCGTCGATCAGGATCAGCGTACGCGCCGAGCCGAAGCCGCGCAGGTCGATCGCCGACGCACCAGTACCGCCGCCATTATTGACCGTTGGGTTCATCGGGGCGCCGGCAATGTTCGGCAGTTCCTGCACGAGGTCGCCGAGGGTCAGCTTGCCGGTCTTCTCGATCGCGGCACGATCGATGGTGATGACGGGGCTGGCGTTTTCAGCATCCACGCGACGAATGCGCGAACCGGTCACTTCGATGCGATCGAGGTTCGTGGCCTGCTGGGTGCCAGACGTGGCCTGATCAATTGCAGTGGGGGGGTCGCCGCTCGGATCCGAAGAAGTTTGAGGTTGGCCCTGCTGCGCCCATGCGCCAGGAGCTGCAAGCGCGGTGGCAATAGCCACCGGCAACGACGCGAGCCGCAGCACGGATCGCAGGTTGCAAAAATTCATAGTGCTCTCTCCAATTGTTAGTAATGCGTAAATTGCAACCGAACCTTACGGGGCCGCGAAGGAAAACGCCTTAAGGTTTAATGCTCTACTTGTGGACTTGATGAGCTGAAATGCTTTGCTTGTTTTGGTGGAACGTCTGAGCGCGAATATCGGTATTCGGAGGCTGTTGTTCCGTAATGCTCACGGAATGCCCGCGCGAAACTGCAGGCGTTCTGGAAACCACAACTGGAGCTCACCTCTCCGATCGACATGCTGGTTTGCATTAAAAGGTTTGAAGCTGATCGCAAGCGCAGCCTGGCCGTCATTTCCCGTGGCCCCTCCCCGTAAATCGCATGAAAGGTTTTGGTGAAATACCAGATGGAGAAGTTACTGAGGTCAGCAACTTCTGAAAGCCGTACCGTGCGGTGCAGATTCCCCGCAAGATAAAGTGTCACTCGCTGCATGCGTGACAGAACTTGGCGCCGACGCCAAAGTGCTCTACCGGGACAACGGCCCAAGAGCGGATCAAGTTCATGTTGCAGCGTGGACAGGAAATAAAGAAGGTGCTTCGGCGAGGCTACTGTGTCAGGCGCGGCGATGTCGAGGAGTGAGGCGAACACTCCAGCACGTCGCCACAAATCAAATGCAAGCCGCTTGTTGCGTAACGAAATGGTGCCGCGTCCTGGATATATGACCGGAAATCCGGGGTGCTCCACACCCGGTGCCATCGACGACGGGTGCACCAACATGAGCACCAGTGCAGTTCGATCAGCAAGAAGAGTCGGCGTGGAATCGCGTTCGAGAGCGATCCATTCCCCTGCATGCAAGCGGAATTGTCCTTCGCGGCAATCGAGCTGCGCGCCGCCACGCAGTACGAGCCAGAACGAGCCATGATTGTCCGCAACTCCCATGCTTGCCGATCGGCTCACTACGCCAAAACGCGGGAGTAAACCCCCATCTTCCAGCCCGACGTTCTCGCGCGTCTGACCACGATCAACCCATACACCCTGAAATTTCGTGCTGAGGATTTGCGCGTTTTGTTTTTGCATATCGTTCTCTTTTAGGTGTTTGTCGCTGCACGCTGCTATTTGCCGCTACCGCTCCTGATTTTTGGGCATTGCACGTCGTATATTTTCGGAAATGAGCGATACATAACGGACATCAAGCCGAATGCGAGCGACCACTAGCCAACAATCGACGAAGCGAGTTGGGTAACGGAAGGCCTGCTGCCAAATCGGGTGACGGACGCACATGGTCAAAGCCAACCCGAAGTGGCAACTCTCCCGCCCAGTTGGGTGAGTCGAGATCTTCTTTGGCGTCGATGGGTGGCCCGTTACGAACCTTGGCGCTCGCTTCATCGATGACGACACGCAGCAGGGTGGTCGTAGCCAATTCGTCTGCGACAGCTGGCCTGGCCTCGCTTGCCCGTCCGGGAACGAGGGAATCTACAAAGCAGGCTAGTGCGGCGCCTTTGGCCGCGGGGTCGTCAATAACTGTGGCTCGACCGAATGCCACAACCGAGCGGTAGTTCATCGAGTGGCGCAGGTGCGAGCGGGCGAGTACTAAGCCATCTACCAAGGCAACCGACACGCATATCTGCACGTTTCGACCCACAGCATACAAGAGTCGACTTTCTACGCTGCCTTGCAACAGCAGGTTGTCTCCCTCCCTGGCGTACAACATCGGGATCACAAAGGGCTGGCCGCGCACTGCGAAACCCACGTGCGCCATACAGCCGGCGTCGAGGATCCTGTGAATTCCCGCTCGGTTCGAAGCAGGGCCCGGAGGGCGAATGGTCTGACGTGGGGACTGGGCCATGGCCACTATCTTTAAAGAAGACATTGACAAGCTAGGTCAAGAATTTGATCCAAACGAGACCCGTTTAACGCCAATTGAAGGGAGCCAATTTCCCTTGCATGTTGGCAATCTGTGGGTCACATGCTTCAATTGGGTCTGCTGGGCCTCTCGGATGAGTGTCCAAATGTGTCCAATCTGGAGATGCCGTGTTTCTTCAGCTGGACGGTCGTGGTCCGCTTCACGCTCAGCTGACGCGTGCACTTCGATCTGCGCTGCTGAATGGTCGAATCGGCCCCGGGTCACCATTGCCTTCAAGCAGGCGACTGGCCACCGACCTCGGGGTCTCCCGAAATACGGTATTGGCGGCATACGAACAATTGCGTGCTGAAGGATTTCTTGCCGGCCGCGTCGGTTCGGGCACATATGTCACCCCGCCCATGCAATTGCGGGTCGCGCCCTCACCGCAGATTCCCATCCCGCCACAATCACGATATTCGCGCCGTTTGCGTGCGATCCACGATCACTCCGCAGTGCCCGGACGCAGTCTTCCGGGTACGCGTTTCGCGTTCCAGTACGGAGCGCCATTGATCAATCCTGCCTTGACCAGCGCATGGTCACGTGAGCTCGCACGCGCGGCCGCTTATACCGAGCCCGTGTATCCCTTGGCTCAGGGATTGCCTGCATTACGCCAAGCCGTCTGCGATTACCTCGGACGCCGTCGCGGGGTTCAGGTAGCGCCGGCCGACATTCTGATCGTGGCCGGTACCCAACAGGCGATCGCGTTGACTGCACGCGTTCTTCTGGATGAAGGCGATGCCGCCGTCATCGAGGAGCCCCAGTATTTTGCGATCCGCGAGATATTAGAAGTTCACGGTACTTCATTGCAGAGAGTCCCTGTCGATTCAGATGGCTTGATAACCGATGCCATGCCCGCAAATCCGCCGCGCCTGATTTGCGTTACGCCGTCGCATCAGTTTCCCAGCGGCGTGCTGATGTCTCTTGAGCGCCGCTTAGCGTTGCTGGATTACGCGGAGCATCACCGCTGCTGGATCCTCGAAGACGACTATGACGGCGAGTTTCGGTATGACGGCAAGACCCACGCCGCACTGCGATCGCTCGATCAGAACGATCGTGTTATTTACGTCGGTAGTTTCTCGAAAGTTTTGTTCCCGGCGTTACGCCTGGGGTATCTGATTATGCCGCGCGGTTTGCGCGAGGATTTCATCAGTGCCAAGTGGGCTAGTGATTTCGGCTCGCCCGCTGTCGAGCAGGCAGCGTTGGCGCGCCTGATTACTGACGGCGGATTCGACCGTCATCTGCGGCGATCGGCCAAGGCCCTGAATCAGCGCCGAAGCGCCTTATTGCAGGGGCTGCGGGACTGCAGTCTGGGGCGGTTGGACATCGCCGATTCGCGAGCAGGGATGCACCTAGTTGTATGGCTGAATGGCAAGACGGTCGATCAGGGTGACCATTTCATAGCTCGGGCACAGGCGCATGGATTGGGATTGCATCCCATCACTCCGTATTACCTCGTGCCACCGGATCGCGCCGGTTTGTTGATGGGTTATGCAGCCTTGTCAGTGACCGAAATTCACCAAGCTCTGGAGATATTTGCACGCTGTCTCGACGATGAATATGTATAGGCGCCGTGCGTCGTCATGATGCGTGATCGGCAGCACACGTAGTGAAAGGCAGGTTGAGCGATTGCCATACCCGACCTTTCGCATCCTGCACGAAAGCCGTCACGCCCCATTGGGGCGATAGCGAATTCATTGAAATCTGTTCGGACAGCGCAATTGGGGTCAAGGACCACGGACCCCACAGATGCCCCACTACGCGATCGTGATGCAAAGTAACACCCTTGTTCTCGCCGGCGCGCACTACGGTTTCCTGATTGTTGCTGTATTGCGCAAGCCAAAGCTGCGCATCGCCGGAAACTGATGCAGACTGCCGTGAAGCGGTGAGCAAAACCTGCCAACCCCGCGCTACTGGGTGCAATTCCAGCATCAGTGTCGCAGGAGCCGGCATTCGTGCCTTGTCCAGCACGGAAGCAAAATCGCTTGCAACCCGCCATGGCGCCTTGACGTTGTCGCCCACCATCACTTGTGGCGTATACACCGCCTGTTCGCCGACCGCATGTACGCGGGCATATTGTCGTTTTGTGAATTTGTCCGATCCAAATCGATCGTGCCACCCGGCAGCGTCCCAATAATCGACATGGAAGGCAAGCCAATTGCTGTCGCTATTGGCGGCCCGAGCCGAAAACCATCGATCAGCCGGTGGGCAACTGCTGCATCCCTCGGATGTATACAACTCCACTAAAGGCACGGTTTGCATCGCACTCCTGACCATGCATTTTGGCGATGCCAGCGCAGCCATCGGTAACAACAACATGACCATCGCTTTCCTCAATGCTTTAAATGCAAAAGGCATGACGATTCCAAGGATGAGATAAGTCAAAAATATCATGCGCACACAAGGAACAATTTGCCTACATTGCGCATTCGCGATACGCGTTGCGTCGGTATGGCCTTCTTGCAGATAGCCGAGGGCTAGCATTGCGTCTCGAGGTCAGCTATGCACGTCAAAAAAAATACGGGTGGGCTATGAATAAGTAGCGATAAGTGAGAATTATCGACAGTGAGGAGAACCTGGGTGAGTAGTCTGCGGGTTCGGTGAGTGCAAGCTGTTGCTGGGATGCCGCAATTGACGGTAACGGATTCGGGCGAGGAAGCGAGCACTGACGCGCCGCCGGCGGGAGCTCTAGCAACACCCGTGTAGCTCCCGAAGATCGACCAAAAGCAGTAAAGAAACATTGCCGGCAACCTTAAGGTTGTTGGCCTAGTTGCGTGGCGTGCTATGCGTCGTCGAAGGGACGCGGCGTGTGGGCCAGACCGAGGACACCCTCCAACGGCAAAAGTGACGCCTACGGCGATGCGTCAGACTTCCGAGTCCTGCGTTTGGCCGCGTACATCGCGGCGTCGGCGGCCTTCAGCAGCTCATCCTGTTCGAGGCCATCGCGCGGGTAAACACTCAGGCCAAGGCTGACGCTCACCTGGACGATGTCGCCGTCGATCTCCACGGGCTGGTTGAGTGCGGCGCTCAATTTGGCTTCGATGACGGCGAGCGCCTGGAGCTGCATGTGGCGCAGCACCACGACGAACTCGTCGCCCCCGAAGCGGGCCACCGTGTCCAGCGGGCGCAGGCAGCCCTTGAGGCGCGCTGCTACGACCGCCAGCAGATGATCGCCGGCAAGATGTCCACGCCGATCGTTGAGGGCCTTGAAGCGATCGATGTCCATGATCCCGATCGCCACCATCTCGCCGGTGCGTTCGGCGTCCGCCAGCGCCGCTGCCAGCGCGGCATTGAAACCGATGCGGTTGACGGCGCCGGTGAGCGGATCGTGCAGGGGCTGATGGCGGATCAGCGCGACGGCGTCGCGGGCGGTGGTGACATCGCGCATGCCCAGGGACACACCATCCCCGAGTTGGGTCAGCTGCACTTCGTACCAGCGCATCGCCCGAACGACAGATGCGCGCTCCAGGACGAGCGCGCTGCCCGTGGTGACCACGACCCTGCAGGCAGCGAGCAGGCCATCGTCGCGCAGCGAGGGGTAACACTCGCACATGCCGCGACCGATGACCTCGGAGCGCGGTCGGCCAATGATTTTTTCGGCGGCGGCATTCATCATGGTGTAGCGCATGTCGATGATGTCGCCTGCCTCGTCACGCATGCTTTCCATGATGAAGAAGCCGTCGACGTTGGATTCCATCGCCGCCTCGGCCTTGGCCAGGCCGGCCACCGCCGTGAGGCGCGAGCGATCCAGCGCGGCCAGGACCGGGACCAGCTCCTTGCGCAGAATCCACAAGCCGGCGCCGAGCAGCGCGAGCAGGAACATCATGATGCGCTGGAACTGCCGGCGGATCGGGGTATAGAGCTCGGCGACGTCGCGCTTTGTCACCAGCCCCAACCCGGTATTGCCGACTGGACTGTAACTGGCAAGCACCCGATGCCCGAGATAGTCCAGTGCGACCACTGTGCCGATTTCGCCATGCAAGGCATGGTCCATGGGCAGTCGCTGGCCATCGATGATCCGCGGCACGCTGTAAGGCTGCGGCCGTTGGCGCGAGGGGAAGCAGCTCATGTCATTTCCCTGGCCGGTGCAGACCGCCATTTCGGTGGTCTCGCCGTAGGCGTTGGTTTCGACGCTGATCCCAGTAAGGGACTGCAGTGGCTGCTCCGTGATCAGCGCCGTGTCACTCATCCCCGGCGCAGCTAGACGCAGCACACGTCGCAGAAAGAATCCTCCATCCCAGATCAAGGTGCCGGCGTAACGCCCCGACAGTGGCACGCGGAATCCTGCTGGTGCCACCGGAGTACCGGCCAATGCTTGCTCCACGCCGCTTTTGCGAAACGCCATGAATGAGAACCAGTTCGCCGCCAACCCCACAGCCCGCTCGTGCAGTAACGCATCACGCGATGGTGCATCCATCCCCGACGCACTCACTGCCACGTTGCTGAGGTCGTCCAGTGCAACCTGCGCGCGCACGCTGCGATTGGCGAGGTTCAATTCGAACATCCGGACACGATCGCGCGTCATCTGCAGCAACGCGCCGCGTGCCTGCTCCTCGACCTGCGATTGCAGGAAGGCAAAGCCGGCGATGCCGGCGCTCATCGAGGTGATCAGCAGCATCAAGGCTGCCGTCCGGAACACGTGCGCGACCTCGGCATCCCGCTCCGGCTGCAATGCGCCTTGCCACCTCTCCGCCAAGGCGAGCAAACCCGTGGCCAGCACGACCATGCCAACTCCTGTGTGCATGGCCATCCGCACGACGCCAGCCCATCCGTAGAGGTACTCCAGCTGCAACGCATATCCCAGCACGCCCATGATGCCCAGCGCCAGCACGCAAACAGCGGCATAGCGGGCGAACTGCGGGGACTTCGCCAAGCGCGTGGATAGCGCGCATACGCCCGCGCCGAACATCAGAAATGCCAAGGCCGTGTTCGGGGCCATCCGTCCGGGATGCGGGTACTCAGGCTGCAGCGGCCGATGCAATTCGGGTAGCGAGAATGCCGGGCTCAGGTCCAGCCAAAGCACCACCAGCTCCTCGACGGCGAGCATCATGACCAGCACGCCCAATACCGCCGATGCCACGCGGCCGACGCGTCGGTCGGTAGCCGACGCCAGAAGCGCAAACCCGGCAAGTGCGAAGCCGATTCCGGTATTGACCACCATCGGCGTCCAGCCGGCATGCACCCGCACCAGCGCGGGGAGATGCAATGCCCAGCCGGTCAGGGTGGTCGCCGCAAGCGCAAGCACAAGACTGGCGGAGACGACCACCGTCGTGCGTTTAGTCGGGATCACATGGAGTGGGGCGGTCATGGACTGACTATAGGCCGCCCAGCCACATGTTCCATCGTCCCCGGACGACAAAGCGATCGGGATTCAGCCAACTGCGTCTATCGCCGGCTTCAACGTTACCCGCACCCGCAGGCCGGGGGCATTGTCGAGCAGTTCGATGCGGCCTTCGTGACGCACGACAATCGCGCGAACCAGGCTCAGTCCCAAGCCGGTGCCGGGGGATGCGCGATGGGCTTCCATTCGTGCGAAGCGGTCGAAGACCCGCTGGCGTTCGGTTTCGGGCACGCCTGCGCCACGATCGATAACCTCAAGCTCGACACCCTGCGGCGCGTCGTGCAACTGCACCCGGACCGCGCTGTCGGCGGGCGCGAATTTGACGGCGTTGTCCAGCAGGTTCACCAGCAGCTGGAAAAGCTGGTCTGCATCTCCATACACCTGCGCTGGCATGGTCTGGGCAACCAACGTGATGCCACGCTCGCCGGCGATCGGGGCGTAAAGATCAATCGCATCCTCAACCAGTTTGTCCAGGTCCACCAACGTGTTGTGTCCGGGCGGCGATTGCGCTTCGATCCGCGCCAATCGCAGCAACGCGCCGAACGACTGCAGCAGCTGGTCGGTTTCGGCAATGGCCGCATCCAGCATCTGCGTTTGTGCGGGCGTCGACTGGACGCCTTCCACGCGCATGCGATCAAGCCGGTTGCGCAAGCGGGTCAACGGCGTGCGCAGATCGTGGGCAATGTGGTCAGTGGCATGGCGCACGCCGTCGAGCAGGTCGCCAATCCGGTCGAGCATGCCGTTGAAGCGACGCGCCAATCGGTCGAATGCGTCGTCGCTGCCATCCACGCGCGCGCGCAAGGCCAGTTCACCCGCACCAACCTGGGCTGCGGTGTCGTCAAGGCTGCGCAGCCGCCCGGCCACCCACTTCGTGGTCAACCCGCCGACCAGGGCGCCAAGGGTGGTTGCCACCAGCAACCCAGCCAGTGCGGTGCGCAGCATCAATGCCAGGAACCTGTCCTGGCTGCGCGTACGCAATCCGGTGAGCAGGATCTCTCCGTCGTCCAGGCGCTGCACGTTGGCGATCACCCGCGACACGCTGTCATCCACGTCACGCTCCCGCAGCTCGATCCAGAGCGGCGCCTTCATGATCCCGGGGGGCAGCAGTGAGAACGTGCCCGCCAGGATTTTCCCCTCGCGGCTGACCACCGCGTATTCGGCATCCGGATCGTCGGCGGCGTCGACGCGGTCGCGCACTTCGGCGATGAGTTCCTTGCGCCCTCCGTCGTGATAAATCTGCAATAGCCCGCCCACATCCGCGCGCACGACTTCCCGCGCATCGTTGGTCAGCAGCGTCGACACCGCAAAGTAGACGCCGGCACCGAGCAGGACGATGGCCAGGAGGAACGAACCCGTCACCGCCAACGCCAGCCGCGCACTGGTGGATTGCAGCGTGGCCAACGCCGGGCGTCTGGTCACGACGAGTGCCTTCTCAAGTCCAGCGCTCATTCCGCCTGCTCACGAACCCAGTCGATAACCTGCGCCCCGCACGGTATGCAGCAGCGACGTGGGAAACCCCTGATCGATCTTCTGCCGCAATCGGCTGATATGCACGTCGATGACATTGGTTTGTGGGTCGAAGTGATAATCCCACACGGCTTCGAGCAGCATGGTGCGGGTCACGACACGGCCGGCATGGCGCATCAGGTATTCCAGCAGGCGGAATTCGCGCGGCTGCAGTTCGATGGTCTTGCCGCCGCGCGCGGCCTCACGCTTGAGCAGGTCCAGGTCAAGGTCTTCCACGCGCAGCCGCACGGGTTCTCCGCTGCCACCGGTACCCCTGCGCGCCAGGGTATCAAGGCGCGCGCTCAACTCGGCATACGCAAAGGGCTTGACCAGGTAATCGTCGGCTCCAGCTCGCAGGCCTTCGACCCGATGTTCGACATCGCCCAGCGCGGTCAGCAGCATCGCCGGGGTGCGATTGTCCGCACCGCGCAGGGTTTTCAGCACGGTCATGCCGTCGAGTTGCGGCAGCATGCGGTCCAGCACGATGGCGTCGTAGGTTTCCGTGGTCGCCAGGAACAGGCCGTCCTTGCCGTTGTCGACGTGGTCCACGGTGTGTCCGTCCTCACGCAGCCCCTTGGCAATGAAGCCGGCGGTGTGGGGATCGTCTTCGACCAGCAGAATGCGCATGCGCTCTCCAGAGCCTCATAAAAGAATACCCCGCCGGCATGACTGCCGACGGGGTACGAATCACCTCTCAAGGTCGGCCCGTCAATGCAACGACAGGCTCAACCTTGCGACAGCTTGACCTTACGGCTTGGGCGGCGTCGCGGTGGCGTCGTCGGCCTTCTTCATGTCGTCCGCGTCATGGTCGGACTTCTTCGCCATGTGGTGATGATGGTGATGGCGATGATGCATGTGGTGATGCATGTGGTGGTGCATGGGCATTGCAGGCGTAGCCGGATCGGCAGGCGTCGCCGGGGTGGCGGGCGTTGCCATTGGAGCCTTGGGGGCCGCCGGTGCGGTCTGGGCGAACGCGGCGGTGGTGCCGATTGCCAGGCCCAGCGCAAGAGCGATTTGCGTGATCTTCATTGTGGATTCCTTTGTCGACGAAAGTGTCCATCGGACCGGGATACGACCAGCCCGCGAGCAGTCTGCGCCCGGGCATCTCATGAAAGGCATGGTCGCGAAATGAAATTTTGGTAATGAATGGGCGACAGGACCCCCAACGAGCTGCCAAAGAGCGGGGTTACGCCGTTCGCACCGGCATCAGAGTCTCAACAGTCCTCCACTCCACCACCATGGGGACGGCGTGGAGGACTCATGCAGGCCTGGTTTTTGAACGCGCTAGGCAGCCGAGCTGGTCAACGATTGCGCGCCCAGCGCAGGCAATGTCCATGACGGCTGCGGCGCACGCAGCGATGCGCACGGTAATGACTGCGGCGCCAATGGCGACGCGGGTGCACGACGGCGTCCACGCCATTGCGAACGTCATGGGCAACCTGGGACGGGACCGGCGGTGGCGGGGGCGGTGGCGGTGGTGGCGGAAATGCAAAAGCGGAGCCCGCGGCCAAGGCAAGGCCGAGTCCCAGCAACGTCGTGCGCAAGGAGAAAGGTGTGGTCGTCATGAAAAGCTCCCGAAGGCGGTAGGCAGGATGCGGTCGCAAAAGACGATCGCCATGCCACCGTGCGCTCAACATTGTTCAAATAACGTGCAGGTGACACGCCGCTTCACAGCCCCCGGGCAGCCTCTGCGACCGCACGGAACAATACCCGCCCCTTGTTCATTGTTTCTTCCCACTCCTTGGCCGGATCCGAATCATGGACAATCCCGGCGCCGGCCTGCACGTGCAGCTTGCCGTCCTGGATCACGGCCGTGCGGATGGCGATCGCGGTGTCAGCGTCGCCATGCCAGCCCAGGTAGCCGATGGAGCCTGCATAGACGTTGCGCTTGATCGGTTCCAGTTCACGGATGACTTCCAGCGCGCGGATCTTGGGCGCGCCGCTGACGGTGCCCGCAGGAAACGTCGCGCGTAGTACGTCGGCATAGCTCAGGCCCGCCTTCAATGTGCCGGTGACTTCACTGACGATGTGCATGACGTGGCTGTAACGCTCGATGACGAACTGCTCACCGATTTCCACCGTACCGGGCTCGCTGACGCGGCCGACGTCGTTGCGGCCGAGGTCGATCAGCATCAGGTGCTCGGCGCGCTCCTTCGGATCGGCCAATAGTTCGGATTCAAGCGCGGCGTCTTCTTCCGGCGTCTTTCCGCGTGGCCGGGTGCCGGCGATCGGACGGACAGTGACGATTCCATCCTCCAGCCGCACCAGGATTTCCGGGGAGCTGCCGACGACCTGCATGTCGCCGACATCAAGGAAGTACATGTACGGCGAAGGATTCAGTGCGCGTAGCGCGCGATAGACGTCGACCGGGCGTGCATGGAAGGGCACGCTCAGCCGCTGTGACAGCACCACCTGGAAAATATCGCCGGCGGCAATGTAGTCCTTCGATTTCTCGACCGCGGCAATGAATCCTTCGCGGGTGAATCCAGAGACAAAATCGCTTTCGTCCAGCGCCGCGGGCAGCAATGTTTCCGGATAACCGGCGCCGGCATGGCGCAGGCGATGGGTGAGTTCGTCCAGCCGCCGATTGGCGCGCGCCCATGCCTGGGGTTCGCGCGGATCGGCGTGCACGATCAGGTACAGGCGACCCTTGAGGTTGTCGAACACCGCGACTTCCTCGCTGAGCATCAGCAGGATGTCGGGCGTGCCAAGTTCATCGGTCTTGTCGCCACCGGCCAGGCGCGGCTCGATGTACTGGATGCACTCGAAGCCAAACCAGCCCACCAGTCCACCGGTGAATCCCGGCAGTCCTTCGAGTTTCGGCACCGAATGTTCCGCGCGCAATCGCTCGACCTCGGCAAACGGATCGGCCACTTCGCGCGCTTCGACCAGTTCGCCATGTTCGGTGACATACAACGTGTGACCGGCGAATGCGTACACGCGTTTGGCCGGTAACCCGATGATCGAATAGCGGCCGAAGCGCTCGCCACCTTCCACCGATTCGAACAG
>JBBRZH010000050.1:0-11616 GCA_038236935.1 Lysobacterales bacterium
ACCTGAATTAAGCAGACCCGCCCGAGGAGCCGGATGGAGTCTTGGAGCTACGAAGCGGGTTCGGCTTGAATGAATTGTTAGGCACTTCTGCCACTGCCAATTCTGTGCTCGTTCGCTTCCGAACTAGAACAAGTGCCAACAGCAGGACGGTTAGTGACAACGTGATGGGGCGTGGCTCGTCTCCGAGCCAAGCAAGCAGAAGAACCACGAGTGAAATCGTTGCTGGGACTGCGGCTGGCCAAGTACGGGCATCGCGCTTTATCAAAACACGGTGGACGCCCAATAGATAAATCAGGCCGAGAATAAAGCTCGAACCAGCTTCCCATGTGTAGCCCGCAAGAAATTCCAATATTCCGAGAAACAAGTTGCGAAAGGCAAAGTAGGCAAGCAAGCTGGCTACGAGCAACATGATTCTATGATCCCAATCTAAAAGATTACGGCGGTAAGCTTCAAGGGCTTCGAGGCTTTCTTTGATTTCGCTCACTCGTAATTTTCCTGATGTGCCTAACACCTAGTAGACCCCAGTACGGGGTAATTGCCGAAGTTTGGCTGGCGTTTAGGGGCCAGTCAAACCAGAAAAAACCCACAGTTAACACACGCTTACACTGACTTACGCCGATTGATCGATCGACCATCCTTGCTCTGTTACACGGCAGGGGAGGTGGTATATGCGGTCAAATAAATTGTATCGGGGTGGGTTGGATGCCGTGCCAATTGATGGGGCGGTTGGACAGCAACCGCGTCTTCTGGAGCAGGCGCGTGCCCGGATCCGCCTGAAGCATTACAGCATTCGGACAGAACAGGCGTACTTGCAGTGGATGCGCCGATATATTCGGGCCAACGCGCTTCGGCATCCTCGCGAGCTAGATGGATCCGCGGTGGAGGCGTTCCTGACCGGACTTGCCACCCGTGACCGCGTGTCTGCCAGCACCCAGAACCAGGCACTTTCGGCGTTGCTGTTCCTGTACCGCGAAGTTTTGCGGATCGACTTGCCGTGGATGGAGAACGTCGTCCGGGCCAAGGGATCGCGCCGTCTGCCGGTGGTCCTCTCGAAGGGTGAGGTGGCCATGCTCCTGCGCAGTCTGGCAGGAAGGAATTGGTTGATGGCCAGCCTGCTGTACGGCAGTGGCTTGCGCTTGATGGAATGCTTGCGGTTGCGGGTGAAAGACGTGGATGTGGCCCGCAACGAGATCACGGTGCGCGAGGGCAAGGGCGCCAAGGATCGCCGCACGGTGTTGCCCGCGTCACTGAGGGAAGCACTGCTGCGGCAGATCGAAGACTCCCGCGTGCTGCACAGATTGGACCTGGACGAGGGCTTTGGGTCGGTCTCCTTGCCGTACGCGTTGGCGCGCAAGTATCCCAATGCATCGACCGAGTTGGGTTGGCAATACATGTTTCCTGCGACCAGGCGGGCGATTGATCCCAGGGATGGCAAGGAGAAACGCCACCATCTTGATGAAAAAGTCCTACAACGGGCGGTATCGTCGGCCGCAAAGGCAGCGGGGATCAAGAAGCCCGTCAGCCCGCACACGCTTCGACATTCGTTTGCCACGCATTTGCTGGAGGCGGGCGCGGACATCCGCACCATCCAGGAGCTGATGGGGCACAAGGATGTGGCCACGACCCAGATCTACACGCACGTGCTTAATCGTGGTGCCGGAGGCGTCGTTAGTCCGCTTGATCGGTGCGGCGAAGAGATGGGCACCTATCTCGACTTCAAACACGGTTTTACAGACGGAGCGACTACTTCCCCGTGGGCTGAAGTACCGACAGCAATCCCCGTGCCGCCTGCAACCTGCTCGTTGCATCGGGAAGGTCTAGTTTGATGCGCAGCTTTTCGGGGCCGTCCATTGCGTAGTGCTGCGATTGCTTTTGAATCAACTGGATCACCGTCATCGGATCGACGTTCGGTTTGCTTTCAAATTGCAGGCGGCCAGTGGTGGGTCCCAGATCCAGTTTGCGGATACCCAGGTCCGTGGCCATCAACTTGAGCTCCGCAATCGCGAACAGATGCTTGGCGGGTTCGGGCAGCAGTCCGAAACGGTCGATCATCTCCACCTGCAATTCCCGCAGGTCGTGGGCGTCGCGCGCGGAACTGACGCGCTTGTAGAGCGTCAGGCGGGTGTGGACGTCAGGCAGGTAATCATCGGGAATCAACGATGGAATGTGCAGCTCGACTTCGGCGCCTCGATGCGAGGCGGCGTCGAGGTCTGGAAGCTCGCCGCGCTTGATGCTGCGCACGGCGCGCTCCAGCAGCTCGGTGTAGAGGCTGAAACCGACTTCCGCCATCTGACCACTCTGGTCTTCGCCGAGGAGTTCGCCCGCACCGCGGATTTCGAGATCGTGTGTCGCCAATGTGAATCCGGCGCCAAGTTCGTCCATCGACGCGATCGCATCCAGTCGTTTGCGTGCATCGCTGCTGATGGTGCGTTGGTCGGGGACGACGAGGTAGGCGTAGGCGCGATGATGCGACCGTCCGACGCGACCGCGCAGCTGGTGCAACTGCGACAGCCCGAACTTGTCGGCGCGATTCATGATGATGGTGTTGGCGTTGGGGATGTCGATGCCCGATTCGATGATCGTCGTGCACAGCAGCACGTTGAAGCGCTGCTTGTGGAAGTCGAGCATCACGCGTTCCAGTTCACGCTCCGGCATCTGGCCGTGGGCAATGCCGATGCGGGCCTCGGGGACGAGATCCTGGAGTTCGCGTTGCATGCGGCCGATGGATTCGACGTCGTTGTGCAGGAAGTACACCTGGCCGCCGCGCGCCAGTTCGCGCTGGAACCCTTCGCGTAGTTGCATGTCGTCCCATGGAACGACGAAGGTCTGCACCGCGAGGCGATGCGCGGGTGGGGTGGCAATGATGGCGAGATCGCGCAGGCCGGCCATCGCCATGTTGAGCGTGCGCGGGATCGGGGTCGCCGTCAGCGTCAGCAAATGCACGTTGGCACGCAATGCCTTCAATGCTTCTTTCTGGCGGACGCCGAACCGTTGCTCCTCGTCGACGATGACCAGTCCGAGATCCTTGAAGCGCACGTCCTTCTGCAGCAGTCGATGCGTGCCGACGATGATATCCAGCGTGCCGTCGGCAATCCTTCCGATCTCGGTCTTGATTTCCTTGGCGGTCTTGAAGCGCGACAGCACCTCGACGCGCACGGGCCAATCGGCGAAGCGATCGCGGAAGTTGCGGTAGTGCTGCTCAGCCAGCAGGGTGGTCGGCACCAGCACGGCGACCTGCTTGCCGGCGACAGCGGCAACGAAGGCGGCGCGCACGGCGACTTCGGTCTTGCCGAATCCGACGTCGCCACACACCACCAGGTCCATCGGCTTTGATGAGCCGAGTTCGCGGATGACCATCTCGATCGCGGCATGCTGGTCCGGTGTTTCCTCGAACGGAAAACTCGCCGCGAACGGTTCGTACATCGCGCGGTCCACCTGCAACGCCAAGCCAACGCGCGCCTGGCGACGGGCCTGGATTTCAAGCAGTTCAGCAGCGACGTCGCGGACTTTTTCGGCAGCCTTGCGCTTGGCCTTGCTCCATTGCTCACCACCCAGCGAATGCAGCGGCGCGGTTTCCGGCGAGGCACCGGAGTATCGGTTGATCAGGTGCAGTTGCGCGACCGGCACGTACAGGCGGTCGCCCTTGGCATATTCGATCTCCAGGTATTCGCCCGCGGTGCCACCGGCTTCAAGCGTGACCAGGCCCCGGTACCGACCGACGCCGTGGTCTTCGTGCACGATCGGTGCGCCTTCGGACAATTCACCCAGGTCGCGGACGATCGCGTCGGGTTCGCGCCCGGCACGCTTGCGTCGGCGCGGCTGTGCGGCGCGTTCGGGGAATAACTGGCGCTCGGTGAGGATCGCGATCTGCGGCGCATCGAGTGCGAAGCCGTCGCTGAATGACGCGACTGCGATCGCGAAACGTGTGTCGCCTGCCAGGAATTCCGGCCAGCCGGACAGCAAGCTCGGATGCAGGTCGGCGGCGGCCAGGACTTCACCCAAGGCTTCACGCCGCCCAGCCGAATCCGCCGCGATCAACACGCGGCCGGGATAGTTGCTCAGGAAGGCGTGCAGGTCTGCCGCCGGGGCGTGGTCCTTCGTCGCCAGCGGCAACGCCGGTGCGGGCTGGTCTCCAAGCGCGAGTGATGTTTCGCGACGGCTGTGCTCGATGCCGCAGACTTCGATGCGTTCGCGCTGGTTGAGTCGCTCGCGCAGTGTTTCGGGTGGCAGATACAATTCGGCGGGTGGCAGCAACGGCCGCTCGATGTCGTGCCGGCGTTGTTCGTAGCGCTCGCGCGTCTGCGTCCAGAAGTGTTCGGACGCCTCCAGCGCGCCCTCGCCGATGATCGGCAGGGCGTTGTCACCGAGATAGTCGAGCAGGGTTGCGGTGTGTTCGAAGAACAGCGGGAGGTAATACTCGATGCCCGACGGCGCGATCCCTGCCTTGAGATCCTGGAACAGCGAACTGCGGCGCGTGTCGATGTCGAAGCGTTCGCGCAGGGTGTCCATCGCGCGTTTGGTTGCAGCCTCGTCGAAGGGAACCTCGCGACCAGGCAGCAGGCGCACCGCATCGACTTTCCCCAACGACCGTTGCGATTCGGGATCGAAGGCGCGGATCGAATCGATCTCGTCGTCCAGCAGTTCCACGCGATACGGCTCGTCGGCACCCATCGGGTAGACATCGAGCAAACCGCCTCGGATGGCGAAATCGCCCGGATCCAACACCTGCGGCACGTTGCGGTAACCAGCCGCGTCAAGCCGCCGTTTCTCGATATCCATGTCGAGTGTCTGCCCGACAGCGACGTCGAACGTGTTGCCCACGACATAGCGCAGCGGGGGCAGTCGCTGCATCAATGTCTGCACGGGCACGACGACAATCCCGCGCTTGAGGGTGGGCAACCGGTACAGCGTCGCCAGGCGCTGGGAGACGATGTCCGGATGTGGACTGAAGCGGTCGTAGGGCAGGGTTTCCCAATCCGGGAAGGGCAGCACCGGCAGGGAGGCATCCGCGCTGAGCAGGGTGCGGAGGTCAGTGTCCAGTTGATGTGCGGCCTGGTTGTCGCGGGCGACGACAATCAACGGGCCAGCGTGTACTGCCGCTGCTTGTGCGATGGCCCATGCCAGCGCCGATGTGGAGGCGGGGGCGCGCCAGGACACACGCTGCCGGCCTGCCTTTGGCAGGATTGCGTCGGATTGTTTCAGGGTCGACATGCAGGGTTGGTCCGCCAAACAAGTGCAGCGCCGACAGACGTCGCTGCCAGCGCAAGGGTCGACAAGTTTACGTGAGTGATGGGGCGTGGCTGGCGGGAATTCGTTGCGGCCGAATCAGAAATCGCGAACCGGAAATTCAGGCATTGCCCGGATGCAATTCCAGCACGACCCGCACCATGCCCGGATCGTTCGAGGCTTCACGTTGGAAACCCAACGATTGCGCCAGCGACAGCATGGGCTGGTTTTGCTCCAGCACGTTGCCATAGATGCGATCGACCTTCTTGCCGCGCGCCCAGCGCACCAGCCGCCGCATGAGATGGCGACCCAACCCCATGTCGGCGATGAAACGGCTGATGAGGATGGCGAATTCGACATCGCGACCGCCTGGAACAATCGTGGCCCGTGCGACGGCGCCGACCATGGCTTCGCCCGGTGGCAAGGGTTCGGCGACGACCATGGCGAATTCACTGCGGGGATCGGGTTTGGCGAGCTTGTCCGCCATGGCCGCGGACAATTCCGTGGCCGGGCACAGGAAGCGAAGGCGGGCCTCGTCGGGCTCCAGCAGGGGAAACGCCGCACGCAAGGGCAGGGCATCGTCCGGGCGAATGGGACGGATCAGCACGTCGCGCCCGTTGGACAGGTGCTGCATCTCGTGCCACGGCGGGAGTCGGTTTCTGGCGGCCATTCATAGATGCTCCCATGTTTCGGGTGACAGCCTTGCTCACAAATTCGAATGAATCCGCTTTGCTAGACTCTCGGGCGCGCGAAAAACGAGTCCACAGAATTTCGCTGGGCCATCGAAGGAATTTCAACGGAGCTCCCATGGCCGGCAACGGCGATTCAACACGTGCGGTCCTGGTCGCGCTCGGTGCCAACTTCGCCATCGCCTGCACCAAGGGCGTGGCGGCCTATTTCACCCGTTCCAGCTCGATCCTGGCCGAAACCGTGCATTCCCTGGCCGATTGCGGGAACCAGCTGCTGCTGCTGTTTGGCATGAAACAGGCCAAACGCCCGGCGTCGCCCAACTACCCGCTGGGTTACGGCAAGGCGATCTATTTCTGGTCATTCCTGGTCGCTGTGATGTTGTTTACCGTGGGCGGCGTGTTTTCCATCGTCGAGGGCATCCACAAGCTCAGCCATCCCGAAAAATTGACGCAGTGGTGGTGGGCTGTGGGCGTGCTGGCCTTCAGCATCGTGGCCGAAGGCGTTTCAACCCGCGCCGCATTGCAGGAAGCAACCGTCGAGCGCCGGGGACGCAGCCTGTGGCGGTGGTTCCGCGAAAGCCGGCGGGCCGAACTGATCGTGATCATGGGTGAGAACATCGCGGCGCTGCTCGGGTTGGTGGTGGCGCTGGCGGCGATCGGCCTGACGGTGATGACGGGTAACCCGTTCTGGGATGCCGTCGGCACCATCGTGATCGGCGCGCTGCTGGTGGTCGTCGCGGTGTTCGTCGCGATCGAGATCAAGGCGCTGCTGATCGGACAAAGCATGGACCTCGCGGCGCAGGCCCGGATGCGCCTGTTCCTGGAAAACCGGCCAGAGATCGACAGCGTGATCCACCTGATCACGCTGCAGCTCGGCAATGACGTGATGGTCTCGGTGCAGGCGGACATGCACGAGGCGGAAAGTGCCGTGGCGCTGGTGACCCGGATCAATGGGATCGAGCGCGCGCTGAAACTGGAATTCCCGGAAGTGCGCTGGAGCTTTTTCGAACCGGATTTCAAAAAAACCTGATTCCAAGGAACTGCTTCTTGGGCAGACGGATCAGGACGGGCTTTTCACTAATTCGATGCGTGACGAAGGCATGGCCGGCGCCAGCATTGATGCCAGCCGGGACAGCGTCGGTGCAAATGAGGTTTCGAATCGCCACGGTGCATTGAGCACGAGCAGGCCGCTTCCATTCATCCGCAGCGGCGAGTCGTCGGCGTGGACCAGCAGCTCGATCAGCAGTGTGGATTTCGATGGCAGCTCCGTGGCATTTCGATAAAACGGCGCCAAGGTCCTGCGTTGCTTGATCGGATACCACAGAGCGTAAGTCGCCTGCGGCCAGCGCGAAAGGCCGTCACGCAACGCCGCCAGTGCGAGCTCGAATTCACCCAGTTGCGCTTCATAAGGGGGATCGAGCAGCACCAGGCCGCGACCGAAGCGCTGCCCACCGGCCATGGGTGGCAACAAGGCCTTCAACGCCGCGTAGCCATCACGCTGGTGCACGACGACGCGCGGGTCGCCGTGCAGGTTGGCCTTCAGCGCCATTGCTTCGTCCGGCTGCAGCTCGCAGCACGCGATGCGATCGATCGGCCGCAGCGCATGCGCCAGCAGCCAGGGCGATCCTGGATACGCGTGTTCGCCGTAGCGGTTTCGACAGGCGGCGATGGCATCGAGGTAACGCTGGATGTTGAGATCATCCGTCGCGACAGTCGAGAGCCGGTCAATCCCTTCGTGGGATTCGCCGGTGCGTCTGGCCGAATCGGCATCCAGTGCGTAAAGCCCGCGACCAGCATGGGTGTCCAGCGCAAAACAGGCCGCCGGCTTGACGGTCAAGGCGTCGCATAGCGCAAGCATCACGACGTGCTTGAAGACGTCGGCATGGTTGCCGGCGTGGAAGGCATGGCGGTAGTTCATGGCGGAATCGTGGGTACGCGTGCCGCTTGATGCGAGCCGTCCAGGGATGCACCTTCGACGCAACGCCGCGCGATTGCAGCCTCACTTCCGGTTGGCGTCTGCGCTGGCTGGTCTTCCGTACTCATTCACGCTGGGCATCGACGATGAGCAGGATGCCGAGGTCGGCCATGCCCTTGATTTCGCCTGCAAGGTCGGCGCGCAACAGCGGCCGTGCCGCCAGCCATCGCCCGGGCAGGATCAATGTCAGTGTGTCGCCGGTGGCAACAAGGTGCAGCTCGGGGTGTGCATCGGGCTCGTGCGAGCGGTGCAAGAGCACGGCCAGGCGCAACAAGGCCGCGATGCGGCGCGCCGCAGTGAGCAGGCGTTGCGGCAGGCGATCGAACGCATGCCTGGAAATCCCGCGCCGATGCGTGCGCACCAGGGCGGCCAGCATGCGTTGTTCCTGCTGCGCAAAACCCGCGATGTCCGAGTGCTCCAGCAGGTACGCGCCGTGCACCTGGTATTGGCTATGGGCGACGGCCAGGCCGATCTCGTGCAGGCGTGCCGCGCGCGCAAGCAACAGGCGGTCGTCCGCGTCCAGTTGCCATGCGGGCGCGACACGATCAAACAGTTGCAGCGCAGTCGCTTCAACGCGCGTGGCTTGCGCGATGTCCACGCCATAGCGTTGCATCAGGGCCTGCACCGAGTTGTCGCGCGGGTCCGTGTCGCTGCCTCGACCCAGCATGTCGTACAACACGCCTTCACGCAGTGCCGCCTTGCTCACCGTCATGCGCTTGAGGCCAAGCGCATCGAATGCGGCTTCGAGGACCAGCAGGCCACCGGCGATGATCGGCCGGCGCTCAGCCGAGAGCGACGGCAGGTCGATCGCGTCGAGGTGCGTGGCCGCCAGCAGGCGGTCGCGCACCAGCGGCAGCGCGTCGGCGGTGATCGCGCCCTTGGTGAGTTTCATCGCCGCACAGATATCGCCGATCGCCTTGTTGGTGCCCGACGACCCGATCGCTTCGTCCCAGCCCAGGCCGCGATAGACGCCGGCGAACTGCTGGAATTCGGCGGCAACTTCGGTGACGCCCTCTTTCCAGCGTTTCTTCGACAATTTCCCGTCGGGGAAAAACCGTCGCGTGCTTGCCACGCAACCCGCCTGCAGGCTTTCGCGTTCGAGTGCATCGAAACCGGTGCCGATGATGCATTCGGTCGACCCGCCACCAATGTCGATCACCAACCGCAATTGATCCGGCTTGGGTGGCTGCGCATGGGCGACGCCAAGATAGACCAGGCGGGCTTCCTCGCGACCCGAGACGATTTCGATGGTGTGCCCCAGCGCGGTCTCCGCTGGCACCAGGAAGCTTTGCGGCGTGGCAAGCTGGCGCACGGTATTGGTTGCGACCGCACGCACGCGCTGGTTCGGGATATCGCGCAGGCGTTGTCCGAATCGCGCCAGGCAGTCGAGCGCACGCTGGCGCACATCGGGGGCAAGCCCACCTTTGCCGTCGAGGCCCTCGGCAAGCCGCACCATTTCGCGCAGGCGGTCGACGGTACGCAACTGTCCCAGGACATAACGCGCCACCACCAGGTGGAAGCTGTTGGACCCAAGGTCGATGGCCGCCAGCAGGTCGCCGTCCTGCAGCGGCAAGGTCGTTGAAGGCGTCAACCGGCGCGAGGTGTTCATGGCTTCTTGCCGCAGAGTTTGGCCAGCAGTGATGCCTGTGCCGAATGCGGCGCTGCATCCTCTTCCGGCGTCAACCGCACATAGCGGCCATCAGGCTGCAGGACCCAGGCGTCGACGTTGTCGGCCAGGTAATTGTCGAGCGATTCGGACTTCGCGCGGGCGGACAGTTCCAGATCCAGCAACGGGAAACAGGTCTCGACCCGGCGCAGCAAATTTCGCTCCAGCCAGTCCGCACTGGCGCAGAACAATTCGGACTCACCATGGTTGTCGAACCAGTACACGCGGCTGTGCTCCAGGAAGCGTCCAACGATCGACCGCACCCGGATATTCTCCGACACACCGGGAATCCCCGGCCGCAGCGTGCATGCGCCGCGCACGATGAGATCGATCTGCACGCCTGCCTGCGAGGCTGCGTACAACGCGCGAACCACCTGCGGCTCGTTGAGGGCGTTCATCTTGGCGATGATGCGCGCCGGTTTGCCATTGCGTGCGTGGCGTGATTCGCGTTCGATCCGTTCCAGCACGCCGGCGTGCAGCGTGAATGGCGATTGCAGCAGGCGCCGGAGTTTGACCGCAGGCGCCATGCTCGACAGTTGCTGGAAAATCTGGTGCACGTCGCTGCCGATATCCGCGTCGGCCGTGATCAGCGCCAGGTCGGTATAAGCGCGCGCCGTGCCCGCGTGGTAATTGCCGGTACCAAGATGCACGTAGCGCCGCAATTTGCGGCCTTCCCGACGCACGATCAGCAGCATCTTGGCGTGGGTCTTGTAGCCCACCACGCCGTACACCACCTGCACGCCGGCTTGCTGCAGCCGATCTGCGAATCCCAGGTTCGCTTCCTCATCGAAGCGGGCGCGCAGCTCGACCACCACGGTGACATCCTTGCCATTCCGCGCGGCCTGCACCAGGTGATCCACGATCAGTGAATCCCGCCCGGTGCGATACAGCGTCTGCTTGATCGCCAGTACGTTTGGATCCTCGGCGGCCTGCCGGATCAATTCCAGCACTGGCGTGAACGAATCGAAGGGATGATGCAGCAGGATGTCGCCGTCCTGGATGCGCTCGAAGATCGCATCGATGTCGCGCAGGTTGCGTTGCTGGAATGCGGGATATTTCAGCTCCGGGCGGTGCACCAGGTCGTAGACCTGGATCACCCGGTTGAGGTTGACCGGGCCATCGATGCGGTAGACGGCGTTTTCGGGCAGCTCGAAGTTCTGCAGCAGCGTGCGCACGATGGGCTTGGGGCAATTGCCGGCGATCTCCAGCCGCATCGCGCGCAGGTAGCCGCGACCGATCAACTCATCGCGCAGGGCAAGCGCGAGGTTTTCGACTTCTTCCTCGTCGACGATCAGTTCGGAATTGCGGGTGACACGGAACTGGTACGCGCCCTTGACATCCAGGCCCGGGAATAATTCGTCCACGAATGCCGACAGCACCGCGGACAGGAACACGAAATCGTGTTCGCCACCGGAGATCTTCTGCGGCAGCTGGATGATGCGTGGCAGCGAGCGGGGCGCACGCACGATCGCCAGGTGGCCGGCGCGACCAAACGCATCCTTGCCTTTCAGCACCACGACGATATTGAGCGACTTGTTGAGGATTTTCGGGAACGGATGCGCAGGATCCAGCCCCAATGGCGACAGCACGGGCATGACTTCATTGCGGAAATACGCGCGCAGCCAGCGCGTCTGCCGTGCGCTCCACTGGTCGCGCGACAACACGCGCACGCCGGCCTCGTTCAAGCTGGGGCGAAGCACCTCGTTCCAGCAGCGATATTGCGCATCAACCAGTTCCGCCGCCCGGTCGTGGATCTGCTTGAGCACGGTGGCGGGGGACATGCCGTCGGCGGCGACGGGGATGTTGAAGTCCTGCGCATGGCGTACGGTCGCGGCGCGGATCTCGAAGAATTCATCCAGGTTGGTACAGGAAATGCACAGGTACCGTAGCCGTTCGAGCAGCGGTACCCGCGCATCCTGTGCCTGTGCCAACACGCGGAAGTTGAAGTCCAGTTGCGACAGTTCACGGTTGAAATACAGCGTCGGATCGCGCAGCGGATCGTCTGGGCTGGCGACATCGCCCGCCGTACATGAGAGTGCATGGGGCAGGTGGCGCTTGCG
>JBBRZH010000051.1:0-11278 GCA_038236935.1 Lysobacterales bacterium
CGACCCAGTGCAGGTTGGTCTGGTTGCCTTCCCACGCGCGGATGAAGTCCTTGCGCGGCATCTTCGCCACGCGCGTGGACAGGTCCAGGATGCGGCGTTCGTGATCCTTGATCTGCTGCAGCACCTCGCGCAGCTTGCGCACCAGCGTGTCGGTCAGCGGCAGCGGCAGCTTCAGCGTCATGAACTGCTCGGCCATCTCCTCGCGCAGCTTCAGCACCGGCTTGGCGCTGGGGCCGTTCTTGGCGAAGGACTTCTGGAACTTCACATAGCTGGCGGCCAGCTCGTCCATGCGACGCGCGACTTCGATCGGGTCCGGGCCGGTCGGGCCGGCTTCCTCTTCCTCGGTATCGTCGTCCTCTTCATCTTCCCCGTCGTTCGCCTCCGCCGCTTCGGCGGCAGCCGCTGCGGCAGCCGCTGCTTCCAGCTTGAGCGCTTCGGCCGCGGCCATTTCCTCTTCGGTGTCGACGAAACCGACCACGATCTCGGCAAGGCGTTTCTTGCCGGCCTTGTGCAGTTCGTAATCTTCCAGCAGCAGGTTGATCGACCACGGAAAGCTCGCCAATGCGGCGCGCATCTGGTTGAGGCCTTCCTCGATCCGCTTGGCAATCGCGATTTCGCCTTCGCGCGTCAGCAGTTCGACCGTGCCCATCTCGCGCATGTACATGCGCACCGGATCGGTGGTGCGCCCACCCTCGGCGTCCAGCGAGGACAGCGTGGCGGCCGCTTCTTCAGCCGCGGTGTCGTCCACTTCGCGGCTGCTGCCGGAGGTGCCCGCAAGCAACAGCGTCTCGGCGTCGGGCGCAACTTCGTGCACCTCGATGCCCATGCCATTGATCATGCCGATGATGTCTTCGATCTGCTCCGGATCGACCATGTCGTCGGGCAGGTGGTCGTTCACTTCGGCATAGGTCAGGTAACCCTGCTCCAGACCCTTGCTGATCAGGATCTTGATGTCGGATTGAGGCGCCTGCCGCTTTTCGTTGGCCATGGAACGCAGTACCAGATGGGGTGAAAGAACCGTGCATTATACTGTAGGGCTGCCTGAAACTGATCGTTTCGGCAATTCAATCAGGGACTTGGGAGACCTGAACCTGCGGAGGTAGGGTCGAATCCCGTCCTACGCTTTGAGCAGGAACGTGACCGGGCCGTCATTGACCAGGCTCACCAGCATATGGGCGCCAAACCGCCCGGTTTCCACACCCGCATGCAATTGCCGGCAGGTTTCCACCAGTTTGGCGAAGAGCGGTTCAGCTTGCTCAGGCGTCGCCGCCGTACTGAACCCCGGCCGCATGCCCGACGAGGTGTCGGCCGCCAGCGTGAACTGGCTCACCAGCAACAGCTGTCCGCCGCCATCGGCCAGCGAGCGATTCATGCGTCCTGCGTCGTCGGCGAACACCCGATAGCCAAGCAGCCGCTGCGCCATGCGGGCGCTCTGCACATCGCCATCGTCGGGTTCAATACCGATCAGTGCCAGCAGGCCTGGGCCGATCTCCCCGATGACCATGCCATCCACGTCGACACGGGCCCGGGTAACGCGTTGGATGAGCGCGAGCATGCCGACAGCATCCCAGCATCGGCGCTTGGACAAAAGCCCGCGACACGGCCTCGTCTAGACTTCCGCCATGGTCGCCAAGCTCATTGCCACGTCCTTGTATGCAATCGCTTATGGGCTCGGGCGTCTGCCGTGGGCGTGGCTGCATTGCATCGGCGACGGCATCGCGGTGTTGTGGCGCCAACTGGACATGCGTGAAAGCCGGGTGGCGCGTCGCAATCTCGAGCTTGCCTTTCCGGAATTGACGCAGGCGCAGCGGGTCGCGTTGCATCGCGACGTCCTGCGCACCACCGCGCGCCAGGCGCTGGAAACCTTGCGCTTGTGGACGCGGCCGCATGTGGAAAACCTGCAATGGATCCGCGAAGCCGAAGGCATGGACTTGTTCGATGAAGCCATCGCCAGCGGGCGCGGCGTGATCATCGCCGCTCCGCATTACGGCAACTGGGAATTGTTGAACCAATGGCTGGCGTCGCGCACGCCCCTGGCGATCCTGTATCGCGCGCCTGACTCGACAATCGGCGAGGCCTTCCTGCAGCGGGTGCGCAAGGACCCCGCCCATCGCGTCACGCAGGTGCGCGCTGAAGGCCCGGCCGTGCGCCAGCTGTTCAAGCGGCTGCGGGACGGCGGCGTGGTCGGCATCCTGCCTGATCAGCAACCCAAGGCCGGCGATGGCGAATTTGCCGACTTCTTCGGCGTGCAGGCGCTGACGATGACCTTGCTGTCACGATTGGCGGCGCGCAGTGGTGCGACCGTGCTGTTCGCCTACTGCGAACGCATCGACAACCTGCAGGACGCGCACCGCGCGCCGACATTCCGGCTGCGAATCGAAGCCTCACCGGCTGACATTTCCGCATCGGATCCCGTGCGCGGCGTGCAGGCGCTCAACAGTGCCGTCGAACGCATCGCACGACGTGATCCTGCCCAATACCAGTGGACGTACAAGCGCTACACCCTGCAGCCGCCGGGCAGTGCGCGTGACAATCCCTATCGCGACCTGGAGCGGCATTGATGCCTGCCACCGACGCATCGCGCCTGCCACTGAGTGGCGTGGTGATCGCGAAGAACGAGGGTGACCGCATCGGCCGGTGCGTCTCCGGCCTTGCTGCGATCTGCGCCGAGGTGATCGTGCTTGATTCGGGGTCAGACGACGACACCGAGGCCGTGGCCACGGCGGCCGGCGCGCGCGTCGAGCAACAACCCTGGCTGGGGTTCGCCGCGCAGAAGAACGCCGCGATCGCGCGCGCAACGCAGCCATGGGTGCTGCTGCTGGATGCGGACGAATGGCTGGATGCCGCCGCGCTGCCAGTGCTGCGTGCATTATTCGCCAATGGCGAGGTCGAGCGCGCCGATGTCTGGCAACTATTGCGCCGCACGCACTTTCTCGGCGCGCAGCTGAACCACGGCGGCTGGGGCAGGGAAAAGGTCGCGCGGCTGTTTCGCGCGGATGTGCGTTACCTGCCGGCGCAGGTGCACGAAAAACTCGATCCGGACGGCCACCGCATCGCCACCATCGAGGCACGCATCGAACACGACACCGCGCGCTCGATGATTGAATACACCAACAAGCTTGCGCGCTATGCCGCGCTGTGGGCACACCAGCAACATGCGCAGGGTCGGCGCGCGAGCGCCTTGTCCGCTCCGCTGCATGCCGCGGGATACTGGATGAAGAATTACGTGCTGCGTGGTGGTTTCCTCGATGGGCCCATGGCCCGGCGCTACCACGCCAGCCACGCGCGCTACGTGCTGGAAAAATATCGCGCGTTGCGGGCCATGCGGTAATGCAGTCAGCACCCGTCCGTTTCAGTACCATGCCTGCGAATTCAACTTTAGGCGCCTCATGATGCTGCCGGATCGCCATCTCGACCTTGGCTGCGGTCAATTTCCGCGCAATCCCTACCAGCGCACAGAGGTGTTGGGCATCGACATACGCCCGACGACGGATTCGTCAGACTTCGACTATCGCGTCGCCAATCTCACCCTGCATCCAATTCCCTTCGCCGACAGCATGTTCGGATCGGTGTCTGCGTACGACTTCATCGAGCACGTGCCGCGCATCCTCGCAACGGCCGATGGAACACGGACGCGATTCCCCTTCATCGAACTGATGCAGGAAGCCTGGCGGGTGCTCGCACCCGGCGGGCTGTTCTATGCGTTGACGCCTGCCTATCCGAATGCCGAAGCATTCGTCGACCCGACCCACGTCAATTTCATCACCGAGCGCACCCATCATTATTTCTGCGGCGCCAATCCGCTGGCGCATATGTACGGATTCGAAGGACGGTTCAACGTGTTGCGTGCCCAGTGGGTGCACCGGCCCGACGCGTACAGTGCGATCGCAGGCTCCCCTGAAAACCGCGCGCCGCCGGGTACCCTCAGACGCATGGCGCATGGCGCGCGATCCGTATCGCGATGGTTGCGCGGCAAGTCCCACGCCGACCGACCGATCTACTTTCTCTGGGAGCTCGAGGCACAAAAGGATGGTCCCGGTGCGTCAAGCCCACGGGTCTGATCCGTTTCAGGGTCAAACGGCGATGTGTCGTGGGTGTGTTGCAGCGGAACTGCATATCCAAACATCCTGGAATTCGCGCGACTGGATCGCAAATGCCTGATCAACGCATCGATCTTGGCAATGTCAGCCTGGTCTGCGTGGAAACGCGCCGACATACGCTGGCGCTCCACGCGTTGGAACAGTGCCTGCGACAGGCGCGGTTCAAGGAATGCCTGCTGCTCAGCCCCACTGCACCAGCATTGCCGGGCGGCATCCAGCACGTGCCGATTGCCGACATCAAAAATGTCGCGGCTTACTCTGATTTCATCGTGGGCAAGCTGGGAGATTGTTTTTCCGGAGAGCATGTGCTGATCGTGCAGTGGGATGGATTCATCCTTGACGCTAAGCGTTGGGATGCGCGCTTCCTCCACTACGACTACATTGGCGCCCCTTGGCCTGATGCGGAAAAAACAGTAGGGAACGGTGGTTTTTCACTGCGCTCGCGAAAGCTGTGGGATGCTCTGCGCGAGGTCGCTCCCACAACGACGCATCCAGAAGATGCGTGCATCTGCATCGACTATCGTTCCCAGCTTGAAGCCCATGGGATCCGTTTCGCTCCATACAGTATTGCCACGGGATTTGCGTGGGAAGCAGCGGAGCCCGAGACGCCCACCTTCGGCTTCCACGGTTTCTTCAATTTCCACCGCGTCATGCCGGAACCGGCATTGATCGACTACCTGCGCATGTGCGACGACGGGATCCTGTTTTCCGTGCCTGCCCGGCGCCTCCTCAAGGGGTGTTACAGGTCAGATATGCGCGATGCCGCGCGGGAAATTTCGAGGCGCCGGATGCGAGGTCCATGGACGATGAAGCTGGATGTGATGAAGCTGAAACTCTTCGCGCTGTGCAGGCGCCTTTCCCATCTGCAAGCCAACACGGAACCGTTCAGCCCTCGATGATCTTCAGCAGGCGACTGCGAAACGCGCGATCGTTATCGAGGAAGAACCCGCGCGCCGCCTCCCCCATGGAAGTTAGTCGTGCCGCATCCAGCTGCAACGCGGTCTCCACCGCCGCCTCGATGCCCGCGGTGTCGACGAAATAGCGCGGAGCCAGGTTGAGCACGTCCGTCCGTGCAGGGCGGATCAGCACGCCGCGTTCGGGCGTGACCAGCTCATTCATCGGCGCGCCATCGGTGGCCAGCACGATCGCGCCCACGCTCAAGCCTTCCATCAGGTAGTGGCCGAAGCCTTCGGCTTCCGACGGACACAGATGGAACTGATGCTGGTTCTGCATCCGGCGCAGGCGCGCGTCATCCAGATGGCCGACGACGTGATCAATATTGGAAGCCCGGGCCGCGGCCATCGCGGTTTTGACATGCTGCACCACCGTCAATCGAGGCCACTCGGGATGCTGCCTCCATGCCGCCAGCAACGTCTGCGTGCCCTTGGCACTGCTGCGCCCTGCGAGGTGGAAAAAGCTATGCGTGCGCGCGACCGCAGGATCAAGGCGATCCTCGCTGGTGAAGCCGAGATACGACGTTGCGCAGCCCAATGCATCGAAGATGTCCACGGCATGCCGGGTCTTGCACAGGACCCGGTCGAAGTGGGGGAGCAGCGCCTGGAATGCAGGCGTCGTCCATTCCGGATTCGGGATCAGCAGGTTGCGGCGTGCCAAAGGCAGGCAGCGCGGATACACCCGCTCCATGAACACCTGCGTGTCGACGCGACGGCCGGCAAGACGCAATGCCATCTGTTGCAATGCGATGAGCCATTTATCGCTGCCGAACCCCAGCGTATCGACATCGATACCCGCAGCGCGCAGGACACCCGCGACCAGCTGCAGGTCTCGCCCGAGCCCGACGCCGTTGTCGCGGCTGATGATGCGCACGGTCATCGTCAATGCGCGCAGTGAAGCACCGCATCGGGCTGCAGCAGCCACCATTCGCGCCTGTTGGCCAAGCCGATCGACCGGCTGCGCGTTCGATCAACGCATGCCGGCAATGCCACGCCCTGCACCATCAACCAGCGACGTGCGGGAGCTTGCGCCTGCCACGCGATCGCGCGCTGGAATTGCTGCGGCCACGGCGTCACGAATCCGAAGGTGGTGGCCGGTCGATCCGCCATCAGCAGGTTCTGCTCTTTCCATGCGACCAGCCCGAGTTCGGCGCTGGGCCCGATGATGTGGCCGGCCTGCAGCATCAGCCCGCGCGCGGAGCTGGAATCGTTGAGCAGGGGATACGCGACCAATCCGTACAACACCCACAGGCCAGCCAGCAGCGATATCAGGCCGATCGGCGCTCGGCGGCGACCAAACCAGAGCAGGCAACCCGCGCCCCACGCCGCAATCGAGATCAGCAGCCACGCGCCGGCATGCGCCTGCGCAATGCTCAATCCGCGTTCGACGATGAGGGTCTGCTCGAACTTCGGCGAGCCCGACAGCATCGCGATGCCAACACCCAGCATCGCCAGCGTCAGTCCTGCGGCAAATGCAAACGCCAATCGCTGCGGCCAGAGCTTGCGCACGATGCCGGGCAGCAGCGGCGCCAGCGCCAGGCACATCATCGGCAGCGCCGGCATGATGTAGACGTCGCGCTTGCCGCCAGGGATCGAGAAAAACAGCACGATCAACGCCCACCACGCCAACGGCAACAGGTAACGCGCATCGCGACGTTGCAGTCGCCGTTTCCACGCTGGTAGCGCCCACGGCAGCGCCAGCAGCGGCGGCAGCCAGATCGTCAGCATCATCCCGAGGAAATACCACGGCGGTTGCGGGTGGTCCCACGAATGCGAATAACGACCAGCGGTCTGGTGGAAGAGGATGTCGTCCAGATAGGCGTGATACGCAGGATCAGGACTCGACAGGGCCGCCTGCAACATCGGCGCCAGCCACAGCGACACCGCGACAAGAAAGGCGAGCGGGCCGAGCAGGACACGCACGTCGCGCACCGGCACGCGGATGCCACGCCAGCCGCGCATGGCCGCGAACAACGCTGGCGCCAGCATCAGCAGCGCGAGCACGCCGACGCCCTTGGTGATCGTGCCCAAACCCGCGGCAAACCAGCCGAGCGTCCACATGCGCCAGTCGCCGTTGCGGTCGGCGCGCGTGCACAGGAAATGTCGCAGCAAGCCGTAGTTGGCCAGCGTGATCCAGAAGGTCACCAGTGGATCGATCTGCGCCTTCTTGGCCTGGTAGACGAACTGCAGGGTGAACAGCAGCGCCCAACCTGCGTATAACCCGACCTTGCGCGTCCACAGCCGCGTGCCAAGGTCGACCACGCACCACAACGTGCCCAACGCCGCCAATAGCGACGGCAACAGGAACGCGACGCGCCAGTTGCCGGTCAACGTGTAGGTCGCCGCCTGCAACCACATCAGCATCGGCGGCTTGTCCGAATACAACTCGGTGCCCCGATGCGGGAACAACCACTGCCCGCTTTCGATCATCTGCCTGGCGGCGAGTGCGAAGCGCGGCTCGTCGGCCGGCCACGGATCGCGCAGGCCCAGGCCCGCACCGAGGACAAGCAGCGCCAGGATCCAGAACAGCCAGGTGTCGCGGGAGGCGCGGGACTTCAGCATGTGCGGATGATAAAGGAGGCGACTGAAGTAGGACTTCGGAACGGGCTACTGCTTGCGCAGGCGCGCGTAGAAAAATCCATCCATGCCGTTTTCGCCCGGCAGTCGTTGATGGCCATGCCCGGTGTCATGACCGAAGCGCGAATCCAGGACGTCAAGCTTCGCGCCCGGCGTGCGCGACAGGAACGCAGCGATCTGCGCATCGTTCTCGCCGCGCAGGATCGAGCAGGTGGCGTACAGCAGCACGCCGCCGGGTGCCAGCGTCGGCCACAGCGCATCCATCAGCCGCGCCTGCGTCTTCGTCAATGCGGCGATGTCGGATTCGCGACGGTGCAACAGGATGTCAGGCTGTCGGCGTACCACGCCAGTGGCGCTGCACGGTGCGTCGAGCAGGATGGCGTCGAACGGCCGCCCGTCCCACCAGGCACCGGTGTCGGCCGCATCGGCGACGAACAGTTGTGCGTGCGTACCGATTGCCAGGCGGACGAAAGTGGCGCGGATCCGGCGCAGGCGTTCGGCATCGACATCCAGCGCCACCATGCGCAGCGTCGGATCGCGTTCAAACAGGTGCGCGGCCTTGCCGCCGGGCGCGGCGCAAGCATCGAGTACCCGCGCGCCAGTTGCGGGCGAGAGTGCATCGGCCACCAGTTGCGCGCTGCCGTCCTGCACCGAAAGTTCGCCATCGGCGAATCCCGGCAGCGCCGAGACCGGCACCGGGGCGTCGATGCGCAGGCCATCACGGCACAACGGATCGACAATGGCTTCGATGCGGCTGTCCATCAGGCGCATTCGGAAGGCATCGACGCTGCTGCGTCGTGCGTTGATGCGCAACCATAACGGGCCGGGTTGCATGCTGGCCTGGAGAATATCGTCGACAGCACCGGGCCAATCGTGGCGCAGTTGCTCCAACAACCACTCCGGCCACCCAGCCGATGCATCGGCTTCTGGCAGGCCATCGCGTTGTGCGCGGCGCAGCAGCGCGTTGACCAGTCCGGCCTGGTGCGTGCGACCAATCGCACGTGCCGCGTCCACCGTCGAGGCCACCGCCGCATGCGCGGGCAAGCCCAGTGCGTCGAGTTGCGCGAAGCCGGCGTGCAGCAACGCACGCAGCGCGGCATCGCGCTTGCCCAGCGGCTTGGGCATCCATGCGGCCAAGGCCGTGTCGTAGCGCGTGCGCTGGCGAAGGGCCGCGAACACGATCGCCTCGACCAGGGCGCGATCGCGCGGATCGGGCAACGTCGGCAAGGCTGTCGCCAGTTCAGTCTTCAGCGAGCGCCCACGATGCAGCACGGCATCGAGCACGCGCACGGCGACGACGCGCGACGCAACACCGGCAACGACGTTCATGCTGCCAGCCACATGCGGTCGGACTCGAAGCAATAGAACGTCATGACATCCGCAATTGCGGGCGCGCATTGAGGAAGTCCGCCGCCGTGATGGCTTTGCCGCCCTCGCGCTGCAGCACGCGGATGCGCAGCGCGCCCTCGCCGCAGGCGATGTCGATGCCATCGCGGCCAGCAGCGAGCACACTGCCAGGCGTAGCGTGCGCAGCGGAGTCAATCGCAATCGCGCCATGGATGCGCACGCGCTCTCCGCCGATGTCGGCTTCGGCCATCGGCCACGGATTGAACGCGCGCACCTTGCGCGCCAGCAAGCCGGCAGGTTGCGACCAGTCCAGTTTTGCCTCGCGCTTGTCGAGTTTGTGCGCGTAGCTAACGCCGGCGGTGGATTGCGGTTTCGCTTCCAGCCGCAATCCGGCACGCAGCAGCCCCAATCCATCGGCCAGCGTCCGTGCGCCGAGTTCGGCCAGGCGATCGTGCAATTGACCGCCGGTGTCATGTTCTCCGATCGACAGGCGCTGCGTCAGCAACACCGGCCCTGTGTCCAGGCCGCGCTCCATCTGCATCAGGCAGATACCGGTGTCGTTGTCGCCGGCTTGGATCGCGCGCTGGATCGGCGCGGCGCCACGCCAGCGTGGCAGCAGCGAGGCGTGCACGTTCCAGCCTCCGTACGCCGGGATATCCAGGATCGATTGGGGCAGGATGAGTCCATAGGCAACCACGACCAGCAGGTCGGGCTTGAGCGCGCGCAGGGCGTCGCGCGACAACGCCGACTTCAATGACTCTGGCTGCAGGACCGGGATGCCGCGCAGCGTGGCTTCCAGCTTGACTGGAGAGGGCTGCATTCCGCGGCCGCGACCTGCCGGGCGATCGGGCTGGGTATAGACCGCTACCACTTCGTGGTGTTGTACCGCCGCGCGCAGGGACGGCACCGCGAATGCCGGCGTACCGGCAAAGACGATTCGCAACGTCATCCGCTACGCCGCATCCTGTTTGCGCTGCTTCGCCAGCTTTTTACGCACCATTTCGCGCTTGAGCGGCGACAGGTAGTCGACGAACAGCTTGCCTTCCAGATGATCCATCTCGTGCTGCACGCACACCGCAAGCAGGCCGTCGGCCTTCAGCTCAAAGGATGCGCCATGGCGGTCCAGCGCGGTCACCGTGATTTCGTTGCTGCGGGTGACGTCGGCAAAAATACCGGGCACCGACAGGCAGCCTTCCTGGTAGACCTGCTCGCCGCTGCGGGCCAGGATCTGGGGGTTGACGAAGACCAGGGGCTGGTCTTTCTCCTCCGACACATCGATCACCATGAATCGCCGGTGCACATCGACCTGGCTGGCGGCCAGGCCAATCCCGGGGGCTTCGTACATGGTCTGGAACATGTCGTCCAGCAGCTGTTGGGTGGACGGCTCGGCCAGCCACCCTGGATCGACCGTCGCGGCGCGGGTGCGCAGTCGGGGATCGGGAAATTCTAGGATCGGGAGCTGGGCCATGGCGGAAATTGCAGGTAAAAACAGGGGCCGCGGTCACATCCGCTAGCGACGCGACATGCGGTCGGACGATTGTAACGCCGCCGGCTTGCCAAGACGCATCGCTTGTGGGCTATATTGCCCCGGCAATATGGGGAAATCTCCATGGGGAGCAGGTAGATGGACGCAATGCTTGAGCGCGCGTCGAAGGCAATTCGCCCGACCAGGATCTTTTTCAAGATCGCTGTCGTCGCGTTGTTGACGGTCGCCACCTATGCCGCCGCAGTCGAAATGCGGGGCGATCATCCCGACACCTACGTGGTGCGGCGTGGCGACACCTTGTGGGACATCGCCGGGCGCTTCCTGAAGCGGCCATGGCTCTGGCCGGAAATCTGGCAGGCCAACCCGCAGATCCGCAATCCGCACCTGATCTACCCGGGCGACGTGCTCAGCCTGGCCTACCTGGACCGCATGTCGCTGCAGCCCGGGCCGCGTATGGGCGCGCCGATCAACGCGATCGCGCTGGCCGATGTCGAGCCGTTCCTCAAGAACCTGCGCGTGGTCAATCAATTCGACCAGTTGCCGTATGTGGTCGGGCTGGAAGGTGACCGCCTGCGGAGTACGCAGGGACAAGTCGCCTACATCAAGGGGCTCGCCGGAGCACAGCCGGGGCAACGCTTTGCGGTGGTTCGCCCCACCCAGCGCTACACGCGCCTGGACCGCAACCGCTGCTGCGACCTCTTCCACAAGGATGACCTCGACTTCCGCGGCCGTCGCCTGATCGACTTCGAAAACTACTGGACTGACGTCACCACGCCGCATGACGGCAGCGAACTGCTGGGCTTCGAGTTGATGCA
>JBBRZH010000052.1:0-10829 GCA_038236935.1 Lysobacterales bacterium
CGCCTGCGCGATGTCGAGATTGGCGTCCATGGCGTCATGTTCCAGCGCATCCAGGCGGGGATCGCCGAATGCTTGCCACCAGTGATTGCGATCCGCGTCGGGCTCCGCCGTGGTCGTGTGCGGCATGGCCTGCTGATAGCTTGAAGGCAATGCCACTTGCAGGTCAGGCATCGGTGTGGAGACGCATCCGGCGCAGGCCGCGGCAAGCAAACCCAACATCCAGGATTTCGTCTTCATGCCATGACCATCCGGATGTGCGGAAACCGCAATTCCACGCGCAATCCACCCAACGCTGCACGACCGAAGCGCACATCCGCACCGTGCAGATCGGCGATCCGACGCACGATCGCCAATCCCAGTCCGCTGCCGCCGTCTGGTGCGCCGGGTGCACGGAAAAAACGTTCGCCCAGTCGACCCAGGCTTTCGTCGGGCACCCCGGGACCATCGTCCTCGATGGCCACGCGCGCCGCTTCACCTGCATTCGCACCTGCTCGCAAGCTCACTGTAATGGTGCCGCCGCGGGAGACATTGTTGAGCGCATTGTCCATCAGGTTATCGAACAGCTCCTGCAGTGCATTGCGTTCGGCATTGATCATGATCGCCGTGCCGTCTTCGACGTCTTCGTTGTCCATTGCGTCGTGGCCCAGGCTTTCGTAGCCCAGGTCGACCTCGGCTTGCAACGATTCAGGGATGCGCAATGCAACGATCTCCGGCAACCATTGCGCAAGATCCAGTGGCGACAATGTCGACCCGCCTTCCTGCGGCGCCTGCGCGCGCGCCAATGCCAGCAATTGAGTGGCGCTGCGGGTTACACGCGTGGTCAGCATCTGGATCTGCGCCAGCGCCGCTTGCATGTCGTCTGCGCTGCGCGCCGAGGCGGCGCGCTCGACATGCATCGCCAGACCAGCCAGCGGTGTGCGCAATTGGTGCGCTGCGTCTGCGACAAAACGCTCCTGGATGGCGACCAGCGACCTCACTCGCTCGAATAAACCATCGATCGTGCGCGTCATCGGCAGGATTTCAATCGGAATATCCGGCCCACTGATCGGCTCCAGGTTGCGTTCGCGCATCGCCAGGCGGTGAATCGGCACATCGAGGATGCGCAGGCCGAATTTTACGCCCTGCCAGACCAGCCCCAGCAGGATGACGATCAGCAGCGACTCGGTCGGGATGGTGATCAACAGGATTTCACGCGCCTGCTGCTGGCGGTCGTACAACGATTCGGCCATCGACACGATCAGGCTGTCGCCTGGATCCACGGGGGACACAATGGTCATTGATGCCGCGCGCACCCGCAGCCTACCGGCCGCAGTGTCGTAAAGCCTGGGTGCGGCACCAGGTGGCGCCGCGTCTGATCGCGCGATCTGCGCGCCGCTCCCGCTGATGACACCGTGGTGGACACTGCGTACGGAGAAAAAGCTGCGGCCATTGGGGTTGTATTCGAGCAGTCGCCGCGCCTCGGGTGTCAGGCGTCCATCCGAGCGCCCCTGCTGTAGCGCCTGGGCCAATCCAACCGTGGAAATCGCCAGGTCGCGATCATGGATCTGGTTGGCATATCGAAGCGCCACGAAGTACACGAACGCGGTATCCAGCACCATCAGCACCAGTGTGGGAATGAGCAGGAAAGCAAGCAGACGGCGCCGCAAACTTGGCTGCCGACGCAACGCCGCGGATGCGGCCCCGCCATTGCGACCGGAAATCATCTGACGCTAACGCCGGCATCATCGCCCTTGGACTCTTCCAGCAGGTAGCCCAGCCCTCGAATCGTGCGGACCTGGACCCCGGAGTCGCGCAGCTTGCGGCGCAACCGGTGGATGGAAATGTCCAGCCCGTTGTCGGTGAGATCCTGCTCCCAGTCGCACAGGGCTTCGATCAGTTGCGCCCGGCTGACGACATGATGCTGGCGTGCGAACAGCGCTTCGAGCAAAGAATATTCGCGCGCGGTCAAATCAAGCGCCTCGCCGTCAAGCCACACCCGGCGTGCACCAACCTGGATGCGCAGCCGGCCCAGCAGGACTTCCGTGGCCCCACCATTGGCACGACGACGCAGCAAGGCACGCGCTCGCGCGACAAACTCGGCAAGCACGAAGGGTTTGACGAGGAAATCATCGGCGCCGCTGTCCAGCACCTGGATGCGCTCGGCGACACCGTCGCGCGCCGTCACTACCATCACCGCGAGGTCCGAACCGCGCGCACGGGCCTGTCGCAATACCTGCCGGCCATCCATGCGCGGCAATCCCAGGTCAAGCACCAGAAGGTCGTAGGCTTCGCTGGACAGCGCGTGTTCCGCAGCCACGCCGTTGTCGACGCTATCGACCGCGTGCCCGCATTCCACCAGCGACGCCTTGAGGGCGGCCGCAATGGGCTTGTCGTCCTCGGCGATCAGGATGCGCATGGTCGTGCAAGCGTACCGGGTGCGGGTTAAAAATCCGTCGCGAGCTTTGTCCGTGATTCGCGTGCTTTGTCCATGACATGTCGGCCACGCCGCCTGTGCCACCATGGCTCACTTTCAGGAGCCTACCCATGCCGATCAGCTGGACCCATGCCGGGCCGACCATGGTGGCGGCATTTCTCGCCTCCCTCGTCGAATTTGTCGAGGCACTGACAGTCGTCCTCGCCGTGGGTGTGGTCCGCGGCTGGCGCGGCGCATTGATGGGAAGCGGCGCGGCGGTGCTGGTGCTGTTGTGCATCATCGCAGCGGTAGGGCCTGCCCTGACAAGGATTCCCCTGGGCACCGTGCAACTGGTGGTCGGCACGCTGCTGCTGTTGTTCGGCTTGCGCTGGCTGCGCAAGGCCATTCTTCGCTCCGCCGGCGTCATCGCCCTGCATGACGAGACCGCGATCTATGCACAGCAGTCGCAGCAATTGCGGCAGCTGGGCGGTATTGGCGCGGGGTTCGACAAGATCGCATTCGCCACCGCCTTCAAGATCACCATGCTCGAAGGCATCGAGGTGGTCTTCATCGTGATCGCGGTGGGTGCTGGCGGGGTTGGCCTGCTGATTCCTGCCAGCATCGGTGCAATGGCTGCGCTGGTCGTTGTGCTGGCGCTCGGCCTGGCGATCCATCGACCATTGTCGCGAATTCCTGAAAACCTGTTGAAGTTCGCCGTTGGCGTGCTGTTGTCGGCCTTCGGCACGTTCTGGGTGGGCGAAGGCCTTGGCTATGCATGGCCGCGGCAGGACTGGTCAATCCTGGGCTTGGTCGCGGGATATCTGCTCACTGCGCTGATGGCAGTCTCGCTAAGCCGTGGCGCGGCCAAACGCATGCCCGGAGTAGCGTCATGACGTGGCTCAGGAAAATCCTAGCCGAACTCTTCGGGTTGTTCGTCGACGACGGCAGCTTCGCCATCGCCATCCTCGCCTGGCTTGGAGTGTTGTGGTTGGCATTGCCACATCTGCCGATCAACAACACCTGGCGCGCCATGATCCTCTTTGCCGGCCTGGCGATCATCCTGGTCGAAAGCGTGTTGAGAAGGGCGCGTCAGTAACAGGCACGAAAAAGGGCGGATTTCCCGCCCTTTTTTTTTGCGCACACTGCGGCTGGGGATCAATCGCAAACGCGTTCAACCGTCCGCGTGCGCTCCTGACGATGCCGCTGGATCTTATGTCCGGCAATACCGCCAGCCACCGCTCCGCCGACCGTCGCCAGATCCTTACCCTTGCCACCGCCAATCTGATGGCCGACCACGCCGCCGAGCACTGCGCCGATGGCGGTGCCGGTGATGCGGTGCGGATCCTTGACCTGACGATAGCGATAGACCACATGGTTGTGGCAGCTTGGCGCTGCCTGCGCGCCACTGGCCAGCAGCACGCTGGACAGGATCACACTCGAAACGAAATGCTTGCGTTGCATGTCATGCCCCTTTGATTTCTTGATGGAAGCGGCTGCTTGATGAAGCAGGCTTGTGACAGACGCGAGTGTAGGCACCCGATACCAACGGCGCCTTAACCAGCAATCCGCGTGTCCCGCAGGCCCGCTGGGGCCCAACATGGGGATCGCATCGTTGATCGGGCTACAACATTGGCGAAAACAACCGCGCGGTGGCCTCGCCCAGGCGCGACAGGAACGGGGGCCTGGCCGACTGCCGGGTGACCTCGCTCGCCAAGTCCATGTCTGCTTTCATGCTCGCCTCGATGCTGCTGGAGACACCCTTGTCGCAGAAGAGCATGACGATCTCGAAGTTGAGCGAAAAACTGCGCGTGTCGAAGTTGGAGGTCCCGATCATGGCCAGCGCCTCATCGGTCAGCAGCACTTTGCAATGCAGCATCCTGGGGCCGTATTCGTAAATGCGCACGCCGGCTTTCAGAAGCTTGTCGAAGTACGACCGTGCGGCCGCCGTCACCAGCCGTGAATCACTGTGCTTGGGAACAATCACGCGCACGTCCAGGCCGCGCATCGCGGCGCCTTCCAATGCAAACAGCGCCGCGCGGCTGGGAACGAAATACGGAGTGGCGAGCCAGACGCGGTGCTCCGCGGCATGGATCGCTTCCACCTGCATCCTGTGGATGGGCTCCCAGTCGTTGTCCGGGCCGGCGGGGATGACCTGCGCGCTGATCGGTCCCGGTGCAGCCTCGGCAAACAATGCATCGTCGGTGATCGGCTTCTGCGAGGCGTACTGCCAGTCTTCCAGCCACGCCACCTGCAACCAGCGCACCGCGTCGCCTTCGATCCGCAAATGCAGGTCATGGAAGGCGCTGTCGTTGAGCGTTTCATTCTCGTCGTCGGTGACGTTGAGGCCACCGGTAAACCCGATCGTTCCATCGCATACGACGATCTTGCGATGGCTTCGCATGTTGAGGGTCGGGCGTGAAAACGGCAGCGTCCACCAACGCACGGGGTGGAAGAATGCCAGCTCCACGCCAGCGTCATGCAGGGGCTTCGCGAAATCGCGCTTGAGCCTCGAGCCCACGCCATCGAGCAGCATCCGCACCTTGACCCCGGCCTTCGCACGCTCGATCAGCGCGTCGCGGATCCGCAGGCCCGTGCGATCACCGGCATAGATGTAGTACTCGACATGCACGTGGCGTTGCGAGGATTTGATCGCCTCGACCAGCGCGTCGTAAGTCGCACCACCATCGACGAGCAGATCCACGCGCGTGGCAGTGGTGCGCGGGTAGCCGGTCATGGCCTGCGCCATCCGGCTCAACACGACGGCCTCGTCGCTGATGTTGCTTTTCCCGCGCGCGCCGATCGCGGCATGCGCGGCTTCGCGTCGTTGGCCTGATCGCCGGATGCGTTGCGGCCCCAGTACGTAATAGACGATGAAACCGACGTACGGCAGGAACGCTAGCGCCATCAACCATCCCAGCGTCGCCACCGGCTCGCTGCGCTGCATGATGACCCAGACGCTGACCACGCCCACGTAAACAATCCAACCGATGATCAGCGCGGCAATCAACCAGTGCGGCATCGCTGTTACTCCCTGCTGGTCAAAAACGAGTATTGCAGATTGGCCTCCAGCCGCACGACACTGGCATGAATACCTTGATGGGTGGACATGGTCGCAGGCGAAAAATCCTGCCGCCTTTGCTACCGCGGCATCGGCATCTCGCAACGCAGCACCAAATCCCCCTCTTCAGCCAGCGCCGTCAGCGTACCGCCGTGTGCTTCGGCGATCGCGCGTGCGATCAATAGTTGCAGGCCGAGCCCGCCATCATGCGGATCGCCTTGTGGTTGTCCCAACATCGAAGCAATTCGTTCGCCCGGCGGTGCCGCGCCCTGTGTGCGCACATCGATATGCACTCGCGTCTCCGTGGCCCACAAGACGATGTCCAGTGCCTTGGTTGCCAGCGATGCGCTGAATGCGACCAAGATGCGCAGCAGTTGCGTGAGTCGTACCGGATCGCCATCGACGAGCACTCCGTCCGCACGGTTGTCGACGTTCGCCCGCGCACCAGCCTCACCGCAGTTGGCCCTGGCGTAGTCGAGCAGCAGGGCGGGGTCGCAGGGTTCGCGTGCGATGACCAGGCGATCCTGCGCCGCACGCGTCCAGTCGTCGAGTTCGTCGATCATCTGCACCAGCTGGCGCGTCTGCCGCTCGATGACCGCGAACAGCTCCTCCTGCCGATCAGCGCCGACCTGCCCGCTGCGCAGCAGGTAAGCCGCGGTCTGCAACGGTGTCAGCGGTCCGCGTAGATCGTGGGCCAGGCGATCCATCCAAGGCACCGTTGAAATCACGCAGCCTCTCCGGGCGCATCGAGCAGATGGCAGATCGCCTGGATCTGGGGCAGCTCTGGCGGCTTCACCAGATGGTGGTCGAAACCGGCCTGCTGGGTGCGGCGCCGGTCTTCCGGCTGGCCCCAGCCCGTGACGGCCACCAGCAAAACGCCACTGCCGCCGGATGTCGCGCGCAGCGACTGGGCGACGTCGTAACCGCTGCGTCCGGGCATGCCAACATCGAGGAAGACCACATCTGGCCCAAACGATGCGAACATCGATTCGAAGCCGATGGGGTCGTAAAGGCAACGCACTTCCAGGCCCATGAGTTCAAGCATCATGGCCAGCGTATCGGCCGCGTCACGATTGTCATCCACCACCAGTGCACGTCGCCCTTTTCCGGAGTGGCCGTGCGCCAGCGCCGGTCGTTGTGCAGGGACGTCGGTCGCCATCGGCATGGCATTCCGTGGCAGCTGCACCGTGAATTCACTTCCCAGCCCAAGGCCAGCGCTGCGCACGCTGACGTCGCCGCCGTGCATCTCCGCCAGGCGCCGCACCAACGTCAGCCCAATCCCAAGGCCACCGCGCGCGCGCTCGACCGCAGTGTCCGCCTGGGCGAACATCTCGAAGACATCGTGGGCCTGCGCTTCGGTCAGGCCGATGCCACGATCGCGCACGCGCACGTGGACCGCCGAATCGTCGACTTCGGCCACCAATTCGATCCCTCCCGCGTCGTCGGAATACTTGGCCGCGTTGTTCAGCAGGTTCGCGAACACCTGAGACAACCGCATGCTGTCGGCATGCAGCGGGACCTCCACGTCCGGCAGGCGAACCTGTAACTCATGGCTGCCCTGTTCGATCAGCGGCATCGCGGTTTCGATGGCCGACTGCAACACCTCCTGCAACGTCGTCGGGGCCTTGCGGAGTTCGAGCTTGCCGCGGGTAATGCGCGCGACATCCAGCAGGTCATCGATCAAACGCACCAGCAACGCCAGCTGGCGTTCCATCATTTCCTGGAGGGGGTCATCGAGATCCGTGCCCGACAGCCGACGCACGTTGAGCGCATTGAGCAGCGGGGCCAACGGGTTGCGAAGTTCGTGCGCTAGCGTCGCGAGGAATTCATCCTTGCGCTGGTCGGCTTCGCGCAGGCGCTGTTCTGCGCGGATCCGCTCGACGACCTCGTCGCGAAGTTCGTGGTTGCGTTTGGCCAGCTCCTCGTTGGCTTGCTGCAGCGAGGAGTTGAGGCGGTCGAGTTCCCGCGCCTTTTCCGCGTGCAACGCGGCGTTCGCCTGCTGCAGCTCGCGACGCTTGCGGAACAATTCGGCCAGTACCACGACCTTCGTGCGCAGGATCTCGGGAATCACCGGCACCATCACGTAGTCCACGGCACCAAGCTTGTAGCCGCGCAGCCGGTCCATGTCGGTGACGTTGACGGCGGTGACGAAGATGATCGGTGTTTTCTCGAAGCGCGGATGCTGGTGGATCAGGCTCGCGGTCTCGAAGCCATCCATGCCCGGCATGTTGACGTCCAGCAGGATCACGGCGTACTCGTCGTCCATCAAACGCTGCAACGCTTCTGTTCCGGAGCGCGCTTCGACCAGGTTCTCACCGAGGGATTCGAGGATCGTCCGATAGGTCAACAGTCGTGCCGGCTGGTCATCGACCAGCAGGATGTTGACCGGCGTCTGGGCCTCGCCGGGGTGTTGCATGACCGTAACGACGTCCTGGCTCACCGGTGCAACCACTGTCGCAGCACTCCCAGCAGCTGGTCGGTGACGACGGGTTTCGCGAGATAATCGGACGCGCCGGCTTCCAGGCACTTCTCGCGATCCCCCTTCATCGCCTTCGCGGTCAGGGCCACGATCGGCAGCGCGCGCGTGTCCGGATCCGTGCGGATCGCGCGCATCGTGTCGTAGCCATCCATGCCCGGCATCATGATGTCCATCAACACCAGGTCGATGTCGGCGTCCCCGGCCACTCTTTCGATCGCCTCCTGGCCGGTGCCGGCGGTGACGACGCTCATGCCATGGCGTTCGAGCACGCTGGACAGCGCGAAGATGTTGCGTACGTCGTCGTCCACCACCAGCACGCGCTTTTGGTGCAGTGTTTCATCCGAATCATGCAGTCGCTGCACCATGCGCCGTTTGGCCGGCGGCAATTCGGAGATCACCCGATGCAGGAACAGCGCGGTTTCATCCAGCAGCCGCTCTGGCGATTCAACGCCCTTGATGATCACGGACTTGGCGACTTTCTTGAGCTGGTCGCTTTCCAGCGTGCTGAGGTCCTTGCCGGTGAACACAACGATGGGCAGGTCGCGAAGCGCAGGCATCGCCTTCATCTTGTCCAGCAGTTCGAAGCCCGTCATGTCGGGCAGGCGCAGGTCGAGCACCACGCAGTCGTATTGTTCGGTCGCCAGGGCCTCGATCGCATCCTTGCCGGACCCAACGGTGTGGATCTCGACATCGTCGTGCCGGATGAGTTCCTCGATGCTCATTCTTTCCACGTCATCGTCTTCGACCACCAGCAGGCGCTTGACGCGCGGCAGCGTGTAATCCTTGATGCGTTGCAAGGCCGCGGAGATGGTTTCGGTCGTGGCGGGCTTGGCGAGGTACGAGAACGCGCCGCGTTCGATGCTGTGGTGTCGCTCCTCCTCGATCGTCACGATCTGCACGGGGATATGCCGCGTCGACGAATCCTGTTTCAGCCGCGCCAGCACCGTCCAGCCGAGCATGTCAGGCAGGAAGATATCCAGCGAGATCGCGCTGGGCTTGAATTCACGCACCAGCCTCAAGGCCTCGCTGCCGCGATTGGCGACCAGCACCTTGAAGCCCAATGAGCGTGCATGGTCGCGCAGGATGGTCGCGTATCGCGGATCGTCCTCGACCACCAGCAACGAGGGTTCGCCTGCCACCAGGTCGGCGCGATCGTCGGCTACTTCCTCGAGCATGAGCGCTGCGGTTTCGGTGGCCGCAGCGTGCTGGAGCTGCTCGTGATCGTGGTGGACCGGCTCACGCCGGCTTTCGCCGCCCACGTAATTCAACGGAAGATAGAGCGTGAAAGTGCTGCCCTTGCCGGGCTCACTCACCAGGCGCAGTTCGCCGCCGAGCAGGCCGGCGATTTCGCGACTGATCGCAAGGCCAAGACCGGTGCCGCCGTACTTGCGCGACGTTCCTGCGTCGGCCTGCTGGAACGCCTCGAACACGATCTTCTGTTTCTCGGCCGAGATGCCGATTCCGGTGTCGGTAACCTCGAACGCGACGACGGTCGGCGCCTGGTCGAGGATCGGATGGCGCAGCGTCCATCCACTCTTGGCGACATGGGCGGACAGTCGGACGCTTCCGTGTGCGGTGAACTTCAACGCATTGGACACCAGGTTCTTGAGGATCTGCTGCAGCCGCTTTGGATCGGTGAACAGCGAGCGCCCGAGTTGCGGCGAGAAGTCCACCGAGAAATCAAGCTTGCGGCGCTCTGCATCGTGGCGGAAACCCCGCTCGATGTTCTCGCGCAGGTGGTTGAATGCAATCTCCTCGCTGTCGACCGTGACGGTGCCCGACTCGATCTTCGACAGGTCCAGGATGTCGCTGATCAGGTGCAGCAGGTCGGTGCCGGCGCCGTGGATGGTCTTTGCATACTCGACCTGTCGAGGCGAGAGGTTGGTATCGGGGTTCTCCGCGAGTTGCTGGCCCAGGATCAGGATTGAATTGAGCGGGGTGCGCAATTCGTGCGACATGTTGGCGAGGAACTCCGACTTGTAGCGCGACGTCAGCGCGAGCTCCGCGGCCTTTTCCTCCAGCGCGCGGCGGGCATGCTCGATCTGCTGGTTCTTGTGCTCGACCTCGGCTTTCTGTTCGGCCAGCAGTGCGGCCTTCTGCGCGATCTCGTCGTTGGTGACCTGCAGTTCGGTTTGCTGCGTCTGCAATTCGACGGCCAGCTGCTGCGACTGCGCGAGCAGATGCTCGGTGCGCATCGTCGCCTCGATCGTGTTGAGCACGATGCCGATGCTGGGATTGAGCTGCTCCAGGAACGTGCGTTCGGTCTGGGAAAACTCCGACAGCGACGCCAGTTCGATCACCGCCTTGACCTGGTCCTCGAAGAGCACCGGCAACACGATCACGCTGCGCGGCACCAGGTCGAGCATGCCCGTGCGGATCTGGATGGTGCCTGGATCGACATTGCCGATGACGATGGCCTTCGCCTGCGCGGCACACTGGCCGATCAGCCCTTCACCAAACTCGATGGTCTGCTTTGCCTCGAGGCTGTCGCTGGCAGCGTAACCGGCGAGTCGCCGCAACTGGCGCACACCGCCCGTGTCGTCGTTGACCAGGTACATCAGGCCCTTGTGTGCGTTGACCAGCGGGGCCAGTTCCGACAACAACATGTTGCCAAGCGTCACGAGGTCACGCTGGCCTTGCATCATGTCGCTGAACTTGGCGAGGTTGGTCTTCAGCCAGTCCTGTTCGCGACTGGACTCGGTCGTTGCACGCAGGTTGCCGATCATCGCGTTGATGTTGTTCTTGAGATCCGCGACTTCTCCGCGCACATCCACTTGAATGGAGCGCGTCAGATCGCCCTGCGTCACCGCTGTGGCGACCTCCGCGATCGCGCGGACCTGCGTGGTGAGGTTGGCGGCGAGCTGGTTGACGTTGGCGGTGAGGTCTTCCCAGATGCCTGC
>JBBRZH010000053.1:0-9997 GCA_038236935.1 Lysobacterales bacterium
CACGCATCGCTCTTGCTCGACGGACGCAGTCGTCCGCGTAGGCAGCACCAAAGCTCCATATCGTGCAAACAAGGACACTGTCGCCTTTGAACCCCGCCCATCGCGCCAAGAAGCATCTCGGACAGAACTTCCTGCACGATCAGGGCGTCGTCGACATGATCGTCCTTGCGATCGATCCGCGACCGGGGGATCGCATCGTCGAAATCGGCCCCGGTCAGGGCGCTTTGACGTTCCCGTTGCTCGATCGCCACGGCGCGCTCACCGCGATCGAATTCGACCGCGACCTGCTGCACCCGCTCGCCGACGCCGCACGATCGCATGGTGACCTCACCCTCATCGCCGCCGATGTGCTTGGCGTGGATTTTTCCGCGCTCGCCGGCGACGGCCAGGTCCGCTTGGTCGGCAACCTGCCGTACAACCTGTCCTCGCCAATCCTGTTCCATGCCCTCGACCATGCGGCCGCCGTGCGCGACATGCACTTCATGCTGCAGAAGGAGGTGGTCGAACGCATGGCCGCCGGCCCTGGCAGCAAGGTATATGGTCGCCTGAGCGTCATGCTGCAGGCCTACTGCACGGTGACGCCATTGTTCACCGTGCCGCCCGGTGCATTCCGGCCGGCGCCCAAGGTCGATTCAGCGATCGTGCGGCTGGTACCGCGCGCGGTCGAAACCATTGGGATCAACGATCCGCGGCGATTCGCCGATGTCGTGCGCGCGGCCTTTGGACAACGGCGAAAAACGCTGCGCAATGCACTGGATGGCGTCGTCGACAGCGCCAGCCTGGTCGCCGCCGGCGTGCAGCCCCAGTTGCGCGCGGAACAACTGGCCGTCGCCGATTTCATCCGCTTGGCGAACGTGCCGGTTGGCGACACCAGCTGATCCGGATGTGCGGCGTTCACGTCGCACCCTTACACTGGTCGCATGGACAGCGACTACAGTTTCGACATCGACGTGGCGACACGCTATCTGGACGAGCAATCCGAGCCCGAGCAGGATCGCTACGTCTTCGCCTACACGATCCACATCCGCAACAACGGCAAGATCCCCGCGCGCCTGCTAGGCCGTCATTGGGTGATTACCGACGCCAACGGCAACGTGCAGGAAGTCGAGGGCGAAGGCGTGGTCGGCGAGCAGCCGTGGCTGCGACCCGGCGAGGATTTCTCGTATACCTCCGGCACGGTCCTCGAAACACACCTGGGCACGATGCAGGGACGTTACGACATGATTGCCGATGACGGTACCCGGTTTGACGCGCCCATCCCGGCATTCACATTGTCCGTGCCGCGCACGCTGCATTGAGATAGCACCGTCGCATGAGCATCTGGGCTATCGGCGACCTGCAGGGCTGCTACGCCCCCACGCAACGTCTGCTCGAACGCATCCGCTTCGATCCTGCCGCTGATACGCTGTGGTTCTGTGGCGACCTCGTCAATCGCGGCGGCGAATCACTGGAAACATTGCGGCTGGTCCATTCCCTGCGCGCAAACAGCGTCGTGGTGCTGGGCAACCACGACCTGTCGCTGCTGGCGATAGGCGAGCGCCATGTCGATGAACAGCGCAAGGTCAATCCCGACCTGCAGCGCGTGTTGTTCGCCGAGGATGGCCGTGACTTGCTGGCATGGCTGCGTGGTCGACCGCTGGTCCATGTCGACCGCACCCTGGGCTGGATGATGGTGCACGCCGGCCTGGCGCCGAAATGGACCACGCAGCAAGCCGAAACCCATGCGCGCGAAGTCGAGCAGCACCTGCGCGGAGACGGCTTCCACAAACTTTTGAAAAACATGTACGGCGATCGCCCGGCGTGGTCACCCAAACTCACCGGCAGCGAACGCGACCGCGCGATCATCAACGTGTTCACGCGCCTGCGGTACTGCACGCCCAGCGGGCGCATCGCTTTCGACCAGAAAGGCGCGCCGGGCACCCAGGCGGCCGGGCTTTACCCGTGGTACTCCGTGCCAGGTCGGGTGGAGCGTGATCTGAAAATCGTCTGCGGGCACTGGTCGACACTCGGACTGCTCATCGGGCATGGCGTGCACATGATCGATACCGGCGCGGTCTGGGGCGGCAAGCTCACCGCGTTGCAACTGGACAACGAGGATCTGCGTTTGGTCCAGGTCGCGGGTCGTGACGCGCCCGCGGCAATGCCGACCCCACGCGCAAACAAACCGCAGTCGCGAAAGCACACGTCACATCAGCGCCCACGCTCCGCGCGCACTCACCGGACGTAGTCAACGAACTCGAACGGGAACGCGTGCTTCGCGTCTGCCGGGTGCTGAGCGCGATGGTTGATGGTCCATTGACCTGCATCGAATCGCGGGAAAAATGCATCGGCGTCGGCCACCCGTGCATCGACCCAGGTCAGGTGCATTCGCGTCGCCAATGGCAGCGTCAAGCCGAAGATTTCGCCCCCGCCAATGACGCACAGCTCTTCAGCACCTTCGACAGCGTCTCGCGCTTGTTCGACGCTTCCGACCACTTCCATTCCCGCAAACGGCACAGTTTCTTGGCGGGTCAACACAAGGTTGCGCCGCCCTGGCATTGGCCTGCCCAGCGATTCGGCCGTCCTGCGTCCCATCAGCACCGGCTTGCCCATCGTCAGCGCCTTGAACCGCTTGAGGTCGGCAGGTAGATGCCACGGCAATGCATTGTCCTTGCCGATGGCGAAGCTTCGATCCAGGGCAGCAACGAGGGTGAGGTGCACGGCGACTCCTTAAACCGCCACTGGCGCCTTGATCGCAGGCCAGGGATCGTAGCCTTCGATGGCGATGTCCTCGAAGGTGAAGTCGAACAAGTCATCGATTTCCGGATTGAGTGCCAATGTCGGCAACGTCCTTGGCGTGCGGGAAAGCTGCTCGCGCGCCTGGTCGACATGATTCGAATACAAATGCGCGTCGCCCAGCGTGTGCACGAAATCACCGACATCCAGCCCGCAAACCTGCGCCATCATGTGTGTCAGCAACGCGTAGCTGGCGATGTTGAACGGCACGCCCAGGAAAATATCGCCGCTGCGCTGGTACAGCTGGCAGCTGAGTTTTCCATTGGCGACATAGAACTGGAACAGTGTGTGGCACGGCATCAAGGCCATGCGCGGCAGGTCGGCGACGTTCCAGGCGCTGACGATCAACCGGCGGGAGTCTGGATTGCGTTTGATCTCGTCCACCACCCACTGGATCTGGTCGATCTCACCACCGTGACCAGCACTCCACCGCCGCCATTGCTTTCCGTAGACCGGGCCGAGCTCCCCGTCCGCATCGGCCCACTCGTCCCAGATCGAGACCTTGTTGTCGCGCAAACTGGCGATGTTGGTCTCGCCTTTGAGTATCCACAGCAGCTCGTGAACAATCGAGCGCAGGTGCAGTTTTTTTGTGGTGACCAGCGGAAACCCTGCGCCCAGGTCGAAACGCATCTGCCAGCCGAACACGCTGCGCGTACCGGTTCCAGTGCGATCGGATTTTTCCGCGCCCTGGTCCAGAACATGCCGTAGCAACTCGAGATATTGCCTCATGCAGCCCCGGCTTCAACGACCGCAGGTTGCGGCTGCAATATCGGCCCCTGTCGTGATTTCCAAAGCCAGAACAGACCCACCACGATCACCGGGATTTCAAGCAGCTGTCCCATCGTCAACCAACCGAAGGCCAAGTAACCGAGTTGCTCGTCGGGCACCCGCACGAATTCCACGGCGAAGCGGAACACGCCATACATCACCGCGAACAAACCGGAAATCCTGTATCGCGGGCGCGGCCTGCGCGAGTACAGCCACAGCACGCAGAACATCACCACGCCTTCGAGCGCAGCTTCATACAGCTGCGAGGGATGCCGGGCGAATTGATCCAGCATTCCTGCGGCGTATTGCGCCTGCAACTGCGATGCCGACAGCCTGGACAGCTCCGGCGCATTTGGAAACAGCACACCCCAGCCGGCGTGCGTGAACTTTCCCCACAACTCACCATTGATGTAATTCCCCATGCGCCCGAATCCCAGCCCCGGCGGCACCAGCGGTGCGATGAAATCGGCCACGTCGAAGAATTGAATCCCGCGCCGGCGCGCCCACAGGAAGGTTGCGACCAGGACCCCGATCAAGCCGCCATGGAAGCTCATGCCGCCTTCCCAGACCTTGAAGATCTGCAGCGGATGGTGGATGTACGTCGGCAGGTCGTAGAACAGGATGTAGCCCAGCCGTCCGCCGAGCACGGTGCCGAGCATGCCGTAGAACAGCAGGTCCCCGTAGCCGGTTTCATCCACGCCAGGCAGGCGTCCGGCACGTATGCGGATGCGCCCAAGGAACCAGCTCGCGGCAAACGCAAGCAGGTACATCACGCCATACCAGTGGATCTGCAACGGGCCGAGATGGACTGCGATCGGGTCGACCTGGTGCAGGATGATCATGCGGATGGTGTGCTCGTTGTCGATCGGAGATTCGTTTGCAAAGCGGAAGCACGTGTCGCGTCGGTGCCGCTAGTTTGCCCGAGGGTAGGTTGGAGCGCTTGCGGCCGCTGCGGTTGCGGCAGGCTTGGACCCGGCCTAAAAAATTTGTGGCAGATCGGGGAGCTCGTTAGTGGTGTCTTCATGGCCACTGCGCGGGAAGTGTTCGGCCAGCAATCCCGAGACCGCGGCGACGCCTTGCAACGCAGCCGCTTCGGGTTCACCGGCTTGCAGGCGCTCCTCCATCAACTGGCATACACCGCGCCACTGGTCGGCACTGACATGCGCGGCCAGGCCGCGATCAGCGACGATTTCAATGCGGCGATCAGCCAGCAGCAGGTAAATCAGCACTCCATTGTTGGCGGCCGTATCCCAGACCCGCAGTCGTGTGAAGGCATCACGTGCGCTTCCGTGTGCGTGGTGACCGGTCCACACTGCGCCGATCGGCAGGGCGGACTCCACGGCGAAACACACTTGCCCGCGATGGCTTGCTTCACCTGCGGCGATTCCATCGGCAATGCGCTGCAGGCTGGCCGGCGGATACAACGCCCGCGCCGAACGCGCGAAAAGATGCCGCATGAGGCGCATCACTGGATGTCGGGAAGAAGTTGTCGCCATCACCAACCCCCGGAGGCGCCACCGCCTCCACTCATGCCGCCGCCGCCCGACCAGCCGCCTCCACCACCGCCGCCGAAACCACCGCCGCTCCATCCGCCGCCGCCAAAGCCACCGAAGCCGCCCCCTCGAGCGAACCCGCCAGCAGAGGGGCGTATCAATCCGAGAAAGAATCCAATCGCCGCGCCCACGCCACCAATCAACAGGACAGACGAAATTAACCACGCTGCGCCACCGGCCACGCCTGCGCCGACAATCCCGCGCAGCAACGACGGTGCGCGCCCGAAAATTCCGCGCGCGATCTGGCCGACGAAGAATGCCGCAAACAACGCGAACATCCAGTCGCCCCCGCCCTTTTTGCCCGATGCATTACTGGCGATCGGTGCAGGTAACGCCTCGCCGTCAATCAATTTTGTCAGCGCTGTGTCGGCGTCGGACAGTCCACCAGCGTAATCATTGGCGCGGAATTTCGGCGCCATGTATTCCTGGATGATGCGATTGGCGATGGCGTCCGGGATGGCCCCCTCCAGCCCGTAACCCGGCTCGATGCGCACGCGGTGGTCGTCCTTGGCGACCACCACCAGCACGCCATCATCGACACCCTTGCGGCCCAGCTTGAACTGATCGAACACGCGCGTTGCGTATTGCTCGATGGACTCGGGCTGGGTGGTCGGGATCATCAACACCTGCAGCTGGCTCCCCTTGCGCTGCTGAAGCGCCAGCGCCTGCTGGACGAGCGCCTGTTGCTGCTGCTGGGTCAGCGTGCCGGTGGTATCGATCACCGGCGAATCCAGCGGCGGGATCGCCGCGAGTTGCTGCGACCGGGCATTGGCGCCGACACACAACAAGCAGGCCAGCAGCAGCAGGCGAATCCGGTACCCCATCAACAGCGACTCATCGGCATGTCCGGAAGATCAACGCCCGTCAGTCTCAGCCGTTGCCCGGGGCAGGCGAAGGTGCCGCGGGGGGAGCGGGCACCGGCGCAGGGCTGAGTTCCGGCTTCGACATGGGGGCTTGTAGGACAGGCGCCGCGCCCGGAGGCGTGGGGCTTGGACCGGTTGCAGGAGCAGGAGCGGGCGCTGGTGCTGTTGGTGTTTGCGCTGGCGCTGGCGCACCGAATTCCACGGCGGGAGGCTGCTGGATCTGCTGCTCGTTCTCGACCGTGAAATTGGGTTTGACCTGATAGCCGAACATTTTCGCGGTCAGGTTCTGCGGGAATGAGCGCAGGTAGGTGTTGTAGTCCTGCACCAGCTGGATGTAGCGGCCGCGGGCGACCGTGATGCGGTTCTCAGTGCCCTCCAGCTGCGCCTGCAGGTCGCGGAAGGACTGATCGGATTTCAGGTTGGGGTAGTTTTCCGTCACCACCAGCAAGCGCGACAGTGCGCTGGACAACTGTCCCTGTGCCTGCTGGAACTGTGCCAGCGACGCGGCGTCGTTCGCATTGACGTTGATCTGGCTGACCTTCGCGCGCGCTTCGGTGACGCCAATCAGGACCTGCTGTTCCTGCGCCGCATAGCCCTTGACGGTATTGACCAGGTTGGGAATGAGGTCGGCGCGGCGCTTGTACTGGTTGATGACTTCCGACCAGCCGGCCTTGACGGCTTCGTCCTTCTGCTGGATCTGGTTGTAACCGCAGCCGCTGAGCAGGCTGACCAGCAGTGTCAGCAGGACCAGACGCACGGGCGAAAAGATACGCATGGGACGACTCCAGGCCAGATGAAGTGCCATTGCAGCATTCCGGGGGCATTGGCGCAACGGTAGGCAGGCCCTGGTTGCGGGGAAACTTGAATGGCAGCCCACGAAAGGAGGGATTCACCATTACTGCCGCCGCTTCACCCACAGGTTCAATGATTCGACCAGCGCGGAGAAGCCCATCGCCACGTAAACATAACCGCGTGGGATGTGGTATTCGAAGCCGTCGGCGATCAGCACCACGCCCACCAACACGATGAATGCCAGCGCCAGCATCTTGATGGTTGGATTGCGATCGATGAATTCGCCCAGCGGATCGGCCGCGAACAACATCAGCGCCACCGCAAGCACGATCGCGGCAATCATCACCGGGATCTGCGACACCATCCCGACCGCGGTGATCACGGAATCCAGCGAGAACACGATGTCGATCAGCGCGATCTGCAGGATCACGTTCAGCAGGGCGCCAGCTGGCCTTGGACTGCCGTCGCCGACATCACTGCCACCCACGACCTGGTCGCGGATTTCCATTGCACCCTTGACGACAAGGAACACGCCACCCAGCAGCAGCACGAGATCGCGGATCGAAACGCCCATGCCGAACAGCGTGAACAAATCGGCCTGCATCCTGGCCAGGCTTGCCAGCGACAGCAGTAGTCCGATGCGGCTGACGCATGCCAGCGCAATTCCGAAACGTCGCGCTCGGCTGCGTTGCGCCAGCGGCAATTTCCCGACCGCAACCGAAATGAAAACAAGGTTGTCGACTCCGAGCACGATCTCCAGCGTGCTGAGTGTCACCAATGCGATCCAGACCTGCGGATCAGCGATCCACGCCAGGCTCATCGTCGCGCCTCCGCCATTGCTGAATGCGCATGACTCACAGGCAGCGCGGCCCCAGGATCAATCCCCATGTCATCGCCACGTTGACCATCAACACGAACACGGCCGCAGAGCCCATGTCCTTGGCGCGGCCGGCCAGTTCGTGGTCCTCGGCGCCATAACGCTCGATCACCGCTTCAATCGCCGAGTTCACAAGTTCGATGCCGAGCACCAGCAAGCCACTGCCGATCAACAGCACGCGCTCGATGGCGGTGTGCCCAAGCCACAACGCGAGTGGGGTGAATGCCACCAGAAGATATACTTCGAGGCGAAACGAGGACTCATGCAGCCATGCCGCGCGAAGCCCCTGCAGGGACCACTTCAGCGCCATCAAGATGCGGCCCGGGCCTCTCGGCAGATGGCCGTATTGGTCCAACCTCAGGCCGCCGGTCGATAGGCGACATCGAGTTCGCGTACCGCTTTTACGTCATCCAGGCGTCGCACCGGCATCGTGTATGGCGCGCCTTTCATGCGCTCGGGATTTTCGCGCGATTCGGCCAGCAAGCCGGTCATCACGTGGACGAACTGGTCGAGCGTTTCCTTGCTTTCGGTTTCCGTCGGCTCGATCAGCAGGCACTCGGGCACGAGCAGAGGGAAATAATTGGTTGGCGCATGGATGTCGTGGTCGAGCAACGCCTTGCTGAAGTCCAGCGCGGTGATGCCGTTGGCTTTTTTCTGCGGCTGCACGGTGACGATGAATTCGTGGGACGCGCGACGATCGGGATAGGCCAGCGTGAAACCGGCCTTCTGCAGTTGTTTAGCCAAATAGTTGGCATTGAGCGTGGCGAATTCGGCGACGCGGGTCATGCCCTCGCGTCCGAGCAGGCGCGCGTAGACATACGCACGAATCAGCACGCCGGCGTTTCCAGCGAACGCCGACAGGCGCCCGATCGACTGCGGCCGGTCTTTCTTCCGCAGCCAGCGATACGTGCCGTCCTCGTTCACCCCGACCATGGGGATGGGAAGGAATGGGCGTAGCCGCTCCGACACCCCGACCGCACCCGCGCCCGGGCCACCGCCACCATGCGGCGTGGAGAACGTCTTGTGCAGGTTCATGTGGATCGCATCGAAGCCCATGTCGCCGGGGCGAACTTTCCCAAGGATGGCGTTGAGGTTGGCGCCGTCGTAATACAGCAGCCCGCCCGCCTCGTGCACCAGTTTTGCGATCTCCACGATGCGCCGCTCGAACACGCCAATCGTCGAGGGATTGGTCAGCATGATGCCGGCCGTCTTCGGGCCGAGCACGGCTTTCAATGCTTCCACATCGACGTCGCCATTACCCAGCGTCGGGATCTCGCGCACCACGCAACCGCACATCACTGCCGTCGCGGGGTTGGTGCCGTGCGCTGCGTCGGGCACGATGATTTCGTTGCGCGCCGTATCCCCGCGCGACTTGTGGTAGGCCATGATCATCGCCACGCCGGCAAACTCGCCCTGCGCGCCGGCCATCGGCGCCAGCGACACGCCGCCTTTCATGCCGGTGACTTCCGCCAGGATTTCCTGCAGGTCATGCATGCAGGCAAGGTATCCCTGCGACAGGCTGTCAGGCGCATACGGATGCCGGTTGGCGAAGCCATCCATCAATGCGATCGACTGGCACGCGCGCGGGTTGTATTTCATCGTGCACGAGCCCAACGGATAGAAGTTGGTGTCGATCGAGAAATTCTTGCGCGACAGGTTGGTGTAATGGCGCACGACCTGCAGCTCGGACACCTCCGGCAAGCCGACTGGCGTGGTGCGCAACCACTTCGACGAGATATCCGATGGTGTTGGCGCATCGGCCGGGTGTTGGGCCGCGGCGCCACGACCCGGACGGGAGCGCTCGAAAATCAAAGTGGCATCGTTTGGCATCGGGCTGGAGGGCATGGCTGGAAGGCGTCCGGTCAACATTGCGGCCAGTAACCGCGAGAAGTGAATTTTGCCACAAGGCCTGCCCGCCCCGGGGAGGAGACATCCGCGAATGGGTTGCCCATGTGGGCACGGGCGTGTTATCGATGCTGGATTGGGCGCAGGCCCCCGATTGGATCATCACGAACAATGTCCCCCGCCAACAGCACGCTTTCCGACAGCTCGCTCGCCGCCACCCGGCCCAGCCAGACCAAATCGTTCAGCACGATCTTCCTGATCGAGATGTGGGAGCGCTTCGGCTACTACGGCATGGCCGCGCTGCTGGTGTTGTTCATGGTCCAGAAGCTGGGCTACGACGACGCCAAGGCCAACCTGACCTGGGGTGCGTTCACCGCGCTGGTCTATGCGGCACCTGCGATCGGCGGCTGGATCGGGGACAAGGTGCTGGGCTCGCGTCGCTGCATGACCATCGGCGCCGTGATCCTGGCATTGGGATACGTGTTGCTGTCGGTGCCGTCGGACAGCGTGACCCTGCTGTATGC
>JBBRZH010000054.1:0-9623 GCA_038236935.1 Lysobacterales bacterium
GTGGGCCGTGATGGATTCGAACCATCGACCAAAAGATTAAAAGTCTTCTGCTCTACCAACTGAGCTAACGGCCCGCCGTGTGGCACGGGTGCCGCGCGGGGCGCGGGAGGGGGATTCTAACGCAGGCGGCGCATGTCCTGCTCATGGGAGATAACGGGTGGGGTCAGTGATGCCCGCAGCTTCGAAGCCTTCGGCACGCAACCTACAGGCGTCGCAGTGGGCGCAGGCGCGGCCCTTGGCGTCGGCCTGGTAGCACGACACGGTCTGCGCGAAATCGACTCCCAGGCGCAGGCCTTCGCGCACGATGTCGGCCTTGCCCATGTGCAGCAGCGGTGCATGCACGCGGAAACCAGCGCCCTCGACTCCGGCTTTGGTGGCCAGGTTGGCGAGCGTTTCGAAGGCGTCGATGAACTCCGGGCGGCAGTCCGGATAGCCGGAATAGTCGACGGCATTGACGCCGCAGAAGATGTCGGTGGCGCCAAGGACTTCGGCCCAGCCCAACGCCAGCGACAACATGATGGTGTTGCGCGCGGGGACGTAGGTGACGGGAATGGGATTGCTGCCGGGATGCGTCTGCGAATCCAGCGGCACGTCGATGAGTGCGTCGGTCAGTGCCGAGCCACCAATGCTGCGCAGATCGACGCTGACGGTCTTGTGCGCGACGGCATCAAGCGCGCGGGCAATGCGATCAGCGGCGTCGAGCTCAGACGTATGGCGCTGGCCGTAGCGCACGCTCAGCGCGTGGCAGGCATGCCCTCGCTCCTGCGCGATGGCAAGCACGACGGCCGAATCCATGCCCCCGGACAACAACACGACTGCGGGTAGTGTGGCTCTGGCATCCATGTCAGCGTCCTGGCTCGTCGTTCCACAGCAGTTTGTGCAGTTGCATTTGATACCGCACGGGCAGTCTTTCGGCGACGATCCAGTCGGCAAGCTCACGCGGGTGCACTTGCGAAAAACTGGGCGAAAACCAGACGTCACAACGTTGCTGCAATTGATATTGCGCGGTGATATCGCGTGCCCACTCGAAATCGGCGCGATCACAGATCACGAACTTGATCTGGTCATGAAGCGTCAGCAGGTCGATATTTTCCCAGTGGTTTCGGGAGACTTCCAGTGAACCTGGCGTCTTGATGTCGAGCACGCGCGAGACGCGCGGATCAACCTCGGCGATGTCGATCGCACCCGACGTCTCCAGCGACACGGAGTAACCGGCGTCGCACAGGCGCGACAACAGATCGATGCAACGTTTCTGCGCCAACGGCTCCCCGCCGGTGACGCAAACGTGGCGCACTCCGTGACGTGCGACCTCGGCGAGAATGTCATCGATCTCCCACCATTGCCCGCCGTGGAAGGCATAGGCGGTGTCGCAATACTGGCAGCGCAAGGGGCAACCGGTCAGGCGCACGAACACGCTGGGCCATCCGGCGTCGCGCGCTTCGCCCTGCAGGGACAGGAAGATTTCGGTGAGCTTGAGGCGGTGTGGCTGGATTGATGCCGCCGCTGCGGCGGATGCATCGGTGGCGACGGCGTTCATCGCCGTATTTTAGCGCGCCTGCTGCAATTGCATGGCCCGCAGGCGATCATCGGCGGTGCGCGCCGCATCAGTTCCCGGGTAACGAGCAACCACTTGCGACAACGTCGACTGGGCCGCGTCCATCTGCTTGAGGCCGTATTGCGACAGGCCGACCTTGAGCAACGCACCCGCCGCCTTGTCGTGCGTAGGATAGCGATCCAACAGCAACTGGAATTGCCGTTGCGCCAGCGCGTAGTTCTGGGTGACGTAATAACTCTCGCCCAGCCAGTACAGTGCATTGGGTGCATAGACGCCGCTGGGATACTGCTGCAGAAACGCACTGAACTGCCGCGCCGAGTCGACGTAGTGACCGGCCTTGAGCGTGTCGAAGGCAGCCTCGTAACTGCCCCGCTCGTCTTCGCCTTTGGCCAGCGTGCCCGCATCGCCGTGGACGCTGGGCTCGCTGTCTGTCACCCCATTACCGACGACTGGATCGGCGTCGCTCATCGGTACCGCCGGTTTGGCCGTCGGCGCCGCGCCGCCTTCCAACCGGTTCAGGCGACTGTCCATATCCAGATATTGACTGCGGCTGGACTGCCTGGATTGCTCGTTCTGGTGTTGCAGCTCTTCAAGTTGCGCGCGCAGTGCCTGCACGTCGGATTTCAGCGCAGTGACCTGGTTGAGCAGGTCGACATTGCCGTTGGCATTGGCCGCCTGCTGCTCCAGTGATGCCACCCGGTCGGCAAGGCTCGCGCGCTGTGCGCACACCGGAGCGGCGACCAGGCAGGTCGCCACCAACACCGGTACCAAGAGGTAACGAAATCCCATGCGTCGCCTACTTGGTCGTGTACACGATCTCGACGCGACGATTCTTGGCCCAGCAATCTTCATTCGAGTCGGTGCAGGTCGGACGCTCCTCGCCGTAGCTGACGACGGTCACCTGGCTGCCGGAGCCGCCATTGGCCTGCAGCGCGGAAGACACCGCATTACCGCGACGCTCGCCCAGCGCGAGGTTGTATTCGCGGCTGCCACGCTCGTCGGTGTTGCCTTCCAGGGACATGCGCGCGGATGGGCGATCGCGCAGGTATTTGGCATGACACGCCATCGCGGCCTGGAATTCCGGACGCAGCGCGTCTTCGTTGTAGTCGAAGTACACCACGCGCGTGCGCAGGCAGGCGTCACTGTCAAGGTCGCTGGGGCCGTAGGCTCCCTGCGTGGTCGGGCCCGTCTGCGGATACGGAGTGGTGGTGGCGGTCGAGCCGGTGGACATCGGCGGCGGGACTTCCTTGACCTTCTTGGTGCAGGCCACCGCCGCGGCACAGAACAGGACCGTCGTCAGGATGCGGGCCACATTGGAGGCTCTACGCGTCGTCATTGTGTTCATGGGGCTTTCCTCGTCATTTCGCGGGGGAATACTGAATGCTTCACCATGAAGGTTAACAGGCTGGCATGGACGCTTTGTGATCAGCGCGGCTGGCGATACGGACCCCACGCCGGCTCGCGGACGTCGCCATCGGCCAGCACAAGCCGCTGCCGCACGCGGGCATCGGCCGACACCGAATACAACACCCCCCGGCTGCCCTCCCGGGCCGCGTACAGGACCATGCTGGCGTTGGGGGCGAAGCTGGGCGACTCGTCCAGCGAGCCCGGAGACAGCGTGCTCCAGCGGGGCGAACCGAGGCTGCGGTCGAGCAGCGCGATGCGGTAGTTGTTGCCGTTGCCCTGTGCCATCGCGATCTTCTTGCCGTCGTAGGACACCGTCGCCTTGGCGTTGTAGCTGCCCTGGAACGTGACCCGCGTGGCGCTGCCTCCATTGGCGGAAGCCTGGTAGATCTGTGGTTTGCCGCCACGGTCAGAGGTGAAGTAGAGACTTCCGCCGTCCGGGCTCCACGTGGCCTCGGTATCGATCCCGAACTGGTCGGTGATCTGGCGCAATGCCCTGCTGCCCAGGTCCATGACATAGATTTCCGGATTGCCGCTCTTTGAGAGCGTCATCGCCAACTGGCGGCCATCGGGAGAGAAACTCGGCGCGCCGTTGATGCCCCGGAAGCTCGCGATTGGAGCGGGCAATGCGGTGTCACGCGTGGTGTCGACCACGTAGATGGCGGAATTGCCACCGTGGAAACTGACGAAGGCGAGCCGATGTCCGTCTGGATTCCAGGAGGGTGACAGGATCGGTTGCGAATCCCGCACGACGGCATGTGGGTTGTATCCGTCCGCATCGGCCACGACCAGCGCATAGCGCGCGCCGGACCCGACACCCGACGCCGTGACATAGGCAATCTGTGTCCAGAACGCGCCGCGCACGCCGAGGATCTTTTCGTAGATCGCATCGGCGATCTGGTGTGCGACATCACGCATCGACGTTGCGGGTGCGGTCATCGCCAGTCCAAGCAGGCGCTGCTGCTTGGCAACATCGAACAGTTCGTACTCGACCCGCACGTTGCCGCCGCCAGCGTCAAGTTCACGGCCAACGACGAGGAAGTCCTGCTTCAGCAATCGCCAGGTCGGATAGTTGACTTCGCTACCGCGGCTGGGATGTTCGACCATGTCACGGTCGGGCAACGTGCGGAACTGCCCGGAGCGGTCGAAGTCGGCACGGATCACCTGTGCGATGTCGGTCGATGGCGCAGCACCCGGACCCTGGAACGCCATCGGCACCACCGCGATCGGAAGCGCTGCGGCATTGCCGCCGACGATATCGATTTCCAGCGGTTTGTCCTGCGCGGATCCTGACAGCGGCAACAGCATCAGCAGGAACGAAACAATCGGGGTCGCAAGCCAGCGCAGCGGTCGTTTCATGGGGCGATCCGGTAAGGGGAAGAGAAGTCTTAACAGGTTGTCCGTTAAGGTCGTCTAAAAAAGCAATCCAATAACGTGGGTCAGTGTTCTTCTGGCTGGAATTTCAGATCCAGGGTTCGTGAGAAGACCGATTCGAATCCTGCATAAGGAAGTGGCTGCGCCTTCAACACGGCCGCTTCAAGCGAACGCTTGCCCAGATCATCATAGGGGCATGGTTCGAGGACTTGCACATCGATGACTTCCCCACCAGGCAATTGCCTGATCTGCAGTTTGCATGGTTGCCCCAGCGGCACGGAATCCGGTCGGATCCAGTTGCGCTGTATCGCATCACCCAACGCCGCCCTGTAGCGCGCGAGCAGTCCTGCGTCGACGCCGTTGTTTCCTGGCGGGGGATTGCCCGCACTGTCGGCAGGGGTTTGCGATGCGGATGTCGAACGAGCGCGGGCATCGGCGAGCTGCTTGAGCTTCTGCTCGGCCAGGTCGGCCTCACGCGAAGCCTGGCGCCGGGCTTCGCGGATTTTCCTGATCTGCTCATCGAGGGATTGCCGGGCCAATTGCTGTTGCTGCTCGACCTGCTGTTGTTGCTGTTTCTGGGTCAGGTCGATCTGCTGCTGGCGTTGTTTTTCTTCCTGCTCACGGGCACGCAGTTCGGCGGACAACGCCTCGCGATCGACGCGTTCCTGGTCGCGCTGGTCAGGCACCGGGAGCGCTTCCTGCGCGACCGGTTGCGGTGCCGTTTGAGCCGCGTCGGGGACGGGAGACGGAAGCGGTTGCGGCGGTGGTGGCTCCACTGGCTGAGGTTCGACGGGTGGCGATGGAGTCACCGGCGCGGTCGCCGCGAGCGCGCGTTGCATCGATGCCGGCAACGCGTTGGGATCGACCAGGTCGGCATCGACCGCAGCGCCTGCGGCTGCGTCCGGCGTCACTGGATGCGACCACTTCAGCCCGGCAAACAGCAGCAGCAACAACAGCAGGTGCAAGCCGACTGCAAACATCGTCGACAGCGCCGTATCAGCGCGGGTTTCCCGCATTACTTCGCGGTCTCCTGCGGGTGGCTGAGCAGGCTGATCTTCTTGATGCCGGCCGCATTGACGATGTCGATGCCCTTCATGATCGTCTGGTAGCTCGCAGTGCGATCACCGTTGATCAAGACCACCAGGTCGCCACCACTCTGGTCATTCACTGCCGCCAGATGCGCCTTGAGATCGTCGGCGCCCATCGGCTGACTGGTCTTGTCGGCCACCAGCGCGTACGTGCCGTTGGCGTAGATGCTGACCGCGACCGGGTTTTTCGGCGTCTGCAAGCGTTTGGCTTTTGAATCGGGCAGGTGGATGTCGGTGCCCAGGTTGAGCAGCGGCGCGGTCACCATGAAGATGATCAGCAGCACCAGCATCACGTCGATATACGGCACGACGTTGATGTCCGCCTTGAGTTTGCGCTTGCGGATGCGGCGCCCCGTGGCGGTTACGGCCATCGCGTGAACCCCGCTTGCACCGCGCGGAAATCAGCCTGCCACGCCCCATCGCCGTCTGGGCTGTTGAAGATCAAGCGCGTCGTCCGTGCCTCACGCCTCATCGATGTGCGCCTGGCGTTGCAATATCGAGGAGAACTCCTCGGAAAAGGCGTCGTAACGCACGTTCAGGCGCTCGACGCGGGTCGCGAAGCGGTTGTAGGCCCACACTGCGGGAATCGCGGCGAACAGCCCCATTGCCGTGGCAATCAAGGCTTCGGAAATACCTGGCGCAACAGTGGCAATGGTGGCTTCCTTCATCTGCGCCAGGCCCTGGAACGAAATCATGATTCCCCACACGGTGCCGAACAGCCCGACGTAGGGGCTGATCGAGCCAACGCTGGCGAGGAATTCCAGGTTGTGTTCAAGGCCATCGAGTTCGCGCGATGCCGTGGCGCGCATTGCGCGTTGTGCGCCCTCCAGCTGGATGCGCGCATCGACGCCGCGGCGCTGACGGATGCGATTGAATTCGCGATAACCACCTTCGAAGATCGCCTCCAGTCCGCCGATATCACCACCGCGCTGGGTGGAGCCGGCATACAGCTTCGACAATTCCGCGCCGGACCAGAATCGCTCCTCGAAACCGATCGCCTCGCGGTCGGCGCGATCGAGCACGCGCTTCTTGCGAAAAATAATCAGCCACGACGACACGGATGCCGCCAGCAGTAACAGCAGCACGAACTGCACCGGGATGCTGGCATGCAGTACCAGCTGCAGCATGTCCAGCCCGTTGTGCCCGGCGGGCGTTGCGATCGCGGCCTGCGACGCAGTTGTCGCGGCGACCGCATCTTCAGGCAATGCCTCGACCGCGGTGGCCTGCAGTGCTGCCAGCAAAGGAATCATGCGTTGCACTCCATTGGTTGTGTCATTCGATCGTTTCCAGTGACTTGAGTTCATCGTATAGCGACGGCGGAATCGCTCGTGGACGGAAATCCGATGCGTTCAGCGCCGCGACCCGCACTTGTGCATCCAGAAGCAGCACGCCATCGCGGTGGATGGCCTGCGCGATCACCAGGCTCGCGCGCCGGCATTGCAGCAACGCGACCGACACGTCGACCATATCGTCCAGCCGCGCCGGAAGGCGAAATTCGATTTGCATCGCGCGCACCGCGAACACCAGGTCGTGTTCGATCCGCAGCAATTCCTGGCCCTTGCCGCGCGCCCGCAACCACTCGCTGCGTGCGCGCTCCAGGAAGGCCAGGTATTGCGCGTGATAGACCACGCCACCTGCGTCGGTATCTTCCCAGTACACCCTTGTCGGCCAACTGAACACGGAATCAGCCGCCACTTGCATCTTCAATCTGGTTGCGTTCGAACAGGTCGTTGAGCCCTGCTTTCGGTCGCAGGCCCAGATGCCGGTACGCCTTCGCGCTGGCCATGCGGCCGCGCGCGGTGCGGATGAGATAGCCCTGCTGGATCAGGTAGGGCTCGATCACGTCCTCGAGCGTGCCGCGCTCTTCGCTCAGTGCAGCCGCGAGCGATTCAACGCCGACCGGGCCACCATCGAACGAATCGACGATGGTGCGCAGCAGGCGTCGGTCGAGCTCGTCGAAGCCTTCCGGATCGACCTTGAGCATCTGCATTGCGGCATTGGCGACGTCGTGATCGATCCTGCCGTGTGCACGCACCTGGGCGAAATCGCGCACGCGCCGCAACAGGCGATTGGCGATGCGTGGCGTGCCACGCGAGCGCCGGGCGATCTCGCCGGCACCTTCGGGCACGCAATCAATGTCGAGGATGCTGGCCGAACGTCGCACGATTTTCGTCAGCTCTTCCGGGCTGTAGAACTCCAGCCGCTGCACGATGCCGAAGCGGTCGCGCAACGGCGCGGTCAGCAGGCCGGCGCGCGTGGTGGCGCCGATCAGCGTGAATGGAGGAAGATCAAGTTTGATCGAGCGCGCGGCCGGACCTTCGCCGATCATGATGTCGATCTGGTAGTCCTCCATCGCCGGATACAGGATTTCCTCGATGGCCGGCGACAGCCGATGGATCTCGTCGACGAACAACACGTCATGCGGCTGCAGGTTGGTCAGCAGTGCGGCGAGATCGCCGGCCTTCTCGATCACCGGCCCGGATGTCTGCCGCAAACCGACACCCAGCTCATTGGCGATGACGTGCGCCAACGTGGTCTTGCCAAGCCCCGGGGGGCCGAAAATCAGCACATGGTCGAGTGCCTCGCCGCGCTTTTTGGCGGCCTCGATATAAATCGATAGCTGTTCGCGCACCGGCTGCTGGCCGAGGTATTCCTCCAGCCGGCGGGGGCGGATCGACGCCTCGATGGCCTCGTCCTCGCGGGTGGCGGCCGGCGTGGTGATGCGGTCTTCATCCATGCGGACATGGTCGCATGGCGTTCGTTAAATCGCTTGCTTGCAATGGTTCATGCAAAGGGGGCCAGCCTGCAGGCACCCTCAGTCGCGAGGATATAAAGGCGGCAACGCGTCATTTTTCGCCCTTGGCGCGGCCCGCCAACGCGGCCCCTGTTTGAACGCCTCCCGCAGCTTGGTACGCGTGGCGACGCCATCACCATCGCCCGCCCAGCGTGCGCGCTGCAATGCGTCGATCGCCTGCCGCTGCTCACCGTCATCGAGCCTTGTGCGCAACGCATCCAGATCCGTCACAGGTGGCGATGCCATCGCGCACAGGATGTCAGCGACATCAGCCAAAGCCCCATGATCCAGTGCGCGCTTGAGGTCGGCCATCGATATGGCCTTCCTGTCAGTAGGCGGTGATGCGCGCCCGTTGTCGACGGGGACCGGAGCCTGTCCTCGGCGATGCGAGCTCAACGCCAATGTCAGCAGCCACAGGCCCGCGAAAAACACGCTGACCAGTGCCCAGGGTTGCAATCCCGGGAATCCCGGCACGTGCGATGAGTCATTCGTTTGTGCAGTCGTGGCATCCGCGCTCGGCGGCGTGTTGGACGCTGTGCCGAAACCATTGGCACCCGGCGCCACGTCCAGGTCGATATCCGGCATCGACGCCGTGCGACCCAACCCGGCGCGGACATCCCACCAGGCCAGTCTCGGACTGCCAATGTGAAGCGTCCCCGCATGCCCCGGCACGATCGAGAATTTCCGTGTCACGCGAACATGCGGCCGTCCATCGCTGAAGCTTTCAACCGTCTGCGCGGGATCGGGAAACACCTGCGCACCATCGCCTACCGTCAACTGCAGGTCGGGCATCTGCGCTGCGGTCGCGCCATCGGCCGTGGCTTCGATGGTGACGCTGGCGGCTTCCCCGGCGCGCGCGTGCTGCGCGGCCGCGAGATAGCGCAGCGTCAATCCTCGCAGCGGAAGCCATGGTTGCGGCGCGTCGGCTGGAATCGCGCGCACTTTCAGGAATCGTGGCGCGCTTGCCGCACGCAGGTCACGCTGGCCATCGCCCAGCAGGTCATCGAACAAACCACCACCGCCGCCACCTTTGCCCTGGAAATGCGGGCCGGGAATCGTCAGCGTGCCGCTACGCTCGGGGATCAGCAGGTAATGACGTTCGACCACCATGTACTGGCGTCCGCCGATATCGCGCTGGTACTGCTGGTCCTCGCCGATCCGCTGCAGCGATGCGCCGTCAGGCGTGACCTGGTCGAGCTGGCCGGAGACCAGTGGCGTCGCCGAATACAAGCGCACCGTGTATCCGACGGCCTGCTGTACATAGGGCTCCTGCGCGTCGGCTTCGCTTTCGATGAAGACCGCACCATCCCCATGCGACGGTGCCGCGACTGGAGCGGTGACGCTCAAGGTCAATGGCTGCGTGCGCAGGCTGCCGACACTCAGGCGCGGAATCGTGATGAGCCCCTCA
>JBBRZH010000055.1:0-8911 GCA_038236935.1 Lysobacterales bacterium
AATGCCGGATGTCGCGCGGCTCAACATCAAGCCGCAGGTCGACAAATACACATTCGCCAATGGCAATGCGATTTTCCTCCTGGCCGAAGGCCGCCTGGTCAACCTGGGTTGCGCAACCGGCCATCCAAGTTTCGTGATGTCCAATTCGTTCTCCAACCAGACGCTGGCCCAGATCGACCTGTGGGCCAACAAGGACACCTACGAGAACAAGGTCTACATCCTGCCGAAGAAGCTGGACGAGGAAGTCGCACGCCTGCACCTGGAGAAGATCGGAGTGAAGTTGACGACGTTGACCGACGACCAGGCCGCGTACCTGGGTGTGTCGAAGGACGGCCCGTACAAGCCGGAGCATTACCGGTACTGAGTCGTTCCCTGCACATCGCTCCTGCGAAGTCGGGGATGCGCGGACAACCATCCGTGGATCCCCGCCTCGCACTGGAGTGACCAGCATCGACGTCGCGCGAAGATTGCACGGATATCCATGATCCCCATTTCCTTCGAGTTCTACCCACCAAAAACCGACGAGCAGCGCGAGCAGCTCAATCGCACCGCGTTGCGTCTCAAGCCGCAGGCGCCTGACTATGTGTCCTGCACGTTTGGCGCTGGTGGGTCCACCTTGAGCTATACGTCCGAAACCGTGCGCCACCTCAAGCAGGCGCACGGGTTCGAGGCGGCCCCGCATGTCTCATGCATGGGCGGAAGCCGTGAAGAAATCCGCGAACTCCTGCGGTTGTATCGCGCACTGGGGTGCAGGCGCCTGGTCGCATTGCGTGGCGACCTTCCATCAGGCATGGCCCGCATGGGGGACCTGCGCTACGCGTCGGACCTGATCGCGTTCATCCGCGCCGAGCATGGCGACTGGTTCCACATCGAAGTCGGCTGCTATCCCGAAACCCACCCGCAAGCGGACGACGCGATTGCGGACCTGCGCCATTTCAAGGCGAAAATCGACGCGGGCGCCGACGGCGCGATCACCCAATATTTCTACAACGCCGATGCTTACTTCCGGTTTGTCGACGACGTGCGCAAGCTCGGCGTGGAAGTGCCCATCGTGCCAGGCATCATGCCGATCTCCAATTTTTCCCAGCTCAAGCGATTTTCCGACGCGTGCGGCGCGGAGATCCCGCGCTGGATCTCAAAGCGCATGCAGGCCTACGGCGATGATGCCGAATCCATCCGTGACTTCGCGGCCGAACTGGTCGCGGCCATGTGTCGCAGGCTCGTCGATGGCGGCGCGCCCGGATTGCACTTCTACACACTGAACCTCTCCAAGCCGGTGTCAAACGTGCTGCACCACCTTGGGTGACCGGTGGCGTGCTGAAGGCGTCTGCGTGCTGAACACAAAAACGGCGCAGCTTCCCCGCAATGCCTGCTGACGTTAGGCTGCGCCGATGACGTACACGCGCCTGCCCCTGTTGCTGTTGCTGGTGTTGATCGCGTTGCCGGCCGCTGGACAGGTACGGCGATGCACCGGCCCAGACGGAACCACGATATTCACTGATCGCCAATGCCAGGACCTCGGTGCGGTGGAGCGCGTTCCACATGCCGCAGCCAGTGCTGGAACGCATCTGTACCGCAACGTGTGTTCGCGCAACCTGCAGGATCTGGTCTACGCAGTGACGGCAGCGGTCGACAGCCGCGACGTCAACCAGTTCGCTGGCGTGTACGACTGGGCGGGCATGTCGACCCGCACGGGCTACGCCATCATGGATCGCCTGCAGGCGATCGTGCAGCGGCCGCTGGTGGACATCGCGCCCATCTACAGGGCCAGCGATCTCCCTCCCGACGGCGACTACTACCCGCAGACCACGGTTCGGCGTGTGCCGGTGGGGTTGCGACTGGAACAGACGCTCGCCAATGGCAGCACGCCATCGCAGACCGTGTTCGGACTGCGCACTTACCTGGGTTGCTGGTGGGTGAACCTATGAGTGCTGTGGACCACGTCGCCATGGCAGTGTGCTGCGGCTCGCATCGCTGCCAGCGCAAGGATTGGCATGGCCCGCTAAACTAGCGTCTTGTTTTTGGAGAGACGCGATGACCCAGCAGTATCCGGACTGGATCTGGCACAACGGCAGCATCAAGCCGTGGGCCGACGGGACCACGCACGTGATGTCCCACGCATTGCATTACGGCTCGTCCGTGTTCGAGGGCATCCGCAGTTACGATCTCTCCGTCGACGGACGTCCGGATGGCGCGGCGATTTTTCGCCTGAGCGACCACACGAAGCGCTTGTTCGCATCGGCACGGATCTACGACATGCCGATCCCGTACACGGTCGATGACCTCAACGCGGCATGCCGCGAAGTGCTCAACGCCAATGCCCTGACCAAGGCCTACCTGCGCCCGGTGGCGTTCCGCGGGCTGGGCGGCTTCGGTCTATCGGCGGATACGCCGGTCGATGTCGCGGTCGCGGCCTGGAAGATGGGTGCATACCTGGGGCATTCGGTGCTTGAAGACGGCATCGACGCGTGCGTGTCCAGCTGGCAGCGTTTCGCACCCAACACCATTCCCGCCGGTGCAAAAGCCGGTGGAAACTACCTCTCAGGCCAACTGGTGGCGCGCGAAGCACGCCGGCTGGGATTCGGCGAAGGCATCGCCCTGGCATCGACCGGCTTGTTGAGCGAGGGCGCCGGGGAAAACCTGTTCCTGGTGTTCGAAGGCGCGTTGCATACCACGCCGATCAGCGCGGCCCTGCTCAACGGCATCACCCGCAACACGCTGATGACCCTCGCGCGTGATCGCGGCATGACCGTGGTGGAACGCGATCTGCCGCGCGAATACCTGTACCTGTGCGATGAACTTTTCATGTGCGGCACGGCTGCGGAAATCACGCCGATCCGCTCGGTCGACGGTCGCCAGGTCGGCGATGGCAAACCCGGTCCAGTGACCCGGCGGATGCAGGAGTTGTTCTTCGGCTTGTTCAACGGCACAACGCCAGACAAATACGGGTGGCTGGAGCGGGTGTGACACAGGGTGGGACTCGACTCACCCGCGTTTGGGTGACTCGTCTGCGGGTTCGCGCACGTCCTACATTCCTGGATTTTCGCTGAAAAACAACGTCGCCATGACGCCGCGTTCCGCACCAGGCACCACGCGCACGCTCCAGTCGTATAGCGAGCAAAGGCGCCTGACGATCGACAGGCCGATGCCGCCCCCTTGCGAATGCTCGGCGTGCGTGCCGCGATAGCCGCGCTCGAACAGTCGCGCCGCATCTTCGGGCGTCAAGCCGGGACCGGAGTCGATCACCTGCACGGCGTCGGGCAGCAGACGCACCACCACTTCGCCCTGCAACGTGTATTTCACCGCGTTGCCGATCAGGTTGCCCAAGGCCACGGCCACCGCGGCTTCCGGGGCGTCCACGATCAACCCGCGCGCGCCTTCGAGACGCAGCTCCAGTGGCTTGCCAGACAACTGCGCACGATGTACGTCGAGCAGTTGCTCGGCGATGCGTGCGACATCGGCAGCACCACGACCGCGCTCATTGCGCGACAACAGCAGCAACGCGCTGATCAGGTCCGTGCATTGCTGTTCGGCGCGCTCGACGCGCTGCAGGCGCGCGCGGGTCTTGGCGTCGATATCCGGGCGTGACAACAGCAACTCGACCGCGCCCTTGATGACTGCCAACGGCGTGCGTAATTCGTGGCTGACATCGGCGTTGAACTCACGGTCGCGCTGAACGACTTCGGTCAATCGCGCGGCGTAATCGTCGAGCGCACTGGCGAGCTGGCCGACCTCGTCGTCGGCGAAATGCATCGCGAGGGCTTCGGGTTGTGCGCTGCGCCCGGAACTGCGCAGGCGTTGCGCCAGTTCCGAGACAGGGCTCATCACGCGCGATGCGGCCCACCAGCCGACCAGAAGCGAAAACACGGTGAACACCGCGACCACGCCCACCAGCGCGATATTGAACTGCCGCTCCCCACGCTTGGACTGGGTCATGTCGTAAGCGAGGAAAAACCACGCTTCCGGGGTCTTGCGCACTGCAAGCTTGTAGGAGAACGGACTACCGTCCGGATTCTTGCCGCTGACGCCGTGGATGCCGTCGGGCAGCGCGTACCACTCGGGCTGTTCGGCGCGCAACGTCTCGAAGCTCGAGGGCTTCACCACCCTGCCGCGCATCTGCTGCACCGGCACATCCGGACTCATGCCCGGATCACTGAAATACCGGCGCGCATAAGCGTCGATATTCTTGTTCATCACGTCTTCGACCAGCTGGTTTTCCACGCGGTTGCGTGCGTAGTTGGTGGCAAACGCGAGCAACAGCGTCAGCCCGAATCCCAGCAGCAGGAACGACAGGATGATGCGACTGCGCAGCCGCCGCCGGTAGCGCGTCTTGCGCGCAGGAAGCGCGCTGTCAGGTGGCGGCATCGGGCACGGCGATCCGGTAACCGATGCCGTGGCGGGTCTGGATCATCGGCGTTGGGAAGGGTTTGTCGATTACCGCGCGCAATCCATGGATATGCACACGCAGCGAATCCGAATCGGGCAACTCCTCGCCCCACACGCGGGTTTCCAGCTCCTGCCGCGTGACGACCGCAGGCGAGGATTCCATCAACGATTGCAGGATCTTCAAACCCGTCGGATTGAGTTGCAGCAACTTGCCTTCACGACGGACTTCAAGCGTGTCCAGGTTGTATTCCAGGTCGCCGACATCCAGCACCCTTGTCTGCACGCCCCGGCCTCGACGCGCCAATGCGTTCAGCCTAACTTCGACTTCCTGCAGGGCGAACGGTTTGATCAGGTAATCATCGGCGCCGGATTCGAAACCCGCGAGTTTGTTGTCCAGCGTATCGCGCGCGGTCAGCATCAGCACTGGAGTCTGCTTGCGCGCGTCATTGCGCAGCTTGCGGCAGACCTCCAGGCCGTCCATGCCAGGCAGGCTCAGGTCGAGCACGACCGCATCGAACTCATGGACGACGGCCAAGTGCAAACCAGTGACGCCATCGGCGGCGAAGTCAACGGTATGGCCGCGGTCCTCGAGATAGTCGCCCAGATTGGCGGCGATATCGCTGTTGTCTTCAATGACCAGAATGCGCATCGGAGAAATCCTGTTTAAGAGCAGCCTGTTTGAGTGCGGCCTGTTGACCTGTAAAGGCACGCCCGTGAATGCGACGCGGTATCGCGAATTCTGGCATACGGCGACCATTACGGACGCTGCAACAAAAGGCCCAGGAACGGCTTGACCGCGCCTGGGCCAAAAAAGTGCCCGATTAACCGTAATCCGCGATACCCGAGAGAGGAGTCGACTGGAGGCGCAGGTTGCGGTGCGAAGACACTACGCCGGGCGCGATTAAAGGCCTGTTAAAAACCCTCGCTCAGCAAACTCATCCTCGCCGGGATAGCACTACGCCCGTCGGCCACTCCCCACTGCGGGCTGTTGGGCGGTCGTAACGAAGTCGATGATCCGCCCGGCGATATCCACGCCCGTGGCGGCCTCGATGCCTTCCAAGCCTGGCGAGGAGTTCACCTCCAGCACCAGCGGACCACGGTTTGAGCGGATCAGGTCGACACCGGCAATGCCCAATCCCACGCTTGCAGCGGCGCGCACGGCGGTGGCCTGTTCGGCTTCGGACGCGCGCACGGCCTTGGCCGTGCCGCCACGATGCAGGTTGGAGCGGAAATCGCCCTTCGGCGCCTGTCGGCGCATGGTCGCGACGACCTTGCCCCCCACCACGAAGCAACGCAGGTCTGCACCCTTGGCCTCGGCGATGAACTCCTGCACCAGGAAATTTGCGTACAGGCCACGCAACGCTTCAATGACACTGCGCGAGGCCGAGGGCTTCTCGGTCAGCATCACGCCCGCGCCCTGGGTGCCTTCGTTGAGCTTGATCACGTGTGGCGGTGGCCCGAGCATCGACAACAGGTCGACGGTGTCGTCCGGGTTGTCGCCGAACACCGTCACCGGAAGGCCAATCCCCTGCGCGGCAAGCAACTGGTGGCAGCGCAACTTGTCGCGCGCACGCGAAATGGCGTCCGATGGATTGGGCGTGTAGGTGCCCATCAACTCGAACTGTCGAAGGACGGCGGTACCGTACCGCGTGATCGACGCACCAATGCGCGGCACGACTGCCGAGTAACCCGAAATCGGTCGACCCTTGTAGTGCATCTCGAAGCCGTTGGAGCTGATGCGCAGGTAGCAGCGCAGCGGATCGAGCACGCGCACGCTGTGGTTTCGCTCGCGCGCCGCCTCGACCAGGCGACGCGTCGAATACAGCTTTCCGTTGCGCGAGAGGATTGCCAGCTTCATGTGGAGCCTTCGAGGCGCTTGAGGTGTCGCGGGGGCCGGGCGTGCAGGAACGAGCATGACGGATCGACCGTGAACATGCGTTCCAGCGCGGTACGTCCCAGCAGGATCGGGAACACCATATCGCGCCGATCGGACAGATTGATTTCAATGCGACGTTCAATTCCCGCCAGCCGTAGCGAGGTGCAGACGAACACGCGGCGCCCGCGATGGCCACCGGAGTCAACCACATCGCGCTCATCGGTGATCGGCGCGCCGGCTTGCAGGGTGCGCGCCGCGCCCGCCTTCCCCAGGGTCAGCTGGAATCCGACCCAGGGCACGCCACCTTCGACGAAACGCCATTGCACATCGACATGCAAGGCCGAGCTGCGCGCGCCGGTATCGATTTTGGCACGCATGCGTGCCACACCCAGATCCGGCAGTGTCAGCCATTCCCGCCAGCCGAGCACGATCATCGCGTGGACTCCCCAGGCCGGGGCGGTGCGCATCGCGCGGGGCCGTCGTAAAAGTGGTGGGGCGCACACGCCACGCAGCTGGGTGGCATGCACTGGAGCGGGCGAAGGGAATCGAACCCTCGTCAGTAGCTTGGGAAGCTACAGCTCTACCATTGAGCTACGCCCGCGAGCCCAAAATTTTATGCCATCCACCTGCCCCTGCGAGTGCAAGGGCAGGCAATGCGTCAGAAATTGCTGCCAACGGTAGCGAACACGGTCGCGTCATCGCCCCGTTTCTGACCGAGGGTGGCGCTTACGCCGACGTTCGCATCCAGCCCGAACACCTGCGTGCGGGTGCCCAATACCAGCGTGCCGTAACTGCGATCGTACTGCTGCCCTGGCACCGCATAGGGCATCGTGCCGGGAATCGACTGCGCCTGGGCAAACGCTTCGGCATCGGCCCGCCGGAACTCGCGGTCAAACGTCGCCCGCGCATACGGCTGCATGTGCTCGTTGATCGTGTAACGCGCCTGCCAGCCGAGGCTGCCGATCAGGGAATTGAATGTTTGCTCCGGATAGGCAAGTGACGTCGACAGGGTCGGGCTATCTTCGGCGAAGCCGTTCACGCGGATGTGCTGCGACAGCAGGGAGCCGACCGGACCATGCGTCCAGGCGCCGTTGGTGAAATCCCAACCGGCATTGATACCGGCGCTGAGATTGCGACCATCGGTCGAGCCGCGATGCGTGCGCGTCGCCGGTCCAAGCTGGACGTCGCGACGGGTGTCGAAACTCAACCGGCTGTAGCTGACCTGTCCGTTCACCCAGGCGCTGTCGCCATACCAGCCCAAGAATCCGCCCAGCGAAGCGTCGCTCTGGTCGAAATGGCCGCGCTGCCCACCCCAGTCGATGCTCTGCCGGCCATAACCGGCGAACCCGCCGTAGACCCAGCGGTTGCTGCTCCAATCCACGCCCCCCATCAAGCTCGGACCGGCGCCGTCAAATGTATCCCCCTTGCCGTAACGCTGGAAATCCCCCCGCAGGTCAGCCCACCAGCGCATCCCGTCGCCAGCTGGTTTTCCGGCAAGATGACCGCCAATGCGATCAGCACGCGAACGCCCGATCACGTCTTCGGAATGCGGCAGCACTGCGATCTGGCCCGGGGCTTCCAGCACCGAGATGATGTACTGCGACAACAATCTGTGCGAAGCCGTAGTGGGATGCACGCCATCGGCGTACGCATAGGTTTCCGCCGCATTGGGAGCCACGAAGTTGGCCGGATTGCATCCCAGTGCCGGGGCTGCGCCACACGCTGGCGTGGTGACGTTGGTGAGGCCGTATGTGGAGGGTGCCGCGGTGATTTCGCGCAGGAAATGAAACACGTCGATCGGGATCACGCGCAAGCCTGCCGCCTGCAGACCCCCGAACAAGGTCGCGTTGTAGCCTGCTGACAACTGGGTGATCCCCGCCGATCCGGCCGCTCCCTGTGACAGTCCGAACGGCGTCAGGCCGACATCGGGGAGCGTGGGCACCAGTACATAGCGCGCGCCTGCGCCTTCCAGCTTGCCCACCAGGGCGACTTCGGCCCCAGCGGCACCCAGGAACTGCGCCTGTGACGTCGCGCCAGCCAGATGGTAGAACAGGTCGTTGGCGCCGCCCCAGACCGTGAACAGCGCATCCGGATTGGCGTGGCCGCCGTTTGCCGCCAGGTAGGCATTGATCTGGGTGGTCAACGACGGCGCATAGGCCGTGAAAGTCGTTGGCGGGTAGCCTGGGCCTGGCGAAATCGTGGCGCCGCCAGCCGCATAGTTATCACCCCCTGCCCCAGTGATACTGAACCCAGTGGCTCCGGGAGTCAGCTGCCACGCCGGCGTGGCATTGGTTCCGTAGTAATCGGCCAGGAACTCGGCATAGACCAGGCCGGGATTGGTGGTGAATCGCGCAACAGCCGCCGCCGACGGGCCATTGAACGCGACCAGGACCGGCTGGTAGAAGCCACTGTCGGTCAGGCTGTCGCCGAAGAACACAGTCTGCGAGAAGTCCGTGTACGTGGATGTGCTATCCGCCAGCGCGGGCAGCGTTGCCAGCGCCAATGCGGCGGCGAGGATGGAACGGTGGACCCGGACGCTCGAAGTCATGCTGCTCTCCTGCAGATGGTGCTGAGGGACGTGGGCGATACGCCCCCGGATGGAGCGATGGTTTCACGAAAGCTACACATCGCTCAAGTACCGGGACTGCC
>JBBRZH010000056.1:0-8234 GCA_038236935.1 Lysobacterales bacterium
ATCGGCGACAGCGCGTGGCAGGCGGCGGACATGCGCTCGCGCGGCTTCCTGCTCGGTGCGACGGCGGGTCGCACCACGCTCAACGGCGAAGGCCTGCAACACGAAGATGGCCAGAGCATGCTGCAGGCCAACCTGATCCCCAACTGCCGCAGCTACGATCCGACCTTCAGCTATGAAGTCGCCGTGATCCTGCAGCACGGCATGCAGCGCATGCTCACCGAGCAGCGCGACGAATATTTCTATATCACCCTGATGAACGAGAACTACGCGCATCCGGACATGCCGGAAGGCGCCGCCGAGGGCATCATCAAGGGCATGTATCTGTTCGCCGACGCGGGCAAGCCGAAGAAAGGCGAGCTGCGCGTGCAGCTACTGGGCAGCGGTACGATCCTGCGCGAAGCCATCGCGGCAAGCGAGTTGCTCGACAAGGATTTCGGCATCAAGTCCGACATCTGGTCCTGCCCCGGTTTCAACGAGCTTGCACGCGACGGCATCGACGCCGAACGCTTCAACCGCCTGAATCCGGAAGACACGCAGCGCAAGCCGTTTGTGACGCAACTGCTCGAAGACCGACAAGGCCCGGCCATCGTCGCCACCGATTACGTGCGTGCGTACCCCGAACAGATCCGCGCGTATGTGCCGATGCGCTACAGCGTGCTCGGTACCGATGGCTTCGGCCGCTCCGACACCCGCGCGAACCTGCGCCGGCATTTCGAAGTCGACAGCTTCCACATCGCGCACGCGGCGGTCGCGGCATTGGCGGCGGACGGAAAGATGAGTGGCAAGGATGTCGCGCGGGCGATCAAGCTTTACAAGATCGACAGCGGGAAGCCGAATCCGATTGGCGCGTAACAGCGCAGGCGCTACTTCGGATCCGGCGGCGGCACGTCGTAGCGGATGCGCATGAAGCGCGCGAAACGCGGCGTGCCTTTGCCGGTCACGCCGTTGTAGCGATAGGTGACGTTGCTGCCGATGGGTGGCGGATGCACACGCTGCGCATCACTGAATCCACTGCCGATACGAAACTGCATTCCGTCGGGTCGCATCACGATCAACGCCCCCAGCTGTCCCGCGTACTTTCCCTTGCCTGCGGTATGCGCGACCACGCGCGCGTCGGCGTCGTCGTAGGGTTTGTACTTGAGCAGCGTGTCGCTGCGCCCAACAGTGTAGAGCGCGTCACGCTGCTGCAACACCAGGCCCTCGCCACCCGCGGCCACCACCGCCTTCAGTCGCGCGTCGAGATCGGCCTTGGTGCGCAGCCGAAACTGCGGAATCGCCCGCAACCACGGCACGCCCGCACTTCCGATCAGTGATCGCATGTGCAGCACGCGCTGTTCAAACCCGCCGGGATCAGCGGGCAGGTCGAACACCATGAAGTGCACCTGTCGCCAGCCGTCGCCACCGATTCCCGGCGCACGCACCAGCGTGCTGATCGCCTCGAAGCGGCCGCGACCAATCCAGAGTTCGCCATCCATGGGCAACGTCGGCCAGTGCGCGGTGAACCATGCTGGTGCATCGATCCGCTGCCCGCTCCGCGCCCATAGGTGCTGGCCATCCCAGCGCCCGCGAACGCCATCGAGCTTTTCGCTGATCCAGTAGTTGCTGACGTCGATGTCCGATCTGTAGACCATCGGCAGCATCACGCGTGGCGGCAGCGCAGCCAGCGCAAGCAGGGGAGCAGACAGCAGGCAGCACCATAACAACAGGGATAAAGCGCGCTGCGTCATCGCGTCGTCCTTGGAGTGGTCAGGTGGGCCGTCCACGATCCCGGGTTCGCCGTGTCACCGTCATCGGCGGATCTGCCGCTGCGCCGTCGGTGCAGGCAGCAACCGCGGGTAGGTGGATTGCATGACCCGGACGTCGCGACGCCCTGAACACGCCACCATGGTCAGGATTGTGGTCGTGCAGTCCAACCCCATATCACTGGGACTGCCCGGCGCGCTCGCCCGATGCGCGCGCAATGACCTCAAGGACACCGTGATGAATCAATACGACAAGAACCCCGATGCCATCGCCAAGCTGACGCCCGAGCAGTACCGCGTCACCCAGGAGTCGGGCACTGAAAGCCCTGGCACCGGCGAGCACCTGCACACCAAGGCGTCGGGCCTGTATGTCGACATCGTCTCCGGGGAGCCACTGTTCGCCTCGTCGTCGAAGTTCGATTCCGGCTGCGGCTGGCCCAGCTTCAGCAAGCCAATCGACGCGGCGCACGTCAACGAACTGCGCGATACCGCGCACGGCATGATCCGCACCGAAGTGCGTTCCACGCATGGCGACAGCCATCTCGGACATGTGTTCAACGATGGTCCGCGCGAGCAGGGCGGGCTGCGCTACTGCATCAACTCGGCGTCGCTGCGTTTCGTGCCGCGCGAGCAAATGCAGGCCGAAGGCTACGGCGACTATCTCGATCAAGTGGAGGACGTGCGATGAACGATCAACGTGCTACCGAGCGCGCGATCTTCGCCGGTGGCTGCTTCTGGGGCGTGCAGGAGTTGTTGCGCCAGCGCGATGGCGTGATCGCCACGCGCGTGGGTTACAGCGGCGGCGACGTGCCCAACGCAACCTACCGCAACCACGGCACCCACGCCGAGGCGGTCGAGATCGAGTTTGCCCCGTCGCGCATCAGCTATCGCGAGCTGCTGGAATTCTTTTTCCAGATCCACGATCCGTCGACGCCGGACCGGCAAGGCAATGATCGCGGCGTCTCGTATCGCTCGGCGATTTACTACACCACCGCGGAGCAGCAACGCATCGCGCTGGACACCATCGCCGACGTCGACGCCTCCGGCCTATGGCCCGGCAAGGCCGTCACGCAGGTCGAGCCCGCGGGTGACTTCTGGCAAGCCGAACCCGAGCACCAGGATTACCTGCAGCGGTATCCAACTGGTTACAGCTGCCACTACGTGCGTCCCGACTGGAAATTACCGCGCCGCGCTGCCTAGTCCTGCAGATGGGTTTTCTAGGATGCGACCGGCATCGCACAAGCGACGGTCATGGGGTTTCCATCGAGTATCGAACTGAAGCGAAACGACGGGTGCAAGCCTTGCTGTTTTTTTTAATTGCGAAAGGATCGCGCAGGACCTGGACCGTTCGCTAGGTCAATTGCGCCCCCACTTCGCAATGCGGTGCACTGATACAAGCCGCGCACGGTTCGTGCCTGATCCGTGAAAGGCCTGTTCACGGGATTCCAGGCGGCATGCGGTACAAAGCCAAGTTCCAATGATCATGGGTCAGAGAATAGTCGGCGTGATTTCGTGGTGCAGTGCACACATGCTCTTGCCGGCTATATTTGCAGCGGGGACTGCATCATCATGCAGCGCGCTCATGCTGTTCCGGGTGAGCCCAACCCGTCGGGAGGGGACGGATGGAACGATTGCGCCAGGAAATTCGCGTCAGCGTCCGTGGGCTCGAGCAGGGCATGTTCGTCTGCCGACTTGACCGCCCCTGGCTGGAGTCTGCGTTTCCGCTGCAGGGTTTCCTGATCCGTTCCGACAAGGAACTGCGCACGCTGCAGAACATCTGCAGCCATGTGTATGTCGATATCGCCTCGGGTCGTTCGCCGCATCCACGCTTTGTCGAACTGGATGATTCGCGTCTGCTGCAGTCGGCGCGCGCGAAGGACGAGTTCGCCGAAATGCGCAAGACCAGCTGGTCAACCACCAGCGACCTCAAGGCCGAGTTGCCGCAGGCCGAGCAGGCGATGGACACGCTGCAGCGCGGCATCGAAGAAGTGCTGGATGACCTCAAACAGGGGCGGGGACTGGACCTGAAAAAGCTGCACCGCGGCGTGGACGAGATGGTCGGCTCGATCACGCGCAACCCCACCGCCTTCAGCTGGCTGCGTGAAATCAAACGCAAGGACGCTTTCACCTATCACCACGCGCTGGCGTGTTCGGTATGGGCGGCCAGCTTCGGGCGCCACCTGGGCCTTGATGTGGACGAGTTGCGCGAGCTTGCCCTGGGAGGATTGTTGTTCGACCTGGGCAAGGGATCGTTGTCGGCGCAGTTGCTGGCCAAGGACGAGAGCACGCTCGTAGGACATGAACTGGAAGAAATGCGCGGGCACGTCGCGCGCGGCGTGGCGATCCTGAAGGATGCCCCGGGGATCACGCCGAACATCCTGGAGATGGTGGCCACCCACCATGAACGTCACGATGGCAGTGGCTACCCCGCCGCATTGATCGGCAGCGCGATTCCGATGGCCGGCCGCATCCTTGGGGTCGTGGATACCTACGACATGCTCACCAGCAGTCGAACGCAGGCCCGTGGTTTATCCCCGCATCAAGCCGTTGGCGAGCTATACCTGACGCGCGGGACATTGTTCCAGGACGAGCTCATCGAGCAGTTCATCCAGACCTGTGGGATCTATCCGACCGGTTCGCTGGTGGAGCTGTCCAATGGACAAGTGGGCGTGGTCACCGCCGTGCACAGCCTCAAACGCCTGCGTCCCAACATCATGCTGCTGCTCGGCGAAGACAAGCTGCCGCTGCCGCAATTCGTGACGATCGACCTGGGCGAAGTCCGCGACGACGACGATGGCCAGCCGCTCATCATCAAGGGCAGCCTGCCGGCGGGCGCATTCGGGATCGACCTGACCGAGCTGTTCCTGGACTAGCCATGATCATCACTGCAATCCAGGACGAACTGACCGGCTTGTCGAACCGTCGCAGCTTCCTGTCGACGCTGGGCAGGCAGATTACCCACGTCAACGACCGCCAGAACAACCTCGCGCTGCTCGTGCTGGACATCGATGGTTTCGCGCGCATCAATGGCGCACATGGATATGCGTTCGGCGACAAGTTACTGGAACACGTGGCCCGGCAACTGACGCTCGTCACCCGCAAGCAGGACCAGGCCGCGCGCATCGGCAGCGACCGCTTCGCCATGATCCTGCCGCGGATCATGAATGCCGGCCACGCCGAGCTCGCCGTGCAGAAGCTCTATCGCCTGTTCGACCTCCCGTTCCAATGCGATGACAAACGGATGCGCGTAAGCATCACCATCGGCATCGCGCTGTGCCCGTTGAATGCCACGCACGCCGAGCACTTGTTGCGCCACGCTGAAAAAGCCCTCGAGTTGGCGCGCCTGCGTGGTCAGCGCAGCGCGTTCTCGCCCGAAGGACTGCCGGCCGACGGCACCACCCAGTTCTGGGACATCGAGCTGGAACTTGATTCCGCGCTCGAGCGCGGCGAGCTGTCGATGCATTACCAGCCCAAGGTGGAGACATCCGACATGCGTCCCGTGGGCGTGGAAGCCCTGATGCGCTGGAACAACCCGCGGCTGGGTCGGGTTCCGCCGGATGTCTTCATCCCCGTGGCCGAGCAGACCGGACAGATCAAGAAATTGACGATCTGGGCACTCAACACGTCATTGCGGCAGTCATCCAAGTGGAAGCATCCCTGGGGGCCGTTGTCGCTGTCGGTCAACGTCCCACCCGAACTCGTGGCCCAGCACGACCTTCCCGACCTGGTCGAAAACGCGATCAAGCTGTGGGGCAGCGACGACACCCGGCTGGTGCTGGAAATCACCGAACGCTCGCTGATGGATACCGCGCACAGTTTCGCCATCCTCTCGAGCATCCGCGCGCTTGGCGCCAAGGTGTCGATCGATGACTTCGGGACCGGTTATTCCTGCCTGGCCTACTTCAAGGACATCCCCGTCGATGAACTCAAGGTCGACCGGTCCTTCGTCAGCGGCCTGCTCACCGAGCCGGCCAGCGCGCACGTGTCCACGCTGATCATCGACCTGGCGCACCGCTTTGGCCTGTCGGTCGCGGCCGAAGGCGTGGAAGACCTCGCCACCCTGCAGGTGTTGCAACGCAGTGGTTGCGACACCGCACAGGGATATCTGTTCGCCAAGGCGCTGGAGTCTTCAGAGATCGAGCGCTGGTTGAACCAATGGCAGACCGCTGCCATCGACACCCAGTCCAGCGACAGCGATGCTGCCGGCACCACGGCCTGAGTACGGCGCATCCCATTCAACGCGATGACGCAACCCAACGCGATGCCGTGATTCCAGCATCTCCATCACCCATGCCCATGCCGATGATGCAGATCCGGAAAGTGCGGATGTGAGTGCGTCATCGGCGTGTGCATGTGCGGATGCGCGTGCGGCTCCTCGCCATCCCACGCAAAGTCATGCGCGTGCTGGTGGTGGTCGTCATGCGTGTGCAGGTGTTCGTGTTCCAGTGCCTCGTGCGCGTGCGTGTGTTCGTGCACCTCGCTGACATGCAGCCACACGCCCAGCGCCATCAGGCCGCCTGCGATCCAGAAGCTCAACGTCGGCGTCTCGTGCAGCAACAGCAGCGACAACCCCGCACCCACGAACGGCGCGGTTGAAAAGTACGCACCCGTGCGTGCCGCGCCCAGATGGCGCAACGCCAGCACGAAGGCCACCAGGCTGATGCCGTACCCGCCCAGGCCAATCGCCCCGGCAGACACCAGATGCAGTGCGTCCGGCAGGCGATGGCCCAGCAGGAAGGCCACGCTGATGTTGACCGTGCCGGCCACGCCGCCCTTGATCGCGGCAATCTGGAACGGATCGCCACCTGACACCGCGCGCGTCAGGTTGTTGTCGATGGCCCAAGCCGCACACGCCCCGGCGATGGCCAGCGCCCCCCACGGCAACCCCACGGGCGGCGCCTGCGTCCACGACAACAGGATGCCGCCACCCACAATCGCCACCATGCCCAGGAAGATGCGGATGTCGACGTTCTCCCGGAACACCACCCACGCCACCAATGCGGTCAGCACGCTTTCCAGGTTGAGCAACAGCGACGCCGCCGATGCCGGTGTGCTGGTCAACCCCACCATCAGAAGCACCGGCCCCAGCACCCCGCCGAACAACACCGCGCCCGCCAGCCAGGGAATGTCGCGCCGCTGCAGCGACGCTTCCGCAACCGATTCGCGTGGCCGCAGCCGACGGATCAGCAACCACAATCCCAGCCCCAGGCCAGACCCCGCGTAGAGCAGCCCCGCGAGGAGCACGGGCGAAATGTCGGCGACCAGTAATTTGGCCAGCGGAGTGCTTGCGCCGAACAGGAGTGCGGCGAGGAGGGCCGGGCCGATGCCCGGGGTCCATTTGAGGGGGGAGGTCATTTGGGGATGATGGTGATTGAGGCAACGCTAGCGCGTGATGCGCGATTTGTTTGCCGTGTTCATTCCGGCTGTAGCAGCGACCCTCTGATAATCACTGACACATTGAGTGATGCCATTCATTGATTCATTCGTGATCGTTGCTGTCGCTGACATGTGCAGCCTCGACGCCAGGCCCACGGCGCGTAATTGCGCCGTGGGCCTGGCTGCACGTCGCCTAGACGAGATCGGGACGAGGTGATAAATGAAGCTATCCATTTTTACGAGAAACCCTGATGTCAGATCGCGCCTACTCGACCGAGGAAATTCAAGATTTGACCGATAGAGTCTATCTTCTGCGCTCGCATTTGGAGGAAGGGAAAATTCATATCGCAGAGCATCTCGCAGCAGAGTTCGAGGTAAGTGTTGCGGCGATTCGAATGGATGCGAGCGGACTAGTGGATCCTTCCTCGGTTGATGGAAGAATCCGAGCAATGACATTGGCGATCAGAGCATTTAAGCAGCGCGCGGAGTTGAAAGAGCTATATAGCCTAAGCGAAATCCAGGAGATGTACTTCCAATTCCTGGGCGCTCAGTTTGGTCAGTTTTTAACGCCAATGCTTCAAGCTGGGGCTTCGCCGGCACAAGCCGCAAAAGCTATCGCTCGCGACGACACGCTTGTTCGCCATGCGTTGGACGTGCTACCCGATTTGATTAAAGAGGTGCGAGAGTTCTGGAGCCAAGTCGCGGACATTGGTGCTATCCACCTAGAGGATGGCAGACAACTGAAAGCCACCTTCGCGGGTGACATTTTCCCCGGCCATTGGGAAAACGTCGTCTCCACTGCCGGACTCTACATCGACACGATAGTTCTCCCATGCCCAATCATGCGGCTCGCTCAAATAGTTGAAGTTGAGCGCACCGCAGAAACCGTGGAGAGGTTTTTCAAGCATGTATTGACGGCACTTACGTACAGGTCACTTGCCACGGCAACAGTGGACCCACCAGTCGTTGTCGTGCTGCCAAGCGAGCGCGAAATTTATGCCGAGCCAAAAGAGTTGCTCAATCTCGCATGCCCGCTGTCACTCAGGCATGGCACATATTTATTTGATCGAGATTTCGAAAGCTTTGATCACCTAGGCGAGTTTCTTGTGGGCCTCC
>JBBRZH010000057.1:0-7961 GCA_038236935.1 Lysobacterales bacterium
ACATCGGGATGGTGCGGTGAGGGCGAAACGGTCATTGCCGCACGATTCTGGCTGCTGTCGGCCGCGAGGATACGTCACGCACGCAGGATTGCGAGGATGGCCAGACACGAAAGGCCTGCTTGCGCAGGCTTTCGTTAATGCAGGCGGGCTAAAGCGACCGCAGGAACGCCACCAGGTCCCGCTTCTGGCCCGGGTCCATGTTAATGGCGAAGCGGGTGTCGTAGAAATCGATAACATCCATCAGCGACGCGGCGAAGCCGTTGTGGAAATACGGCGGACGTGCCGCCAGGCCGCGCAGCACCGGTCCCTTGAAGCGGCCGATGTCCTTCCATTTGCCGGTGATCAGGGCCAGCCCGGGATCCGTGGTCTGCACGGTCGCACCCGTGTTCTTGTTGCGCAGCGTATACAGCGGCATGTCCGGTGTGCGACGCGAGGCGTCGGTGAGCCCGATGTTCAACGGCAGGCCTACCGAGTGGTCGCCCACGTTCGGGGCGTTGTGGCAGGTGGTGCAGGTACCGGCGATGGCCGGGACACCGAGCGCGTCATTCAGGCCACCTACGCCGGTGATGGTGATCGGCATGTGGTTGAACAAGGCTTCGCCGCGCGCGATCGACGCGCGCTCGCGGCTACGTTCGCCACGGTTGCCGGGCTGCGCCCATGCGGCGAACAGACTCATCGACCCTGGATCGAACAACGCCCCAGTGGGATCGGCGCCCAAGGTGTCGTTGATTCCAACATGGAAGCGTTGCGACGCCAGCACACGAGGGCCGCCGATGGCGTCGTCGGCATTGAGGAACTCGGCCTCGTCATCGAAGATCTGCGCGGTGGTCAGACCGGTTTCGAACGATACGATCTCGGCCAGCTGATCGTTGCTCGGTAGCGCGCCGGCTTGTGCATGTCCCAGCGTCGCATCCCCGGCCTGATGGATCAGCGCCGTCTGCAGTGCGGTGTTGTCTTGACCCGCATGCATCGGCGGCAGGAAGGGCGTGATGGTTTCGCGTCCGTCCCACATTATGCCGGTGATGAAATTGAGGTTGGTCGACGGCAGCGGGCGCCGGAACAACGACAACTCCGACGTGTTGGCATATCCGTATGGGTCCTGCACGTCAGCCAGGGTGAACTCCGCGGTGGCAGGGATGCCGATGCCGACCCGGATCAACCCGCGACGCAGCAGCATGCTGTAGGCATTGCGGCGCGCACTGACGGTGGCGACATTCGCGTTGGGGGAATTCGAGCCATCGTTGCGGCGAAAGATCGGATCGGTGCCGCCGGTTGCGGCGAATCGCGCCTGCAGTTCCGAAGGCGTGATCGACCACGCCGCACTTTGCACATGGCAACTGGCGCACGACCGGCCGTTGGTGCCAAGACTCTTGAAGAAGGCGTTGTTGGTATCGATCCCACCGTCCTGGCCAACTTCGTGACTGATCGTGCGCACCCAGCCGGTGGCATCGCGCGTCGTCAATGGATCGTCGGCATGCTCGCCCCTGGCGTGCTCTTGGGCGAACGCCGGTTGTCCTGGTCTGACGGACTGCGCCTGGGTGCCGACGGAGGTGCTTGCGGTCGGCGCATCCAGGCCCAAGGCATGGCGAAATGCCAGCAAGGGATTCGAGAAGAATTGGCCCGACAACGCCAACGACAAACCGATCACGCCGAGCCAGAACGCGGCGACGGCCACGCCGGTCATGCCCCGATGCTGCTTCATCCACAGTTTCATGCCCACTCCCGTGCGATCGTTTGATCGCGGATTTCATTCTGGGAACTGCCTGGCCGCCGGATTTACTGGTGCCATCGCTACAGACAACGCGGAGAGGCCAGCCAAGCGGACAGGCCAGCCAAGCGGACAGGCCAGCCAAGCGGACAGTCGAAAGCGATGGGGAGCCGGCCGATACCCCCCCCGGTGAGCGCAGAGGGACACGGTCAGTGGGGCGCTGACGTATCCCGGATCTTCCGCTTCTGGTTATCCTCGCCGTTCATCCCCGATGAGCAGCTCAATGCCGATGACCACGTGCGATGTCCTGATCATTGGCGGTGGGCACAACGGCCTGGTCTGCGCGGCGTACCTCGCCGGCGCCGGCCTGAAAGTACGGGTCTTGGAGCGTCGCGGGATTGTCGGTGGCGCGGCGGTGACCGAGGAATTCTTCCCCGGCTTCCGCAATTCCACCGCCAGCTACACCGTCAGTCTGCTCAACCCGCAGGTGATCCGCGACCTGCGCCTGCACGAACACGGCCTGCGCGTGGTCGAGCGGCCATACGCCAACTTCCTGCCGCTACCGGACGGGCGCGCGTTTCGACTCGGCGGCGAACACACCCAAGCCGAAGTCGCGAAATGGTCGACGCGCGATACCGAGCGCCTGCCGGATTACTACGCGATGCTCGATCGCGTCGTGCATGTGCTGCGCGAGTTGATGGTGCGCACGCCGCCGAACGTGTCCGACCGTTTCGTGCTCGCCGACTGGCTGGCAGCGCTGGATGCCGGCAAACGACTCAAGCACCTGGACATGCGTGGACGTCGCGACCTGCTCGACCTGTTCACCAAGTCAGCTGGTGAATTGCTAGATGCGTATTTCGAATCCGCTCCGCTTAAGGCCGTGCTGGGCTGGGATTCGGTGGTCGGCAATTTCGCCAGTCCGTACACGCCGGGTTCGGCCTACGTGCTGCTGCATCATGTATTCGGCGAGGTCAACGGAAAGTCCGGGGTTTGGGGTCACGCGATCGGCGGCATGGGTGCGATCTCGCAGGCGATTGCAAAAGAATGCGCCGCGCGTGGCGTGGTGGTCGACACGGATGCCAGCGTCGAACGCGTGCTGGTCGATGACGGTAAAGCACGCCGGAAAGCAATCGGCGTGCAGCTGTCGGACGGCCTTCAACTGCACGCGAATACCATCGTTTCCAACCTCAATCCTAAGTTGCTGTACCAGAAGCTCATCGCGCGCGAACACCTGGATGCCGATGTCGCCGAGCGCATGGATCGTTATCGCTGCGGCTCAGGCACGTTCCGCATGAATGTCGCGCTGTCTGAATTACCCGACTTCACCGCCGCACCGGGCAAGCAACTGCAACCGCATCATCAGTCCGGCATCCTGATCGGGCCGTCGCTGCAATATTTCGAGCAGGCATATTTCGACGCAAAATCGAAAGAGCACAACGCCGGCTGGTCGCGCGCACCTATCGTCGAACTGGTGATTTCCTCCACGCTGGACGACACCCTGGCGCCGGCGGGACAGCACGTCGCTAGCTTGTTCTGCCAGCACGTGCATCCCGATGTTGGAAACGGTGCCGTCGACGATGGCTGGGATGCGCATCGGGATACGGTCGCGCAGTTGATGATCGATACCGTCGATCGCTACGCACCGAATTTCCGCAGCAGCGTGCTCGGATATAAAGCACTGTCGCCGCTGGACCTGGAGCGCGAATACGGCTTGGTGGGTGGCGACATCTTCCACGGCTCGCTGGGGCTGGATCAGTTGTTCAGCGCGCGCCCGCTGCTGGGGCAGGGAAATTACCGAGGCGCGTTGGCGAACCTTTACCTGTGTGGTGCGGGCACGCATCCGGGTGGCGGCGTTACGGGTCTGCCTGGCCGCAATGCGGCGCGGGAAATATTGCGCGACCTGCGGCGGGGCCCTCGGCCGGACTGAGCGAGGCGGGGTCAGCGGGCAGTCCACCCAAGGCTGTGCCTCCCCATAGGGATGGTTTTGTCTGAGGCACCGTATGCGCACAAATTTTGTGCGCAGATCCGCATCTAGGTTTCTGTTCGCGTAGAGATATCAAACACTTGTCGCGACGGATTGAGTGAAACCGATCCCACCGTAGTGCCAAAGTCTAGACAGCTAGGAGCAATACGCTCCCAAGCCTCCCGCCGCTTGCGACCCATTGCTGCCACTCGCGAACGTCCGCTTTGGAGCGGTCCAGTCAGCCGATCCGTGCTGTCATGGCATCGTGGGACTTCAGTGGCGATTCGGTACACGAATTCGCTGTTGGACGCGCTGGCATTTGACTAACGTCTGGCCCAGCGCTCCCGAACTGTCTCGCGATAGCTGCGGCTCACGCGCAATTCCTGGCCATCCAGCAGTTGCAGTGTTGCATCCCCATTGGTGAGAGGCTTCATCTCACGGATGCGATCGATGGCGACGATGACTCGCCTGTGGATTCGAACGAACCGGCCAGCATCCAGTTCTGTCTCGAAGTCGGTCAGGGTGCGGCGAATCAACTGCGTTTTGGGACCGGTATGCAGTGCCAGGTAGTTTCCCTGCGACTCCATCCAGTCAATGGTCGACTGTTCGACAAAACGCAGGCGGCCCCCAGTCTTGATCGGAACCCGCGTCGCGCGTTCGGATTCGACAGGTGCGATCTTCACGTCTTCCACGGGTTGAAAAAACCCGACCAGATGCGCGATGGCGGTGAATGCGCACAGGGCGAAAACGAGCAGCGTCCAATTGGAAACGAGCTGTCCCCACACCTCGGTGAGCGACGGCAGCAAGTGTCCCCCGAATCCCCATGCGGCGAGGAAGCAACTGGCGACGATCAAAGCTAACGCCAGGCTTGCATTGCCGGCCAGGTGGATCAACGCATGAGGCCACTTGGGTGGGCGGATCAGGGGAAAAGTGCGGGTCAGCCACCATTGAGCAGGTGCCGCGATTGCTGCACCGAGCAACGCAGCGCCGGAAATACGCGCCACCTCACGTCCCAATGGCAACAGGTATCCCGCCTGCAAAGAGCGCAGCAGGTTGTCGGGTTCCAGCACGAGCAGGAAGACCAGCCAGTAGGCGAATCCGTACAGGACCGGCGCGAACCAACTGGGCATCGGACGGGTGCGCCGTCGAATTTCGGTAGTCATGGAGGCGATCACGATCGGGTTAGTTTGCGATGACCGATGCGGGCTGTCCACGAAACGCACCAGTTCGTCACATTTGTGACGAGTGGGACGTAGTGCGGGACGGACCGGTCTGTTGCCTGTCGGCGCTGTCGGACAGACTGCGGCCCTTCGTCGACGGCAGGAGAGTGGTAGTGCAGAGGTTGATGCGTCATCGCTCCATTTCCATTTCAGGGACGTTTCGCAGATTTGATGGCCTTCGTCTAGCTGTTCAGTCCATGGCGTTTCTTCTCGCTGTCTTGGCTGAGATCACATCGACGGCATCGGCAATGCCAGTGCGGACCGAAAGCGGTCTAGTCGAGGGCGTGCAACAGAATGACCTCCGCGTGTTCAAGGGCATTCCATTCGCCGCGCCGCCGCTGGGTCCGCTGCGCTGGCGCGCGCCGCAATCCGTACCTGCATGGTCAGGGGCTCGACTAGCCGACCATTTCGCACCGATCTGCATGCAGCACGGCTCGTACCCGGAAGATGCGCCGCCCGAGCCAATGAGCGAGAACTGCCTCTACCTCAACATCTGGGCACCGTCCGATGCACAGACTGGCAAGCTGCCGGTCATGGTCTGGATCTACGGTGGCGGCCTAATAAACGGGTCGTCCTCCACGCCGCTCTACGCCGGCGACATGCTGGCGCGAAAGGGCGTCGTCGTCGTGACGTTCAACTACCGGCTTGGTGTGCTGGGCTTTCTGGCCCATCCTGAGCTCAGCCAAGAATCGCCGCACCACGTCTCGGGGAACTACGGTCTGCTCGACCAACTCGCGGCGTTGGGCTGGGTCCATCGCAACATCGCCGCATTTGGAGGCGACCCGGGCCGAGTGACCGTGTTCGGGCAATCGTCCGGATCCATTTCGATCAGCGAACTGGTGACCTCGCCGCTGGCGAGCGGCCTGTTTCAACGCGCCATCGGCGAAAGCGGAGGCTTGTTCGAACCGGCCGATCTTTCGCCGGACTTCAAGCTGCCAGGTGCCGAGCAAAGAGGCAAGGAATTCGTCGCCCAATCCGGTGCCACCTCGCTGCCGGCGCTACGCGCGTTGCCGGCGCCCGATGTCATCAAGACGCGCTTCATTCCGCACGCGGTGATCGACGGTTATGTCCTGCCGCAAGCCCCGTTCGACGCCTACCGCGAAGGACGGCAGAACGATGTCGACATCCTGATCGGCTTCAACGCCAGAGAAGGGCGCTATTTCCTTCCCGATGATCGCAAGATCACAGCCGGTAACCTGAAGCAAGAACTCGGCAAGGATTTCCCTAGCCTGCTCGTGTCGCTGATCGGTCCGAAGACCGCGGCAAACGATGAGGAAGCGCTGGCGGCATACATTGCCTTCGAGGGCAACATGCGGTTCGGCTGGGACATGTGGACATGGGCACGCCTGCAGGCCGCCGCGGGACAGCGCAATGCTTTCCTGTATGTCTACTCCCAGGCTTCGCCCTATCGTCCCGGCGACAAATACTTCGGCTGGGGCGCCAGCCATGGCATGGAGATGCCCTACGTCTTCGATCATCTCGATCAGCAGGCCCTGCCATGGACGGCGCAGGATCGCCGGCTTGCATCGACTCTGTCGGCGTACTGGACGAACTTCGCAATGTCCGGCGATCCCAACAGTCCGGGCCTGCCGATCTGGCCGAAATACACGTCGTCGAGCACACAGGCGATGCTGATCGGCGAGCGCATCGCGCCTGGGCGGGTTCAGGGCGAAGCGGATCTAGAGCGAATCGATCGCGCGTACCGGGCCGCTCGTTTCCTTGTACGAAACGCCAAGGCGCTGCTTATCGTCGCTGCGTTGATCGTGCTGGCGATGGTCGCAAGCCTGGTTGTGTACGTGCGCAGATGGCGCACCGTTCGACGGGCGGCTGCAGGACGGAGCTGAATCACACCGGATTTCGAAACTCGGAACCCGCAGGACCTGCTGTCTTTCAAATGGCCACTTTCGGCCCACCGAATCGAATCAGCCCATGTCCGCTTGTGGCCGATAGCAGCCACTGACATGAGTCGCAGTCCCTTCCCCCACCAACCGATTGAGCGGTACATCGGGACTTCAATCACTTGAAGAGATCGCGTTCACCAAAAGTGTGCCGACGAACGCGACGGCTATAGGTTGGGCTGGAGGCGCCATCTTTGGAATTGTCGTCGACTACAGTTCAATCCTGAAGCGCTCAGCCTATTGCTGCACTGCAGCGTGCATCAGGAATAACGATTCCTTCACGATGGCTTTGCACCCGACGTGGGGGAGGGAGCAGGCCCGCGCCGGTTCGTCCGGGGCGGGCTTTTTCTTTGTGGCACCCGGTCCGCATGCACTCGCATGACAGAATCCTCGCGTGGAACTTGCCCCCGATCAGGCTGTAGACACCCTCCAAAGCCGCGCAAGCCGCGCGCTGGTACGCCTGTCGGAGTCGTCCTCGACGCTGGCGTCCTTGCTGCAGGAACCAGACGTCGCGCAGACCCTGCAGCGCATCGCCATCGTCAGCGATTTCGCCATCTCAACCTTCGCCCGCCAGCCGGCCCTGCTGCCGCTGTTGCTGCTCGACCATCCTGACCTCCTGCCACGGCTGACCCGCGACAACCGCAGCGACTGGGCCGCACTCCTGCGTCGTTATCGCGCGGCCCAATCCTCGCGCCTGGTGTGGCGCGATGTGCTCGGCCTGGACAACGTCGACGCCACGCTTGCCGGCACCACGCGGTTGGCCGAGCAATGCCTCAACCTTGCACTGACTGCGCTGGAGGACGAGTTTGCCCAGCGCTTTGGTGTGGTACGTGCACCAGATGGAAGTCCACTGCGCATGGTGGTCTTCGGCTTGGGCAAGCTGGGTGGCGGAGAGCTGAATTTTTCATCCGACGTCGACCTTGTCTACGCGTTCGACTGCGATGGCAGCGCCACGTCCGATGGTGCGCGCCCGCTGGTGGCGGACGATTATTTTGCGCGACTGGGCCAGCAGCTGGCGAAGCTGCTGGACGAAGTCACGGCCGACGGCTTCAGCCATCGCGTCGACCTGCGCTTGCGTCCGTTCGGCAATGCCGGTCGCGTGGCGTTGTCGTTTCCGGCCATGGAGCAGTACTTCCAGCGCGAGGGCCGCGACTGGGAACGCTACGCGTGGC
>JBBRZH010000058.1:0-7252 GCA_038236935.1 Lysobacterales bacterium
CCATAATTCCGCTCCTGTTGCGGGGTGGAGCAGTCTGGCAGCTCGTCGGGCTCATAACCCGAAGGTCGCAGGTTCAAATCCTGCCCCCGCTACCAGCTCTCGCTGGCGACAAAGGCTCCTCGGAGCCTTTTTCGTTTCAGCTGGGGTGCTCTCTTACCAGAGCAGGGCTATGCGGTCGCGTTTCGACGCGACCGTGCCGACATCCAGCGGTATCGGACAAGGGGCCCATCTGGGCCCTTTTTGTTTTCCGGAGAGATGTGGTCGTCGCATGACGGACAAGGCACACGAAATCGCCGCGCTGCTGGCCCCGACCGTGCAATCGCTCGGGCTGGAGTTGCTGGGCGTCGAATACCTGCCTGCACCGGGCGGTGCACTGTTGCGCCTGTACATCGACGTGCCTGCCGATGCACAGGAAGGGCGACTGGTTGGCATCGAGGACTGCGAGGCAGTGAGCCGGGAAGTGTCGGCTCAGATGGACGTGGCGGATCCGATCAACACGCATTACACCCTGGAAGTGTCATCGCCCGGGATCGAGCGTCCATTGTTCACCCCCGCACAATTCGCACGATTCGTCGGCGAGACCGCAAAGGTGACATTGAAACTGCCGCAGGAGGGGCGTCGTCGCCTGCAGGGGACCATCCAGGGCGCGGATGACAACAGCATCGTGTTCAACGTGGACGGCAATGAGTTCGTGACGTCGAAAGACAATATTGAAAAGGCACGCCTGGTGCCTGATTGGGCGGCACTTGGGCTTGCGCCCGCCATCGACAAGTCCGGCCGCGATGCGCGACCGGGTAAACAGAAATCAACCAGAAAGCCGGCGGCCAAGCCGTCTGCGGAGTGAGTCAATGAGCAAGGAACTGTTGCTGGTCGTGGATGCCGTCGCCAGTGAAAAGGGCGTCCCGGAATCCGTCATTTTGGAAGCAATCGAGGCCGCGCTGGCATCGGCGGCAAAGAAGCGCTATCACGAGCAGGACGTGCTGGTGCGCGTTGCCATCGATCCGAAGGACGGCAACTACGAAACGTTCCGTCGCTGGGAAGTCGTCGCCGATGACGTGGTGATGGAGTCCCCGGACCGCCAGGTGCGGCTGATGGATGCGGTCGACGAAAGCGAAGGCGCCGAAGTGGGCGACTACATCGAAGAGCCCATCGACAATCCGGATTTTGGCCGTATCGCCGCGCAGGCCGCAAAACAGGTCATCGTGCAACGCGTGCGCGAAGCCGAGCGCGCCCAGGTCGTCGACCAGTGGAAGGATCGCGTCGGCGAACTCGTGACCGGCATCGTCAAGCGCGCCGAGCGCGGCAACATCTTCGTTGACCTCGGCGGCAATGCCGAAGCCTTCATCCCCAAGGACAAGGGCATCCCGCGCGACGTCCTGCGTGCAGGCGACCGCGTGCGTGGCTACCTGTTCGACGTGCGCACAGAGCCGCGTGGCCCGCAGCTGTTCATCAGCCGCGCCGCGCCGGAATTCATGATCGAACTGTTCAAGCTCGAAGTGCCGGAAGTCGGCCAGGGCCTGGTCGATATCAAGGCGTGCGCACGCGACCCTGGCGATCGCGCCAAGATCGCGGTGCTCGCCTATGACAATCGCACCGATCCGATCGGTGCCTGCATCGGCATGCGCGGGTCGCGCGTGCAGGCGGTGTCCAACGAATTGAACGGTGAGCGCGTCGACATCGTGCTGTGGTCGGACAATCCGGCGCAGTTCGTGATCAACGCGATGGCGCCAGCGGAAGTGCAGTCGATCATCGTCGACGAAGAAAAGCACTCGATGGACCTCGCCGTCGCCGAGGACAAGCTCGCGCAGGCGATTGGTCGTGGCGGCCAGAACGTACGCCTTGCCAGCCGCATGACGGGCTGGCAGCTCAACGTGATGACGCAGGACCAGGTCGCCGCCAAGTCCGAAGGCGAGCAAGCCGTATCGCGCGCCTTGTTCGTGGAGAAGCTTGAGGTCGACGAGGAAATCGCGGGCATCCTCGTCGCGGAAGGGTTCAGCACGGTCGAGGAAATCGCCTACGTGCCGGTCGGCGAATTGCTCGCGGTGGAGGGCTTCGATGAGGACATCGTCGAGGAATTGCGCGCCCGCGCACGCGACGCCCTGCTCAACGATGCGCTTGCGGTCGAGGAGGAAGTCGACGAGCACCAGCCATCCGAAGGCCTGTTGGCGCTGGACGGCATGGATGACGAGACTGCGTACGCGCTCGCCGGCCACGGCATCAACACCGTCGATGACCTGGGGGAGCTGGCTGCCGATGAACTTGTCGAGTTCGAAATCGAGGGGCTTGATACCGAGCGCGCAGCGGGATTGATCCTCGCGGCACGTGCGGAAGAAATCGCTCGTCTGGAACGTGAAGGTTAAACCGCGAGGGGCGAGGCAGGCTGCCTGGCCCAGACAAGTCGAGATTACAATGAACAGTTGATTTTCATGCGCAGGCCTAGAGCCGCGCCACAGGATAAAGATCCAAATGTCGCAACAAACCACGATCCGCAAGCTGGCTGAACTGGTGAATGCACCGGTCGAGAAACTGTTGGAGCAACTGGCCGAGGCCGGCATGCGCTTCGAGGGTCCTGACCAGGTGGTCACCAGCACCGAGAAGATGAAGCTGCTCGGTTTCCTGCGTCGCACCCACGGCAAGGCCGACAAGCCGTCCGGGGATGCCGTCGAGCCGAAAAAGATCACGCTCAATCGCAGCCGCAAGCAGGAACTCACGATTGGCGGCGGCAAGAACCGCGCCACGGTCGACGTGCTGGTCCGCAAGAAAGTCACGCTGGTCAAGCCCAGCGAAGCTGGCCAGGAGAACGACGAGCGCGCCGAGATCCTGCGCAAGCTGGAGGAATCCAAGCAGCGCAACCTGTCCGAGCAACAGCGCCTGGCGGAAACAGACAAGCAACGTGCCGATGAGCTGGCCGAACGCTTGCGTGTGGAAGCCGACGCGGCACGCGCCAAGGCTGAAGCCGCGCGAATCGCGGCGTTGCCTGTTGAAGAAGCAGAAGGCGCGACACGCAAACCCGCCCATGGTCATGGACACGGCCATCCCAAGCCGGCCCCGGCGCCACGTGCCGATGACAAAGCCAGTCACAAGCACAAGCCCAGCCGTGGCTCGCATGTCATGGTCGCTGGGGTCGAGGACGACGACGGCGCCGCTGCCCGCTTCGCTGGCCAGTTGCACCTGAGCGCCACCGAGCGTGCGCGTCGTACCACCAGCGTGCGTGGAAAGCCCAAGCCGCGCCGCCAGTCCGAACAGGCGCGCAGCGGTGGCGGTGCGCATGGCTTCTCGCGCCCGACCGCGCCGATCGTGCGCGAAGTCGCCGTGGGCGATGCGATCACCGTGGCTGATCTGGCACAGAAGCTCGCGCTCAAGGGCGGCGATGTGGTCAAGGCGCTGTTCAAGATGGGCGTCATGGCGACCATCACGCAGAGCATTGACCACGACACCGCCGCGCTGGTCGTCGAGGAGCTCGGCCACACGGTCGTGCATGCCGATGCCAACGACGTCGAGAATGCGTTGCTTGCGCATGTCGAGGACAACCAGGCCGATCTCCAGCCGCGTCCGCCCGTGGTCACGATCATGGGCCATGTTGATCACGGCAAGACCTCATTGCTGGATTACATCCGCCGCACGAAAGTGGCGTCTGGCGAAGCCGGTGGCATCACCCAGCACATCGGCGCGTACCACGTCGAAACCAGCAAGGGCGTGATCAGCTTCCTCGACACGCCTGGTCATGCTGCGTTCTCGCAGATGCGTGCGCGGGGCGCGAAACTGACCGACATCGTGGTGCTGGTGGTCGCGGCCGACGATGGCGTCATGCCGCAGACGATCGAAGCCGTGCAGCATGCCAAGGCAGCGGGCGTGCCACTGATCATCGCGATCAACAAGATCGACAAGGCCGACGCTGATCCGTTGCGCGTCAAGAATGAACTGCTCAGTCAAGAGGTCGTCGCCGAAGAATTCGGTGGTGAGACGCAGATGGTGGAGCTGTCGGCAAAAACCGGGCAGGGCGTGGACAACCTGCTCGACGCGTTGTTGCTGCAGGCCGAAGTGCTCGAACTTAAGGCCACGCATGAAGGCCGCGCTTCGGGCGTGGTGATCGAGTCCTCGCTGGACAAGGGCCGCGGCCCTGTGGCGACCGTACTGGTGCAGCAGGGCACGCTCGGCAAGGGCGATTACCTGGTATGCGGCGTGCAATACGGGCGCGTGCGTGCGTTGTTCGATGAAGCCGGCAAGCAGGTGCAAAGTGCTGGCCCATCCATCCCGGTGCAGGTGCTCGGTTTGTCTGGCGTGCCTGATGCGGGAGATGACTTCGTCGTGGTCGAGGATGAGCGGTTGGCGCGCGATGTCGCCCAGCAGCGCGATGCGAAACGTCGCGAAACTCGTCTTGTCGGCCAGGCCGGCAACCGCATGGAAGACATCATGGCGCAGATGGGTGCCGCCGAAGCGCAACTCAGCCTGCCGTTGATCGTCAAGGCCGATGTACAGGGCTCGGTGCAGGCACTGCGCGAAGCATTGACCGCGTTGTCGAACGAACAGATCCGCATCAACGTGATCGGTTCGGGCGTCGGTGGCATCACCGAATCCGATGCGCAGTTGGCCGCCACATCCAAGGCCACGATCATTGGCTTCAACGTGCGTGCCGATGCCTCGGCACGCAAGGTCATCGACAACAGCGGCGTCGACCTGCGTTATTTCTCGATCATCTATGACGTGATCGACCAGGTGAAGCAGGTGGCGTCCGGCATTCTTGGCGTCGAGATCCGCGAAGAGATCATCGGCAACGCCGAAGTGCGCGATGTCTTCCGCAGCTCCAAGTTCGGTGCGGTCGCAGGCTGCATGGTGGTCGAGGGCGTGGTCAAGCGGAACAAGCCGATCCGCGTGTTGCGCGACAGCGTGGTCGTGTTCGAAGGCGAGCTGGAATCGCTGCGTCGCTTCAAGGAGAACGTCGACGAGGTTCGCAACGGAAACGAATGCGGCATCGGCGTCAAGGCCTACAACGACATCAAGCCGGGCGACCAGATCGAGTGCTTCGAACGCATCGAAGTGCAGCGGACTCTCTGAGGCATGGCGCAGAAGTCCTTCCACCGCAGCGATCGCGTCTCCGCCCAGCTGCGTCGCGAGCTGGGTACGCTGGTGCACGAAGCAGTGCGAAACAACGGGCTGCCTTCGGTCAGCGTGTCCGATGTCGAGGTCACCCGTGACCTGGAGCACGCGAAGATCTTCGTGACCGCGTTGCAACCAGAGCGGGCGAAGGAAGCCATGAAGGCGCTGAAGGAGCTTGCGCCGGAAATTCGTTACCAGCTTGCGCAGTCGGTCAAGATGCGCCATGTGCCGGAATTGCATTTCCAGTACGACGAATCGTTCGATCGCGGCGAACGCATCGACAACCTGTTACGCGAGTTGCCGGATACCGATCGCGTCGATGGCGAAAAATCCGACTGATCTGTTAGCAGTGGATTCAGCAGCTAGCTTTCGATTTCGATATTTGGGCGGTGATGTAGGTCGCGATGGCAACCAGGTGGAGCCGGCGCGCGCCAGCGCATTGGACCGCCATGGCGAACGAATCCTTCCGGTGCGCCATACAATCCCCCGATGACCCAGAAGCCGCGCACAGTCTTCCGCAAGCTGCACGGCATCCTGTTGCTCGACAAGCCGCAGGGGCTCAGTTCCAACCAGGCATTGCAGCGCGCACGGCACCTGTTTCGCGCCGAAAAGGCCGGCCACACTGGCAGCCTGGATCCCCTCGCCACCGGCCTGCTGCCGATCTGCTTTGGTGAAGCCACCAAGATCGCCGGTGGCCTGCTCGGCGCACGCAAGGCCTACGACACCGTCGCACGCCTGGGCATGGTGACCGATACCGACGATGCCGAAGGCCAGTTGCTGCGCGAGCGTCCGGTTCCGTCGTTGACGATCGGGCAGATCGACACTGCATTGCGATCGCTGACTGGCCACATCCTGCAACGCCCGCCGATCTATTCCGCGCTTAAGCGCGGGGGCGAACCGCTTTATGCGAAGGCGCGCAGGGGCGAGGTGGTCGACATCGATGAACGCTTCGTGGACGTCCACGCATTCGACCTGACATCGGCAGCCGACCTGCTTGACCTGCCGGTTGAGGTTGGTGGCGCATCGCTGCTGCGCCTGCATGTCGAGTGCGGATCGGGCACGTATGTCCGCAGCCTCGTACGCGACCTGGGGGAACTGCTCGGCTGTGGTGCCCACGTGGCCGAATTGCGAAGGCTCTGGGTGGATCCGTTCCGCGACCCGCGCATGTGGACGCTGGAGGCGTTGCAGGAGCTGGCCGAGCGCGGTGAGCGCAGCTTGGACGCGTGCCTGCTGCCGATCGAAGCGGGAATGACCGCGTGGCCTGAGATTCGCATCGCACCAGCACAGGCGAATCGATTGGGGCATGGTCAGGCAGTGGCTGGGGGATTTCGACCACCCGGCAACGTGGCGATCCTTGATCAGACTGGTCGTGCGCTGGGTCTGGGGGAGGTGGATGGCGAAGGCCACCTGCACGCGCGCCGGCTCTTCACCTGGGCATGCGCGCAACCGCATCAAAAACTGGAGGAAACCGGCACCATGGCAAGCTGATGCCTTGTCCAAAAGGGCTCCGCGCGCTATAATTCCGCGGCTTTTCCAAGCCATCATCCTGCCATTCCGGCAGCCAGCAAGCGGCGGGTACAGCGGTTCATCCGGCATCACGCCCGATGTTCTGCCAACCACGCATCATCCGAGGCAATCCATGTCCATCGACAGCAGCACCGTCATTCAAGAAAACAAGCGTAGCGACAACGACACCGGTTCTCCCGAAGTCCAGGTCGCCCTGCTCACTGCACGCATCACCCAGCTCTCCGAGCATTTCAAGTTGCACAAGCAGGACCACCACAGCCGCCGCGGCCTGCTGATGATGGTCAACCGTCGTCGCAGCCTGCTCGACTACCTGCACCGCAAGGATGGCGAGCGTTACAAGGCCCTGATCCAGAAGCTGGGCTTGCGCCGCTGAATTACCCCCGACCGCGGCGCAGCGATGCGCCGCGGTTCTGTTTTTGGTGGACGTGAAATCCGCCACGCATCTCGACCGTCCATCGAAGCAAACACGCATCACACGAACATGAGGTCGTCACGATCGACGACCATCCGCATGCGACAGGGGTCGCAGGCGGTTCAACCGAAGCAAGACATCAAGGAATTCCAACGTGGCAAAAATCACCAAGAGCTTCCAGTACGGCAAACATGAAGTCACCCTCGAGACCGGCGA
>JBBRZH010000059.1:0-7145 GCA_038236935.1 Lysobacterales bacterium
GCAGGGCTTTCTGCTCAACCATCTGATTTCCGACCTCACGCCGAAGGGCGATTACGCCAATGCCGATCCCGTGACGGGACAGGCAGCGTGGTTTGACCTTCGCGTGTCGATTCGCAGGATCGACGCCATCGATGAAAGCGCTCCGCAATTCGCGCCACTCGCGTTTGCGAAGGCCGATGAAAAGCCGTTGCGTTACGGCGCGCAGTTCCGCAAGGCGCACTTGCGCGTCAAGGTGAAGAAATGACGATGCTTCCGCCGCCTTCGAGGAAAAAGCTCGGCCTGGTGATCGACCTGGACACATGCGTGGGCTGTCATGCCTGCGCCGTCGCCTGCAAGGAGTGGAACGCGGGCGGCATCGCCGGGCCGCTGACCGACATTGATCCGTACGGCAAGGAGCCCAGTGGCGTCTGGTTCAACCGCGTGCACAGCTATGAACTCGAGGCGACCAGCGCCTGCGGATCGGGGCCATCACAGCAGGCCGGACAACCTGCGCAGACGCTGCATTTCCCACGCTCGTGCCTGCATTGCGAAACCCCTGCGTGCGTCACCGTGTGCCCGACCGGTGCCAGCTTCAAGCGCGCTGAGGACGGCATCGTGCTGGTCGACGAAGACAAGTGCATTGGCTGCGGCCTGTGCGCATGGGCCTGCCCCTACGGTGCGCGCGAGATGTCGCCGGTGGATGGTGTCATGAAGAAATGTACGTTGTGCGTGGACCGCATTTACAACGAGAACCTGCCCGAAGCCGAACGCGAACCGGCGTGCGTGCAGGTGTGTCCGACCAAGGCGCGGCACTTTGGTGACCTGGGCGATCCGGAATCGAAAGTTTCGAAACTGGTCGCCGAACGCGGTGGCGTCGCGCTGCTGCCGGAATTGGGCTACCAACCGGTGAACCGCTACCTTCCGCCGCGGCCACGGCGTGCGGAAACGATCGAGGCGATTGATGGCGATGCCCATGCCAGTGTCGCGCTGTCGCCGCTGCATTGGCTGAACCGGATCATCGGTCGATGAGTGCGGTAGATTGCGAATTCCGCGGCGCGCGGCGGCGCGTTGGAAAAGATCCACAAGCCAATGTCGTCTCGGCGCTGCTTGATCGCGTGCTGAGTCGATGAGCGGCAAATTGATGGATGGCGCAACAAAGGCATCCGACGAATGAACCCGGCGCTGTCGGTGATCTTCTTCACTACCCTTTCCGGTGCCGGGTACGGCCTGCTGGCCTGGACCGCGTTGGCCGCACTTTTGCGGCAACCGTCGCGATCCCTGCTGGTCTCGCTGGTGCTGGCACTGGCGCTTGTATCGATCGGCCTGCTCAGCTCGCTCGCGCACCTGGGCAAGCCACAGCGGGCGTGGCGCGCGTTGTCGCAATGGCGCACATCATGGTTGTCGCGCGAAGGTGTCGCTTCGCTCGTCACTTTTGCGCCAGCATTGTTGCTGGCGATTGCGTTGTTGCCGGGATTGATCAGTGCAGATGGCGATGCTGCAACATCGCTTGGTGGGATCGGCCGTGCCGTTGCAATCGTCCTGATCATCTGTGCCCTGGCCACCGTGACGTGCACGGCGATGATCTACGCATCGTTGAAACCTGTTCCGGCCTGGCGGCACTGGCTGGTACTGCCGGTCTATGTATTGTTCGCACTGTTGTGCGGCGGCGTGCTGTTGCTGACGCTGCTGTCCTGGCATGGCGTGGCGATCGGAACCGTCACCGCCTCATGCGCGATGGCGGGCGTCATCGGGCTGGCGTTGTGCAAGCTGCGCTACTGGTCTGATATCGATGCGACGCCGTTGCCCGCCACGCGGGGTGATGCGGTTGGGCTGCCGATGCGCACCGTCAGCGTATTCGAGCGCCCGCATACGCAAGCCAACTACCTGACGCGCGAAATGGCTTTCGTGGTCGCACGCAAACATTCCCGGATATTGCGGAGCTTGTCGCTCACGCTGCTGACTGTCATGCCGTTGCTGGGGCTGCTGCTGGCGTGGCTGCATCAAGGTGCCCCGCTGTACCTGAGTGTGGCCGCAGTGTCGTTACTGGCGGGCGCATTCGTCGAGCGCTGGTTGTTCTTCGCCGAAGCCAAGCACCTGGTGACGCTCTACTACTGAGCCGATCCCCAGGACGGACTCAGGAAATGTAGGGCCCGTCATCGGGTTCCGCGCCCGCATCGATCAATGCACGGGCACCTTGGCGCAGCAACTGGTCGGCAACGTCGTGGCCTAGTTGTTCCGGTCGATCCACCATGGCCGAGGCATGCGCGCGAACGATAGTCCCGTCGCGTGCCGAACCGACCAGGCCTGATAACACCAACTGTCCGCCATCACGATACGCGTACGCGCCGACAGGGACATGGCAACTGCCGTGCAGGGTACGGTTCATCGCGCGCTCGGCTTCCACGCACAGTCGTGTCGGCGCATCATCGAGCGCGGCGCACAACGCCCGTGTCTGCGCGTCGTCGTCGCGACATTCGATCGCGATCGCGCCCTGCGCCGGCGCGGGCAGCCACTGCGGTGCGTCCAGCCGCGAGCGGATGCGCGCATCGAACCCCAGCCGCTGCAACCCAGCGCACGCCAGCACGATGGCCGCGTAGTCGCCGGCATCGAGTTTGGCCAATCGCGTGTTGACGTTGCCGCGCAGGTCCAGCAGCGCAAGATCAGGGCGGCGCGCGCGCAATTGCGCCTGACGCCGCAACGACGAGGTGCCGACGCGTGCGCCGTGCGGCAAAGCGTCAATGCCGTCGAAATGGGGACTGACGAACGCATCGGCATGATCACCGCGTGCGAGGATCGCCGCCAATGTGAAGCCGGGTTCCAGTTCCATCGGAACGTCCTTGAGCGAATGCACCGCACAGTCCGCTTCACCGCGCTGCATCGCCAGCTCCAGCTCCTTGAGGAACAAGCCCTTGCCGCCAATCGCCGCCAGCGAGCGATCGAGCACCTCGTCACCACGCGTGCTCATCGGCACCAACTCGACAGCCATGCCCGGATACGCAATGCGCAATTGCATGGCGACGTATTCGCTTTGCCATAGGGCAAGCGGACTCTTACGGGTGGCGATGCGAAGGATTTCCATGCGGCTCATTATCGGCCGTCATCCCCGTTTTCGCAGGAATGACGCAAGAAGCTATAAATGCTTCACGGTTTCGCGCAGCATCGACACACAGCGGCGGCTGACTTCCAGCGGCAGCTTGCCGTGCCGCAGCACGGCATGCACGTGGCCATCGGGAGCGCGCTTGAGTTCGATGATTTCGTGCCGCGCCACCAGGCAGTTGCGGTGGATGCGCACGAAGCGTTCACCGAATTCGTCTTCCAAGGATTTGAGGGACTCCTCGATCAGGTCTTCGCCACGCGCATGGTGGACGACTACGTATTTTTCCTCGGCCTGCAGGTAATGCACGTCATCGATCGGGATCAACCGCAGGCTGCCACGCATGCGCGCGCACAGGTGCGTGCGCTGGCGACCTGGGCGTGCAGCGGCGGCCTGGTCGCGGCCAGCGGCAAACATGCGCACGCGTTCCAGCGCTTCGGCAAGGCGTTCGGGACGTACTGGCTTGACGAGGTAATCGATCGCGGCGGCATCGTACGCCGACAACGCATGTGCATCGAACGCAGTGCAGAACACCACCGCCGGACGCGGCTCGAACGCCGACAGGTGGCGCGCGGTTTCCAGCCCGTCGATCCCGGGCATGACGATGTCCAGAAACACCAGGTCCGGCGAATGCTCGGCGCAGGCGTGCAGCGCGGCATGGCCGTCGCCCGCCTCGGCCACCACCCGCGTCCCGGGCTGGTCAGCGAGCAATTCACGCAGTCGCGCACGCGCCAGCGGTTCGTCGTCGACGATGACGATGTTCATCGGTGCCCTGTCATCCGTCGCCAGCGTGTTGGCATCATGCCTCACCAGGTTCTCCACCCTTCAAACGATAGTAGCCGGGCTTTGGCGGGGCGTCATGGTGATGCGTCACGGTCAAGCCAAGGCAAACCGTCGCGACAGCCAGTCGGCGAGGTCGGTGATTTCTTCGCCGCAGACCGAGTGCGCCATCGGATAGCGATGCCAGTCGATGCTGAATCCAAGTTGCCGGAGCAGTGCCGCGCTCTGTTCGCCTGCGCTGTACGGCACGACCGGATCCTGGGCGCCGTGGGCCATGAAGACGGGTTGCGTGATGGCTGGGCCCACGCAATCCTGCGCCGCGCGTTCGTGCAGTGGCAGGTACGTGGACAGCGCAATGAGCCCCGCCAGCGGTTCGCGGCGACGCAGCCCGGCAGCCAGCGTGATCGCACCCCCTTGCGAGAAGCCGGCCAGGATCAGCCGCGATGCCGGGATTCCACGCACCGCTTCGCGAGCGATCAGTGCATCGACCTGGACGATCGATTGCTCAACGCCCACCGTGTCGGCACGACTGCCGAAATCCGCATCGCGGATGTCGTACCACGCACGCATGCGCATGCCGCCATTGATGGTGACGGCCCGCTGCGGGGCATGTGGAAAAATGAAGCGGATCGCCGGCCAGCCGGGCCGCACCAGCTCGGGAACCATCGGCGCGAAGTCATGGCCGTCCGCGCCCAGGCCATGCAGCCACAGCACGCTCCAGCGGGGATCAGGGGCGGTTTCGCGTTCGACGGTTTCCAGCAGGGCAGCGGTATCCATCGGCGCATTGTGGGTGCGGCGACGCGTGCGCCGTCAACCCTCCGCCGTTTCCCGGCCGCGGGAAGGCGGCTCCGTGCCGATCCGGAAGCGGCAGACATGTCCTCCGCGCACGATGCATTCCATGTGGTGGATGCGGCGTTTGCTGACGGCTTCGAGATAGGCTAGGTCGAACTTGCAGACCTGCGGATGTTGCTTGGCCAGGGCATGAAACACACAGTTGAACGCTTCCACCTGCCATTCATCGCCGTGCTTTGCCGGCACGGCCTCATAGCCCAGGCCATCCAGGCGCTGGGCCAGCGCGCGCGCCATGCCGTCAGGGCCATTGCCGGGCTGCAGCGCCGCCTGGGTGGCAGCCACGGTCGCGCCCAGGTCCTGCAACAGGGTGCCGACCTCGCCCTCGCCCATCCGCGTGTGCAATTGCGCCAGCAACGCCCCCGCGATCGCCCCGTAGTTGCGTGGGAACAGTTCGCGCCCCAGGGAAGTCAACGCGAACCTTGCCTGCGGACGCCCCCCGGTCGCACGCGCCTGCACGCGCTCGACGTAGTCATGGCCGAGCAGCGCGTTGAGATGCTGGCGCACCGCGTTGTGGCTGATGTGCAGGCGTTCGCACAACTCTTCGACCGCACATCCATCCGGCGCCAGCAGCAGCTGTCGCAACAGCCGCTGCTGGGTGTCGCCGAAATTCGCCAGGCCGTTTGCCATTGCCGGCAACCGGGTGATCGGTCAGCTCGCCTTGTCGGGGAACTGTTTTGCGATGGCGCCGGCCAGTGCATCGGCAAGGGTGTCCATGTGCTGCTGCATCGCGACCCAAGTCGCGGCTTCGCCTTGGGTGTCGCCAGCCATGACCTGCTGGATCTGCTGGCTATGGTGGGCGATATGGGCGAGCATCAAGCCACGCACGGTGTCGTTGGGCAGGTTGGGATTGGCCCCCGACAGGAACTTGGCGATGTCCCCGGCGTTGATGGTCAGGTCGCTCATCGCCTTGTCGGCTGCGGCGGCATCTGCCTTGCCACGCGCATCGGTCAGTGATTGCACGCCCGCCCAGTGGGCACCGAGCAGTTCCAGCATGCGGTCGCCGCCGGGCTTGCCGTAGAAACCGGCCACGGCGTCGCTGATCTGTTTTGCGTTGGCCACGACTGCATCGGCGGCTTTCTTCTGATCGGCATCCTTGTGGTCATGAACGGCCATTGCGTACTCGCGGGTGTGGACGATATGTCCGTGCCACAAGTCCCGCAGCGCGGCCTGCAATTTCGGTGCCGGTACGGTGGCTGGAACGGGCACGGCCGTGGCATCGGGTGCCGCGGGTTGCGCAACGGTGGCGGCCGGCGGCGGGGTCTGCGCGGCCGTGTCGTCGGCGTCGTGTTTGCCGCACGCGGCCAGCGCCAGCAGGACAGTGGCGTACCCAAGCGGCTTGAGGGAAGGATGCATTGGCGATCTCCGGAATCAAGTCGCGGACTGCGACCCCAGCATCATCCGCGCCTGCGGGCCAGTGTCAACTGGCGACTGTGTAAAGCGCGCTGGCTATTGCCAATGTCCTCCGGATTGCTGGTGCAGAGCTGCCGCAGCGGGTTGCTGCCCGGATGTCGTCCTCACGCGATCGCAGGTGAAGACGGGCCTGCGACCCAACATGCCGCGCCGCCGCGCGCCTTGGAGTTTGCCTATTGCAAACGTTGAAAATTGGGCCCACCCAGGCCCACCCATGCGGGTGCCCGGGCGCCTCTATCAACTAGCCAACTGCGTTCCGCAGCTCCTGATCACTCGATGCGCGGGCAGGCCGAACCGTGGCCTTTTCACGAGATCACCCAATCTGGCGCAGGGTGACCTTTGGCCTATGGCGCTGCTTGCGTGGTGGTGTACTATACCGAAACACCGAATCACACCCGTTTTAGAGATACATGCACGTCATTCCTGGCGCGTCGACTCCCACGAGCCTGACTCCGAAGCTGAACGACGCCCGTTTCATGCCAGTCGAGGCCAGTGACCGCCGACTCACCCGCGACTCCGGATTCGCCACAGGTAGGCGCCGCAGCCGCAGCTATTTCGGCAATCGCCGTTTCACCTCTCCACCGCAGCCGATCTTCCGCTTCGCTTGATCCCTTTCTCGAAACCCACGCCTGGAAACCCTGATGCCATACCTGTCCCGAACCGCGCTTGTTGTCACCCTGCTGTCCGCTGCGATTGCTCCTGCATTCGCCGCCGAGGGCAACTTGGGATTCGAAACCCAGATGTTGACGACCCGCCTGTTTAGCCCACGGCTGAATCGAGTCGTGGTCACTGGTGTGTCACCGGGATCGGCGGCGGCTGCGGCGGGACTGGAACCGGGTGACGTGTTGCTAGAGGTCAATGATCATCAGGTTTCCGGCGCGACCGCCCGCGATATGGCTGCGGGCATGGCTGCGGGGATGGCATCGGAGCGGGGCCAGCACCTGCGGATGAAGGTCCGCAATCCCCGCACTGGCGTTGCGACGCTGGACCTGATTGGCGCGCGCTGAGGCGTGAGTCCACACGAGCCGCA
>JBBRZH010000060.1:0-5653 GCA_038236935.1 Lysobacterales bacterium
AGGAGTTGCATCACATGCGAGCAGCGCGGCTTCTGCGAGGTCGTCGACATGCACCGGCTGGCGCAGCCCGCAGGCATCTCGCGGCAATACGAACCATCCCCACCTGGCCGCAAGCGCCGCGACCCGCGTGAGGGTGCGATCTCGACCGGCGCCATACACCAGTGTCGGGCGCAACAAGGTGGCGTGGGCGTCGCGCGTGGTTGCCGCGGCGAACAGGACGCGTTCGGCCTGCGCCAAGCGCGAGGCAACATCGCGTTCCACCATGTCGATGGAACCGGACTTGACCTCGATGCTGGTGGATCCGAATGCAATCACACGCGACGCGGCGATTGTTGCTCCTGCATACCAGTCGGCGAACTGGTCGAGCGGCCCGCAGCTGAAGACCGCCTCGACCGAGGCCGGTAATCCATCGACATGTGCGAGGTCGCCGCGCAACCAGCGCACGCCATGCACCTCGATGTGCGGGTCGCGCGAGACCGCGACCACGCGCCAGCCAGCGTCCTGCAGCCGTGCAAGCAACGGCGCGCCGATCTGGCCGCTGGCGCCGAACACAAGTGCCTCGCGCATCAGCGATTTTCCTGCGGCACCTTGCGCATCTGCACCGGCAACCAGCTCCCCACTTCAGTCAATCTTTGCAGCCTGCTCTGGCTGGGCGGTTCACCCGCAACGCTCGACATAGTCGATCTGCGGAACCTGTCCGACGCGCCACGTGGTGACCTTGCCAGTGGCATCGGTCTCGAACACCACCACGCCGCCGGCCTCATCGCTGGATTCCACGCGCAGGACCATGCCGCCTTTGACGTATTTGTGTGGCGTCTCAGTCACGTGACCGGCATACAGCTTGCGGATCCCGGCGATGTCCATCCCAAGCTTGCCCCCGCCCGGCGCCGTCTCCTTGTCGGTGCCGACGTCATAGCGGACGAACTTGTCGGACTCCACCATCAAACCGAAATCGCCCGGTGCCTTCACCGAGTTGGGCGTGAGGTAGTAGCAGATGACGCCGGACGTGGGTTTGCCGTTCAATTCCCCATCCCAGGCCTGCTTCATCTCATCGGCGTTCATCCCGAAATGCAGGTGCCCATAGCCGTTGATGTGGGCATCGCCGGTCTGCGTCAATGCCGTAGCCTGGGGAGCTCGGACCACGCTGGCTGGATGGGCTGATGTTGCGGCCACCGGGGCGGGCGTGGTCGCTGCAGGCGCGGCCGAAGGCTCGCGTTTGCAGGCCACCAATGCCACGCACAGCAACAGGATCGGGAGTTTGCGCAGCATGGGGTTTCCACTGGGATGACTACGAGTGATCGAGGAGCCTAGCGCGACCCCGTTAATGTGTTGCGAAAAGACTCAACGCGGCGCCTGGAAATGTTTTTGCAACCCCGTCCAGCACGCCTGGTAATCACGTTGTCGATGTGCCGCATCGACCGCCTGCCGCGTCGGCCGGATCACCGCACGCGTTTCGAACATGAAGGCCATGGTGTCCGTGATGACATCGGGCTTCGACAACTCGGCATTGCTGGCCTTCTCGAACGTCGCCGCATCCGGGCCATGCCCGGTCATGCAGTTATGCAGGCTGGCGCCGCCGGGCGCGAAACCTTCGGCCTTGGCGTCGTAGGTTCCATGGATCAGGCCCATGAACTCGCTGGCGACATTGCGATGGAACCATGGCGGCCGGAACGTGTCCTGCGCCACCAGCCAGCGCGGCGGGAAGATCGCGAAATCCAGGTTGCCCACGCCGGGAGTATCACTTGGTGACGTCAGCACCAGGAAGATTGAGGGATCGGGGTGATCGAAACTAATCGAACCGATGGTGTTGAAGCGGCGTAGATCGTATTTGTACGGCGCGTAGTTGCCATGCCAGGCGACTACGTCCAGCGGCGAATGGCCGATGTCGGCGCGCCACAGGTAGCCCTGGAATTTGGCGATCAACTCGAACGTGCCTTCGCTGCCCTCGAAGGCCGCCTGTGGTGACAGGAAGTCGCGGGGGTTGGCCAGGCCATTGCTGCCGATCGGGCCCAGATCCGGCAAGCGCAACAACGCGCCGAAGTTTTCGCAGACGTACCCACGCGCGCTGCCATCGGGCAACGCCACGCGGAAGCGCACGCCGCGCGGGATCACTGCGACCTCCTGCGGCTCGACCTCGAGCACCCCCAGTTCCGTCTCGATATGCAGACGGCCCTGCTGCGGCACGATCAACAATTCGCCATCGGCATCGTAGAAGTAACGACCCAGCATGTCGCGATTGGCGGCATACAGGTGGATGCCGATGCCATGCAGTGCCGCCGGCGAGCCATTACCCGCCATGGTCAGCAGACCATCGAGAAAATCCGTCGGCGCATCGGGAAACGGCAACGGATTCCAGCGCAGCTGGTCCGGTGTGATCGGGCCGGTACCAAAATCATTGTGGAACCGCGCCTGTTCCAGCAACGCAAACGTCCCATGCATCGCCGCCGGGCGGATGCGGTACAGCCAGCTACGACGGTTTTCGCTGCGCGGCGCCGTGAACGCCGTGCCGGACAACTGCTCCGCATACAAGCCGTGCGCGACGCGCTGGGGCGAGTTGCGGCCGACCGGCAACGTGCCAGCAATCGCTTCGGTGGCGAAGCTGTTGCCGAAGCCCGATTGGTACCCGTTCGATTTCATTGCGCGTCCGCGATCACAGCACGCCGCGTTTCATCTGGTCGCGTTCGATGCTTTCGAACAATGCCTGGAAGTTGCCTTCGCCGAACCCTTCGTTGCCCTTGCGCTGGATGATCTCGAAGAAGATCGGCCCGATCGCATTGGTGGTGAAGATCTGCAGCAGCTTGCGCTGCTTGGTCTCCAGGTCCGCATCGATCAGGATCCGGTTTTTCGCCAGCCGCGGGACGTCTTCCCCGTGATTGGGCACGCGCTCGTCGATCACCTCGAAATAGGCCTCGGGTGTGTCAAGGAACTCGATGCCCGCTTCACGCATCCGCTCCACTGTTGAATAGATGTCGTCGGTGAAGCAGGCGATGTGCTGGATGCCCTCGCCCTGGTAGGCGTCGAGGTATTCGTTGATCTGCGACTTGGGATCGCTGCTTTCATTCAGCGGGATTCGCACGACGCCGTCGGGCGCGGTCATTGCCTTCGACACCAGGCCCGTCTTGGCGCCCTTGATGTCGAAATAGCGGATTTCGCGGAAATTGAACAGGCGCTCGTAGTAGTCCGACCACTTCTGCATGTTGCCGAAATACAGGTTGTGGGTGAGATGGTCGATGAACGTCAGCCCGAACCCGTGGGGATTCTGGTCGGCGCCCTGCACCGGAAGGAAGTCTTCATACATGTGTCCGTTGTCGCCATAGCGATCGACCAGGTACAGCATGCAATCGCCAATGCCCTTGACCACGGGCGCATCGACCGCCTTGCTTTCGGGTTTATGGTCGATCGCCTCCCCGCCGTTGGCGATCACCATCGAGCAGACCTCGTGGGCCGGCCTGTTGAAACGGATCGCGAAACCACAGGCGCTTGGACCGTGCGACCGGGCGAAGTCGGCGGCGAACGAATCAGGATCTTCATTGACGAGGAAATTGACACCGTTCTGCCGATACACGGTGATCGCACGCGTCTTGTGCTGGAGCACGGCGGTGAATCCCATGCGCGTGAAATAGTCGCGCAGAAGATCGCCCTGCCCGTGCGGCGCGGCGAATTCGACGAACTCGAAGCCGTCGATGCCCATCGGGTTCTCGAACGTGGTCACCTGCATGCCCAGGTTGGGCGGTCGGGTCTGGGTCTGGGCGCTCATGGAGGCTGCCTGCTGCGGTTGCGAGGGGGTTGCCGTGTCAAGACCAGCCGATTATAGCGTCGACGCCTGCAAGGCCATGCGAGGAAGGCTGGGTTGCCGTTGGTGCCGATCGACACTACGTGCCTGCGCGTTTGCGGGAGACCCATGCGCCGTCTTGTTGTCCAGCGACGTCTACGCTGGCAAATCAAACAACAGCACATCGGCAAGAGCATCGCCATTGCCATTGCCAGTCACATGATGCACTCCTGCCTCAGCGACGAAGCCGATGGCATCCCCTGCGGCCAGCCGTCGTCCATCCAGTTGCACGTCTCCGGATGCCACATGCAGCCAGTAACGACGCGATGGCTCGAGGGTGAACTGCACGGCATCATCGTGAGCGAGCAACGTTCCACGCAACCACGCCTGCTGGCGGATCGCCAGGCTCCCGTCTTCGCCGCCCGGCGAAGCTAGTGTCGCCCAGCGAGCACGCCGGGCCGCAGGATCGAATGCCCGCTGCGCATGTGCGGGCGGGGCGTTCACGCGATCGGGCTGGATCCAGACCTGCAGGAAATGTACCGGCTCGTTGTCCGACGCATTGAACTCGCTGTGCTCGATTCCGTGCCCGGCACTCATCCATTGCAGCTCGCCTGACCGGAGCGTTTTCGTCGCTTCATCCTGAGACTGTCCAGCGACGCCCGATGCACTATCGCGATGCGACAGTGCGCCGGACAGCACATAGCTGAGGATTTCCATGTTGGCATGACTGTGTGGCGCGAAACCGCGACCGGGAGCCACGCGATCCTCGTTGATCACGCGCAGCGCACCAAACCCCATCCACTGCGGATCGTGGTAGTGGCCGAAGGAGAACGTGTGCCTGCTGTCGAGCCAGTCGGTCTGCACCGTACCGCGCGCCGCCGACGGGCGCTCGATGATCACGGCTTGTTTCGTCCTGCCGCAGCGACCTTGGGGCCCATCGCTTCGGTCGAGATCGAGATCGCGATTTCGTCGCTGACGTTCGGCACGTATTTGGCAATGCCGAAGTCACTGCGCTTAATGGTGGTCGTGGCATCGAACCCCGCGGCAGGGCGACCGCCCATCGGATGCACGCCGATTTTGTTGATGGTGACGTCCAGAATCGCAGGCTTGGTGACGCCATGGATGGTCAGGGTTCCGTCGACCTTGAGTCCATGCGCACCGACCCGTCGCACGCGCGTGCTCTTGAACGTTGCCGTCGGGAACTTGGCGGCATCAAAAAAATCAGCGCCGCGCAGATCCTCGTCGAGTCTGGCGACGCCGGTGTCGATGCTGCTGATGGGGATAGTCACCGTCAGGGAAGACTTCGTCGGATCGGCGGCGTCGAACTGGAAATCGCCTTCGATCTTGTCGAAGCGGCCCGCCGGGTGGCTGAAGCCGAAATGGGTCCAGCTGAAAAACACATGTGTGTGTCCCGGATCCAGCGCGTAGGTGACCGGTGCGGCAATGCCTGCACTCGCAACCACTGACAGTGAAGCGGCAGCGAGCAGGCGGATCATCGCGTTGGGCATGTCGCGTCCTTCTGGATTGGTGATGGAAGTTGCGGGAGGACTACTCGATGCGACAGGCTTCGTCGAACCCCAGTCGCGGTGAACGCGCGAATATGCTGGCGCGATCACCGTGGCCCAGGTTGATGAGGAAATTTGAGCAGATGCGGGTACCCGAGAAAAACGCGGCGTCTACCTTGGCGTTGTCAAACCCCGACATCGGGCCGCAGTCGAGGCCCAATGCGCGCGCGGCGAGCAGCAGGTAGGCGCCCTGCAGGCTGCTGTTGCGCAGTGCGATGGTGGTCAGGTCGGCATCGGATTTACTGTCGAACCATGACTTGGATTCGGTATGCGGAAACAGCACGGGTGATTTCTCGTAAAACGCCAGGTCGTGCGC
>JBBRZH010000061.1:0-3180 GCA_038236935.1 Lysobacterales bacterium
CTGGTCTCATTCAGCAGCATGACCATGGTCTCGCGGGTCCTGGGCCTGGTCCGTGACCAGTCGATCAGCTATGTATTCGGTGCAAGCGCGGCAACGGACGCTTTCTGGGTCGCTTTTCGCATCCCGAATTTCATGCGGCGGCTGTTCGCCGAGGGCTCGTTCTCGACCGCCTTTGTTCCCGTATTCACCGAGATCAAGGAAACCCGGCCGCACGTCGAATTGCGTGAACTGGTCTCGCGCGTCGCCGGCACGCTCGGGGCGGTGCTGCTGGTGGTGACCACGCTGGGAATGCTGTTTTCCCCACAGATCGCCCAGATATTTTCGCCGCACGATACCCACAAGCTGGGTCTGCTGACCGACCTTATCCGGCTGACATTCCCGTTCCTGCTGTTCGTGTCGCTCACGGCGCTGGCGGCAGGCGTGCTCAACAGCTTCCATCGGTTCGGGCTGCCGGCACTTGCACCGGTGATCCTGAATCTATGCATGATCATTGGCGCGCTGTGGTTGGCCCCGCGGCTGCAGGTGCCGATCATGGCGATGGGCTGGGCCGTGCTCGCCGCTGGCGTGCTCCAGCTGCTGTTCCTGCTCCCGGCGCTGAACAAGCTTGGCCTGTTGTCACTGCCGAGCTGGGGCTGGCAGCACATCGGTGTGCGCAAGGTCATGCGGCTGATGGTGCCAACGCTGTTCGGGTCATCGGTTGCCCAGATCAACCTGCTGCTCGATACGTGGATCGCGGCGTATTTGCTGACGCGTTCGCAGACGTGGCTATCGCTCGCCGATCGCTTCCTCGAGCTGCCGCTGGGCGTGTTCGGGATTGCCCTGGGCACGGTCATGCTGCCCACGCTATCGCGACATTACGTCAGGGCAGACCACGCCGGTTTCTCGCGTGCGCTGGATTGGGGGCTGCGAAACACATTGACGATCTCGGTTCCTGCCGCGCTCGGATTGATGTTGTTGTGCCAGCCGCTCGTCGCGACGATTTTCCAGCATGGCCATTTCACCGCTTTTGACACGCGGATGACCGCATTGTCGGTGTTCGGCCTGAGCTTTGGACTGCCGGCGTTCGCGATGGTGAAGGTGGTTCTACCGGCGTTCTACTCGAGACAGGACACGACGACGCCCGTACGGGCTGGAGTGTCGGCCCTGGTCGCGAACATGCTGCTCAATTTCGCGATCCTCTCCTTGCTTTACGTGCTCTGGGTGCCCGCAGCGCTGAAGGCACAGGGCGTGTGGACCGCGCTGGCTGGCACGCCGGGGCTGCATCTGGCGCTCGGCATCGCCAGTGCATTGGCCAGCTATCTCAACCTGGGATTGCTGTGGCGCTGGCTGCGTCGTGACGGCGTCTACCAGGCGCAACCTGGCTGGGGACGATTCTCGATGCGCCTCCTGCTGGCCTGCGCGGCACTCTGCACGGTGGTGGGGCTCGGTCTGCATGTCGGTCCGGATTTCCTGACCGCGCCGGTTGTCGTGCGTCTGTTTTGGCTGATCGGGTTGGTCGGTGCCGGCGCCGCCGCCTACGCAGCGACGCTGCTGGCAATGGGCTGGCGCATGCGCGAACTGCGCGAGCATTGATCCTTCAGCCGATGGCTATACTTCAGGGTTCAATGAGCAGGCTGTTCCGTGACGTCGAAGGCGGGCTGTTGTGCCCCCAAGGCAGCGTGGTCTGCATCGGCGCTTTCGATGGCTTGCACCTTGGCCACCGCGCGCTGGTGCGCCATGCGGTTTCGCGTGCGCGGACGCTCGACGTCCCCGCGGTGGCGCTGAGTTTCGAGCCGTTGCCCCGGGAGTTTTTTGCGGTGGACTTGCCGGCACCGCGATTGACTCTTCCTCGCGCGAAGTTCGAAGGCTTGCGTCACCTTGGTGTTGATCTTGTCGGCCTGCTGCGGTTCAACGCCAGGCTCGCTGCCATGTCGGCGGAAGACTTCGTCCGCACCATGCTCGTGGCCCGTCTCCGCGCCCGCGAAGTATGGGTGGGGCCCGGGTTCCGGTTCGGCCGGGATCGCAAAGGTGACCTGCGGACCCTGCAATCGCTCGGCGAATCCAATGGGTTCACCGCGAATGCGATCGAAGCGGTCGATGATGGCGCACGCATCTCCAGCACCCGGATCCGGACTGCGCTGGCGACAGGCGACTTCGCGACGGCATCACGGCTGCTGGGGCGGCCTTATGCAATCGGCGGCCGCGTCGTTCGGGGCCAGCGCCTCGGCCGCACGCTGGGTTATCCGACGGCCAACCTGTGCTACGGCGGCAAGCTGCCTCCGCTTTCCGGAATCTTTGCGGTGCGTGTGCATGGTGTCAGTCCAGGCGCCGTGACCGGCGTCGCGAGCTTCGGGACACGGCCGACGGTGGGCGGCACCAAGCCGCTGCTCGAAGCACATCTGTTCGATTTCGAAGGCGACCTCTACGCGCGCCGGATCGAAGTCGAATTCGTCGCCAAACTCCGCAACGAAGAAAAATTCGCCGACCTGGCGACTCTGGTCGAGCAAATGCATCGCGACGCCGCGCAGGCGCGCACCATCCTTGATGACCTTCCACGACAGGCCTACGCGTGACCCAGGAATCTGATCCCAATCGCTACAAGGCCACGATCCATCTGCCGGCGACCGAATTTCCGATGCGCGGGGACTTGCCAAAGCGTGAACCGGAAACGCTCAAGCGCTGGCAGCAGGATGGCTTGTACGCGCAACTGCGCGCTCACGTCAAAGGGCGCCCGTCGTTCGTGCTGCATGACGGCCCGCCGTATGCGAATGGCGCGATCCATCTCGGCCATGCCGTCAACAAGGTGTTGAAGGACGCCGTCGTCAAGTCGAAGCTGCTCGCCGGCTTCGATGCCCCGTACGTGCCGGGCTGGGATTGCCATGGATTGCCGATTGAAATCGCGATCGAGAAGAAGTGGGGCAAGGTCGGCGACAAGCTCGATGCCGCAGGATTCCGCGCGAAATGCCGCGAATACGCCAATGCACAGATCGACGTGCAGTGCGTGGATTTCCAGCGGCTCGGGATCCTCGGTGATTGGGTCAATCCGTATCGCACGATGGATTTCGGCTATGAGGCCGAGATGCTGCGCGCGCTGGCAAAGATCATCGACCGCGGCCACCTCGCGCGCGGCGTGAAGCCGGTGCACTGGTGTTTCGATTGCGGGTCGGCGCTTGCAGAAGCGGAGATCGAGTACCAGGACAA
>JBBRZH010000062.1:0-3109 GCA_038236935.1 Lysobacterales bacterium
GATCGCACCCTCACGCGGGTCGCGGCGCTTGCGGCCAGGTGGGGATGGTTCGTATTGCCGCGAGATGCCTGCGGGCTGCGCCAGCCGGTGCATGTCGACGACCTCGCAGAAGCCGCGCTGCTCGCATGTGATGCAACTCCTGCGCACGGACAGATCTATGCGCTGCCCGGCGGGGAAACGCTCGCCTATCGCGACATGATCCTGCGCACGCTCCATGCGTTGCAGCCGCGTCCACGGTTGGTCGAAGTTCCGCCTTGGCTGTTTGGGACAGCGCTCGGAGTTGCGCGGTTGGGCGGATATGCCGCCAGTCTTGGCGAGGCTGCCATCGCGCGAATGCGCAGCGACCTGGTGTTCGATGCGACTCCGGCATGGCGGGATTTTGGCTATGCGCCGCGACGCTTCCAGCCTGACGCGAAGATGTTCAGCCCGCGTTGACGTGTCTTGGGCATGCTGGGCTAATGAACAGACTTCGAAGTGCTTGGCTGGTGTTCGTATTTTCGCTGGTTGCCCCGATGCTGGCATCAGCCGCAGTGAACACACAAAGCCCAGAAATCGACGCGTTGATTTCACGCGTCGCGCATTCGCGCGACGTTGTGTTTATCCGGAATGGCAGTGAACACACGGCAGCCGAAGCGGCCGCGCATCTGAAGCGCAAACTTTCCGCAGCACATGGCCGCATCACCACCGCAGAACAATTCATCGACGTCCTGGCGACCCGATCTTCGTGGACGGGCATTGCTTATCGCGTCCGTTTTGCCGATGGCCGCGAAGTGGAAAGCGAGGTCTGGTTGCGACAGTTGTTGCATGAGATTCGCGCAGGTCGACCCACTGCGCCGACGCCAGCGCCAACGCCACATTGAGGCGTCCTGGTCAGTATGACCAACCGAGCTTGCGATACAGCTTTGCGAGCACCCATGCCGGGCCGATCAGCAGGTAGGTGAGATCTGTCAGGAAGCTCGGCTTGCGGCCCTCGATCCGATGGCCGATGAATTGCGCGATCCAGGCCACGACGAAGATTCCGATCCCCACAAACAGCAGATGCTGTTGGCCAAGCAACGCATATAACCAGCGCATCGACCACGCCATCGCGACGAAGATCGCCAGCATTCCGTAGCCCAGTTTGCGTGATGCGCGGTTATAGAACATCCACGCAAAGAACATGGTCAGCGCCGCCCACAAGCCGGGCTGGAACAGCGTTCCAGGCACTGGAACGCACCACAACATCGCCACAGCGCTCCACAGGATGGCGGGCACCGCGAACACATGGATCCACTGGTTGGTGTCGTTGCGGTGATCGTCGGAGTAATGCTTGAACCAGCGATCGATCGGCCGTTCGTTGTCGGTGGACATGCTCATTGGCTGTCGCTCAGTCGACGGAAATTTCCGCCAGGCGCTGCAAGGCGTCGGCGTATTTTTCGCGCGTACGCTCGATCACTTCGGCGGGCAAATGGGGGCCGGGCGCGGTTTTATTCCAGCCCAGCGTTTCCAGGTAATCGCGCACGAACTGCTTGTCGAAACTCGGCGGACTGGTCCCGACCGAATACGCCTCCATCGGCCAGTAGCGTGACGAATCTGGTGTCAGCATTTCGTCCATCACGTACAGACGGCCATCGGCGTCGGTGCCGAACTCGAATTTGGTATCGGCCAGGATGATGCCGCGTTGCAACGCATAGTCGCGCGCGAACGTGTAGAGGCGCAGCGTGGCGTCGCGCACCTGTTCGGCAAGCTCGGCGCCTACCGTGCGCACCATCGTATCGAAGTCGATGTTCTCGTCGTGGTCGCCGACCGCGGCTTTGGTCGACGGGGTGAAAATCGGCTGCGGAAGTTGTTCGGCCTGCTGCAGGCCGTCGGGCAGGGTGATGCCGCTGACCCGGCCGGTCCGCTGGTAATCCTTCCAGCCGCTGCCGATCAGGTAACCACGCGCGATGGCTTCCACCGGCACGGGCTTGAGTTTCTTCGTCACCACCGAACGCCTGGCATACAGCGTCGCATCGACGCCTGCCGGCAGCACGCTGGCCACATCGATGCCGGTCAGGTGGTTGGGGACCAAATGTGCAGTCTGTGCGAACCAGAAATTGCTGATCTGGCACAACATCTCGCCCTTGCCCGGGATCGGGTCCGGCAGCACCACATCGAACGCACTGAGCCGGTCGGTGGCAACGATCAACAGCAATGGTTCATGGCTGGTGGACGGCAGCTCGAACACATCCCGCACCTTGCCGCGATGGCGCAGTGGCAAGCCAGGAAGGTCCGACTCGAGAAGGTAGGGTCGCAGTTGATTCGCCACGCGCAATCCAGCAGGAAGTACCAACGGCCGCCTAGTGTAACGGTGCGCCGGCCACCGCCTGTAAACTGCCGCGATGAAGAACCGCGCATCCGCCAGCCGCTGGAACGGCAAGATGATCGGCCTCGTCGCGGGCTTCGTGCTGCTGCGCTCCGATTCGCTGCTGGGCGCGCTGCTGGGCCTGTTGATCGGCCATGCGGTGGATGAGGGATGGTTCAACGAGCGCCCTGATGACCCGTATCGCCTGCTGGGGCTTACGGCAGCAGCCAGCGCCGCGGAGGTCGACCTCGCCCGGCGCCGCCTGCTCGCGCAGCATCATCCGGACCGGGCAGTGGGCGAGGAGCCGAGACGTCAGGCCGAACGCAGAACCCGCGAAGTCAATGCCGCCTACGCGCGCATCCGCAAACGCCGCACCTGAAAACAAAAACCCAAGCCTGAAGCGACGCAATCCGGGATCCACATGCAACCTACCGTCATCGCACCGTCCATTCTTTCCGCCGATTTCGCCCGGTTGGGCGAGGAGGTCGACAACGTACTCGCCGCCGGCGCCGACTGGGTGCATTTCGATGTGATGGACAACCATTACGTGCCCAACCTCACTATCGGGCCGATGGTCTGCGAAGCGCTGCGCAAGCACGGCGTCACCGCCCCGATCGACGTGCACCTGATGGTTGAACCGGTGGACCGCATCATTCCGGATTTCGCCGCTGCCGGTGCCACCGACATCAGCTTTCATCCCGAAGCCAGCCGCCACGTGCATCGCACCATCCAGTTGATCAAGTCGAACGGGTGCCGCGCCGGGCTGGTGCTGAATCCCGCGACGCC